>JANQJP010000030.1 GCA_028281575.1 Cellvibrionaceae bacterium
TCGAACCAAGGTTCGAGATCGCGGGGACCAAGGTGGGTAAAACCCAATAAGTAAAATCTAAAAAGTGTTGCTATCACTGAATGGTGCCCAGAGGCGGAATCGAACCACCGACACGGGGATTTTCAATCCCCTGCTCTACCGACTGAGCTATCTGGGCTAGGAAAAAGAGGCGCGTATTAAACCTGCAAGCGCACTGGGAGTCAAGCCTAAGCTTATTCTGGCTCCGGTGGCACATAGCCCTCGGCTTCGTCAACGGACTCACCGCTTAAAAAGCGTTCCATTTGCTCGGTGAGGTAGCTGCGTGCGGTCATATCCATCAGGTTGAGCTGTTTTTCATTGATGAGCATGGTTTGATGGCTCAGCCATTCCTGCCAGGCTTGTGCGGAGACGTTTTCAAAGATGTCTTGTCCCTTGGGGCCGGGTAGCGGTGGTACATTAAGGCCGGGGAGTTCTTGCTTGTATTTACGGCAAACGACGGTTCTGCTCATGCGGTAGACCTATCCGTGCAGGAGTTTTTTTACGGGCGCAGCGAGCCCGAGTTCTTGTGGGAAGTGGGGGTTATACCAAAGCTGGCCTGTGTTCTCCATGATTTTTGTGTGTTTGTCGTGCAGCCAGATCTCTACCGGCTGGATCATGAGGGTGTAGTGGGAAAACACATGTTTGATGTGCTCGGTGGTGTTGGATTTGTGCACCGGGCCAAAGGTAGTTTCGGCGTAATCGACGGGATCATCTTCCACGGGGATTTCCGGCAGGCTCCATAGGCCACCCCAAATGCCTGTTTGCGGGCGTTGGTAGAGCAGTACTTCGTCGTTGGTGTTGCGAATGACTAACATTTGGCAGTGTTTTACCGGGTTGGTTTTTTTGGGCTTTTTCTCGGGGTAGCGCGTTTGCTCACCTTGGGCAAAGGCCTTGCACATGCTTTGCGTCGGGCAATGCATGCACGTTGGTTTGGCGCGCGTGCATAGTGTGGCGCCGAGATCCATGATGGCTTGGGTATAGTCGCTGCAGCGTTGCTTCGGCATATGTTCCTGTGCAATTTGCCAGAGCGCGCTTTCGACGGCGGGTTTGCCTGGCCAGCCTTCAATTGCATGTAGGCGAGTAAGTACTCGCTTCACGTTTCCGTCAAGTATTGCGGTAGCTTTGTTAAAAGCTAGGCTACAGATAGCTGCGGCGGTTGATGGGCCAATACCCGGTAGGGCCTTGAGTGCTTCGAGGTCGTTGGGCAGTTCACCGGCGTGGGTATCGACAATGGCTTGGGCGCATCTATGCAGGTTGCGGGCACGTGCGTAGTAGCCGAGCCCGGTCCACAGGTGCAATACCGCGTCGATATCGGCCTGGGCCAGGGTGTGTACATCTGGAAAGCGTTCAATAAAGCGCTGAAAGTATGGAATAACCGTATCGACCTGGGTTTGCTGCAGCATGATTTCGGATATCCACACGCGGTAGGGGCTGCGCGGGTTTTGCCAGGGCAGGTGCTTACGGCCGTGTTCGTCGTACCAGTCGAGCAGTGTCGATGCAAAATTCAAAGCGTGGCTCCGTTTAAAAAAGGTCCGCTATTATCATGGGTGTTTCTCTGCGATGCTATTGTTGCGTTTGCTCAGTCAATCGCTTTCGTTACAATGCGCGTCCGAACGCACATCCTCGCATGGAGCACTGCATGCTTAAAGAAACACCGTTGACCTCACTGCATCTCGAATTGGGCGCTAAGCTGGTCGATTTTGGTGGCTGGAACATGCCTCTGCACTATGGCTCGCAGATGGAAGAGCACCACGCTGTGCGCAGCCATGCGGGTGTTTTCGATGTATCGCATATGACCATTGTCGATATTTCCGGTGAAGACGCTAAAACCTATTTACAGTATTTGCTGGCGAATGACGTTGCCAAGCTGCAAGCAAACGGCAAGGCACTTTATACCGCGATGTTAAACGAAGCGGGTGGTGTGATTGATGATCTGATTGTCTATCAAATGGCATCGGGTTATCGCCTGGTGGTTAACTGCGCAACGCGTGAAAAAGATCTGGCGTGGATGCAAAAGCAGGTTGAAGACTTTCAAGTGACTATTCGCGAGCGCGACGATTATGCGATGCTCGCGGTGCAGGGACCCGAGGCGCGCGCTATCGTTGATCGTCTATTGGATGCTGTGTCGGAATTGCAGGCACTTAAGGTTTTTTCAGGCGTATCTGTGGGGACTGGTATGGATGCCTGGTTCGTTGCGCGCACAGGTTATACCGGTGAGGACGGCTACGAAATTATGTTGCCCAATAAAGCGGTTGAGACATTCGCGCGTTCGCTGGTTGCTGCCGGTGTTCACCCATGCGGCTTAGGTTCGCGCGATACCTTGCGACTCGAAGCGGGTATGAATCTCTACGGCCATGAGATGGACGAAAGCACGTCGCCGCTGCTGGCAAATATGGCCTGGACCATCGCCTGGGAACCCGAGGCGCGCGATTTTGTCGGCCGTGCTGCTTTACGCGAGCAGCGTGACGCAGGATTGCCGGCCAAGTTGGTTGGTTTAGTGATTAAGGGTAAAGGTGTCTTGCGCGATGGGCAGGCGCTGGTTGCAAAAAGCTGTAACGAAAAAGGCGTAATTACAAGCGGGTCTTTTTCGCCAACGCTGGGAACGTCTATTGCTTTAGCGCGTGTGCCGATGAGCTTCGCAAATCAGTGCCAGGCCGTTATTCGCGGGCGTGAGGTCGACGTCGCCATCGTTAAGCCGTGTTTTGTTCGCAATGGACAAAAAGTATTTTAAACTTTGGAATTAATTGAAAGCTATAAATAGGTATACGTTATGAGTGAATTGCGCGACGAGCTGCGTTATCTTTCAAGCCACGAGTGGGCACGCGTTGAGTCAGACGGCAGCGTGACTGTGGGTATTACAGATCATGCTCAAGAGGCTTTAGGTGATGTTGTTTATGTGGAGTTGCCGGATGTCGGCAGCGAAGTAAACGCGAGCCAGGAAGCGGGCGTGGTGGAATCCGTAAAAGCCGCATCCGATATTTTTTCGCCTATTTCTGGTGAGGTCGTCGCGATTAATGAAGCATTGGAGGATGCGCCGGAAACCGTTAACAGTTCGCCTTATGATGACGGCTGGTTTTTTAAAGTTACGCCAAGTGATTTAAATGAACTGGATAATGCGTTGGATGCAGAAGCCTACAAAGCGTTAATTGAAGAATAAAATTTTTTTCGCTACGAAGCCATTAGCTGTAATAGTCGGTATTGCCGAGACCTAATTCGTGAATTTGTTCTTTCAGCGCGCTAAATTCATACTCGGTCAAGCCGACATAAATTAAAACAGTCTCGCTAATTGCATTCCACTCATGATCTTCGTTTGTCTGTGCAAGCGCGCGATGCGTGCCGCAGCAATGCTCAGACATTTTTAAAATCGCGAGCAGGGTTTTTTTCTTGCCATCTCCGTTTTCATCGGATAGCGCTTTTTGCACATGGTGGTGCTCATGGATAGCTTCGCACAGGTATTTAGGTAGGTTCCACGATTTTGCAATGTAATAACCAACAACCGCGTGATTGGTTGAGATTAATTCGTTTTCAGTTTCAGTAATGCGTCGGTAGTCACTCGCATAGGCTTTTTTAATAACGTCGGGATAATGTTTTAAACGCGATAGTAGCAGTGGCACACCCGCATTGTGAAAAAGCCCTAACGTATACGCATCGTCTGGATGAGGGTAGCCAATTTGTTTGGCGATTGCCGCTGCCGCCATGGCAATTTCCATCGCGTTGTCCCAAAAGCGGCCCATCGCAATAATATCGTCGTCAGACAGCGCGCCGCGAATGGAATGTGCATTCACTAAATTTACAACGGATTCCACCCCCAGCAAATTAACCGCCTGTTGAATGGATGTGATTGTATTGCTCAGCTTGAAGTAGGGTGAATTAACGGTTTTTAATATGCTTCCAGATAGTCCGACATCCTGGCTGATCAGCGCAGCAATAGCCGAGATATCGCAATCGGGCTGCAATTGCTCCATTTGCAAATCGACCATGACCTGCGGTTGGGGAGGAATAGATATCCCCTGCAGGATGGATTTAATTTGCTCTTGGGTCAGTTCGGCCGGCATGTTTTCTCAAACGAAACTAAGACACTTTTAGTCTAGTCCAGAGCGCTCGTCCGGCAAGTTTATACAATTGTGAACCAGTACTTATATCAGCTGTTTTAAGGACTCATACACTTGTTGCAGTGCGCTTTGATTGTTTTCTGGGGTTTGGCCGGCAAGGTTTTCCGGAGCGAGAGTTCGGGCTGTTTCGTTCAATGCATTCTCGATTGCGTTGCGTTCTACGTCGGAATAATAACTTAGCCCGGCTGCGATTGAGTTGAGCCTGCCGGTCACGCGGTAGGCGTCTTGGAATTTGTCAGGTGTGTCGGGTGTCGCTGCGAGTTCTGCCCCCGTTTTTTTAACAATATGCGTTTGCAGTTGAACAATATCGACCAGTGCTTGTGTAAGTATTGCGTTTACGCTGTGTCTCACTGCATGCAGTTGTGTTTGCGGGCTTAAGCTTTGCCAGGCGATAGGCAAAGCGTCTGCTGAGTTTGTGTCGAGGATGTCATTGACGTGTTCAATATCTTGTACGAGTTGTTTTACCTGAAGCTCCAACAGTTGACGGCGCCGATTGGCGGGAATTTCTTTGGTGGACTGCAGGCCTTGTTCGATATGTTCGTTGCTAAGCGCGGTATGTCCGGCGTAATCAGCTGCAGCGCGCGAACCGTGTTCGCCGAATAACATAAATTCGATGGTATAGATGCCAAGGACTGCTTCCTCCGAGTCGGTAAGCCCGTGTTGAGCAACTAAATTGCCTGCATTAAGTGGCACACCGATATCGTACACAAGCCCGGAAAATGGGTAGGGGCCAAAGCGATCGAGATAGCCTGGTTGAATGGGGTTGGCGCTAAGGCGAAAGCGTATATCGAAGTCGAGTTCCAGTAAGGTTGTCTCGGATTCAATAATTGCCATGAGGAGCGTCAGTGAAAAGATGGCGCGTTCGCTTAATCGCCATTGCACCTGAGCTGCGTCGAGGCTTTCTCTCGACGGGGTTGCAAGCAAATTATCGATGCTGGTTTGCAGCGTGAGAATTTGCTCGGTCGCTGCGCTAACATCGCTATTTATTTTGCGCCACATTTCGTTGGACGCGCTTTTTACATCAATATCAAAAGCGCTCACATCATTACCTTGTGAGGTGTCTGCCTGACTTGCCGGTTTTTTTTCACACCCGATTAAATTGAAAATACATCCGAACAAAAAAAGCAAAAAAAGCTTCGATAGCGCATGCGGCATCGTTTTCTCCTCGGTTGATGTAGCTCAGTTTAACGCAGACTAATTATCGGCCAGCTGGCAGCTCTGGCAGCGTCTTCTAATTTGGCGTCGGGGTCGACAGCTACAGGGTTGTCTACTATGCGCAGCAGCGGTAAATCGTTGTGGGAGTCGCTGTAAAAAAAAGCGTTTTTCAGGCTGTGCCCGGTTTCGGCTAACCACTGTTGCAGTCGTGTCACTTTACCTTCGGCAAAGCAGGGTGTGCCTATCGGCTCTCCAGTATAGCGCCCACCCCGTAACTCACCTTCGCTGGCGAGCAGATTATCAATTCCCAGTAGCTTTACTATCGGCTGGGTCACAAAGCGATTGGTTGCCGTGATAACGATAAGTGTGTCTCCGGCAACCCGGTGTTCGTATATTAATGCGTGGGCTTTGTCGAGCATTAACGGAGCAATTTTGAGTTGCATAAATTCCTGGTGAAGCTGCGCTAATGTGTCTGGATCGAATTGCGCGAGCGCTTTGAGTGCAAAGCGAAGATATGCGTGTATATTGAACTCGCCTCGACGGTAGTCTTGAAAAAACGCATCGTTAGTCTGTTTGAACTTATCTGTATCGACAAGCGCTTTTTCGACGAGAAATTCACCCCAGAGGTGATCGCTGTCGCCGGCTATTAAAGTGTTATCTAAATCGAAGATCGCTAGGCTCAAATTCAACCTCTGGGCGCTGTTTAGTGTGGATTGGAATCAAAATTGATGCTGTTTAGGTTTTTGTGAAACAATAGTGGCGTTATTGTAACAATAAAAAGAGCGAGGTTTGCGTGGTTGACGCTGATGGTTTTCGCCCGAATGTGGGCATCATATTAGCGAACCAGCAGGGCGGTCTGCTTTGGACGCGCCGTATTGGCGGTCAAGATGCGTGGCAATTTCCCCAGGGTGGCATAGATACCAACGAAGCTCCCGAAGGCGCGCTGTTTAGAGAGCTTATGGAAGAAGTGGGGCTTTCAACAGCGGATGTGGATATGCTGGGAGTGACGCGTGGCTGGCTGCGCTATCGCCTTCCCAAAAAACTGGTTCGCCACAAAGAGCCCCAGTGCATTGGTCAAAAGCAAAAGTGGTTTTTGCTAAAAATGACCGCCGAAGAAAGCCATATTGATCTAAACGCCACTAGGAAACCCGAATTTGATACCTGGGACTGGGTGAGCTATTGGTACCCTATTTCGAAAGTGGTTGCGTTTAAGCGCGAGGTCTATAGAAAGGCCTTAAAAGAACTTAGCCCGATTTATCAGAGTCATTTCGGCGATATGAAAGAACGAGCAGTTCGCGCTGCCGGGAAAAGTTAATGCTTGAATCGTTGCGCCGCATTGTCCAAGAAGTCAATGCTGCTGCCAGTCTTGGAGATGTTCTCAATATCATTGTGGCCCGGGTTCGGTCATCAATGAACACTGAAGTGTGCTCAGTATATCTGCGTAACGACCAACAAGAATATGTGCTTATGGCGACTGAGGGGCTGCGTGCAGAGTCCATTGGTAAAGTCGCTATGGCAAAAAGCCAGGGTTTGGTCGGCGTGGTTGCCAGCCGTGAAGAACCCCTCAATCTCGACGACGCTGCGTCGCACCCCAAATATCAGTATTTCCCGGAAACAGGTGAAGAGCTTTTTAACTCCTTTCTAGGTGTGCCGATTGTTCACAACCGGCAAGTGCTCGGTGTTCTGGTTGTTCAGCAGGAGACGAAACGTCGTTTTGACGAAGCGGAAGAAGCTTTTCTGGTCACCATGTCTGCGCAACTCGCGGGTGTCATTGCGCATGCGGAAGCGACGGGTGGTCTGGCGGATATTGGTCAGCGCGCTGATGCACGGTTTCTCGGCGTTGCGGGCGCCCCCGGTGTCGCTATCGGCCAATGTGTAGTGGTTTCGCCGCTGGCCGATTTAAATGCTGTACCGGTGCAGCGGGTCAGGGATATCGATCAAGAGCTTCAGTTTCTAAGTGAGAGCCTGGATGCGGTAAAACACGATATTACCAAGCTTACCGAGAAGCTCGAGACGCATCTTAATAAGGAAGAGCGGATTTTGTTCGACGCTTATCTCGGCATGCTTGATGATGCATCGCTGGGCGGCGAGGTTGCGGACAAAATTCGCTCAGGGTTCAGCGCACAATATGCGTGGAGCCAGGTGATTTTGGAGCACGTGGCGGTATTTTCGCGCATGGAAGACGCGTATCTGCGCGAGCGGGCGTCCGATGTGCGCGATTTGGGCAGCCGCGTGCTCGCCTATTTGCAGCAGAGCTCCTCACTCGCAGAGCGCGATTACCCTGAGCGGACCATTCTCGCTGGCGAGGAGCTCACTGCGTCCAATCTTGGAGAAGTGCCAGTCGACAAGCTTGCAGGTATCGTCTCGTTGCGTGGTTCGAGTAACTCGCATATTGCCATTCTGGCACGCTCGCTTGGGATACCAACCGTAATGGGCGCGGTGGATCTACCGTTTACGCATTTAGAAGGTCACACCTTGGTGGTCGATGGCTATCGCGGTGCGGTATACAGTGATCCAAGCGAACGGGTGCGCTCGCACTACCAAGAGATACTCAATGAAGACAAGCAGCTCGTCGCGAGTCTGGAGTCAATTAAAGACCTGCCGTGTGAAACCGTTGATCGTCAGCGTGTGGAGCTGTGGGTAAACACCGGCCTGGTCGCAGATGCGATGCTTTCAATTGAGCGAGGTGCCGAGGGGGTGGGTCTTTACCGCACTGAGATACCGTTTATGTTGCGCGATCGCTTCCCGAGTGAGGAGGAGCAGCGTCAGGTGTACCGCCAACAGTTGGAGGCTTTTGCGCCCCGTCCGGTAACCATGCGCACACTCGATATAGGCGGGGACAAAGCGCTGCCGTATTTTCCGATCTCAGAAGACAATCCGTTTTTGGGTTGGCGCGGCATACGCGTTACGCTCGATCATCCTGAGATTTTTTTGAGCCAGGTACGCGCGATGTTAAAAGCGAGCGAGGGTTTAAATAACCTGCGCATTATGCTGCCGATGGTGAGCAATGTCCCCGAGCTTGAAGTGGCTCTAATGCTTATTTACCGCGCCTATGACGAGTTGTTGGAGGAGAGCTATAAAGTCAAAATGCCGCCTGTTGGTGTGATGATTGAAGTTCCCGCGGCGGTTTACCAGGTAAAAGATTTTGCTGAGCGTGTCGATTTTCTCTCGGTCGGCAGCAATGACCTTACGCAGTATTTGCTCGCAGTGGATCGCAACAACCCGCGTGTCGCTGATTTATATCACTCGCTCCATCCCGCAGTGCTCAAGGCGCTCGTCACTATTGCCAAAGACGCGCGCAGTGAAAATGTGCCTGTAAGTATTTGTGGTGAGCTTGCCGGAGATCCGGCAGCGGCGATGTTGTTGGTCGCCATGGGGTATAATTCGCTGTCGATGAACGCGACCAATTTGTTGAAGGTAAAGTCTGTGCTTCGCGCCGTGAGTTCAGAGCAGGTGCATCATTTGCTCAAAGATGTGATGACGCTATCCGATGCAGATTCTGTAAATAGGCGTTTGGAAAGCGC
Source organism: Cellvibrionaceae bacterium (assembly GCA_028281575.1). GTDB lineage: Bacteria > Pseudomonadota > Gammaproteobacteria > Pseudomonadales > Cellvibrionaceae > Agaribacterium. Next base: position 8,810 of record JANQJP010000030.1, read on the forward strand.
GTTCAAACGCGCTGGTTTAAGTCGGGTAATGCGTTTTGATTCCGAGGCAGGCCTGCCAAATTAATTAACTGTTCACACTCTGTCCATACCTTAGCGTCAGATGTTATTACTGTTTCTGGAGAATTTTCTATGTTCAGCTATCCCGAGATAGACCCCGTTGCGCTGTCTATCGGTCCATTAAACGTGCATTGGTACGGGATTATGTACCTGTTTGGGTTTGCGGGAGCCTGGGCCTTCGGTGTTTACCGATCGCGTCAATCGTGGTCGCCGGTCAATGCTAAACAGGTTGAAGACCTTATATTTTATGGTGCGCTGGGCGTTGTGCTGGGCGGCAGAGTTGGCTATGTATTCTTCTATAACTTTAATCAGTTTATGGAAGACCCAATATGGCTGTTTCGCATCTGGGACGGCGGTATGAGCTTTCATGGCGGGCTTCTGGGTGTTATTGCTGCGATGGCATTATTTGCCGTCAGAATTAACCAGCCTTTTCTACGGGTCATGGATTATGTTGCGCCACTCGTGCCAATAGGGCTGTTTTTCGGTCGTATAGGAAACTTTATTGGCCAGGAATTGTGGGGCAGAGAAACCACGGCGTGGTGGGGCATCAAGTTCCCTGCTGATGCAGAAGATTTGGTCCGCCACCCGTCTCAACTTTATGAGGCATTTTTGGAAGGCATTGTTTTGTTCATTATCCTCTATCTCTACTCGCGCAAACCGCGCCCCACAGGTGCTGTGTGCTCGCTGTTTTTGATCGGTTACGGCGTGTTCCGTTTCAGCGTTGAATTTGTACGCGAGCCCGATGCCCATATACAGTTTGACTTATTTGATTGGATGACGCGCGGGCAATTATTATCTGCGCCGATGATTGTTATCGGCTTGATGTTTTTTATCGGCGCCTATGTTAAAAAAACGCGCGATAACGTTTAGTATTAACCGGCCTTAAGGAATATTCTTGAAACAATATCTCGATCTTATGCGCCACGTGCGCGACAACGGCATACAAAAATCAGATAGAACCGGTACTGGTACTATCAGTGTTTTTGGTTATCAGATGCGCTTCGATCTGGCGGAAGGTTTTCCGCTGGTAACGACTAAAAAATGTCATTTGAAGTCGATTATTTACGAATTGTTATGGTTTTTAAATGGCGATTCGAATACCCGGTATCTCAACGACAACGGCGTCACGATTTGGGATGAATGGGCGACTGAAACAGGCGAACTCGGTCCCATTTATGGGGTGCAATGGCGGTCTTGGGAAAAAAATGATGGAGGTACCGTCGACCAAATAGCACGGGTGATCGAACAAATAAAAAATACCCCGCATTCGCGTCGATTAATTGTTTCTGCCTGGAATCCTGCGTTGCTTCCCGATGAAACTATTGCGCCGCAGGAAAATGTTAAAAACGGCCGCATGGCACTGCCTCCCTGCCATACATTGTTTCAATTTTATGTCCTTGATGGGAAATTATCGTGTCAGCTGTATCAGCGCAGCGCCGATGTTTTTCTCGGGGTTCCGTTTAATATTGCCTCCTATGCTTTGCTCACAATGATGATCGCGCAGGTGACGGGCTTGGCGCTCGGCGATTTTGTGCATAGCTTTGGTGATGCACACCTATATTTAAATCATTTGGATCAGGTTGAAGAACAGCTTGCGCGCACGCCTTACCCCTCGCCGACAATGCAAATAAATCCGGAGGTCAATGATATTTTTGGTTTTAGTTACGACGATTTTACCCTGCTGAATTATCAGTCACATCCGAGGATTTCGGCGCCAATTTCCGTATAAAATATGAATGTGCATATTAGTATTATCGTCGCGATGGCTGAAAATCGCGCCATCGGTGTCGACAATAAATTACCCTGGCACTTACCGCAGGATCTAAAGCATTTTAAGGCCTTGACCATGGGGCACCCGCTTGTGATGGGGCGCCTTACATATGAATCGATTGGCCGCCCATTGCCTGGTCGCAAAACCATTGTTTTAACACGCGATTCACGTTGGGTGGGGCATGAGTCGCTAATTGTTGCGCATGAACTTGATGATGCTGTTGAGCTTGCTCAGCGCGAAGCAAAATTAATGGGCGTCGACGAGATTATGATTGTTGGTGGAGCAAAAATATACGCACAATTAATTGATCGCGCGTCCAATCTTTATGTAACCGAAGTCCACACCGCTGTCGTTGGTGACGCGTTTTTTCCTGAGATTTCTCGCGACATTTGGACAGAATCTAATCGACAATATTTTGCTCCAGAAACGCCGGAATCTTTGGCTTATTCCTTCGTCGAATACGAAAAAAAAGGCGATGACTGATTTCTGAACGTATGTTACCAAGGGTGTTACTGCATGGTAGATCTGTCGCGCACAGTGTTACTAATTGTTATGTTTTAAGCCGGTATTTTTTTGCTTCTCAGTAATCGATTGAATGTTGTAAAGCGCTCTTATTAAAATTCTCCATTCTTACATTAGAAATGTAGGCATTTTTCTAATTTCTGTCCTATGTTCTTAACTTTAATAAGTTCCAATATTTGGAAAGTTCTCTTTTGTCTCAGTACCCAGGTTGGGGGGAATATGAACAAGCATCAGCGAGTAAAAGCTGTGTTTCTTACCACAGCACTATCTGCAGGCGTATTGTTTGGCAGTGCTGTCCAAGCAGATGAAACACTTGATCAAATACTGGCCGTAGGTCAGTCCAAAACAGCTGCGGCGCAGCAGTCTCAGCGACGCATCGATAAGCTCGCTGAAGAGTCGGCAGGTTTGGTGGTTAAATATAAAACTATCACCAAAGAAGTCGAAGGTCTGCGCGTCTACAATGCCCAGGTCAGAAAGCAAATCGAAAATCAACAGCTCAAAATCAGAGAGCTTGATGAATCGATTGATAATATCACTGTCCTTCAACGCCAGGTGCCACCTCTTGCAACAAAAATGCTCGGCGCGCTTGAGCAATTTGTCGAAGCCGATATTCCCGCAAAATTGGACGACCGCCGCGAGCAAATTGCTAGGGTAAGCGACAACATGGAGCGTGCAGATTTTTCAATTGCTGAAAAATTTCGCCAGGTGCTCGAGTTATACTCGATTGAAAGTGAACGCGGCCGCAAATTAGATACTTATACCGACACCTTGGAAGTGGGTGGGCAAGAGCGTGAAGTTGATATCCTCGCTGTTGGTCGTGTTGCGTTACTTTACCAAACGCGTGATACCAAGCTGACAGGTGCATGGGATCAGAGCAGAGGTGCGTGGGTTGAGCTCGATGCTGGCCAATATCGCAACCCCGTTCGTGAAGCGATAAAAATCGCAAATAAGCGTGCATCTAATGATGTGTTGCAATTGCCAATTCTTGCTCCGGAGGCTGCACGATGAGAACAATAAAATCCTTATTTACAGGTTCGGTAGCTGTCGTCTGTTTGGTTTTTTCGGCTTTCGTTTCAGCTCAAAATGACAAGGCGCCGTCTTTGGATGAGCTGCTTCAGCAGGTTAAAAATGCCAAGTTCGGTGAGAGCAAAGAACACCGTGCACGTGAAGCTCAGTTCAAAAAGCAAAAGTCTCAACAGGCTGCGCTATTGAAGAAGGCTCAGAGCGACAAAACGGCAGAAGAGAGAATTTCCGTACAGCTTGAAGCGAAAGCAAAGGAACTTGAAGAAGTTATCAAGCAAAAACGTGCGTTGCGTGAAGAGCGTCTCGGCTCACTTAATGAACTCTTTGGTCATATGACATCAACGGCGGGTGACTTGCGCTCAAATATTGAAAACTCCATCGTGAGCGCGCAATACCCTGGACGCACAGAGTTCTTGGAAGAGCTGATCGACAAAATGAACAGCGAAACCAAGCTCCCCACGACAGCGGAGTTGGAAAAACTCTGGGCGGAACTTCTTACCGAAATCGTTGAGTCCGGTAAAGTAACTAGTTTTAGCGCTACGGTTGCAGACCCTGCCGGTAACAAGACTGAGCGTACAGTTGTGCGTATTGGTAATTACAACTTGGTTTCTGATGGCAAATATCTGGAGTACAACACCAAAACAGGCACGATATCTGAATTGGCGCGCCAGCCGTCAAATAACACTTCAGCCAAACTTCAAAATGCAACGGAAGGTTTTACCCGCGTCGGTGTAGATCCTACGGGTCCTTTAGGCGGCCAGCTGCTCAAAGCACTTATCGGTACACCAAATTGGATTGAGCGTTGGCAGCAAGGTCAATTTGTTGGTATGTATGTCCTCACGCCGCTGTTTTTCATTGGTTTGTTGATCGCGCTGTGGCGTTTCTTGGTCTTGAGTGGCTTAAACGGCAAAATCAACCGTCAGCTTAAATCGAAGTCTGCGAATACTAACAACCCGCTTGGGCGTGTCTTGAAAGTTGCGCAAGATAATCCTGGTATTGATACGGAATCGCTCGAGCTTAAACTCGAAGAAGCCGTGCTAAAAGAAAAGCCTGCTATTGATAGTATGCTACCCACGCTAAAGATTATTTCTATGGTGGGACCATTGCTTGGTCTATTGGGTACGGTTGTCGGTATGATCATTGTTTTCCAGCAAATCACCATTTATGGCGCAGGCGATCCAAAAGTGATGGCTGGCGGTATCTCTGGCGCTCTAATCACAACAGTGAAGGGTTTGATTGTTGCGATTCCTACTGTTCTGCTGCACACCTTCTTAAGTGGTAAGGCGCGACATATTACTCATGTCCTAGAAGAGCAGTCTGCCGGTATTATTGCGAATAATACAGAGAGCTAATTAGGAGACACGCTTATGTTGTTCATAATCGACGCGTTGGATGAAGTATTCCAATTTTTGCAGTCGGGTGGGCTCGTGTTGATGATCATTGCTTTCGTGACATTTTTGATGTGGACGTTGTTGTTTGAGCGCATCTGGTTTTACCGGGGCGCTCTGACCAGGATTGTTACTGATACTCTGGATCAATGGGAGTCTCGGGCGGAACGCAAGTCCTGGAATGCGCAACAGATTCGCAGGAAAATGATTTCAGAGGTGGATGAAAGAATTAACACGAACCTGGATTTAATCGCCACGCTCGTTGCCGTGTGTCCACTGCTTGGACTGCTGGGAACTGTGTCTGGAATGATACAAGTGTTTAATGTGTTGTCTTTGACTGGCGGTGGTGATGCTAAGTCCATGGCATCGGGGGTTTCGCTGGCAACTATCCCAACAATGGCGGGTATGGTTGCAGCGTTATCGGGTGTGTTTGGCTCTACATTAGTGAACCAAATAGCCAGCCGCGAAAGCCAGTTGCTCGAAGATCACCTGACGATGGATCACTAGATTCCAAGCCTAACTCGTCTATTACAAGAGAAATATCATGGCTAAAAGTAAAGCTACAGAAGAGGAAGCCGGAGCAATTGACTTAACTCCGATGCTCGACGTGGTATTTATCATGTTGATCTTCTTTATTGTGACTGCATCCTTTGTTAAGGAACCGGGCATTGAGGTTGTACGGCCAGACGCTACGACCGTTGAAAAAGTTAAAACGCCCATTCTTGTTGCAATTAGTAATGAAGATAAAGTCTGGGTGAATAAAACTGAGGTGGATGCTCGTCAGGTTAAGCGGCAAATCGAAATCTTGTTGGCGGAAACGCCGAAAGGAAAAGTCGTAATACAGGCCGATAAAGACGCCAGTATCAAGACTATGACCGAGGTCGCACAGGCGGCTAGAGAAGCTGGCGTCGCTGAAATTACAGTGGCCGCAAATTCACAATAGAGGTCGTATGAAATGCTAAGACTGATATCGTCTCTGGTTCCGGCAGTAGTTGTCACCTTTGGTTTGTTATCGATCATGGTTATCTTAATTAAAAGTAACATGGAACAACCCGAAGATGTTGAAGAGTTTAAAATTCCAGATATCGCCATGCCGGATCGTGAGGTGAATGAGGAATTTGATACAAGCAAACCGGATAAACCAGAAGAAATAGATGAACCACCACCTGAAGTTCCTGAGCCTGAGTTTGAAAGCCCAGACCTCGATAACTCGGTCGCTATTGCACCAAAAGTCGGCGTAAATGTTGATATTGGCGGTGTTGGTGGATTCAGTTCAGATGGTGATTACCTGCCTATCGTTAAAGTAAATCCAAAGTACCCCTCTCGGGCGCTCAGTCGTGGTCTCGAAGGTTATTGCACGGTTTCCTATACAGTAACAACTACCGGAGAAACTAAGAATATCCAGGAGGCTGATTGCCCGCAAAAGGTATTCTTAAGCGCATCGATAAAAGCGGCAGAGAAATTTAAGTACAAGCCTAAAGTAGTCGATGGTCAGCCGGTGGAAGTACCTGGTGTTCGCAACCGGTTTATCTATGAGTTAGCGGAGTAGTGGAGAAAGTTATGAAGACTTGTTTGAATTATGCAAAGTCAGTTGTTTCCACTGTTGGTGTTGTTGGCGCTATATTGCTGACGCCTGTGTTACTAGATAAAAGTGCATCTGACTTTTCTGTTTCAGCCCATTTTGGTGCGACTGTCTTTGCGCAGGATAAAGGTAAAAAAGTTACGCGGCGTTTGCCGGGTATTGGCGAAAAAATCTTTAAAGGACTTGGCAAAGTCACAGAGCTGGCAGCGCCGAACCAGGAAAAGAACCCTGGGAAAAAGCCAAATTTTAAAGCAGCTTATAAAGAGCTGAAGGCCATGGAGAAGAAGTGCGTTGACAGCTGTAACGGCTACGAGAAATCTCAGATATACAACATGTTTGCGTTCGTAGCCTATCAACTGGAAAACTACGACGAAGCGGTTGATTTTTATAAGAAGGTTGTTGCCCAGTCGCCTGAAATTCCAGTGGGCGTTGAGTTACAAAGTCTTATGTATATTGCGCAACTGTCTTTCCAGTTAGAAAAGTACGAGCAGTCAATTCAATATTTGGAGCGTTGGAAAAAGCTCGCAGCGGAAACTGGCAATCCAATCGGGCCAAATATTTATCAGCTTACCGCAGTTATTTGTTATCAGGATGATCGTAAAAAATGTGCTTTTGACAATATTAAGAAAGCGGTAGATATGGTTGAGGCTAAGGGAAATGTCGCCGAAGAAAGTTGGTACAACTTGCTGCGCTCCATGTATATCGAGCGCGAAAATTACAAAGTGGCTACCACGATTTTGGAAAAGATGATTCGTCACTACCCCAAAAAATCGTATTGGGCTCAGCTTGGCAGCATGTACGGTTTGCTCGAAAAAGAAACTGATCAGCTCCATGCCATGGACACGGCCTATCTTATGGGTGCTTTAAATAAAGAAAAGCAGCTTGTTAACCTCTCTTACCTTTACTTAGCAGAAGAAGTGCCCTACCGATCGGCATCGATTTTGGAAAAAGGGATGAAAGACAAAATCATCCCGAAAAATGAAAAAAACCTAGAGACGCTCGCCATCGCTTGGCAAAATGCGCGTGAGCCGACAAAGGCGATTCCTGTACTAGAGGAAGCTTCCAAAAACTCCAGCTCGGGTAATTATTACGGTCAGCTTGTGGGCGTTTATCTGGATTTACAAAAGCCTCAAAAAGCGATTGAAGCCGGTAAGCAAGCACTTAAGAAAGGCAACTTTAAGCGCGGCATGGATGGCGAGGTCCATATCAATATGGGTATTGCTTATTTCGAGCAAAAACAATATACCAAAGCTATTGAGTCCTTCGAAAAAGCGGCGAAAATTAAAAAGCACGCTAAGTTTGCCAGAAGTTGGTTACGCTACGCTCAGAACGAGAAAAAACGCTATCTTGGTCTAAAAGAGGCGCTAGCTTCAGTTGGCTTGGATATTGATAAAGTTACTAAGAGCAGACAATAAGTTATTAAGAATAGATAATTCTGTTTAACCATTGAAAAAGGGGCCTTAAGGCCCCTTTTTTTATTGTCATAATTTCCAGTAATAAAGTCGATCAGCCTATACTTGGGCTTATGAGCAAAACACAAGAACCCTACGTTGTTTATAAAAAAATAATTCAAAAAGTAATGCTCGACCCGGAGCAGTTACCAGCATTGCCTGCGGTTACACTTAAAATCCGTTCTTCGGTGGCAAACCCTGATTCATCCAGCCAGGATATTGCACAAATCTGTAGTCAGGACCCGGCTTTTTCGACATTGGTTATGGCGAATGTCAGCAGCGCTACCTATGTTCAGGCCAACCCGCCAAAATCTCTTGATGCAGCAATATCTGTGCTAGGTCGAGAGAAAATTCAATCGTTGGCGATGGCGTACTCGGTGAAAAGTTTGTTTGTTATCCGCAGCGCTCACTTGAAGCAACTCTATCAAAAAATCTGGCAGCGGATGATGCTTAAGGCAGGAACATCCGCGTACTTAGCTACAAGAACACAAAAATTTCAGGCGGAAGAAATTTTACTCACATCATTGCTTACCGAAGTGGGAACACTCGCAACGTTAAGCGCCTTTGCTGAATTTGAATCCAAGCCAGATCAAAAAGTCTTTTTTCGTTTGTGTCGTGAATACGCCAAGGCCTTCGGGGCCATATTGCTGAAAAAATGGGAGGTCGGCGACCATTTTATTGAGAGCTTGAAGCTTTGTGGGCGTTGGCGGCATACCGTTAGCGAACAGCTCTCTGCAACGGATGTAGTTAATATGGGTTTGTATTGCACTGTTAAAAAACTTAGTCCAAACAACAGCCTCCCGCCGATAGCTAATATTCCGTCTTTTCGTAAGCTTCCGCCGCAAATGAAGGATGTGGACGATCAGGGCATATTAAAGATAGTCTCGGATAACATGGACGCGATTGATACGATTCAGCGGGTGCTGCATTAACGGGCTAAACGCTGTGGTACCTAATTGCACCTTCTATTGTTGTGGTGCGCGTGCAGTTAAGCGACTAAGTCGGGGTAGTGTTTGGTGATTTGTTTTTGGAGGAAAGAGTAGCGCTTGTACTGTTTGTGGTCCTCGCCAATATTTCCGACAGAGCGCAAGCTGCGCCGAATCATGGTCTCGTATTTTTCGTTGAAACCATGTTGATCGGTGGTGGCTACCAGCGCCTGGATAAGGTTTAGGTTTAGGCCGACATGACGCGGGTAGGTCGATAGCGCTTCGTTAAATACAGTAATGGCGTTTTCGAAATCTTTGCTTTCGTAGGCACTGATGCCCTCCTTGGTAAGTTTTGTCGCGACAAGTTTGCCGCCTTCACTAATCGGCTCACTGGTAATACTGTCGATGATCTGCATAAGCGCTTCGTCGCCTTCGTGGCGCAGAGCGAGGTTGCTAAGTAGCTCGCGCGCTTCTTTTTCTTCGTCGGCTGCGTGCAAGGTGCGAGCAAACTCCAGGCTGGCTTCGACCGGGGGGGCAGCCAGGTTTGAGTACATCTCCCGCGATTTCTCCAGCGAGTTCTTCGCTTTCTTTTCGTCGCCTTGCGCCAAATGAAGCTGGGTTTCGACCATTTGCGCCTGAACGGCAACTTCTTCTTTGTTGGAGTAGCGTTTGCGCGCCCGATCGAGGAAGTTATTCGCCTGCTTCACCAGCGTTTTACTTTCCGCACTGTTATCGCCGGAAGTCACATTGGCGACTTTGCGCGCATAATTAAAATAGTCCTGCTCGGACTCGTGAACTGAATTAAGGCCCCATTTGATCGACTGTTGATAGGACTTTATCGCTGCATCATCGTCGTTATTGTGCTCGGCTAACTTAGCGAGCTTGCGGTGGCGCTGCACCGATTTTGGTGAAATGCGTGTAGCGTTTTCCGTTGCTTTTTGGGCACCAATAAAATCTTTCTTTTTTGTGTACACATCGGCCAGCATATCGTGGGCTTCAATATAGCGGTCATCTTCCTGGATAATCGATTGCAGCATTTCTTCTGCGCCATCCAGTTTACCCATTTCCATTAATGTTTTGCCCATGCCCAGCTTGGCCCAGACAACCGGCTTTTTGCCGAGTACGCTTTCGTAAAGACTTTGCGCTTCTTTAAGTTGCTTGAGCAGGAAGTGCAATTGGCCTTTGATCTTGAGCACGGCGGTAGCGTAGCGCGTACCTTCAGCTAGCATTTGGTTGCAGTATTCCAAGGCCTTGCGGTAGTCGCCGTCAGAAATTGACTTCTTGATATGAAGCAATGCCTGATGGCGCACAACCGCGCGATTTAAACGAACTTTGAGCGATTGTTGCGTATAAGGCTTGGTAATGTAGTCGTCGGGCTGGCATTCGAGGGCGCCGAGCACCATTTCACGGCTTTGTTCACCGGTGATCATCACAAATAAGCTGGTCATCATAAGCACGCGCAGGAAGCGTACTTCTTCCAGCACTTGCTGTCCGTCCTTGCCGGAGCCGAGGTTGTAATCGCAGATAACGATATCGTATTTTTTATTACCGCAGAGCTTAATCGCTTCTTCGCCGTCGGCAGCGGTGTCTACAGATTTTGCGCCAAAATTGCGCAGGGTTCGGGTCAGAGAGCCGCGAATTTCGGGGAAATCGTCGATGATCAGACAGCGTTTATCCGCAAACATCTTGACGATGTCAATTTGCTTCATGTTGTCTATATCGTCGGCCATGGTCTGAAATAAGTTCGGTGTCTGAGTTTCTGATGTGCCAGGGTCTGCTAATAGGCCCCAGTAGTTACAGTCTAGGCAATAAAACGGCATATTGCAGCGTTGTCATATTTCATTATGTGATTTCACTATTGTCCCGCTAGCTTGATGATCGTTCCTCTGAGCTTCTCACATTTACCAGCGCGAGACATGGATGGACGGCTGGTATTTGGAGACACGCCGTAAAAACATCCATGTTGGCTCGGCACCCGCTTCCCGACAACTGCTCCTGCGTTGCTCTAACACCCGCCATCCATGGCGGTCGCATGCTGGTGACGGTCTCCAAATGCCAGCCGTCCATCCATGCCTTTCAGAGTTAACGGGGTGGCAGTGATGTAATTTATAGGTTGAATTGCTTCGTCAGGGAATACTGACTAACTGCACTGCATTTATCCTTCGAACTAACCGATCCAAGTTAATGCCGTGGACTTTTTCTACAGCGTGCTAAGCGAGGTCTATGGTGCTGGGGCGTGCGGCAACTCGCTTGATAAACACTTTGGATTTTCGTTGGTAGTTGTAGAGCTTCTGGCGTTCGACGGGCAACGCATCGACCAGGCTTTCCAAAAAGCCCTGTTCGACAAACCAGTGCGCGGTACGCGTGGTCAAGACAAACAGGGTGTGTATACCGAGCCGGGCGGCTTGACGTTCCAGATGCAGCAGCAGCTTCTTGGCGCGGCCGTTGCGTTGGTAGTTACTGTCGATAGCTACGCACGCTATCTCACCAAATGCGGTATCTGCGACTGGGTATAATGCAGCACAGCCGATGATAAGGTTGTCTTTTTCCATCACGGTAAAGCTCTCGATTTCGTTTTCGAGGCGTTCACGCGAGCGTCTGACGAGCACGCCCTGGTCTTCAAGCGGCGCAATTAGCGACAGGATGCCCGCAGCATCTTCGATGCGCGCGCGTCGAATCGTCTCATAACTGTCGCGATAGACCATCGTGCCTGAGCCGTCGCGTGTATAGAGTTCTTTGAGTATTGCGCCGTCCTCACGTGCGCTGATGACATGCGAACGCGCCACACCTGCGTCACAGGCTTCGTGGCAGGCCTGCAAAGAAAAGTAGGTATTTGTCTGTTTGTGCCTTTCCGTTTCGACTAAAAATTTCTTGCATTGAAGCAAGGTCATTTCGCGGTAGGCGCGATCATCGCTGTCTTTAATTTGGCCATCGTCGTTATAGGCGATAAGTTTGTCTGCGCTAATTGCCTCGGCGACGCTCACCGCGACTTCTGCAAAAGACAGATTAAATACTTCGCCAGTTAACGAAAAGCCAACCGGTGAGACCAGGACTATCGCTTGGTCTTCCAGCAAACGCGTAATGCCTGCACCGTCAATCTTGCGAACTTCGCCGGTAAATAAGTAGTCGACGCCATCGATAATGCCTTTGGGCTTGGCGGATACAAAATTGCCATTGCGCAAATTTAACTGAGAGCCGTGCATGGGTGAGTTTGGCAGCCCTGACGAGGCAATTGCCTCAATTTGAAAGCGCACGGCACCCACCGCATGTAAAATAGTGTCGATGTGTTCATGGGGAGTAATGCGAACGCTTTTGTGAAATTCTGACAAACGGTTTTGCGCGGCTAAACTCGCGTCAATTTGTCTGCGTGCGCCGTGCACAATAACAATTTTCATCCCGAGCGACGTCATCACGGCCAAGTCATTAATGATGTTGCCGAGGTAGGGGCGTTTAATAAATTCGCTGGGCAGCATGACAACGGCAATTTTGTTGCGATGCTGATGAATGTAAGGGGACGAATGCCTGAACCATTCGATATAGTTGTCGGGTGTTTCTTTCACGCTTTTCTCAGTGTGTTGTCATGGCTTCTTGCGAATATCTATGGCAATCATAAAGCCTACGGGCCCTAATTTGATAGAGTATAAACAACATCGTGTGATCGTGGCTTAAATCGTGTTATGTCTTCCAATGGTCAGAATGCTGGCAATGTCATTTCAGCTTTCATCATGGTGACAGCGCTTCCCGAGATAAAGACGCGATCGGTTTGTAAACTGACATTGACGTCGCCTCCGCGCGCCGACATTTGGCGTGCCTTAAATTGACGTTTGCCGGTTTTCGCTGCATAAATTGGGGCGAGTGCCGTAAAGGATGAGCCGGTAACCGGGTCTTCATTGATGCCTGCGGCAGGGGCGAAAAACCGGCTGACAAAATCGTAACCATTGCCATTTCCAGGGGCGCTGACGCATACGCCGCGATAGGGCAGCTCCGCGATTTTGCTTATATCCGGATCGAGGATCGTGATTTCGCTCGCGTCGGAGAAAAGCACCATAAGGTCTTCGCCCGCGAGCGCCTCCGTAGGATTGCCGCCAACGGCGTCAATAATCTCAGTGCTCAGTTCAGTACTTGATACATGTTCTGCTGGGAAATCCATACAGATACTTATGCCATCGCTGGTGGTGACGAGTGGGCCACTCAGAGAATGAAACCGCAGGACCTCATCAATGTGATCGAATTGCTCGTAAAGTATATGTGCACTCGCCAGTGTCGCGTGTCCGCAGAGCTTCACTTCGGTAGTGGGTGTAAACCAGCGAATGCGGAAATCGCCGTCGCCGCGCGGTACTACGAACGATGTTTCCGATAGGTTGATTTCTGAGGCGATCGCCTGCATCAATGCCTCGGGGAGCCAGTCATCCAGCACACACACTGCAGCCGGATTTCCCTGGAAGGGCTTGCTTGCGAACGCATCCACATAATAAATATCGAGTTTTATCATTATCCTGTTTCCCCCGGTGCCCGTTGTCGGACTGCCTGCTGCATTTCGGCTCGGCTAGAGCTTCCTTATAATTTGGGCTATTGTAGCTAAAACGAAAATGACTAGGTAGAAAGCTTATGGCATTTACTGAACGTGTCCTTGATCTGCGCGCGGTGCTCACTGATTTGGTTGAGGACGGTTTAGTAAAGCAGGAAGATGCTAATTTGCTCTTGGGAGCCTCGCGTTCGCGTGAACAAACCGCCATGCACCCGCTCACCTATATCGCATCCCAAAATGTTGAAAATCAAATTGATCACGGTAAGACGCTCGACGAGTTGACGCTTACCGGCTGGCTCGCGGCAAAAAGTGGCCTGCCGATTTTTCATATCGACCCGATGAAAGTCCCGGTGGCAAAAACATCTGAAACGATGTCGTACAAATTTGCCAAACGCCACGGACTGCTCTGTGTGGACATAACGCCGGAGCAGGTATTGGTGGCGGTCACTCAGCCTTATATCGATGAATGGGAGGTACAACTAGCGCAAACCGTTCGTCAGCAGATTAAGCGTGTCATTGCGATACCCTCAGAAATTGAGCGGTTTCGCGTTGAATTTTACTCGCTTGCGCGTTCCGTTTCCGGGGCACAGGATTCCGGTGGCAACCGGCCCTCCGGTGTCGCGAATTTTGAACAATTACTCGAATTGGGTTCACTTAAAGACCCAGAAGCTAACGATCAGCACATCGTAAATATTGTTGACTGGTTATTGAAATATGCATTTGAGCAACGCGCGAGTGATATTCACATAGAGCCGCGTCGCGAATTTACGCGCATGCGTTTTCGCATTGATGGTGTACTGCACAATATCTACGAGTTTCCAACGACTGTAGCGACGGCGATTGTCAGTCGCTTAAAAATATTGGGGCGTATGAACGTTGCCGAAAAACGCAAGCCTCAAGATGGCAGGATAAAAACAAAACGTCCCGATGGTACTGAGGCCGAATTACGTTTATCTACATTGCCTACGGCTTTCGGTGAGAAGTTGGTAATGCGTATTTTTGATCCAGAAATTTTATTGCGTTCCTTCGAGGACCTTGGCTTAGTCAATGATGACCTGCATCGCTGGCAAAGCATGATCAGCAGCCCTCACGGTATTGTGCTTGTTACTGGACCAACCGGTTCAGGCAAGACGACAACGCTTTATTCTTCGTTGCGCACTCTCGCGACGGATGAGGTGAATGTTTCGACGGTTGAAGACCCGATCGAAATGTTAGAGGAAAGTTTTAATCAAACCCAAGTGCAATACAATATCGACTTGGACTTTGCCAAAGGTATCCGTACTTTAATGCGCCAGGATCCAGATATTATTATGGTCGGTGAGATCCGCGATTTGGAAACTGCGCAAATGGCAGTGCAGGCAGCGCTTACCGGTCACCTTGTGATTTCCACTTTGCATACCAATGATGCGCCTTCAGCCATCGCGCGTTTGCTCGACTTGGGTATTCCGAGTTACTTATTGCGCGCCACGTTGCTCGGTGTTATGGCGCAGCGATTAATACGTACCTTGTGCCCCCATTGTAAAAAAGAAGGGCAGATCAATGAAAAAGATTGGGATCAGTTGGTCAAACCGTGGAAAGTTACAAAGCCTCAAACAACCTATGAAGCCGAGGGTTGTCTGGAGTGTCGCAATACCGGTTATTTAGGGCGTCAGGGTATCTATGAAATTCTGACAATGAGCGAATCGCTGCAGGAGCTAATGACGGACAACAGCGACCTTAATCGTGTGCGTCAAACAGCCATGCGCGAAGGTATGCGCACATTGCGTTTGTCTGGAGCTCAAAAGATTGCAAGTGGTCTTACCACTGTTGCAGAAGTGCTTCGGGTAGCGCCTGCATCTGAAAAATACTAGTTCTGGAAGTGAATGCTTAACAGGAGGCATAATTGAATATCGTTTACGGCGCGATCGCGATTGTCATTTCGCTCTATGTTTCAAAAGTGTTTGTTAAACAAGGCGTTTCGCCAACACAGATTTTCCTCAAAACGTTTGCTTTCGAAACCTTACTTGTTTTAATTCTTGGCTATGCATTTTATTTTGCAAAACTGGGATTCTTTTCTTATCCGATGGGTCAAGTCGATGCAGCGATTCGCATCATCGGATTCGCACTATTTCTTGCATTGTTAGTTGCGATGAAAGCGTTAAACGAAGCGAAAAAAAATAACTAGCTATTTGATTTATATATAGCCTGTTGCGTAGCTTTCAGCGGTTGCCAAGTGAAGTTAAGATATAAAATTTTAATTGTATTTTTGGTTGTACTTATATCTGGTTTTTTAATTCCAGAAAAAGTAGTGATGCCTGTAAAAGGAGCATCTGTTGGCGATTGGAACCGTGACTCCTTTTGGTATGAGCCCTGGGGAAGTTCAGGTGTCCATAAAGGTATTGATATCTTTGCACAAAAAGGTGTTGAGCTGGTTTCCGCGACAAGCGGTTTAGTATTGTTTAAAGGTAATTTAAATAAAGGCGGCAAAGTTGTCTTGGTTTTAGGCCCCAAGTGGCGCTTTCACTACTATGCACATTTGGATTCAATCAATATAGGCAGTTTTACATTTGTATCGCCAAATAAAAAAATAGGTACAGTCGGTGATTCTGGGAATGCCATGGGTAAATCTGCACATTTACATTATTCAATAGTAAGCGCGGTGCCCTATCCATGGAGGTTCACAACTGAGAGTCAGGGCTGGAAAAAGATGTTCTTTCTTGATCCCGGTAAAATGATAAGTGGTGCTGTGCCTGAGGGTGTTGCTCAGTGAGAGTGCTATTTTCAATAGCGGTTATTAGTGTCTCATTCACACACCTATGGTACCGCTTCTCAGCCTGGTAAATCTATGGATTTTAGTAAGTACAACCTAAAGCAAGTCGAATCTTCGCTCGATGTTATTGATAAGGAGGAATATCCTGAAAATTACAAGGCGTTGGAAGGGCGGAAGAAGGAAATAATGAGTGAAATTGAACGCTTGGATGTTGAGTATAAAGCGATAGTCGGTCGTTCTATTAGAGAAACAGTCGAAAGTAATGCTTCGGGCATAAGAGCTGCAGAGTTATTTGTTTACAATGGGGCAGGTATCTCGATTATTTTTGTTCTAATGATTGTTTCAGCGCTGTTTGGAGCAAAAACACTTTCTTGGAATGGTGGGTATCTTCATGGGCTTGGAGCTATAGTTTTGGGTTTGGCGTTGTGGGCGTTTTTTACGCTGGTTTTTAGCGCGCTGAGTATTATAGGTATGTATCTTTTTAAAATATTCTTTGGTAGGCAGAATATGTAACAAAACTAAACGCTGGGAAAATGGATTTGGTTTGATGGGTGTAAAATGAAATATTTAATCCTGATTTTGGTTCTGTTTAGTCTGCTAGTATTTTCATGCATTTCGCTGATTTCGGTTTGTATGTGGGGATGTCCAAATACAGGAGTGCAATTGGTCTTCAAACTTACCTCATTGTTTTTGGCGTGCTCTTTTGTTTTAAGTATCTATTTTTATCTTCGGAAAAAGCGTTGTACGTCTGCCAGGTGCGTGAGTGTAGCAGAGTCGAGCAGTAAGGGCGGAGAGGGTGTAATTCAGAGAGAGGGCGGCGCTGTGTCGGTGCTAATGTTGCTGGGCAGTCTTATCTTAAATCCCATAACGCTGCTGGTCGGGTTTCTCGCATTTATCCTGGTGGATTTTAGAGCTCTGGTTATTGTTTTATTTTCCGTATTGTATTGCGTGGGTCTTTCTGTGGTGAAGGTGAGGTACGTAGGTATTATTTTTAATTTCGCAATATTTTTTGTTGCTTTATATTATGCATTTATACTGCCGTATAAATACTCTTATGATTGTCTGGCAGGTGTGTATATGGCCTTTTTTATTTTTCTAATATTTGTGTCACTTAGTAATGTGACGGTGTTGCTTAATGCCCATAGAGGCTACAACGAACAGCCGAGATAGACGGTTAAAATTGACGATTAATATAAGTTTGATAAGCCTTTATATTACTTTTTCTTTATTGGTGCGTTACCTTTCGGGTTAAAAATATAGTGAATAGAATGGTCGCAATGTATCTGTTTGCGGGTTAGGTTTGTGATTTATCATTGCGACGGAGTGTTTTCTTCGATAATTTCTTCTTCTGGTATCCAGTTTATCATTTTGTGACGCAGGTCTGATTATTTTTCCGTTAATGGAATTTGGTTATTCGTTCGTCACTAAATCTGTGTGCTTCATCTTTATCATGTTGTCGTTGCTCGAAGCCTTGGGCAATATTCTAATCTTAAGCTCAAGGTCAACCGTCTGCGTGGGACGTCTTTCTTTGGGTAACTGACGATGTTTTCTCGATATGACTGACGGGAATTCACTGACAATAATAATTTATCTTCACAGGTTACTCGCTATATGTTTTCTATGAACCGTCAATATACCAATGCTGTTGAATTTGTTTTTTGTGCACTTTTTATTTTTGTGCTTTCCGCTTGCGGGGGAAGTAAAAGCCCCGATGCGAGTGATGACGAGGCAGTCATTGTTGGTGAAGGAGAAGTGGATACAGGCAGCGATACTAGTTTTGATAACGAAGCGGATAACGATAATTCGAACGAGGATGCTGGTGCTGGTGGTGATAACCAAGACAGCGATCAGGAAAACAGCCAAGAGGATAACCAAAGTAATGACTCAATACCCACAGCCAGTGATGACAGTGTCAATCTTCCGCAGGGTGGATCACTTGTCGGATTTAATGTGCTTGCCAACGATAGCGGTTTGGACGATGCGCCAATAACCCTGGCTATTGTGGGCAGCACAAGCCACGGTACTCTGAATCTCCTGGCTAACAATCGTTTTGACTACATCCCGGCCCCTGACTTTTTTGGTGAAGATACCTTTGTCTATCGGTTAACTGATGAAGACGGAGATTCGGATACAGCGACCGTCACCATTTTTGTTATGCAGGAAGACAGTTCTGGTCAAACCCCACTGCTGGAAGGCTATGGAACGGATAGCAGTTTTGGTGGCGGCCCCGATAGCGAAATTTGTGTGGTAACCAATTTAAACGACTCAGGAGAAGGCTCGTTCCGAGATTGTGTTGTAAATCGCAACGGTCCTATTACTAACCCCACACCTCGTACGATAAATTTCGCTGTTGGTGGCACCATTACCTTGCTGAGCGATTTAAGTGTTCGACAACCGTATTTAACCATCAATGGATTGGAAGCTCCGGCACCGGGAATTACCCTGGATAAAACCGGCAGCGGTCGTGATGGTGGGCTAGCCGTAAATACCTGGCCCGCCCAGGGCACCTGCGGTCATGATGTGTTGATCGAGGGGATACGCTTTGAAGGCGTTTGGGAAGGAGAGTCTGAAGCGCATGATCAGGGGGCCGGCACTCTGGGTATTGATGGGGAGGATCTCACTCTATGTATTGAAAATGTGGTGTTCAATCGCGTGACCGTGATTCATGCCCAAGACGCCGGTGGCGATATGTGGGGTAGTGTGCGGGATGTTACTGTGCAGTACTCGGCATTTTTAGATAGCCTGCACCCCAATACCTACAGCCATTGGCCCGGAGGCGAGACCAATCAGGAACGGCAACGCATAAGTAATCACCACAACCTTTACGCTTATATCCACGAGCGTGGTGTACAAATGCGTGCGAAAGTTTTGGATCTTAATTTTGAGCAGAATATTATTCATCGCTGGGCAGCGTTTGGTTTTGGTGGCGGTTATGGCACCCGCATTAGGTGTCGGCAAGCGTTTTGTCCGGAGCGTATTAACTTACTGGAAAACCATTGGACCAGCGCGGGCTCGCGTCTTGATTCTGCATTAATTCTGGGAGAATCTGCAGGTGCCGATACCGACCAAAGTGTTATTGCGCCGCAAGTATATATGTCCGGCAACCGTCTTCCCGCGGCTAACGTGGATGTGGGCACGGCGAGTACGGTATTTTCCCGTCCGTCTATCGCCAATGTTACACTTTATTCCGACCAACAATTACTCACAGAAGTGCTGCCGAACATTGGGGTTCCTTATCGCACTCAGGAGGAAAGCGATATCTTTGCAGAAGTTCACGCACAAATAGCCGAAGAGCTTGAGTTTTAAGGTTTGTGCTGACCTGGAAAGCAATGAAGGCTTACTCTATTACGGTAAAAATATGAAAAAAGCTATAGCTCTGGCAAGTCTTTTTCTATTGTTAAGTATTGCGGTCAGTATTTGGTGGCACGCTAAAAATCGAATGCAGGACGAGTTCATGTATGCCTTGAAAGCGAGCCATTTATTATTCGCGCTCGAACTTAAGCCCGAGAGTGATGAAGGTAAAACGCTGAATACTCTATTGTTGCTGCACCTGAATAGATTTTTAGTTGCAAAACAATATGTACCTTCAGTTTTTGTGACGGAAGAGTACGAGCTGTTTTGTGGGTCCTTCAATATACCTTCTAAAAGCATGGTTGATTTCGATAAATACGCATCAGAAAAGCTACAGCAGTATTTGGTGCATGCTACGCGTGGTTGTAATTATGGTGAGTAACTTAAGAAATACCGATAAGTAGATAAGGATGATATTTATGAATGCTCGAAAAGCAGAAAAAATACTGAGCTGGTTTTCAATTGTGAGTGCAGGCATTTACGCCAGCGTTTACGACTTTAAGTTTGCGGAGATAATGCCATATTGGATCGTTCAATATACATCTGCAGCGATGTTGATCTTTTTTGCAATTCTATCACTTAGATCTGAAAAGAATGTTTATTTGGGGTGGCTTGCAGGAGCGTGGGGGTTCGTTCTTTGCTTGACCAGTATCGGTTTTCTAGATTCAGTTCAACAATATACGTTTAGGGAAATACCTATGTTGATTACTCTCTTTTTAGGTGTTGTTTTTTTATTTGCCCTTCTTGCATTTATATGTAGTTTGTTTTTGGTTTGGCGTGCGGGGGAGGCTTCTTCTAAATAAGGGAAGCTCGCGTTCTATAGCTGTGTGATAAGTTGTGAGTTAGGTATGAATATAGATCCTTACGAGGCGCCCTTGTCAGATCTTGATAAAGATCCAGGTAAGTTGAAACCAAATCACGCCTTGAGAATTTTATGTTGGTTAGTCACTTTGTTGAGTTTCGGAATTTTTTTTAGAATAGGTGTTAGCCATAATTCAGGGGAAGTTTACGCTTTTGGTTATGGTTTAGCGGCGATCATCTCAGCAGTAACTGTTTCGTTGCCATTCTACCTGTTTAGATATTTTCGCCGGCCAAACCCAAAACGGTTCCTATACGTAATACTGGTGAGTTTATTTACGCTTACGTCAATTCCTACGTTAATGCAGATGTAGTCCATGTGTTTTGCCTTTTACGGGTAAAGTCCTAAAATAGTGCTAAATAAAGATGAGGTGGCTTGTTCAGTGAAGCGTTTACCTGCGTCAAAGGCGACACTTGCAGTGAGTTTCATCCTGCTGTTTTTTATCGGTTGTGCAGCTAAAGAACCCATGCCTGCATTTAATATGCAATCGTCGGATTGGCAAATCTGGACCGGTCAGGCGGAATGGTTTCAGCAGGGTAGGGATGTAGTTGCCGGGGATATTCTGTTGGCCCTTGATGAGCGGCAGAATGTTTATGTGCAGTTGTCGAGTAATTCACTGTTGATTTTTCGCGCTCAAACACATAAGCAGCGCTGGCGTTTAGAGCGCCTTGCGGAAGCGCGTGTAGATCAGGGCAAAGGCGAGCCGCCAGAGGCATTTATCTGGTTTTATCTTCCAGTACTGTTAGGGGCGGGGGAATTGCTGCCATCCTCGGATTGGCAAATGCAGCGCACTGAAGATGACCGTATAAGCATTCAGCACATTCAGTCGGGTGAACGTATTGCGTTGTCGCTCGATGAGCCTTTGCTTTAAGTATCCCAATTGTTCGAAGAAATCCATCTCAAGCGTTTTAATGTATTATGTCGCGTGCTTCGAAGCCGTGCTCCCAAATTTCGCAATCATAGCCCTTGTTCGCTAAGGTAAGTCGAGTCTGAATGACTGAAGTAAAAATAAAGACGGCATTTGCTGCTGCACATCCAAATATTGCGCTGATTAAATACTGGGGAAAATCCACACGTGATGGCCATAACGAGCCCGCTGTTTCTTCATTGTCAATTACGCTCGATACATTGTTGACAGAAACGCGCGTACGCTTCGATCCGCAGCTCGATGACGATATTTTTTTGCTCAACGGCAAACAGGACGAGCAAAAGCTTTCACGCATTTCCCGTAATTTGGACAAGTTGCGTCAACTGGCCGGTGTGACGACACGTTGCGAGGTTGCGAGCAGCAATAATTTTCCTACTGCCGCCGGGCTGGCGTCATCAGCTTCGGGTTTCGCTGCGCTTGTTGCCGCAGGAGATCGTGCACTTCAACTCGATTTAAGTTTTGCGCAAAAGTCCATGCTCGCTCGCTCGATGTCGGGATCGGCGGCGCGTTCGATTGGCGGCGGTTTTATTAAGATAGCCCTGCAAAACAGCGGGCCCGAAGACGCTGTATTTGGGCGCGCATTTGCCGAGCAAATTGCACCGGCTGAGCACTGGCCTTTAGAGATATGTGTCGGCATTGCTTCTGAAAGCGAAAAAGCAATTGGCTCGACGGAAGGCATGGAACTGTCGAGAACAACAAGTCCTTATTACGACGCATGGCTGGCTGGTAACGATCAGGATATTGCCGATGCTGAACAGATGGTGATAACGCGAGACTTTGAAAAGCTCGCCGAGTTAAGCGAATTTAGCTGCCTAAAAATGCATGCACTGGCGCTTGCCTCTCGCCCCGGGCTGCTCTATTGGTCAGGTGCCACTGTCGAAGCGATGCACTGCTTGCGCGATCTACGCGCTGCGGGAGTGCCCGTCTTCTTTACCATCGATGCGGGGCCGCAGATCAAGGCTGTATGCGCGCCGGGCTATGGTGATCGCGTCGCTGAGGCCTTACAGAGCGTCAATGGCATTCGTCGAGTTATTCGCTGTGGTCTGGGGTGCGGGGTGCGGGTCACCGACTGATCATGGTTGAGTCAATTTATCAAGCCAGCGCACCTGGAAAAGTGATTCTCTGTGGCGAATATGCCGTATTAGAGGGCATGCCCGCAGTTGTAATTGCGATTGACCGGCGCGTGCGCGTCTCTCTCGAGCCCGGCGAAGCGCCCGGTGTGGCAATTAGCAGTCCCGGACTAAGCGACGGATGCGGACATCTCCTTTGGTCATCTGAAGGTGAGCTCATCGCAGAACAGGCGAGCCCCTTTGTAATGCTGGCTGCGGTGCTAAATGGCCTGCTCCACGGTCGCGGTCAAGCAGCGCATATGCAACAGCAAGGTTGGCGCCTCAAAGTCGACTCGCGTGAGTTATTCGAAAATGGCGTGAAACTCGGTTTGGGCTCGAGTGCAGCGATGACGGTCGCACTCGACGAGGTCTTGAGCGCCGCGCTGGGCAGCGCTGGCGACCATGCAAAAGAAACCTTGGCGCAGCGCTGGCGTCGATTGCAGGATGCGCACAGTTTGGTGCAGGGTAAGCGCGGTAGTGGTATCGACATCGCCGCCAGTCTCACCGGTGCTGTTTGCCTTTTCTCTGGGACGTCTGAAGCTTGTCAAATTTCTCATTTTGCTATGCCGCCGTCTTTGCATATTGCCTATATCTGGACCGGTACCAGTGCCTCGACGCCGAGCTATTTAAGTTCGCTGGCCGATTGGCAAGCGACCCATGCCAAGCAGTATATGAAGGTGATGACCTCTCTGGGGATGGCGCTAGTAACGCTAATCAATGCGCGCGAGGCGACGCCGTTTGTCTCTGCCCTGACGGAATTTACCTCGCGCTTACATGATTTCGCTTCGATGAGTGGTTTAGGGATCTTCGCTTCCGGGCATGAGCAGCTATATCAGCTTGGTAAGCAACACAAAGGTGTGGCGTATAAGCCCTGTGGCGCAGGGGGAGGAGATTTGGGGCTTGCTGCGTCGAGTGAGCTCGCAGATTTAAACGCTTTTACCGACGCTGCGCGTGAGCTCGGCTATGATCTTATTGATCTCAACATCGACGCCGCTGGCGTGATGCGTATATGACCTCCTCACGCCGGGTAGCGCTATGTCAAATAAAGTAGATAGAAAATTTCGCAAACTTAGCATTGGCGCGCGTATCGATGCGCTGCTCGACGCGGGGATTATCGATGCGGATGATGCAGAGCGCTGGCTGAGTGAAGCTCAGCGACTCGAATCCAAAGCTGCCGAGCGAATGATTGAAAATGTCATCGGCACTTTTAGCCTGCCCCAGGGGCTTGCAATTAATTTCCCGCTAAATGGCCGCAGTTACGCTGTGCCGATGGTGCTTGAAGAGCCGTCGGTGGTTGCAGCCTTGTCTTACACAGCTCTGCTGGCCGAGAAGTCGGGTGGTTTTAGCGCGAGTGTCAGTGCGCCTGTGCTTATTGGGCAGGTCCAACTCACAGGTATAACAGACCTGGCTCGGGCCGAGCGTGCCGTGGAGGATGCGTCGTACGATGTGATTCAGACGGCGAATACACTGATTCCCAAGATGGTAAGCCGGGGTGGTGGCGTGAAGAAAGTAAGTGCTCACTCTGTTGTTGGCCCTATCACATCTGAATCAATGTTAATTGTGCATCTACTGGTGGACACGCGCGATGCGATGGGCGCAAATATCGTGAATACCGTATGTGAGGGCATAGCCCCACTGCTGGAGTCGATTACGGGTGGCCACGCGCTGTTAAAAATATTATCGAATCTCGCGGACACTTCACTTGCGGTCGCCCGGGTCAGTTTCTCACCCAAACAACTCGCAACAAAAAACTACGCCGGTGAAGATGTCAGAGATCGCATTGTGTTAGCTAACGATTTTGCGTTAGCCGATCCTTATCGCGCGGCGACGCACAACAAAGGCATTATGAATGGTATCGATCCGCTGGCCATCGCGACAGGCAACGACTGGCGAAGTATTGAGGCTGCTGCACACGCCTATGCGTGCCGTTCGGGCAGTTATCGCGCGTTGACGCAGTGGAGCGTAGCGCCTAACGGGGATCTTTCTGGTCAAATAGAGCTGCCGATCAAGGTCGGTACGGTTGGAGCCTCATTGCAAACCAATCCGGCGGTGGCGATGAACCAACGTTTATTGGGAATTAGCGATGCCATGGAGCTCGCGGGCCTGATGGCCGCGGTGGGGCTTGCTCAGAACTTTGCCGCACTGCGGGCTTTGACGACCGATGGCATACAAAAAGGGCATATGACGCTGCACGCGCGCAGCGTGGCACTAAGCGCTGGTGTTCCCGACGCCTTGTTCGACAAAGTCGTCGCGAAGCTGGTCGATGAAGGTGAGATAAAGGTTTGGCGGGCCCAGGAGCTGGTGGCTGAGCTTCAGGGCGGTGCACATGAGCGATAGTGGTTGGCATTCGGCAAACGGTAAAGTCATTCTGTTTGGCGAGCACGCTGTTGTATATGGTGTAAAGGCGATCGCTGGAGGCGTTGCTGATGCTGTGACTGTACGCGCGCAATGTTCCTCTGGCAATTCTAGTGTCAGCATTCCCGCTTGGGATCTCGCTTTTTCGATTGACGGCACGAGCGAAGATTTGCTGCAGCGGAGTTTTGCCCACCTAATAACGGCGCTCGATTTGAAGGGCGCGAGTTTTCACCTCGATGTAAAAGCCACAGTCCCGCCAGCGAGCGGTTTGGGTGCGTCTGCAGCGCTTGCGGTTGCTAGCACACGTGCACTTGCAGCGTGTTACAACATCGATATGAATGACGGGCAGATTAATGCTGTGGCCTTTGCGAGTGAGCAGATAGCGCATAGCACGCCATCGGGCATAGATAATACCCTGGCGACGTATGGCGGCCTGCTCAGTTATTGTCGACGTGAGCGTGAGGACGCGCGTTTTAGCTCGCTGGCGCATGCGCCAGCCATTCCTCTGGTAGTTGGTTTTACTGGCAGAAAAGGGTATACAGCAGAAACTGTGGCGAGAGTTCGCGCCGCACGCGCGCTGGAACCGGTTAAGTACGCACAACTTTTCGCTGAAATTGCACGTATCGTTGATGCCGCTGAGGAGGCTATTGCTGTGGGCGACTTCGCTCGTTTAGCCGTGCTGATGGACGAGAATCAACGCGCTTTGAAAGAAATAGGTGTTTCGTGCGACGAGATAGAGCAGGTGGTGCACCTGGCGAAACAGGCGGGTGCGTTTGGCGCGAAACTGACCGGTAGTGGTGACGGAGGCGCTGTGATCATTTATGCTGCCGACCGCGCTGAAGCGGTGCATGAGCGCCTGAATAAGCATGGCTTTAAGACTATGGATGTACTTTTAGGCGCGGCGTAATATACGTCCATTAAAAATTTTAAGACAAGTTATCCGTGATGTATTTAGGAAAATTTTCTTCTCCATTTTGGCACATTCACGTTTGTGGGCTGATGATACGTTCAAAAACCGTCAATTCATGCTCCGCCATGGATGACGGATGTTAGAGCAATGCAGGAGCAGTTATCGACGACTGCATGGATGCAGGAGGTAGAATACGCAGGAGCAGTTATCGACGACTGTATGGATGCAGGAGGTAGAATAACGCAGGAGCAGTTATCGACGACTGTATGGATGCAGGAGGTAGAATAACGCAGGAGCAGTTATCGAGAGGAATTGGCGGAACTACAGGGATGAAGCGGATTCAAGCGAAGCACTGCTTCGTTCCGCGCAACGCCCGAAATCTATGATTTTGGGCCGGTCCTGTTCGCAGGTATTCATGCGTTTTTTGAACGTATCATCGGCGCGCAAATGGTTCGAAGGCACATATGCTGAAGTTTTTAAGCTAAATGCGCCGCGTGCAAGACAAGATTTATATCAACGAAGCAAACGTCATATGCAAACCACATTAATATGGCCAGAAAATGGTGGCCAACGTTGACCGAAGCCGCACGCGATAGATTCGCAATCGTTTCATCCGAGTCCGATTTACTTGTACTGGTAAATGATCGCGACGAAGTTGTAGGCAGTGCTGATAAAGGCTTGTGCCATGACGGCGATGGTCTGCTTCATCGCGCGTTCTCAATACTTATCTTTAATTCAGGCGGAGAGCTGCTGCTGCAGCAACGGGCATCGGGCAAGCGCCTATGGGGCAGCTACTGGTCCAATAGCTGTTGTAGTCATCCGCGCGTTGGCGAAAGTATGGATGAGGCCTGTCATCGGCGTCTCTGGGAAGAGCTTGGTTTACGCGCAGAGCTTACGTTTCTCTACAAATTTCAATACCACGCGGACTTTGGCGACGCCGGAGCTGAACGGGAAATGTGCTCGGTTTACGCGGGTGTGTCCGACGACCTGCCGTCGACCAACCCGAATGAAATAAGCGATTGGCGCTACATTGACCCCAAAGAGCTGGAGCGAGAATTTGCTCAAAACAGCGAGGCTTTTACACCCTGGTTTAAGCTGGAGTGGCAGGAAATTATGCAGCATCATCGGGCGACGCTGAATTCGTTATCCGGTCGCTAAGCGCTGTGACACGTGGCTGATCAATTTAGTGCCAACAGACCCTATCTTGCTTTTGGATGCGGATGAAGCGGTGATCAGATGCTATAACTTAAAACAGGCCCTAGATGACAGATAGGGATTTACTGTTATCATTGGCGGTTTTTTCGGGCCGCTCTCAAGCGACCCTTTGTGCCAGAGCGTGGCATGTATGCAGAGTGCATCTAGCTCATCGAATGCAGCGGTTGTCCTCAAGTTATTTAATTATCTAGTTTAAGGTGATGGGTTAAGCCTTGAGTGCAGCGGTCTCGTGCAGTGCTCGTTGCGCGACAATGGAGAAGTAAGTATATGAATTCAGTTGGTATTAGTGGGCTAGCAGCGTATCTGCCGCCGTACCGCACCAATTTAAGTGATTGGTGTGATTGGACAGAGGGAAGCTGGCACAAGCTGAAGGACGTTGTCGGTCACAGTTTTAGGATGCGTGGGCACCACCAAAACGTATATACCATGGCGGCTAACGCCGTGCTCAAGTTGATTCAGCAATACAATATTGATCCGCGTGCAATTGGCTTTTTTGCTTTTGGTACGGAGTCGAGTACCGATAATTCTGCCGGTGCCATTATTGTTAAAGGCATGGTAGACCAAGGTCTGAAAAAACTCGGACTGCCCCCCATTTGCCGCAATTGCGAAGTGCCTGAATACAAGCATGCCTGTTTAGGTGGCGTGTATGCAATGAAAGGCGCAGCACGTTTTTTGGCGTTCGATGGCAGGGATTCAAAAGCCATTATCGTATCTGCTGACATTGCGGAATACGGCCGTGGCTCCACTGGTGAGCCGACGCAGGGAGCGGGGGCAGTAGCGATGCTGTTGGAGCCCGACCCTAAATTACTCGAAATAGATCTCGTGCGCTCGGGTGCGTCGGCCGAGTACCGGGGCCCTGATTTTCGTAAACCCTTTGTGCGCTTTGCTCAACAAAAAGCCCGCTCCAATTCTCAGTTGCGGGACTTCCCCGTTTTTAACGGTTTTTATTCAACCAACTGCTATATCGACGCGATGTTGATCGCGCTTAACAACATGTTTACCAAGCGTGGTCTGGATCGCGCCGGTTATCTAAAAAATATTGCAGCGGTATTCATGCACCGACCTTATACGCGCATGCCTGAAACCGGATTGGCGATGAGCTATTTATTTTCGTTGGCGCTGGGTAAGGCCGAGGATCATGCGGAATTAAAAGAGTATTGCGAAGCCGCGCGGGTAAAGTTTCACGATGTTGTTGAAGAGTTAAGCAGTCAGCGCAATGTTTATAAGTGTGTTGAACAGGGAAAATTAAATACGCCGTTATTCTCGCGCAGTTTGCGTGTGATTCGCGTGCTAAAACGGTTTGAAACGTTTAGAAAAATCGAGGCGAAAATGTCGCTCGGTTGGGAAATTATGAAAAACGTCGGCAACCTTTATTCGGCATCTTTACCTGCCTGGATTGCGGCGGGTGTGGAAGATGCGTTTCGGCGTGGTGTTGAATTGCGCGGAGAAGATATTCTGACCATTGGTTATGGCAGTGGCGATGCCGCCGAAGCGATTCCAATGCGCGCGGTAAAAGGCTGGCAAAAATATGCCGAAAAAATAAGATTCTCGGAATCTTTTGACGGCGCCATTGATTTGAACGAAGCCCAGTATATTTCGCTGCACAGCGGTCGCCAGCCAGTGGATTTGCCAATTAATACCGAAGGTGAATTTTTTATTAGCCGCGTCGGACAAAATGAAAATAAAGAATTTGAGGATGGCGGCATTGAATACTACGGTTTTAGTCCCGTTACTTCAGATACATCGAAAGAATGCACCACTGATTCAGACGGCGCGAGTAATAAGTCAATTCGGTCTCAGGAAATCTAAGAGGCCAGCTATTTTTCCATGTCATCTCTAACTGACTATGCCGCGAGCTGCAAAGCTCGCGTCGATGCCTCGCTGCGACTGTGGACTCAGCCTTCCAGTTCTGCCTCACCCAGACTGCTCGAAGCCATGCGTTATAGCTTGTTTAACGGGGGCAAGCGAATTAGACCGGTACTGGTTTACGCGGCGGCTGACGCAATTAAAAATGTGGGTTCGATAGCATCGCCGATAACAGATGTCTCTGCTGCTGCGCTCGAATGTATCCACGCTTACTCATTAATTCACGATGACCTCCCGGCGATGGATGACGATGATCTGCGACGAGGCAAACCGACGTGCCATATTGCCTTTGATCAGGCGACGGCCATTTTGGCGGGTGACGCGCTGCAGGCGCTGGCCTATGAAAAGCTGGCTGAGGCGGATGGCACACAGGCGGACATCTTGCTAAACATGCTGGCGCTGCTTGCGCGCGCGAGTGGTGCTAAGGGTATGGTTGGCGGTCAGATGGCGGATCTACTTGCAGAGGGGCAAGCAGAAGCGCTCTCTGTCGACGAACTCGAGCAAATTCACCGGAGTAAGACGGGAGCGCTTATTTCTTCTGCTGTGCAAATGGGGGCGCTTTCCTCTAGTGCGTCGACTGCGCAGTTTGAAGCCCTCACTGCCTATGCGTCTGCCATCGGCCTCGCCTTTCAAGTTCAGGATGACATTATCGATGTTATCTCGGATACCGAAACCCTGGGTAAGCCACAAGGCGCAGACCTTTCTCAGGGCAAGTCGACCTATGTTTCGTTACTTGGGCTGGACAACGCCAGGCAAAAGGCGGAACAGTTGCGCAGTCAGGCGCTCGATTGTCTCAGCGATTTTGGAGCGTGTGCAGATCCTTTGCGATGGATAGCCAATTACATTGTCGAGCGTAGAGCATAGATTAATCAGACGTATTTTAAACAGGATGCGAGACATGGGTGGGGGGGGTGTGCTCGAGACACGCTGTGAATACCTGCAAGCAGGCCCGGCCCAAAATCATAGATAAGGGTCGTTACGCGGAGCGAAGAATGCTTCGCTTTAGTTCACTTCATCCATGTAGGCTCTCCACCAGCATCTCGACGATTGCTCCTGCGTTGTTCTAACATCCGCCATCCGTGGCGGAGCATGCTGGTGAAGGTCTCGAGCACACCCCCCCACCCATGTCTATCCAGATTAACGTGACAGCAATAGGTTAGGCGCCTGTGCTAGTCGCCTGATATTTGTCGGGTTTTTCCAAAAGTAGCCCCGAAGTAAGCGCTGATAGCGCGCCATTTTTCCTTCCACCAGAGCTTAAATTTGTGCCCTTCCCAATAGAGGCAGGGCACGAGGATCAGGGTCACTGCGGATGCAAATAAAACGCCGAAAGCCAATGCAATTACCATTGGCTGAAGAAATTGCGCTTGGCTCGAGCGCTCCGAGAGAATAGGCATCAGGCCGACAAACGTTGTAATTGATGTAAGCACAATCGCGCGAAAACGATGTTGGCCTGCGCTCAATACGGCCTCCATTGCGTCCATGCCGGACTCGCGCAATCGATTTATGCGATCAAGCAAGACCAGGTTGTCATTTACCACCACGCCCGCGCAGGCGAGAAAGCCGAAGAAAGACATCATGCTAATGTTCTCGCCAAAAATAGTGTGGCCGATAATGGCGCCCATAAAACCGAAGGGTACGGCAGTAAGAATCAACAGGGGCTCAGAATAAGAGCGAAACGAAATGGCCATAATCGCGTATACAGCAACAAGGGACATAATGAAATTGTTCATAAGGGAGTCGCCAAACTGCGCTTGAGCGCGCAGGTTACCATCAGCGCTAAGCTCAAAACCAATAAACTCTCGTTGCCATTGTGTAAGGTTATCTTCGAGTAGGGCGTTGATAATGGCCAACGCATCGGTGCCTTCTGTCACTTCCGCGGTAACAGTGATATTGCGCTTTCTATCAACGCGGTCAATGCGCGTAAAACCGGGAACCAGTTTAATGTCTGCAACCGCTTCGAGCGGAATTTCAGCGCCGGTGGCGCTGCGCACGCGCATCTGATTGAGCAGGTCCAAATCGGTGCGGTCCTCCCTCGGATAATTGAGCATGACCCTGACGTCTTCTTTGCCGCGTGGGATGCGTTGCACTTCTTCTCCAAAGAAGCCCTGCCTCACTTGGCGTGCGATGTCATTCAGGCTGATGCCGAGTGTTTCCGCGTGTGGTTTTAACGCGAGTTCCACTTCAACACGCTCAGATTCAAGGCTGCTGCGCGTATTAATAACACCCGGATAAGCGGCGAGCACGCGTTTAACTTCCGCGACGGCGGTCTGCTGGATCTTTAGGTCGTTGGTGCTGACACTCAGGTTTAGTGCAATATCCGGATCATTGCCGCCAAAGCCGATCGCCAGAGAGTATTCTTTTGCCTCGGGTAGCGGTCCAATTAATTCTCGAAAAACCTGACTGACTTCTTTGGCGCTGACGTCTCGTTCTTCCGGTTGGACCAAGCCGACAAAAATATTTGCATTGCCTTCCGAGGCTGACTTTTTAATTTGCGTGACAAATCGTCGACCGTTATTTATTTCGAGCAATGCGTCGTGTGTTTTAAGTTTTTGTGCCTGGATTTCTACGTGGTTGGCGATACGCAGTGCTTCGCTATAAGCGGTCCCCTCAGGTAATTGAATGTTTGCGACGATAAAACTTTGGGGAACGTGAGGAAAAAACGACGTCTTAATCCAGCCGCCGAGATAGATAGCCAGGGCGATGGAAAAGGCAATGACAAAGCCGATAATGGTCGACACGCTGCGATTGAGCATGCGCTTTAAGTGTGGCGTGTACCAGTCTTCGCAAAAGCGTTTGAGCGAACCGGAAAACCATTCGCGTATTTTTTTTAGTTTTTGCGTAAGTGCAAAGCGTGCGGGCTTCTCCGGTTTTAGATGGGTCAGGTGTGATGGCAGAATGAGTAAACATTCGACCAGAGAGAAAATTAAGCAGAACGTCACGACATAGAATATGGACAGGGTATAAGGTTCAACCGACATCGGGACGTCGAGCATGGGCATAAAGAAAACGATGGTGCTGAGTACGGCGAGCACGACAGGTTTAAATACGCGCTGCGCCCCGGAGGTAGAACCTTTTACCCCAGCGTGTCCGGTCTGTTGTTCGGAATAGATGCTTTCGCCGACCACAATCGCGTCGTCAACGACGATACCGAGCACCATAATAAAGGCGAACATCGAAAGCATATTTAAGCTGATACCAATATGCGGCAGCATAAAGATGGCCCCGGCAAACGAGGTGCCGATACCCACGCAAACCCACACGGCTAGCATGGGCCGTAAAAATAGCATCAGAATAATAAAGACGAGCGCCAGACCACCCAGTGCATTTTTCGAAAGTAATTCGAGTCGGCTGTCGAATAGCTGCTTCATTTCATAGTCGATGGTTACCGACAGACCCGGCGGCAGACGCTGGTTCAGGCTTTCGAGGTAATCTCTAGCGTTTTGTGTGCCGCCAAAAAGGTCCGGTTCATCGCTCATAAATGCGGTAAAGTCCATCGCCTTGACGCCATCATAGGTGACTTCTCTATCCTCTTCGGCAAAGCCATCGGTAATGGTTGCGATATCGCCAAGCTTGAGTTGCGTGCCGTTGGGGTAGCTTAATACGACGATGTCGGCAAAGTCGTCCGCCGTATAGGCCTGGCTGCGGGTTTGCACTTGCACGCTGCCGAGTTTCGTCTTCACGCTACCGGCTGGCAAATTCAGCGATGTATTTCGAATTGCACGCGCAACCTGGTCAAAACTAAGGCCATAGCGCCTCAGCGTGTGTTCGGACACTTCGATATTCATTTCGTCGGCCTTCGAGCCGCGAAACCGAACACTGGATACGCCATCGAGCAAGGCCATATCGTCGGCAATTTGCTGGGACGTCGCCTTTAACAGTGCATCATCAACGTTACCGTGCAGCGTAAAGTACATGAGCGCCTGGCGATTGATTTGTTGGTAAATAACGGGGCGTTCGATGTTCGAAGGAAAGGTATTAATAGCATCAGCACGCGCTTTAATATCGTTGAGCACATCTTTAACATCGAAGCCTTCGATAACCTCAACGCTTACTGTTCCGCCACCCTGGCGGGCGCTCGACCTAATCTGAAATATGCCCGGCAGGTCGGCGATGGCATCTTCAATGCGCACGATAATCTGCTGCTCGACTTCGCGAGGGCCTGCGCCAAGATAGCTCATGTCTATGTGAATCATGTTGGTTTCTGAGCTGGGGAAGGCTTCTTTGTCAACGCCTTTGAAGCCGGCATAGCCACCGCCAACAATGATTACGAGCATAAGCAGGTTTGCCGCGACGGAGTTACCGGCAAACCAGGCGATGAGGCTTTTCATTGGCTATCGCCTTCTATTACTTGCGCGACGTCAGCTTTTTCTTCAGGGGCATCGGGAGGCGTATTTTCAGGTCGTGGGTGTTCGGCGTCGTTTTGTATAACGACGTCCATCCCCGGGCTTAAATAGCCTTGGCGACGATCAATGATGGGGGTGCCGGATGCGATAGACGTATTGCGCACCCAAATAAAATCGTCGTTTTTAGCGAGCACTTCTACGTGTTTAGAGCGAACCTGGTTGCCGTCGACGACGAATAGCTGGTCGCGTTTGAATACGGCCTCCCGGGGAAGTTTGAGCACATTCTCAATTTCCTTGCTGGTGATCGACGCGTTTACAAAGAGGCCGATAATCAGCGGGTAATGACGCTGTTGTTCCCGTTGGACTTCTACAAAAGCGGAAAACATTCGCGATTGGGTATCGACGCTTGCGCTGGTGCGCGTGATTTCGCCTTGCCAAACCCTTTCTTCACCCGCAACGGTCGCACTGAGGCTCACTGTGGGGCGTTTTTGCTCATCTGTGGTGAGTGGAAGAGCAATTAGCGCAGCTTCCCGATCAGTCAGGGGCAGGAGGATTTGTGCTGTTGATGTGTCGTATACGCGCGCGACAGGAGCATTGGGTGCAGCGTATTGTCCCAGGTCCACGCGTATCTCTCTAATTCGCCCACTGAACGGTGCAAGCACTTTTGTGCGTTCCAGATTTAATTTGGCCTGGGCGACATCAGCCTGGGCAGACTCGACGTTCGCTTGTGCTGCTGTGAGTTGAGGTCGGCGCAAAAATAAATTGTTCGCGTCATCGTTGCCGAGGTCGCGCCATTCACGTTTCGCCTGGCGCGCGCGTCCCTTTTCTTCAGCTAATTGCATTTGTGCGGTGGCGAGACCTGATTCGGCGCGAGTGAGTGCAACAGCATAGTCCCGCGGGTCGATTTCCAAAAGAATGTCGCCCCGTTCGAAAAAGCCGCCATCGATAAATGCTTCGTTAACGTGAGTCACCAGGCCGCCTACCTGCGCGATAAGGTCGATTTCGCGCCGTGGTTCCACTGTGCCTTGCGTCTGAATGGTCATCACTTCTGTACTCGGTGCGGCGTAAATCACATTGACCGACGCCGGTGGCGGTGGTTCGGGAGGTACGCTAGGCGTGG
Source organism: Cellvibrionaceae bacterium (assembly GCA_028281575.1). Lineage (GTDB taxonomy): Bacteria > Pseudomonadota > Gammaproteobacteria > Pseudomonadales > Cellvibrionaceae > Agaribacterium. The sequence continues at coordinate 42,863 of JANQJP010000030.1, forward strand.
GTTTGGGTTTGCTAAAACCAACGAATGCCACAACAGCTGCGCCGGGGATAAGAATCTTAAGTGCCAACGGAATCCGGTGCCAAATATTCACAATCGTTCCTAAATACGATGACCTATTAGTTGTAACCTAACATAGCGTTGCTCATAACATACGTAACAAAACCGTATGTGGTTACATCTTTTTCGATAAGTATGAGATAGCTTCGATAAATTGCACAGTGCAGATACGATGAATCACGTAAGCGCAATGGCGGGCAGTGTTATGGTCGTAAATGTCTCCAGGCGGCGCTAAGCCTTTTATTCGATATCGCGCATGCATACGTATGTTGCAATGATTGTTTCGATATTTACTCGATGCGTGCGATTCTTTGGTGCCAAAAAACGCAACGTAGCGAGTTTGCTATATTTGAAAGCACAAACTCGTTGGCGATTTATATTTTTTATTCGTTGCTCAGTTTGCATTAAACACGAGAGAAATTTATCTATGCGCGCGTCTATCTTAATTTGTATATGTTTTTTACTGGGTTTTATGACTTCTGCGAATGCGGTCGAGATAAATTATGCCGCGCATTGGGTCTACAAAGATGTGATATTGGTAAAGCGGCATGCAGATATGGATTCCATGGCCCTGCTCGTTTCGGAGGCGGCTGAGATTACGTTGGTTGAAGATGATTTTTTTACTGGTGACGTGTTGTCTTTCCCACTTATTCCCCAGCGGGCCAACCGGGATGTGCGCGAAGCTTACACGAGTATGCTGCCGGAATTCTCCACGGTCCGGTTCGAACGTGTATTGGCGGATGATGAAATTAAACGCCTGTTAACGTCGCAGCTTGTATTGGTGCAATACGGCAAGCGTGGAGAAGTCGTGCAAATATCCTACGTGCAGATAGCGCGTTTGCTCGACGAGCTTTATACCCGCGGCATAGACGACGCCGATGAGGTCGATAACTATGGGGCGACGATTAGCGACCAGCAAGTACACTTCAGACTCTGGGCGCCGACTGCGAAAAATGTGTCAGTGCTTGTGTTCGATGAAAACAAAGAGGCCCTGGTCGATGCATTTCTTTCGATGCAGTTTGATTCGCACAGCGGTGTTTGGCATGCATCCGGTCCTGCATCTTTGCAGCAAAAGTTTTACCAGTACCAGCTCAACGTATTTCACCCGGCGACACAAAGGTTTGAGCAGTTGACGGTGACCGACCCCTATTCGCTGAGCTTGTCGACAAATAGCGTGTATTCTCAAGTTGTCGATTTGGATGATGAAAAAACCAAGCCAGCAGGTTGGGATAGGCAGGCTGTTGAGATGCTCGACCACCCGGAGGACGGTGTTTTATATGAGCTTCATATACGTGACTTCAGCGCGAGTGACCTATCACTTTCCAACCCCAAGTTCCGTGGGAAATATAGCGCGTTTAGTGAGAGGGATAGTTTCGGCATACAGCATTTGCAACGCTTGAGAGAAGCAGGCCTTACCCATATTCATTTGTTGCCGGCATTTGATATTGGCACAGTAAACGAAGACGCAAGCGAGGTGATATTTTTATCAGATACGCTGGAACGCGTGTGCACTTTGTCTTCGGAGCTTGAGTTTTGTCGGGCGGAATATGACAAAACCCTGAGCCTGCAAAGTTATCTTGAGGCCCTGCCAAGAAATAGCGGTGGTGTGCAGGCGATTATTGAAACGATCAGAGACAAAGACCCTTATAACTGGGGTTATGATCCGTTTCACTACACAGTACCTGAAGGCAGTTATGCATTAAATCCAGATGGTATCAGCCGCATTGTCGAATTTAGGTCGATGGTTAAAGCCATTCATGCGATGGGTTTTCGCGTCGTTATGGATGTGGTTTACAACCACACTCACGCTGCTCGCCTCCACAAAAACTCGGTGCTCGACAAAGTGGTACCTAATTACTATTACCGCTTAAATCCACTTAGCGGAGACATTGAGCAATCTACCTGTTGTGACAATACCGCGACGGAACATCGGATGATGACCAAGCTTATGGTCGATTCGCTGGTGGTTTGGGCGAGAGATTACAAAATAGATGGTTTTCGCTTTGATTTAATGGGGCACCAACCGAAGGCATCGATGCTTGAGGCGTATGAAGCTGTATCTGCGGTAGACGAAGATAATTATTTTTATGGAGAGGGTTGGAATTTTGGCGAGGTTGCGAATAACCGTTTGTTTGTTCAAGCCAGTCAGCGCGAATTGGCAGGCACGGAAATAGGTACTTTCACTGATAGAATGCGCGATGCGCTCAGAGGTGGGACACCGTTTGACGAGGCGGACGATATTCGTAAAGGGCAGGGTGTGATTAACGGTCTCTATGTTTTCCCAAACGAGCTTCAAGGTGCGGAGCAGAGGGAGAAAACAGCGTACCTGCTTTCGATGGATCAGGTGCGTCTTGGCCTTGCGGGAAATCTGGCAAACTTTCCATTACAAAACTATAAAGGCGAACGCACCTTGGGACGTTATGTGCCTTACGGGGGGGTAGGGGCCGGCTATGCATTGGACCCGGCCGATACAGTGAATTATGTATCCAAGCACGACAATCAAACACTTTGGGACAACAACCAATACCGCCTGCCTTTTAATATGAGTAGTGATGATCGCGTACGCGTACAAAACTTAGCGCTCGCTTACGCTATTTTTTCGCAGGGTGTTCCGTTTATTCATATGGGATCAGAACTCCTGCGTTCAAAATCGTTTTTACGTGATAGCTACGACTATGGTGATTGGTTCAATGCCGTTGATTTTAGTAAACAAAGCAACAACTACAACAGAGGCCTGCCTCCTGCGGTAAAAGACCAGGCTAATTGGCCGTTAATCTTACAAGTATTAGAGAAAAATGAAGGTCGCGATCATGTGAGTCCGGAGCAGATTCATTTTGCTTCTCGGGTGTTTACTGATTGGCTAAAGATTCGCTCTACATCCCGTTTGTTTCGACTGACCAATGAGGAGCAAATTGTCTCACGTGTAAGCTTTCTCAATATGGGACCGCAGCAGGTGCCGGGCTTAATTGCGATGAAAATTAATGATGAGTTGGCCGGTGAAGATTTGGACGGAGCCGTTAGCAGCATCATTGTGTTGTTTAACAACAGCCTTGAACATATCCAATTCAGCTATCGTGATGCACAAGATTACAGCTTGCATCCTGTCCAGGTTGTCGGCGCGGATAAACTTATATTAGAAGCGAGCGCGACTTCGGCGGGTTTTTTTGTGCCTAGATTAAGCGCTGTGGTTTTCGTTAAACCGTAATTCGGAAACGTCAGGATTATTCGCTGTCTTTACGGTCAGCAGACTCTTGCTCATGCATTTGATCACGAACCTTGAGCAGTGCGGATGAAAAAATTCCAGTGGTGCCAGCGACCAAGCCGAGTCCCAGAAAAAGTATAAGCATGGTGAATATGCGGCCGCCAACGGTCACCGGATAAATATCGCCATAGCCGACGGTCGTAAATGTTGCAACGGACCACCATAGAGCATCAAAAACAGAGCTAAACACTTCTGGTTGGGCGGGGTTTTCAAAATAGTAGATCCCGATCGCGGACAAAAATATCAGCACCGAAGTACCCGTGAGTGAAATAATAATTTCCTCTTTGGCAACGCTGAGCGCTAAACCAAAGCGATAGATAGCTTGATTGTATCGAATCAGTTTTAACAGGCGAATAAAGCGCAAAAAGCGTAAAAGGCGGAGTGCCCGCAGGTCTAGGGAAGGTGCGATTAATTGAGGCGCTATCGCAAGGAAGTCGATGATGCCGTAAAAACTAAATATAAACTTCAGCTTTTTTTTAGCGCGGTAGATACGATAGAGATATTCGATACTAAAAATAGTGATCGTAAATATTTCTATGCTATGCAAAATTTTGCGTGTTGTATCGCTTAGTCCGGGTAAAGTCTCGATAGAAAAACCGATCACCGAAATAATGATCAACCCAGCAATGATCCAGTCGAGTTTTCCACCTAAACCGATTTTTTCTGAGTCGTCATCACGCATGGTGCTTAGCTCCGTTTACTCCACTTTATTTGGGTTGGGTATAAGCCCGTGATTGTTGATCGGTGTTCTGACAAAGTGTTCAAGCGAATGTGATACATCGCCGTCGATAACCGCCAAGTCTTCTCGCAGGCCCTGAATAAACTCATCAAGGGATAAAAAATATTGTTTTTCATTGCCCGCTACAGGTGCCTGAAGGTCGTGTTTATGCTGCGCCAAAATGGAATCTTCGGGCAGTTTCGTTTTTTCGTCTTCAATCAAACTTCTAAACACCTGGAGTTGTTGTTCATTGAGGCTGCGAAAGTAAAGTACACCAAAGACTTTTAGTTGATACATGTACTGAGCAAGTATTGAGACCAGCTCCTTGTTTGCTACCATGCATGCAACACCGATTTGGTTTTCAACTGCATGTATTTCGTCTTCTTCAATGACGCTGTCGTCGTCGATACTAAAAATCTTTTCGAGTAAATCCTGGTAGATTTGCAGTTTCTTTTCAAAAATCCGCGAGGCGAACTCCTTATGGGTTTCATGTTTGACCTGAGTCTGCATAATAAGCGCCATTGCACCAACAGTTATCACTGAACCCATCACGGCTGCGAAAAACTCAAAAACCAGCGGTGATACATCTTCGGCAGACTCCAGTACCTCGCCTATAAAAAAGTACTGGATTAGAATAAATATAAAGAAGGCAATGGGCGTGCGGTAGCCCTTCAGGCTCGTTTTCATGAAGTGTTTCTCGCAAAAGAAATTGTTGATAGAATCGCGCTCAACAAAATTTAACCCTTGTTATTTGGATTCCACGCGCAGCTAGAGGACGGTAAATGTTCATTCCCGGTAAAGACGTTAGTAAAAAAGTTACCCTTAGTCCAGTCAAACGCTTCATTGATACCGTTTTTGTTCCCGTATGTGTCTTTATTATTTCACTTGGGTCGTTCTCGGAAGCTTTCATCCTTGTGGAAGACTTGCGCAATATGCTCAAGTCCAAGTTTAGCAACGAATTCGAGTACGAAACACTTGCGGATCTCCATGTGGGCAATACTAACAGCTATGTGGACGACTTGCTCGGTGCCCCTGCTGCAGCGAAGCCTCTGGGAGAGGATATTGACGTTAAATACTATATTAACGACAAATTTCTGGTTACCAGTTACTTCAAGGGGGAGCGCCTCACAGCCTACACTGTGGTAGCGATCGCAGATGGTTTTTCACCGAGCCTGGAGTGGTATGACGGGCTCACTTTAGGCGACAAGCCATTGGCGGAATTTAATGAGCAACCTCAGGCGTTTACATTTGACAATGCGAGCACAAACCGGTTTTTTATCGAGCTGTCACCAAGTGAGCTTAGCGGTTACTTCCAAAATTCCTATTTTGGTACCTTGCAATATGGTACGGGTGATGTGAATCAGGAGCTTTTAAATGAGCTTTATAACTCTGAGGTCTTTGGCACAGAAGAAGAGACGTTTGAGAAGATAAAAGCTTTTCGCCAGGTATCCCATCCCAATTTCTATGGTCAGGGCGAGCTCGATATCAATACGATTCAGAAGGGCTTGTTGTCCAACGGCGAGTTTATGAATTTCTTTTTGAGATAGAAAACGGCGGTCGAAGATCGACCGCCGGCTAGCGTTAATCTAGATCTTACTGTTTCTCAATTTCCCTTTCGAGTTCTTGCTGCGCTTTGTAAGCATTAAATTGTTCGCGAAGCACGCTCTCATTTGCAGATGACAGGTTTTTAGTGTCTGCGGCTTTTATGATCGAATCAACCAGCGTTTTAGTTGCGGCTGGGTCTAAGCTAACAAGGGAGCAAAAATAAGGTTTGCCCGCATCGTTAACACGTGTGGATTTGATTGCACGCACGCCACTAAGTACTTGGTTAGATACTTGTTTCGTCACACTTTCAAACGTGCCGCCAACTGAATCACCTTCGTCGGTAGTGGTTAAGCGGTCATAGGCTTTATCCATTGCTTTTACACGCGTCTCGATTTGACCTGTGATATCAGCCTTACCATTTACAAGCGCTCGCTTGCGGGCAATTTCCATGTTGCCGGCGGGAATGGCTACGCAGCTTGCTGCGGCGAGGCCGTTGGGCACAGCTTCCGCTGGCGAGTAGTACCAATCGGGATATGGGTCGGCCGCGGCCGCTTCTTCTTTTACCGGGGCGGTGCCGCCACAGGCGGTCATCAAAATTGCTACGCCAGATATTGCTAATATATTTTTAGTGAGTTTCATTGTGGTTCTCCTTGGTTTAAAGCTTGATTGTGTCGGGTTACAGATACTTTAGAGCGTCGCCTGGGCATAGAGCTGTTGGCGCGCGACAACTTTTTCTAAATATTTTTTGGTCTCGTCGTAAGGTAGTTTTTTCTTCAGGGTTTTATATACCTCATCCGGGGTCATGCTATTAATAATCGGCAGGGCATTTTTGAGCCGTTTACTGCCAGTGAAAGCAACGGAGACATTACCCGCGCCAGTGTTATATGCAGCAATAGCGCAGTATTCGCGGCTCAGTGGATCTTTAATGCCTTTAAGGTAGCTGTAATACAGTATGTTTAGATATGTGGCGCCCGCCTGAATATTATTTTTTGCATCGTAAAGATATTTTGGGCTCAACAAACGCGCCTTGCCTTCCAGTTTTTGCGTTACATCTTTGCCGGCGGAGCCGGGTACGATTTGCATTAATCCAAATGCGGGAATATGCGAGCGCGCTAAGGGGTTAAATGCGCTCTCGGTATGCATGATCGCATAGACTAAACTTTTATCCAGTTGATTTTTCTTCGAAAAAGTATTTACGTATTTAGAGAATTTTTTCGCGCGTTTTACGGTACTATCGCTCGGCATTTTTATTGTGATCGTAGTGACCGGCGCTTTGCCTTCTTTTTTGGCCGGAACCGCCTTCTCTACCTTGGCCTGATTTGCGAGTTTAGCAACGGCCTTCTTTTCTGCTTCGCGTTTCGTGGGTGCGGGTGTGCTGTCAACAACGTCAGCCAACATCGACTGGGTGTTGACTTCATCCTCGATCTTCGTATCTGCCTCTACTGCGGCTAAAACCGGATCTGCCTCACGCGCTTTGTTGGGTGTGGTTTTTACAACTTCTTCCACATATTTTTCGATTTCCGCTTTGGTCGGTGCAGGTTTTTCTTCGTCCTCAACGATGCTAATACGAATTTCGTTTTTCTCGTAGTCGATAACTTTTTTTGTTTTTAGGTCTTCTGAATACTCTACCCAAACTTTTTTGTCACTGACCTCGGCTTCATCCCAGATATTTAAAATGTCCTTTTTATATTTTTCGAGTTCGGCAAAGTACTTTTCTTTCCATTCGCTGAACTCTTCTTCCTGCTGGCGCTTCCACGCTTGGAACTCTTCTTCTTCCGAGGCGTAACCAGATTGCGTGGTGCTGTAGTCCGTACTAGAGCCATCATCTGGTGTAGCTGCGTCTAATTCATCAAAAATATCTGCATGTACCTGAGAAAATATGCTTGATGTAGCGATGATAATTGCCATCGACGAAGCGAGCACCGACCGGCGAAATTTTCTACTCTCCATAGTCGTCACCTATATTTAAGTTTGTGAATGTATCGGTTTAAGCGATGTTATTAAGGCTGCGTTAGCGTGTAGCGTTCTCCACGCCCTGCATAAATTTGCAGCCAAAACCACAGGTTTGTTGGATTTTCACTTCATCGCCGAGGAAAACGAGAGGGGCTTTCTTCTTGCTGAATTCTATCCACACATAGTCGTCACCAACGGTTTTTGCCACCTTGCCATTCGGGCCTTCGAGCATTTCAACACTTTTGGTGCCGAGAGCGTCAGTACGTTCGACCTTAGTGACAATCGTTGCTTTGCTGCCTGGTTTATAGACGCCAGCCTTCTTCAGGTGTGTTTTAAAGAGGTGCTTTTGCCGGCCCATTTTCTTCGTCGTACGGTGGTCGATGACGTAGCCTTTTGCTGTAAAAAGGTTGCCGATAATGTGCTTCTTGTTTTCAAACACCTGGATAACAGCCTTAATTTTGTCTTGGTCGTCACTAATGCCGTTACAGCTATTAACATTGTTGTAACTGTTTTTATAATTCTGCTCGAGCACAAAGTCCTGTTCGACAGAGAGTGGGTTCATGTTGAGTAAGGTAACACCAACATTTAGCTTTACTCCGATCACACAACGGCGCGGTGTAATGACTGCGCCGTTATCGCCATACGTCGCGTTAAAGTAATCGCGCGTTGTCGTAAGTGTGCGCACCTCTCCCTTTAAGGCGAAGTCGGCGAGGTTATACGATGAGCCCACAGCCAGGCCGCCTTGCTCGATAGCAATAAGTTCGTCGCGCAGAGTCTTGGAAATTTTCCGATCAATTAGCTGGACGTTATTTTTTGCCAGTATTGAACGCATAGTGTTTGTAGCTGCGGTTTTTTGTTTCGCACCCCATTCACTCTCAAAAGGGAGCAAAATAACTTTAGGGTTTTCCTGGCGTTTAATTTTAACTCGTATTTCGTCCATAACGTCATCGCGATCCAGGCCATCTCTTGTGGCGAGAGGGGCACTTGGTAATGATGATGTCTGTATTTGTGCGTAAGACGAAAGAGCAAGTGTTGACGCAATGAGTAAGCTGAATAAAGTAGCGAGCGATTTCATTTTTTTCTTCCCAAAAGTTTCTTTATTAATTTAACCCCAGAGAGCGGGTAACGCCTTCCTCTGACATTTGGTTTACTGTTTTATTGATTGCTGACGTGATAGCGCTTTCGTGTGAAAGATAAGCTTGTCCGTCAACAATCAACTGTTTAGACGACAAGGGATTGCCGAATTCATCATAAACGTCAATAGCCGTATTTGCGTTAACATATTTTTGGCCAAAACGTTCGCCGCGCGTAAATGATCCGTTTAAACGCACTATCGGCGAATTAAAATCAGGTTGCGTTGTTGTGGCGCGAACATCTTCAACGGACAACTCCTGAATCAGTTTACGAGCGAGCGGTGCTAAATCTCTTGACGCTTCAATGTAGATCACCATTTTCCCCATGAGCTGATTCATGGTTTGTTGGTATTGGTTTATTTTTGCTGTGTATTTTGCAATATGATTTGCATCTGTTAGCGCCTGTACAACCATGGACTTCTGAGACGCCTCTTTAATTTTTCGTTCGAGCTTACGGCGTTTTTTAAAGACTTTTAATACGCTTATTGCTTTCCCTGGACTTAAATACTCATCAAGATCTGTCAGTGCGGATTCAAGCGCGCTTTTATTAGATTCAAGCAATTTGTATTTATCGACTTTAACGCGAACGTAGTAAGTTTTTCGTGACTTCTTTGTCTTGTCGACTTCATAGCCACTAATTTGTGTATTACCCACCTGTGAACGGATATCGATGTCGGTTTGTGTGTCGACTTTATCGTTATTAGCTGAGACGCGCTCGCGGTGGTCGGATGAAATACTGGTTAGCAGTCGTCCCGCGACGGACTCCAGCGCAGATTGTGTTGCAGAGTTTAGCGATTTGCCTTCGGCGACACCGTACATATAGCTGCCGCTATCCGGAATTGGGTTCAGCACCCAATCGGGTACTTTTTTCCCTGCCATCGCACACGACGATATCAAGAGAATAAATCCGCATAAAAATTGCCTACCTAGTCGAGCATCCATAGCTGTGTCGCCTCACCGGTTCACGGGTAAAAGAGGGGTAGCAGAAAATCGTATAATGTATATAGCGCCAATGCAATATGCTGGCCGCTATGTTTTACAGTAGCTTTAAGCCTTTAAGTGCCAGACTTTTATCCAACACTGGCAGTGCTTATGTTAGCGCTGTAGCTATACTACGCTTTTCGTACACCTCAAAGTTTCTATCATTTGATGTTGCAGAGTTTACTGTTTAAGTTCCCTTGGAAAATCATTTATTTATGACTTATTAAATGTTTGCACGCCAATCTGTGGTCTAGTGCTGACCGTGTTTATCGCAACATCTGATGCGAGTTGAAACAGGTATCCGTTTTCCGGCCACATGCGGTGGTAGTTTTCAACGCCGCCGCTGTCCTTGGTTAACCAGCTCGTCAGGTTTTGTTTGAGGTCGGTCCACAAATTGGGTTCGACATCGATCAGCGTCTCCTCATGCTCGCGCAGTATTACTAAAAGCCCCGTGTGGCTAAATGAGACTTCCAGAGGAAGATAAGGCACCAGGTCGTGTTCGTTCACGACGCGGCAATGTACGCCTTCAAACTGTTCTTCGAGCAATTGACTAAACAATTCGTCGCCGACGCGTGGCGCTGCGAAGCTATATAAACCGTCGACGTAGATACCGCGATGCACCAGGTTGGCTACCAGCAACATGGCCAATGCACCCCCTAAACTATGCCCTGTCACCCAAAGCTCCTTACTCGGATGATAGTGGCGCTCGATCAAGCGTCCAATATCAAATGCGACGTGAAAAAATGCGTCTTGCATCCCTTTGTGAACATAGCTGTTGTCGAACGGCCCCGGATCTTTACTAAATTGCAAATTCGCTCGCCAATCCTGCTTCGAGTCGGTACCTCGAAAAGCGACGATGACACGGTCGGCGCTACTGGCGACAAAGCCCTGAGTGTCGATGTCCCAAGTGTGTGCAGCTTCAAAATGTTCGCAGTTTTCAAAGCCCCACTGCGCCATTTGAGCATCAATAAGCGTGTGGTTGGTCGCGCCTGTTTCGTTGCATTCATACGTCAGTGCACATATCAGCGCCAACGAAAGCGCGTCAAATTTGTTATAGGTTTCCGCACGATGAGTTGGTTTGCACCGCCATTCTGGACAATACAAATCGTAGCCGTATGGAGGTGTGTCGCCCAAGCTTAATTTCTCCCTATCTGCCGATCTTATGTGATGGTAGCTATTGCAGCCTCATAATTAGGTTCAACGCTCGTCTCCGCAACTTGCTCGGTATAGATAACAGCGCCGTCTGAATCAATAATAACGATAGCGCGAGACAGTAAACCCGCAAGTGGGCCCGTGCTAAACGTGACGCCATAGTCGTTGCCGAAGCTAGACCGGAAGGAGGATGCGACGAGCACATTGCTAATGCCTTCAGCTCCGCAAAAACGGCCAAGTGCAAATGGCAAATCGGCTGACACGCAAACCACAACAACATTATTTAATGATGCGGCACGATGATTAAATTCTCTTACAGAGCTTGCGCAGGTGGGGGTGTCGATAGACGGAAAAATGTTGAGGATGATGCGCTTGCCTGCGAGGGACTGCGAATCCAGTTCCGATAAATCCATCGCACACAGAGAGAATTTGGGGGCCGTGTTGCCAGTAGGTGGAAGTTCACCGATCGTCTCGTACGGATGGTTTTTGAGCGTTACAGTTGCCATGGGACATTCCTTTTTTTGATTATTGGCTGTTTCTAAAGCACATTGCAAAATAGTAACCGACGCTTGCAAGAAATGGTATGACCTGGTTCAGCTATAGGTGCATTTATTCAGGCGATGAGGGATAAAGCCAGGGTGTCTATCAAGATGGGAGTTTCTCGAAAAAGAGCCCGCTTAGCTTTTGGGCTGGATTTGCGTCGCTAAGTATATCGTTGGAAGTGACAACGCCGCCAGCCATATGATTGTGCCCGCCACCGAAACCAAGTTGACTGTCATTCAGCACCGTGCGTACCAGCGCCGCAACGTCACAGTGATTTACTTCTGACCTGAGTGAAAGGTGGATTTTGTCTTCCAGTGTCGCCGCGATAATGGTGACATCTATTTCTTCGACCGATAGTAAGAAGTCACCGAGAATACCCAATATATTCTTTGAATTGCAGTGCTCCAGGTAAGCAAAGGCCACACGATTGTTGATTGTGGCCTCATTTAGTAAATCTTTAAAGCCTGTTAAATCCTCCGACTCTAATGTGTTTTTACAGACTTTATTTACCAGTTCCATATCGGAGAGCGCGTGCAAAGTAGAAAATGCCTGGATATCGGCAGAACAGAAACCGCGGGTTAAATGCGCGGTATCAATATTCAGCCCGATTTGCAGTGCACTCGCGACCTCCTTGCGTATCGGGAGCTTTAGATGGGAATAATACTCCACGAGCATAGAGGCAGCCGCGCCGTAGTTTGGCCGGACGTCACAAAACCACAGTCCCTTGGGCGCAGTGACTTCGTGGTGATCGATCACGGCGATTTCCTGGCCGGGTGTGTCGAATACATTTTTCTCGCCAATGCAGCCGTCGACAGTGATGGTGATATCGTCGGGTGAGATATCAGAGTCCTGCCAGTTGCATATGTCGATACCGCATTCTTCGACCATGGTGTGAATAGAGCCGCGGTCAATGCTGCCGTTATAAATAATCTGAGAAGGGATGCTGAGCTGGGAAAGCAGGTCGCTGAGCGCAAATGAGGAGGCAACTGCGTCGTGATCAGGGAAGTCGTGGGCTTGAATAAAGACGCGCGGATGAGCTCGAAGTTTATCGATAAATGCACTGAGCTCTATCATTTCTGTATTCTCCTCACGCCATGCAGACTTCCGCGACTTCAAGTGCTTTTGCACGTAGCCTCTCTTGGATACTAGCACATAGATTTATGACGGGAGCTTCGTTTTGCTGAAGGTGGCGCCAATCTGTCGGTGTGTGGGAATTGGCAAGTGCAGTATACTAGTTGCTTTGAGCCCTGGACCTGATAAGCAGGGCCCTAGTCACTGTTAGTCAACGCGTATGGACCGACCTAAAAATTCTCCGGCTACGATTGTTCGAACGAAAGCAGAACAGAACCGAGTTTCGCTGCCAGACTATGACGTTTTCGAACAGATTGGCGAGGGAGGAATGGCGCGAGTATACCGTGCACAGCATCGTCCCCTGGAGCGCCAAGTCGCGCTAAAAATTCTGTTGCCAGAATATGCGCAGGATAGGTCTTTTGCGGAGCGCTTTATGCGCGAGGCGCGCATTGCCGCTCGGCTGGTCCATCCGCATATCGTGCAGATCTATGATGTCGATCAGGTGCAAAATGAGCTGTATCTGGCGATGGAATTTGTCAAAGGTGGTGACCTCTCATCACGAATCAAGCAGGGCGTGTCCGCGCGGGCACTTTTAAAGATTGTTGCGGAACTCTGCGAGGCTCTGGATTTTGCTCATGGCGAAGGCTACGTTCACAGGGACATTAAACCGCCTAATATTCTGTTTCGATCAGATGGCAGTGTGGTGCTTTCCGACTTTGGTATTGCGCGGTCCATCCGCGCCGATGCGCAGTTGACCCAGGCGGGCATGATTCTTGGTACGCCGAGCTATATGAGCCCTGAGCAAGCCGAGGGGCGCGAGCTCACGGGCGCATCGGACCTCTACGGTGTTGGTGTCATGATTTATGAAGTGATTGCCGGCAGACCGCCTTATCGCTCTGACTCTTCGATCGACATTCTGCATCAGCACATTGCGGCACCACTGCCCGATTTGCCCGATTCCACGCCGCATCTGCAGCATTTTTTCAACCAGGCTTTGGCAAAAAGCCCAGAAAACCGGTTTGCTTCAGGTGCAGAATTGGTTGCTTCGCTTAAGCGCGCACTTGTCGCCGAAGGGAACTTGCCGGAAATTCGCAAGCAAATGCAGCAACCGGCAATCACTGGGAGCCAGGGCCATGAAAACACCTTATCGGATGACGCTCGCACCAGGGAATATCCTGCACCTCAAATGCCTTCTGCTGAGGAAACGCCTGCACCGACGCCAGTAGAACGGCACGCCGGCCCGAAAATCCGTAATCGGCCCGCCATGTTGGTAGCGGGTTTAATAGTGTTTGTGCTTGCGGGAGCCTTTCTGTTAATTAGTCGTGAAGAGACTTCGCAGAGTCGAGAGGTAGTAAAGTCAGAAAAATTTGATCAGCAATATATTGAGAATGTGGTCGATAGAACTTACGACTTTCACATGAAAGCTGTGCAGACCAAAAAAATGCTCGATGGGGAGATCCGCAGAAAAATGCTGTTGGGGAATACGGGAGATCAAGATGTTGATCACATAATCAACGCGACGATCATTGATCGCCACGCGGAATTAAATCGTTATACAACGGAGGCTGTTTCGGGGTTTGCTGAGCTCGCTGATCACTATGTTCAGTCAACAGTTTATGTTGATAAAGTTCTTAAGAAAAAAGCTGCTGATGAAGAAAATCTTGGCAACCCTGAAAAATCTGCGTGGCTGCGAAAAATTAGCCAGATATTAAAGTCGGTTCCCGATAGTGTGTCTGAGCGAGACACTTATTTTAAGTCAGCATTAACTGGTTTTACCTACGATTAAAAACCTGGGGAATCTCTGATTAACCTTGTGATAAGTACAGTGCTGACTATAATTGCCGGCCTCAGCGCGAAATCTCAGGTGGTGAATGCGAAACAATGCTGTGTTTGGATGTCAATAGACAGTTGTCTTTAAAAAATATGATCGCCTTCATGTATTTTTGGGTAAGCGCCAAATGAATATTCAGGAGGCGTGTTATTTGTTGGGTGTGACCGGGACGGCTTCGCCAAGTGAGATTAAAGCCGCTTATCGTAAGGCGTCTACGCGTGCGCACCCCGACCGCGGTGGCAGCGACGAGCAGATGAGTCTGGTCAATCTCGCACGGGATATACTCACCGGTAAGGCGCCTAGTTCGACCGACGATAAACCCCACGGGGTCAAGCCAGAGCGCGAGCCGTGCTCAAAAGAAATTGAAATTTCTTTGAGCTACGAAGAGTGGTGCGCTGGCGCAGTAAAAAAAATTCAAGATGCCGAAGTAAATCGTATTCTTGATAAAATTATTAATTACAGCTTCGATTTAGAGATCTCCGCATATCATAATTTAGACGAGAGTATAAAGCTGGATAACGGCGACTCCTACGTTGAATTTGTGCCCGTTATTGATACGGGTGTATTTAAGCGCAGAGGTATGGATTTGATCGCAGTTCACTCAATTGAGCTTTACGATTACCTCTACAATCGATTTTTTTATGTCAATCATCCCCTGCAAAAAAACCGAATTAAAGTTTTGATTCCAGAAGATCGAGTTTTCATCGGTGGAAAAAGGAAAGTTATTGTTGTGAAAGAAAAGGGCTTTTGTAGCCCATCTAAAAAAGGCAACATGCTTATCGCATTAAATGTTGAATTACCTGATTTTGAAAATATCTCGGACAAAGCAAAGTTGTTACTTAAGCCCGCTCTTGCCGAAATAAAACTCCAATAACCCGTGGTCTATATAGGAAAGTGCTCCTCTCCGTTTTTGAACATATCACCGGCGCGCAAATGATTCGAAGACATATATGCTGAAGTTTTTAAGCTAAATGCGCCGCGATCTCTAATAGCATTTTGTAATTAATCAACGAAGAACTGCGGCGACGCGATGTTTTAGTTCAGGCAGTAGCTCTGACTCGAACCAGCTGTTTTTTTTCAACCAAATATTATTGCGTGGACTGGGATGCGGCAGAGGAATCGCTGCCGGAAGATGTGTTTGCCAC
This sequence comes from Cellvibrionaceae bacterium, assembly GCA_028281575.1. GTDB lineage: Bacteria > Pseudomonadota > Gammaproteobacteria > Pseudomonadales > Cellvibrionaceae > Agaribacterium. Next base: position 58,254 of record JANQJP010000030.1, read on the forward strand.
GATTTAACGATATCTGTGACGCTGCCTTTTTTATCCGGTAGATGTTGAGCCAGGGCATATTGGCCGATGATAAGTGTGAATTTGATTGCACGTAATTCGCGCAACAGTTTCGCCCGCCATTTTTCTGCACATTCGGGTCGCGGCGGTAAGTCGCCCGACTTGCCTGAGCCTGGAAAGCAGAACCCCATTGGGAGAATGGCCACCTTAGATGCGTCGTAGAACGTCGCTTTATCTAGGCCCATCCAGTCGCGTAAGCGTTCGCCACTGGGGTCGTCGAACGGCTGTCCGCTTAAGTGAGTGCGTTTCCCCGGTGCTTGCCCGGCAATCAATATACGTGCATGTTCACCTATTTGCAGTATCGGGCGCGGGCCCAGCGGCAGAAATTTCTCGCATAGCGTGCAAGCGCGTACCTCAGCGTTGAGTTGTTCGAGTGACATTGTTGCCTGAACTCCTTCGTGTTGTCTTTCCTATAACGGGCTCCAGCTATCATTAGTAGCCCGGCCTGCTTGAATATTACAAGTCGGATGAGGAATAATTCGAAGACACCCACCTAAACAGGCGTCATTTGGGGGGTTGGCCATCACTCGTATGTGGCTGAGCTTCTCGCGGCGCGTATTAAACACTGTCTTTTCGGTTGAGTTTCACTATGGATAAGCTAGATCTTGCGGTTTACGACACCGCCCACAAAGCTCCTCAAGGGCTTGCGAGCCTCGCTGCGAAAATGAACGTTGGTCAGCAAGTGCTTACCAATAAGGTAAATTACAACAATGATCAAAATAAGCTGTCGTTGCGCGAAGCTGTATCGATGATGAGCGTCACTGAAGATGTTTCCATTTTGAGAGAAATGGCGTGGATGTTCGATTTTAGATTGGTCCCGATTACTTCCAAACCGGAGGAGAGCTTACTTTCCGCCATCGTTAATGCCAGTGCAGATCACGGCAAGGTCCATCAAACGATTGAATCTGCATTTATTGATAGACGCGTGAGCAAGCGTGAAATGCATCAAATATCTCGCGAGGTCAACGATGCTATCGATGCGCTAAATACCTTGCTGGCGACAATAGAAAAAATGCATTTAGAAGGCGCGCCATAATGTCTCTCGTTCAATAAGAGCGGGGTTAGGACTTTGGTTGCCCGGCACATCTAATACACGTCGATATGCACCAGACTAGCGCATGTTACATCCGGTTGAGGTAATATTGCGGCACGCAACCAATAAAACTGTGTTTTGAATGCATTGCCAGTTAAAACGTGAAACTTCAACTAGTCTTCCTATATGACCATGTTTTTTACGAGCGCGAATACGCGAGGCCGTTTAGGCAAGTCCTTGGCTATGCTTGCGCTGGCGATTATCTTTGCTTTCTCCGTTGTCTCTCAGTCGTGGTCAGATATGCATGCGGGACACGAAAATGTTCCGCGTGAGCAGACGCTTGTCTTCGACCCTATCTCTGGCCGCATTGCGTTCCCCGACTTTTGGAATCCCTACGGTTACAAGTCTGGATACAGCATAGATTTTGGTATTGATCACGGCTTTCATCAGGCGATGATTGAGCCGCTGTTCGTGCTCGACTATGAATCTGGCAAATTAACTCCGTGGTTGGCGACCGATTATCGGTTTAATACCACTCATGATAGGGTCAGAATCACCTTGCGTACCGGTGTTAAATGGAGTGATGGTGAGGCGATGGATGCTGATGACCTCGTCTTTACCATCAATATGCTAAAGCAAAACCCCGGCTTGAAGCGCTCGTTGCAAGTGATAAATTGGGTGGACAGTGTCGTTAAGGTTGATAGGCTCACCGCGGAAATTAAGCTGCTAAGCCCCAATCCAGAATTTGTCGTCGATCACCTAAGTTTGAAAATTTCTTCGGGTTTGCATGTGTTGCCAGAGCATATTTGGCGGGACAAGGACCCTATTTCGTTTAGTAATTACGCTCCGGAAAAGGGGTGGCCTGTGTTTACCGGGCCCTATCGTCTGGTGCAGTCCTCGACCTATCGTACCGTACTGATGCGCAATGACGATTGGTGGGGAGCTCAAGCTGGGTTTATGCCCCTGCCTAAACCGAAAAAGCTCGTCTGGGCGGCTTTGGGCTCCAGCGAGAGCCGTGTGGCAGCGATGGCAGCCAATCAGCTTGACAGCTTAATGGACATATCGATAGATGAGTTTAAGCGTCTGACCCGTGACAATCCCGATGTTATTGCCTATCACGACGGCCCGCCTTACGCCTGGCGCGATCCCTGTCCGCGCTACCTTGAATTCAATACCCAGAGAGAGCCCTGGTCGGACAAGGCGCTTCGCTGGGCGATTAACCACGCGATAGATCGGGAGCAATTGGTTAAGCGCGGTTACGAAGGCAAGACAGTGGCGTCCACCCATGTCGTTCCAGATTATGAAACGATACAACCCTATTTGGATTTTGCTCAGCGTTCAGGTCTCTATGATCGCTATCCGTTGCATGTGCACGATCCAAGCCGCGCAAAGCTAATCCTGAAGTCGCGTGGTTACCAGTTCAACGCTGAAAGCGGTTTTTTTGAAAAAGACGGCCAACCGCTGTCGCTGCATGTGCAAATTAGAGAGGGAGGCTTTTTCCATTCTCGTGTTGCTGAAATCATGATTCGACAAATGCGCCGTGTTGGTATTGACGCGTCGTTTGGCATCGTCGCCGAAGGACTTTATTGGCGCAACTTGGAAAACCACACGTTTCAGGCCCATGTTGGTGGTGCTCGTGCTTGTGGCTCAGTTTACGATCCACACCCGACCATGCAGAAGATCGGCGAAATTCACGCAAAAATGGGTAAGCCTATCAAGACTGAGGATGGGGATTACAATACTATTCTGAATAAGATGCAGGGCTTCGCTAAGCAAAGTGCTGATTTTAATCAGCAGTTCTTAGCCGCGAGTGAAGTGTTGTTTGAGCAGCTGCCGATTATTCCGCTTGTGCAAACGGGTGCGCTCGTTCCCTTCAATACGCACTATTGGACCAACTGGCCAACGGCGGACAACCCGTATAGCGTGCCGGCAACCTGGTGGCAAAGTACGCATCAAATGCTGCATAAGCTTAAGTCTGTGGAGCGTCCAAAGTCAGAACCTGATAAGAAAATTGATACTAAGATAACGCTCTTTGTGTCGTTGCCGGATCGTGTGAAATCGGGAGAAGAGGATCGCGCGTTGATGGATCTCAATCGCGAAGTTGTCGAACGCTTGGTGCAGCGTTTGGGGGTGCGTATAGCGACGCGCGAATACCCATGGGCGCGAGCTTATCAGATGGCCCAACGGCGCAAAGATACGTTAATTTATCCCGTCGATCGACTGTTGGTAAATGACGATAGCTTTAAGTGGGTCGGCACTATTTCCCCTAGCGTGACTCATGTGTACCAACTCAGTCGCGCTAAGTCGGTCGTGATAAAACACCCGCATGACTTTCACCCCTATCAAATAGCCGTGGTAAGAAACAGTGGTGCCGAACAATATTTGCGTATGTTTAATCATCCCAGGTTGTGGCCGATTACCGCCGTTGAGCAGGGCATTGCTATGCTTGAAAAAGGTCGTGTAGACTTATTGATTACTGACGAGTTTCAGTTTGATCGGGGGTTGGCAAGCACGGGCACTAACCCGGAGTTATTTAAAAGCGCGATGACCATTGATGAGCTGAGTATCGATAGCTTCCTTGCGTTTAGCCCAAGTACCTCGGATCGTTTGGTTGATCGATTCAGAAAAGCTCTGGCGGAAATGAAGATTAGCGGTGAGTACGACGAACTGATGAGTCGCTACGCGTCCAGCCAATAAGTTTTATCTCGCTGTTTGCCCTCTTTGGATCTCAATGTGAAGTCAAACAGCGCTTAAAGAAGATCGATATTCAACCACAAGTTTGCTTCATCGAAAGGCGTATCGGCGCTCATTTCCGGGTTGTTTAGATGATAGACTGTGCGTTCAGCCAGGTTGGCATTTTTAACGCTTGCTTGATCATGGGGTGATTAAAAAATAGCTCATCAAAGCTGCCGTCCTTTATAGCCGTGCGCAAGCCTTTTTCTAGAGCACGTCCAAGCTGCGTATTGTCGTGAGAGACAAAAAAATACACTGCAGACGGGTATACCAGCAGTATTCTTTTTTCTACAGTCAAATTCAGCTCACGCCTTGCAGTGATTTCACTCCAGGGTTTCGTGCAGGGCACGGGGCAAATAGTCGAAACGTCCGCCTTCGAGCATATAGAACAAACTTTCGAATTTAACTGGTGCAATGACTTCCATTCCCGCCTTTTGCAATACGGTAGTATCGGTCCAAAAACGGCCTTGGCCAAGCCGGATTTTTTTTAATTGCGCGAAGTTTTCAATAGTGTCGAAGAGTTCCTGTTCGCTATCGCGAATAATAAATATTCTATGACCTAAAAGGCCCTTCAGAAGTGGAATGCGCACTGCGTGCATTGCCTCTTTGTATTCGCGTCGGGTCGTTGCCCACATGACGGTCAAGCTTCCATTTTTGATCTGTTCGACCATGTGGGTTTTGCTCGTTTGTGAGGGGAGGGTTTTGTAGTAGTGGTCGTTTCCCTGGCCGCTTTTGTTAACGGCGAGTTTTAATATTTCAAGGAGTAGGGATTCTTGAGCTGTGTTCGCTGATGTATGCGTAATTAATGTTTTCCCGGCAAAGCTGTCCAGGCAAATAAGTAGCAGGGCGACAGTTTGGAGACAGCGCCGTGCGCGTTTAGGCATGCGGGTAGTTTGCATTGATATGTGCATTGTTGAACGAGCACTTTGGCTCTCCGGCGTGGTTCAGTGCACGTGAGCAGCGTGTTTGTGGTACTACATTGGTCATTGAGATCAGTTATACAGGCGATATAAATCATCTCAATTTCGGTGCGTTACGTATGTAACAATAGTGAACTGAATGGCGACTTACCAGGAGCGGTGCAAGGTCATAGACAAAAGTTCAAATAAAATATTGCACGTTTTTGGTGCGCTGTCGTGTTTTTTTCGCCAAGCCCACCCAACTAAGGGCATTCAGATAAACGGCCCGTTAACAAGCTGACATCGTTGTTGCTTGAAGTGTAGAAGTACTTTACTTATTTCAGCACAAAATAGCGCTTGTGATCTGCTCTTTTGAGGTTTGGTCCAGTCTTGGTGATGATGGCATATATAGTGCTTTAGTGCTGGTCGATCAGGGCTATGAAGGCCCGAATATTTTCGAACAGACGTTTGTAATGAGTGAAACAGGCTTCTTAAGGCCGTGAGTCTGCCCGCTATCGGCGGCAAGGAGTACATCCAATGAGTGGTGAAAGCTTGGTCAAGGTTCCAGGATTAGATCCAGATGAGCAGCATTTAATGCGAGAAGACCTTCAGGACTCGTTTGTCCGCAGCCATATAGACCCTTCATTACTAAGTAAATTTCAGCGGGTGTTGCTTACAACCGATGGTACGGTTACCGATATTTTAGAAGCTTATCTCGCCGAACAAATTCGCCTGGTCAAACTCTCCGAATCCGTCTCTCAGGCTTCCGAACCAAGTCTTCATCTGGGCTATGAGGCGGGTACAGAAATTATTTCGCGCGAGGTGCTTTTGCAGGGCAAGATTTCCAGAAAAAATTTCATTTACGCGGAATCAATTATCGTTCCAGAGCGCTTGTCCGTTGAATTCCAAAAAGCCTTGCTCGAGACAAAAACACCCATCGGTAAAATTTGGATTGAGCAACGTGTAGAAACCTATAAAGAGATAAAGGATTCCGCGCTCGAGAGTGCTGGTAAATTATCCCAGCATTTTTTCCTGCCGCCTTCGGCCCGCCTTTTGTCGCGCACTTACTGTGTTTATTCTAAAGGGCTGGCAATTATGATGATTACCGAAAAATTTCCTGAGAGTTATTTTTTATAACTCAAATATGTGAGCTTCTGTGAACCAAAACGTCGTTAATCTGTTTGAGAGTATTGTGCGTCGCTCTCCCGAAAAAACAGCCATCGTTTTTGGTGAACGACGTATCTCATATCGCCAGCTTGCAGAAGATGTTGAACAAGTGGCCAACGGCTTCGCGTCGATGGGAATTAAACACGGTGATTGCGTGGCCCTGTTTGTGCCAAATTCACCTGAGTTTGTTGTTTGTTTTTACGCACTCACTAAACTCGGTGCGGTTGTGCTTCCGATAAATCATCTCTTTCAAGAAAAAGAAGTTTCGCATTATATCCAGGACAGCGGCGTTAAGTGTGTTGTTACCGACAGTTATAGGCAGACCTTATGCCAAAGTCTCGCCGAGAAAATAGACAAACCTTTTGATATTGTGTGCATTGACGAAGCGTCAAACACTTGTGTCGCATACTCCAGTTTTTTTGAGAAAGAAGCTGGCCAGGAAAATAGTAATTCTGTAGATCCCAATGCTACAGCCATATTTATGTACTCGTCGGGATCGACAGGCAGACCGAAGTGTGTGCCGCGCACGCATGCTCAGTTACGTGCTGAAGTTGATGCCCTCGGCTCGAGCATGGGGATTTCTGCAGACGACAACATCCTTTGCCTGGTGCCGCTCTACCATGCGCATGGGCTGGGTAATTGCCTGTTGGCGGCGACGTGTAACGGAGCGACGCTGGTAATTTTAGAACCGGTGACGGAGAACAGTGTTCCTATTGAAACACCCTTTATGTTTCGCTGTGCGCGTGTTTTTGAACTTATTGACATTGAAAAAATTTCTATCTTACCTGCCGTACCTTACATACTAAAAGCAATGAGTGCCGCAGTGCTAAGTAATGAGCCCAATATATCGAGCTTAAAGCTGTGTTTTTCCGCGGGGAACTTTCTGGAACAGTCGGTTTTCGATGCTTTTTTTGCCAGATTTAAATTACCTGTTCGGCAACTTTATGGTTGCACTGAAGCTGGCGCTCTGTCAATTAATATGGACGGACCGGAGCGGGCAACGTGGGATTCGGTTGGAAAACCTTTGCATGGCATATTTATTCATGTTGTGGATGATGATATGCAACCCCTAGGCGTCGACGAAGTCGGTGAGATTGTTATAGACAGTCCCACATTGACTAACGGATATTCAAATATGCCCGAATTAAATGAAGAAGTATTTAAGCAGGGTGTATATTTGACCGGAGATCTCGGTCGATTTGATTTAGATGGCCGCCTTTATGTGACCGGCAGAAAAAAAATGCTTATCGATACCGGTGGTCGCAAGGTCGACCCTGTCGAAATTGAAGACGTATTGATGAAACACCCGGCTATTAACGAGGTGGTGGTGGTTGGAAGCAATATCGAAAATGTAGGCGAAATAGTAAAAGCAGTTATTGTGGCGAAAACACCTAACGCAATAAGCGAAAAGGATGTTATGAGCTACTGCATGGAGCATCTGACAGATTATAAAGTGCCGAAGGTTGTCGAGTTTCGTGAAAGTATTCCAAAAAGCCCGCTAGGGAAAGTGTTGCGAAAAGCGCTCATCTAAACATCTAAACTTTAACTTGAGTAATTAATTGTTTCCAGTGTTTGCGGGGAGAAGAAGTACTATGTCAGAAGAGATTCAACGCAAAGTAACAGAGGTCGTTCTCGAGCTTTTACCCGCAGTCGGGGAGGGTGAATTGGGTTTGGAGAGTGACGTATTTTCCATGGGGTTGGATTCAATTAACGCGATGACCCTAATTATGAATATACAATCTGCTATTGGTATAGCCTTTGATCCCGCCGATATTAAATTTGAAAATTTCCGTACACCTGCAAGCATTGTTGCGCTAATCAGGTTGAAGTCCGGTGGTGGTTCGACGTAAGCCTGAGCTGGTGAGTTAATTATGACCTCAGGAATTTCCAATGAAAATGCCATAAAGGACCTATGGCTTTCTATGAGTAAACTTTTAGCTTTGCAAAATCAGGCGCCTCCACTAGAAGCGTTGCCACCTTCTGTCAAGGTGCCTACATCGTTTCCGCAAGAGCGCTTGTGGTTGGTCAACCAGGTAAACCCAAATAGTTCGGCGCACAACATTCCGCTGACATTTCAATTGGGCGCGGGCCTAAATATAGCTGCGCTGAAGCAGGGCTTGTTGGATATTGTCGATCGGCATGCGATTCTAAGAACACGATATATTGGCGTAGGTAATGAAACAGTCGGCCTGGTATCCGACGTGGACGAATTCTTTTTTTTGGTTGAAGACATTTCCGGTGTGGCATCGAAAGATGGGGATGAAAATTCTGGGGAAACCATCACTAAATTTATTAGAACGCCAATAAATTTAGGTGTTGAGTTTCCGTTTAAAGCCCTACTCGTGAAACTCCCGGATGAAAAATATACGCTTGTATTGCTACTGCATCACATCGTTTTTGATGGCTGGTCTGAAAGTATTTTATTTGAAGAATTGGAGCAGGGATATAAGAAGTATCTGCACGGTACTGCGAAAAAGTCCGATTCACTGGAGATCCAGTATTCGGACTTTGCAAGTTGGCAGCGGCTTTGGTTAAGCGGCGAGGCGCTATCGACATTAAAGGGATACTGGAGCGCCCGTCTTGGTGGCAAGGTCTGTATACCTGCTCTGCCTAAAAAGGTTCCGAGTGAAAATGCAGCCGCGTATACAGGCTTAGCACTGTTGCGTGTTGATGCAGACGTTGTCTCTCGTGTGAGGGCGTTCAGTAAGTCGCAGGGGATCACACTTTTCGTAACATTATTTTCAGCATTTAATTCGTTGCTATATCTTTATTGCGGACAGCAAGAATTAGTTATCGCTTCACCCAACGCAAATCGTAATAAAGATGCGTTAAAGAAGCTTATCGGTTATTTCGCAAATATTTTGCTTATAAAAACTCCGATAGACGAAACCTTATCTTTTGCAGAGTTGGCGCAAGTTGTAAGAAAAAATTTATCGAACGACTTCGCTCATCAGGATTTACCTTTGCAATACGCGCTTGAACAAGTCACGGTGTCAGGCGGGTCGGCTTCAAGTGTTATGTTTGCATTACAAAATACACCAAAACATGTACTTGCTCTCGAGGGAATTGAGTGCACGCGGGTGGATGCAGGCTCGGTTACCCCCGATTTCGATTTATTCCTATCTATCACAGATCATGGCGAATGGTTTGAATTTGAATTCAAATATCACGCGGCGCTGTTTGATAAAGACTTTATTCACAGCTTGGCGCAGGCATATAAAGATATTTTGCTTGCAGGCGTATCCGACCCCGACAGAAAGCTTAGGGAACTTATCGACATCGATCAAAACCGTTTGAGCCAAATGCGGGACACATATGAGCAATGGTTGGCGTTGAGACAAACGGAGAGTGCAGACCCGATTGCAGAAGAGACTCACAGCGCTGATGGTGATGTCGAAGATATATTGCGCGGTATATGGCAGAAATTGTTAGGCATTGTGCCGGAACGTAATGATAACTTTTTTGATATCGGTGGTCAGTCGCTCACGGCCGTGCAAATGCTCAACGAAATCGAGCATAAATTTAATAAAAAGCTTCCATTGAATGTATTGCTGAATACCGGAACTGTTGCTCAACTGGCCAAACTAATTCGGGAAGCCGAACATACACAGCTATGGCCTTTGCTGGTAGATATACGCATAAACGAATTGACGACAGGATCTCCCGTTTTTGGTGTGCATGGGATTGGCGGAGGCTCGTTATTTTACAAGCAGATTGCTGAGCACATTGATGAGGATGTCCCATTTTACGGTTTACAGTCGTTGGGGATGGATGGTATCCAGCAGCCCTTGGAGCGGGTTGAGGATATGGCGCTGCTCTATCTGGATGAAATACGAAAAGTTCAACCGCAGGGGCCTTACCGTATTGTCGGTTATTCTTTTGGTGGATTTATTGCGCTTGAAATTGCTCAAATGCTGGTCGCACAAGGACAGCGAGTCAGTTTTCTTGGCATGCTCGATGTCCCTTCTCCCGCGATTGCGCAACGAAAACCCAATATTTTGGAGGTGCTCTCAGCGCACGTCGTAAATTTATGGAACGAGCCTTTGGCGACAAAATATGAATATATTGCCAAGAGACTGGCCTGGCTTAAGGTGAAAAAACAACTCCAGGACAAAGAGTACGAAGCAGAGTTAAAGCGTAAAAATCCTGAGTTGCGCATGTACCAGGTCTTGTCTCCCAACTATAAAGCTGCAGATCGATACAAGGCCCTGGCATATAATGGGCACGTCACCGTGTTTCGCGCGAGAACCCAGTTGTCCCGATGTGCGCGTTTCCCAAGCCTGGGTTGGGATCGCGTGGCGAGCTCCGTTGACGTACATACCGTTCCCGGTGATCACTACACGATGATTGAATCGCCGAATGTGCAAAGTGTCGCTGAGAAGTTAAATCAGTGCTTGCGTGACTCGTAATCCATTTAAACCTTCTCCAATGTATTTGACGTTTCATCGCATTGGGCTATATCTACATAGTGTTTGCTGATGCAAATAAAATTATCGGAAGAGTCTGTGGAATCTCATTTTAGGTATTTGGCGCGAAATCACTTTTGTATCGTGTTTTTATACGCGCTGCTCGTTATAGCGCTTAGTTTTTCCAAAGTGGAAGCCTCCGAATTTTCTAAGGCCTACTATCTGAAAAAGACACCCATCATTGATGGTGTTATTGATGCTGCGTGGTCGCAGCTACCCAGTCACCCAATGAAGTATCGCATTATCGGCGAGCCAGCGGATGCGCATGATTTTTCCGGTAGCTTTAAATTGGGGTGGCGTGAAGACGGTCTATACCTGTTGGCGGAGATCGTCGATGACATGTTGATCGATCGCTATGCCAATCCTCTTAATCGCTATTGGGATGATGATGCATTGGAGATTTTTGTCGACGCCGACGCATCTGGTGGTGAACATACAACAAATTATAATGCCTTTGCTTATCATGTTTTATTGGATGGGCAGAGTGTTGATATCGATTCAGAAGGAAAACCTCGTCTTTTCAACGAACATGTAGAAAATAAATGGCTGCGCAACAAAGACAATATAGTCTGGGAAGCCAAGGTAAACGTTTTCCCTGATAGTTTTGATCATCGCGTATCGAATAATCGACCATTAACGTTGCGTGAAGGAAAGGCGCTGGGCTTTATGCTCGCCTACTGCGATAACGATGGTTCAGCAACACGGGAACATTTTTACGGTTCCACCCTTATACATCGCCAAGATAAAAACGTTGGCTGGAAGGACGCTGATGTTTTTTCCAAAATTATTTTGATTAAAAAGAAATAATTTTCATCTGCCAAAAATATCGCTGGTTTATTTCAATAACCAGTGTTTTCTTTTCTCGATAAGCAAAGTACCAGAAAATTCCTTTAATATTTAATATTGATACTACTTAAGTATTGGTGAATACGTATGCACAAAAAAGTCGGTTCTCATCGAATCTCAGCAGTGGTTGAATAGCGCGCGGTTAAATAAAAATAAATTTTTTACTTCTCAAGGTGACTTTAATGAATTGTCTCCGCGCACGCTGCTGCCTGTCGTTTAAGCAAGTTATATTTTTCTCGCTAATTATTTTCCTCGTATCATGTAAAGATCGTGCTCCGGAAGATGAGGTGGTTTACTTTGTTATGCCCGATCGTTTTGAAAACGGCCGGGAGAGAAATGATACCGGTGGGATTGACGGTGACCGCACAGTGCACGGTTTTGACGCGTCGGATGAGTCCTATTATCACGGTGGAGATATCAGGGGTTTGCATAAAAAGCTGCCCTATCTACGCAAGCTCGGTGTGACCTCTCTATGGTTAACGCCGATATTTAAAAATAGTCCAGTTGCGATCGATGGTAACAGCGCGGCTTATCACGGTTACTGGATTCAGGATTACACTCAAGTCGATCCTCATTTGGGCACAAATAGGGAGCTCAAGCGTTTTATTCGTTCGGCGCACCGGTACGGAATCAATGTTTATTTCGATATCGTTGTGAATCACACGGCCGATATTATTCGTTACGAAGAGTGTCACAACCCGGACGGCTCTTTTCCTGACAGTGTTAGCGCATGTCCTTACCGCGATACATCTCAAACACCCTACAGTCCATTTGTGCCTTCGGGGCTGGAGGACATTAAACAGCCGGAATGGCTCAATGATTTTGCCAACTACCACAACCGGGGTGACTCGAGTTTTTCGGGAGAGTCAGATGAACTCGGTGATTTTTTTGGCTTAGATGATATCAATACAGAAGATCCCGTTGTCGTTCAAGGTATGATCGATATTTTTAAATACTGGATTAAAGAATTTGATATCGACGGTTTCAGACTCGACACCGCTAAACATGTAAATATTGAATTTTGGCAGGAGTGGACGCCTGCGATTAAGCATTTCGCCGCTGCTCAGGGCAAGGAAGATTTTTTAATTTTCGGGGAAATTTTTGATGGTAATCCAAAAAATGTCAGTCGTTATACGACAGAGGGCACGCTGCCATCGGCGCTGGATTTTGGTTTGTATTTCGCGATGCGAGATGTATTTGCAACCAATGCCGCGCCGACGCGTATCGCGGATATGTTTGCCCAGGATGATTATTATATTGATGCCGATAGCAACGCTTACAATTTGCTTTCGTTTGTCAGTAATCACGACATTGGCCGCCTGGGTCACCAAATTGTTAGCGCCAATCCAAACGAATCAGATGAGCAGCATCTAGCGCGTCTACAGCAGGCTTATGCCCTGATGTATTTTGGCCGGGGTATTCCTGTTATTTATTATGGTGATGAACAGGGTTTTGTCGGTGGCGATGGCGATAAAGCCAACCGCGAAGACATGATGCCAAGTTTGGTCGAAAGCCAGAATCAAAATAAATTAATGGGTACCGATGCTACTACTGCCGATGCAAATTTTGATAGACATCACCCGATGTACCAAACTCTGCGCAGCTACAAGAAAGTGTTGGATCTTCACCCAACGTTGCGACGCGGCAAACAATATGCGCGCTTCGCTAGCGACGCCCCCGGAATTTTGGCAATTTCGCGCGTGGACCCAGAATATCCAAATGATTATTTGGTTGTTTTGAATACCTCAACGCAGGAACAAAGCGCCCGTATTCCCGCGGCGGCCGACAGTTATATGAGCGTGCACCCCCATCGGTCTTTCGACAGGCTCGAAGCTGTTGGGGGAGAACTTGAACTCACCCTGCCTCCGTTATCCACCGTTGTTTATAAGTCGCGCCAACTAGTCGACGGCGCGACGTTGGCGAATGTTGGATTTGGTTTGGCTCAGGGTTCAAAACGCAAAGGGCGTTTTGAAGTTCCGGCATTAATCACCCTAGTGGATGAAGACCATCCCTTGCCGCTTATTGACGTCGACTTTGAAGTCTCTGTCGATGATAGTGCCTATACATTTATCGGGACCGATTATAGTGATGATTTTCGTGTCTATTTCGATACTTTGGATTTGCAGGACGGAACAGCGTTACGCTTTCGCGCAACGGCGAAAGACCGCCACGGCAATGCAATAAGTGCTGAATCTGAAATTGTTGAAGTGGGTGTTCAGCCAGGTATGAACATTATTTTTAAGAAACCCGCCACTTGGTCAGACAGCATTAATATTTATTATTGGGATGCGGAGCCCGCTCCCGGGGTTGATTGGCCGGGCGTTTCAATGACGGATATTGGCAATGGCTTTTTTCAATATCAGTTTCCAGATGATGTGGGTAGCGCCAATATTGTTTTTAATGATGGTGCCAATCAGACATCCGATCTTTATCGTGAGAGCGACGGTTGCTATATTGACAGCGCGTGGCAAGACAGTTGCGATAGTTCGGGCAGCGCCGGTGGTTTCGTTGTTTATTTCCAGCAGCCTGAGGATTGGTCTGAGTCGATAAATATTTATTATTGGCAGGCCGCTCCGCTTCCGGACGCAACGTGGCCTGGCGTTCCGATGCAAGTGTTGGGCGACGGCTGGTTTCGCTACGCGTTTCCCGAGAGTGTTTCCTCAAGCAACGTAATTTTTAACGACGGTAGCAACCAAACGGCGGACTTGAGCCGCGATAGGGACGGTTGCTATATCGATGGAGCGTGGGTGGATGTCTGCGATGCGCCAATGTTAGGGCTCTTAGTCACCTTTGTGAAACCTCCTGAATGGGGGGATGCCATTAACGTCTATTACTGGAATGCCGCAGGGTCGGTTGCGGATGCGGCCTGGCCTGGATTTGCGATGGAAGAGGTCGCTAACGGCTGGTATCAATTCCGTTTGCCGCCCGGTGCAACCAGTGCAAATATTATTTTTAACGATGGTCAAGGTAATCAAACAGTGGATTTATTTCGGGAAGGCGATGGCTGCTTTGGCGTCGAAGGTCAGACCTGGAGCGATAGCTGTGATATTCCGGTCGACGTTCAGGTCTCAGGTTTTGGCGCGCACTGGTTGGATAGCAGTACAATCGCCTGGCAGCCACGTGCCAGCGATGCGGCGAGCTATCGACTTTATGTCTCCGATGCCGCTGCGCTCGATGTCGATGGCAACCAAATCTTGGGCGCCAGTGGCGATTTTGAACTCAGCCCTGGTGCCAGTCTGAGCCAGGCTGTAGCCGAGAAATTCCGACACCTTGCAAACTTCCCCGCATTTTCCATTTCGCTCAGTGAGGCAGAGCTCACAGCCGCACTGAAATCTCAGCTCTACGTGGCAGCTTTTAATGGCAATGGGGTTTTGCGTGAGGTGACGCGGGTGCAGACGCCGGGTGTGATAGACGGACTCTACGCGACTGATGTGCCGCTTGGACTGCAGCTCAACGATGGTTCGCCGCGCTTGAGTCTATGGGCGCCGACCGCGCAGGAGGTTTTGTTAAACCTCTACGATGCCAACAAAAATCTCCTGGATACTGTGAATCCAAGCTCAATTGACAACGGGGTTTACAATTTTGACGGCAGCACTTCCTGGTTAGATCTGTTCTACAAGTTTGAGATCACCGTCTATCACCCTGAAACGGATGCGCTGGAGAGCTATGAGGTCACCGACCCCTACGCATTGAGCCTGAGCACAAACAGCGAATACAGCCAGATCGTCGATCTCGAAAATGATGCCGCATTGAAGCCCCCCGGTTGGGATGCCCTGGTCAAGTCACTACCGGAAAAGCGCAATATTTCGGTCTACGAAGGTCACGTGAGCGACTTCAGTGACAGCGATGAGCTCGTCGCGCTCGAACATCGTGGCAAATATAAAGCCTTCACTTACAACGGTGAAAATGGCCGACCACTGTCACACGGAATGCAGCACCTTAAAGACCTTGCAGCGGCCGGGCTGACACATTTTCACCTGCTGCCGGTTAACGATATCGCCACAGTCAATGAAGACCCGACGCGGCATGTGCGCCTCGATGAGCCTTATACTCGAGCGTGTGAACTTAGTTCTGATGCAGCCGTGCAGGACGGTTGCAGTGAATTTGCGGGTATGACGATTCGCGAAGCGTTTGAACAGTTGAGTGCAGCTGACCCTGTGAACGAACGGGTTCAAGCCATCGCCAATGCCCTGGCTAACGTCGACCCGGTTAACTGGGGTTACGACCCTTTCCACTTCCTGGCCATCGAAGGCAGCTACGCGACAAACAGCGATGGTAAGCCGCGCATATTAGAGTTTCGGGAGATGGTCGCTGCGCTGGATGAGCTTGGCTTAAAGGTGGTCGTCGATGTGGTGTTCAATCACACCAATGATTCAGGCATTTCCGGCCGCTCTGTGCTCGATAAGGTTGTTCCGGGCTACTATCACCGTCGCAACCCGTTTAGCGGTTTTGTCGAAAACTCGACCTGTTGTGAGAACACCGCCGCCGAGCATGTGATGATGGAACGCCTGATGATCGACACGGTGGTGCTCTGGGCCGAGCAGTACAAAATTGACGCATTCCGCTTTGATCTGATGGGGCACCACCCACGTTCGACAATGTTAAATATCCAGGCTGCGCTGGCCGATCTCAATATCAATGATCACGGCGTGGAAGGTGAGAAAATCTACCTATACGGTGAGGGTTGGGATTTTGGTGAAGTAAGTGGTAACCAACGTTTCGATCAAGCCACGCAGTTTAATATGGGTGGCACCGAAATAGGTACCTTTAATGACCGTTTACGCAGTGCTGTGCGCGGTGGGAATTTCACCGATACCGGCCGTTCGCAGGGCTTCGGTAATGGCAATGGCACCTACTGGAACGGGGTCGCCAATGGCGCAGGGTCTGCACAGGACCAGGCCGATCGCATTCGCATCGGTTTAGCGGGTAATTTGCGCGACTATGCGTTTATTGATAACGCCGGCAATGTTAACTCTGGCGCAGGTTACGTGGGTGTCGGCTATGGCCTGAGCCCACTCGACAACGTGGTTTATGTCGACAAGCACGACAACGAAACACTTTGGGATAATACGCAAGCGAAACTACCCGATGGTCTTGGTACAGCAGAACGTGTGCGCATCCACGTGCAGAACCAGTCCTTTGTAAACTTTGCGCAGGGTATTCCGTTCCACCAAATGGGCACAGATATTCTGCGTTCCAAGTCAATGGATCGAAACTCCTTCGATTCAGGGCCCTGGGCCAACCGCGTTGATTTTAGTCTTGCCACATCAAATTGGGCCTCAGGTTTGCCACGTGCATCGGAAAACAGTTCGCGTTGGGACACGATGCGTCAGATTATGAGCAACCCGAATATCGATCCTCGAACGCCGGAAATCGCACTGGCCAGTGCGCTATTTCAAGAACAGCTGGCAGTTCGCTACTCAAGCGAGTTGTTCCGCCTCGGCAGCGCTGAGGCGGTCAAACAACGCGTTGCGTTTTGGAATACCGGACCGGCGCAGACCTTGGGTGTGATTGCGATGAGTATTAGCGATGGCAGTTGTGCGGGCGCCGACTTAGACCCTGAGCTGAATGGGGCAATGCTCATTTTCAACGCCGATGACGATGCGCACACCATAAGTATCCCCGAGTTTGCCGGCGTTGAATTTGCGTTGCACCCTGTGCAGCAAGCGAGCGCAGATGCAATCGCGAGTAGCTCCAGCTACGCCGCCGCAAATGCTAGCTTCAGTGTTCCGGCACACACCACTGCGGTATTTGTCAGCCCTCAGTTGGGCGCCCAGGGCGATTTTCCATGCAACCCGCACAATGGCACTTTTGTTGAACCGGGTTTTACAGTGTATTTCCAAAAGCCGTCGGATTGGAACGAGTTGCGCGTGTACTACTGGAATACCCATCCTGCGACGTCAGACCTCGTGTGGCCCGGTCTTGAAATGCAGCCTTTGGGTGGTGAGTGGTATAGCTTTACTCTGCCGGATGGTGTGGCCAGTGCGAACCTGATTTTTAATAACAATAATAACGGGCAGCAGACAGCAGATCTTTTCCGGGAAGGTGATGGGTGTTTCGATATTTCCAGCGGGACATGGTCGGACAACTGTGCGGTTCCAGGTATTGCGCTCAGCTTTGAAAAGCCCGCGGGCTGGGGCGACGATATGCACCTTTACTTCTGGAATGCCCCGGTGCCTAATCCAGACTGGCCTGGAACTCCAATGACGGATTTAGGCAATGGTTTGTTTTTATTCCAGCTACCCGATGGTGTGCGTGCGTCGAACGTTATTTTTAATGATAACGCGGGTAATCAAACCGCAGATTTATATCGGGATGCAGATGGCTGTTATACCTTGGATGGTGGCTGGGATAGTTGTACACAATAGTTTCCCCCTAAGCTCGTCGCGTTAATACAGGCAGCGGGCGCCTAAAATGCGATGCTTCGATTGTGTTATAGCGGATAGCCCTGTTTGCCTGGGCTGCGCCAGCCAAAGTGAATCCTTACTCTTAGCCCGCCATTCAGACCTCAAAATCTTGACTATAATTCCTACGATAAGCCATTGATTTGCCAGCTGGTTTAATGGGGTTGCTTTGGGCTCTGCCGCTAAAGTCGATGCGATGTAAGTGCTTAATTCTTGGAGTTATTTATGCTTTTGGTTTCACATGTTCGCAGCCGCAAGACATCTCGTCTGGTTGCGATTCTTACAATGCTTGTATTGTTTGTGTCGCCGCAGTTTTCCCATGCGGCGAAGGTTATTACACATGCTTTGGTAGATAATGAAAACGAGGAGTATTCGCTCGGTTTATTAAAGATTGCTCTGAGCTATTATCCGGGCAAGTACAAATTGAGCTCGACGGATGAAGTCTATAGCCAGGCCAAACAATTGATTGAACTCGAGTCTGGTGGTTTAAGCGTCATTTGGGCAGGTACAACCCGTGAAATGGAAGATTCTCTGCGACCTATTCGTATACCGCTATTTAAAGGGCTTTTGGGGCATAGAATTTTTATCATTCGGCGTGACAAGCAGGGTTTGTTTAATTCGGTCAATACCATTGATGATCTGCGGAGAATTCCGTTAGGGCAGGGCACAACCTGGGGTGATACGCAACTTTTGCGTGGCGCGGGCATGGAAGTTGTAACGACACACAAATATGAAAATTTATTTCCAATGCTCGAAGGTGGACGTTTTGATGCTTTTCCAAGAGGCGTACATGAGCCTTGGGCAGAAATTATTAGATATAAGGATCTCGATTTAACCGTGGAAACGGAGTTAATGGTCGTTTATCCGTTTGCGCTTTATTTTTTCGTCAGCCGGGATAACCCCAGCCTGGGTAGAGATATTGAAAACGGTTTGGAAAAAGCCATTGCCGACGGTACATTTGATAAGCATTTTTACGGAAGTACATTGGTTCAAAATGTTATTAAAAATGCGGGCATGGAAAATCGTAAAGTGTTTAGAATTGGTAACCCTACGATGCATCCGGACACACCGCTCGATCGAAAAGAGCTTTGGTACGATAGTAAGGGGACATAAAAAGTTGTAGTGGGCTGCTAAATGCCCACCCAGCTATAACGGTAAAACACTCCAAGATTAATTTCTCTGACTACAATATGGCAAGCTTACTATTTTTTCTGAACCCAATTTTCTATTCTAATCCCTTTAACTTTTTCAAATTCTCTTACTGTAGTTGCCACTTGTACTGTCCGTGAAGTTTTTAGGTCAACACAAAATTTACTTAACTGCCAGGTTGTTTTTATCTGCACGATCTAGTATCGAAGAATAAAGCTCTTCGTGTGCAGAGTGAAATATACTTAGATTTCTGAAAATCGTATTCTGATTCATATCTGCTACGACACTATCCATCGTCAAAACAATTCGTTCTCCATCTATACCAATAGACACATAATTGTATATGGCATTGTACTCAAGTATTTCTCTATAGAATTTTTTGACGTTTTTGCCAACTATATCAGGAATTAATTCTGCGCCGAAACTGACTGTATCACCATGATCTATGACAGTTAAAGTATATTGGGACTCGTTGTGGGCAAGATCGATTTGCCAGTGCTTTTCATTTATTTTTCTGATATCTATAGGGTTTCTCAACCAATTCGCAATCTCTGTAGCCTTTTTTTTAACTTCAATATCTTGGGAGGACACATCTTCACCTCTACTTGCGTCTAGTAAACATAAGGCCAACTTCCGTCATTACCTTCTGCTCTTAAGCCTGTTCATTATCGCCTGGTTTTTTGGGTTATTTGGAAGCGTTCTATATTTAGGGTCTAGATCAACCTTATTTTTATAGAGAGTTGGGTATTTTCGGGTATATAAAATAGGTGTCACTTCCAGGTCATTTCGCTTGTATGTTAAAAGACCAACATTTTTGCGAATGATCTTAGAAAGCTTTGATCTAATATTATGGCCTGTTTTTTTAATTTCTGGTCCTTGTTCACTTTTATCAAAAAAATCGGAAAATTCTGACATCTTTGTAGTTACCTCTTAGTTTATGAATCTACAAATTTTCGGGCTTCAACTTTAATCGAGGGTATTTCAGGTTCGCGTTTTTGCGCAAATACACTTGGAGCCTCCCCTTCTGAGTCAAAACGTTCCGATATTTTCATATCTCCACTATCAGTACCAGAGCTCCCTTGCCTTATTAAATCTTTTGTTATTTCAAGGTGTCCAGCCATTGATTGGTCGAGTATAGGTATAAACTTTTCGTTTAATAAGTTTATTTTCTCGTCCATACTTTTTAGGTTTTCAGCACTTCTGAGCGAGAAAAATACCCCCACAATCGCAAAAATCAGTGAAATGGTTATGCTTAGTATTGAAAGTGTTACTCCATCACCCATCTCTCTTCCTCCAGTATTTGGCGTTTTGTTCTTCAATGTCGTGTAGAAAATAGTCACTTACTTAGATATTCTAGCCATGTACTTTGCTCTTTTTTGGCCGCTTGGCAATAGTACTTGCTTCACATTCTGAACAATAATGGTAATTAAAGAGCCAAACGCGATTTTAGAGAAATCATATATTAAAGCAGCAAGATACAATTAACCAGACATAATATGGACGCTCCCGTTCTGTCAAACAAAGAGATACAAAAAAGCCAATGAAATAGAAATGGCCTTGCTGATAGTACTTTTTCCTCTCTGGTAAACCGTTCTTTTTTTAAATGAATGGCGGTAACGCTGATATATATCCGGCGTTACCGCCATCTATTTTATAGAAAAAGACGGTTAATCATGGTAGGACGGTGCCAAGTTTAAAGATCCATACTATGAATTGGGACTTAAGGGACCCTATTCATATTCAATTTCCAATATCTTCATTATTCGAGATAATTTCGCGTTCTGAAGTTTCTAGATTCAAGCGCCGTACGATTCCATTACCTAAGGTGGAAATAGGTAGAGAGGATGAATATCTATATTCGAACGCCTGACCCTGTCCACTTTCCCATCACTAATACTTATTGAAATCGTGCAGAACCGAGGTCAGAAATTTTTGATTATATCGAAGTGTTTTATAATTGTGCTCGCCGGCATCAACATATTAGGAAATGTTAGTTCAGAGACGTTTGAAGCGACTGCCAAGATGTAGGAACAGTATCCTCAATAGTGTGGAAAGTCCACAATATTCAATTAAAGCAGTACCCGGTCTTGCTTTTAAGTTAGTGTCTAAAGCTAAGCACTGGACTTGGTACCGCTTTATTTAGTTAAACTTTTTTATTGCACTTCTAACGTCAGCGTACCTGTTTTAGCTGGTTCGCCTTCGGCATTGTAGGCATATTCGAAAGTTATTGTATTAGTGCTTGCGTTAGTGTGGTCGAACATAAACTCGCCTAGGTATTGAGCGTAATAAAAACCTTCATCGAGCGAGGTACCACGAAAGTTTGTCGAGTCACCCAAAATAGTTTCGTTTTGGGCAGTAGCGATAAACTGATATTTTTGTGACCACACACTGCCATTTTCGACAATTCTGTATAAGTCATCTTCCAGCTCTAGGAAACCGCCACGAGCAACTGACAATTTTCTAATTGTGAAATTTTCAAGAGTTTCTATAGATGTTGGCAGAATCAAATAGACTGAATCGTTCCTATTGACCGCCAATGAAGCTTCGCCAGCGGTATTTGTTGGTAATATAGCCTCACCGTTATTGGTAAAATTGTCATTGTCCAATACCACGGCGTTTATATCGAAAGCACTGTTAGCGCGAATCCCAAATCTCGACGAGTTATCGTTAAGATCTACGACTGCATCATTCAGTACATCTGTAATTCCACCAATTTCATAGTGATAGTAATAATTTGGAATAAGGTTCGGTGTTAAATCCACGGACAATAATGTGTCGTTTAGAGAAAGTTGCGTGGATACGGGAAATCTAAGGTCTGTTCGTTGAATAGATGTTGTTCCAGGCAAAACAATATCGTCTGGAGAGTCATTGCCTTGCGTGACCTGATAGGCGTCTTCCCTCACCAGGACTACCGTATTTTCCGGTACAGAGACCGCGCGCGAATAGAAGACTCTGTAGCTCGTGTTTTCCGTCGGCAGAGAGGATCTATACACCACTTCAAGATCGGTAGAAACAAAATCAATGTGAGGGTCTACAACGATATCAATAACTTCTTGTGTCGCGGGCACGCTATAAGACCAGTTGCTTTGATTGACATTGCTGAGTTGGACAAATATTTCTTGATCAGCGCCAGAAAAGTTCGAGCTTAAAAATAACGTAATGGTAGAGCTAGAATAATTTATGCCATCGACAACAAATGCGGGAATCATAACTTCGACAGAGCGGTCTATTTGCACGTCTAAAACATATTGCGATGTGGATGCATCAAATGTGGCTAAGCGTGGTCCGGATATTATGTCGTCGTGGGAGATGGATAAACCTTCGACTATATTAGCTAAATTATCTAAGACAGTGATTCTCACTTCAGGGAAGATGTTCGCTGGTTTAACTACAGGTGCTAGAGAAATCACGTTTGAGCCAGCTAAACTATCTACATTTACCCAGAACGCTGTACTACCTACACTTCCGACATTTGGGTCATCAAAATCAGCTTCGCCGTCGGCGTTATTATCGATCTCCGTAGAAAGACGCACGTTTAAGCCCTGCGGTAATTCCATCGAGTAGGTTTCAGTTTCACTATTGTAGGTGTAGAGAAGTGCCTTCTCGCTGCTGCTGCTGAGCCTTCACCCAGATGGGATTCGGCACTAAATTGCAGGTTGCCAATGGCTTCCAGCGTGTCTCTATTTACAACGCTAAAAGTCAGCATTTGTGAGGGGAACAATGAGATTCGCCCTGCATCTTGTACGGCAATGCCGTTAGGCGTATTCACGGTCTGACCGTAAAACGCGCGCCCTATATAACCGTCAGGGCCTTCAAAGAAAAGCTCGAAATCAGAATTCGAGGGTACTTCGGGGATTTCAAAAAAGCCGTTTTCAATATTGACGGGGTTTCTCGCGGTTAAACCGATGGTAAGCGTTGCTGTACCGCCATTTATCGGCGCATTTGTAAGTCCGTCTTCGACAAAACCATAAAGCGTAACCGGCGCCGGATCTGGCTCGGCATCCGCAGTGATAACGTCCAATTGCTCACGAAGAATTTGGTTTTGCTCTTCAAGCGCAGCTAACTCCTCGTCATTCCCATTATCTTCAACTTCAACACATGCACTTAGCGTGATGACGAAAAACCCGAAAAACAGTAATTTAATAACACGGCTCATTGCTTTAATACCTTAATTGAGACAAATAAACTTTCCCTAACACCCTTATTCACTTGAGCAAGGAGCAAAAAATCTAATCAACTCACGCGGATTCTTTTTCGGCGTGCAGAAGACATAAATAGTCGCGGTGACTTCGACATACTTGGAAAACAGAAAATTGATTTGCGCAGATGCGCCGCGAGTATTTTCGAGGTCCATTTACGTCATCTAAATCCGTTTAAGTAGAATGCCTTGCAAGTAGTGGAGGATTTGTCGCCCAAAACACTATCAATACTAAACCTTAAACACAAGCACAGTTTTATTAAATTTTTACTAAAAATACCTCATGTTTGAACCAATACCGATGTCGAATATCTTTGCACCTTATTTGCTATGAAAAATATGCTCACTCGAGTAAGCAGGATATCGTGCAATATCTCTTGGAAAGGCTTCTAACGTGGGTGTCTCGGTTATTGAAACTGAGTTGATGTCGTTTTACGGGTATACGCATGTCGATCAGGCCCAAAAAGATATCGCGCGCTATATCCATAGCTACAATTATGACGAGGGCACAGTTACAACAATTATCTTGCTCCTGCTATCGCAGAGGTGGCTTAATATCGCGTAATTTTTGGTGCGAAGTTTTTAGGCCACTACACTCTCGTGTCGATGCTTACCGTTTTTCTCTATTCACCTCTCAATTCTTAATTGAAATAGCTGACTATTTCTTCAAAGTTTTCTTTCGCTTCATCAAAACCAATATTGTCTTCGTCATCCGCATAGGACATTGCCTCAACAAAATGCGCATATTCTCTTTGGTATTCGTCATCTTCGCCTAATGAAGTAATCGCTGATTTCATCGAATCAACGAAGCTTCCTTTGGTATCACGTTTTCCTGTTTGCTGATCTTCTTCAAAGGAAGAAAATGCAGTTTCCAGAAAAAGCCCCTTATTTTCATCCACAACTATTTTCAATGCGCACAGGTCATGGAGATGCCGGATCATTGCTGAATCATCGTTTTCATCACTACGATCACGCTTTAATATTCTCCAGGTCAATGCACTTAACTTATCGGACGCAGTTTCAACAGGAGAAAGATAGAGTATTTTAGTTTCAGAAGAGCCATCAGTGAACTGTGATACAAATGATTGAATTTCTCGGATCTCCGGCTCAAGACGAGGCTGTGTAAAACTAAACTCGACCTGTAATCCCGCTCGAAGCGAAGCATGTTCAAACTGCTTTTTCTCGTAGGATAAAGGAAATTTTATGTAGTTACTGGCTTTGGCAATATCTGATTCATCAAGTGAAACAAAGTCACAACTATTTATCTTTTCAATTAGCTGGGTTCGGTATTCAGATCTCATTTTTCGAAGTTGATTACCCGAAGTTTCAATTTCATATCGACAACGAAAATCTAAGTCTTCTGAAAACCTTTGGAGAATGCCAAACCCTTTTGAGAGACTCGTACCACCAGAGAAAATAGTGGTAATATCGGGAGAAGAAAAATCGGCAATCAACGACAGCGCTTGAACTGAATACCAATCTTTTTCGACAAAAGCTGGATCGACACCGAGCTCCGTCGCGATCTCTAGAACGACGTCTGGATCAAGAGACATACTGATACTTTATTGACTTGCCATCGAAGGCCATTTTACGGGATACACGCCCCTTCACCGCAATAACACGCCCAGTTGGAACTTGAGTGGTACCGCCTTGGTTATAGCTTGTGGCATCTGTTGATACGACGACTTTCACCTTCAACTTATCGCTCAAGGCCTCTTTAGCCAGATCAGGTAAAGGCTTCACCGGTATCAACTTACCGGTAAGCTTCGAGCGCTTCGCCTTGGCATACAAACCACGACCAAACTTCACTAAAGCGCCTTCGGTAACCAGCTGACGCAGCACCCGGCCCACCTGATCACGATCTGACAGGTCGAAAAAGTCCCCAGGGGTAAAGACTGCTGCCTTACTCCTGTTGATTCGGTATTTTATCTTACTTTTCAAGGTCTTAAGGGCCATATCAATCTACAAATATACGACATTACATACTGCAATTATACGACATGTAGAGCATTCCAACAAAATACATATATCTATATAAATCATAGACTTATAACTCCTTCTAAAATCACCTCCAAATTAGTATGCTATACACCTCGAGACAGGTATTTAGCAGCCCACACCCAAATACAAACTTAAAGCAGCGTGTAGTGGCCTAAAAACTTCGTACCAAAAGTTACGTGATAAAGTGAACATAACCGGCGCGGGTGGTGAGCTGGTAGCACAAATCTATACCTATGTGAGTGTGGAAAATTTACGAGAAATTCATCGGGCAACTTATCCGGCGAAAGCCAGGGCGGCACAAAGCGAGGAAAGTTGATATGCTTGTAGGCCATTATGTGATCGATAGCGATAGGCTAATCATGAAACAGTCTGACATTGACAGTATGAGCGTCGGCGAAAAGCTTCAAGCAATAGAGGCTCTTTGGGAGGCGCTGGAAGACAGCGATGTAGAGCCCCCGGCGTGGCATGACGATGTATTAAAAGAACGTGTTGAATTGCTCAATAACGGTAAAGCCAAATGGGTTAGCTTGGAAGAGTTGAAACAGCGTAAATTTAATGGGCAGTGATGAAATTGTACTTCTGCAAGAGGCTTCCCAGGATCTTGATGTTGGTGAAGCGTTTTACGATAGCTGTCAAACAGGCTTAGGCCAATACTTTTTACATTGTCTTATCTCTGATCTGGAATCCTTAAAGGTTTATCCGGGGTTCATAGCAAGACGCATAATGAGCTTTACTACATGAGAGCAAAACGCTTTCCTTACATGATTTATTACCGTGTTGTGGAGGGTATAGCGTATGTTGTGGCGATATTGCCGACAAGGCGCAAACCCTCATGGATAATCCGATCTCTAAAGGCAAGGCCATAGAATAGAGGCTTAATCCTTTACCCGCCTATCACATGCCTTGCTAGAAAAAGCAGCAAGGCAAAGTACCAGGCTCGCATTTTTTGCACATTCAATTCGGCTTGCATAGTATTGCGCGCCATGAATGCGCTTGTCCTCTACATCGCTTCTTTTGTGCACGCCTACCTCCGTATTATCAAGCCCGGCGGCGTTAAAGCCCTGGCTGCAGAAAATGCCGCGTTAAGGCATCAACTGGCCATTATCATACGTGGCAGAAAGCGAGCCCCGAACCTTGAGCTAAGGGATCGCATTCTCTTAGGTCTCATGATCGATCTCATCAAAGATAAGCGATTAAACAAGGTTGCCGTATTATTAAAACCTAAAACGCTGCTACGGTGGCAAGCCAGCTTACGTTTGCTTGAGATTGCAGAAATAAAATCGATTCCAGGTACGCCAATATCACATCCCTTTATTGAACGATTGATTGGTACTGTACGACGAGAATATTTAGATAATGTGCTTTTTGGGAATGCAACTGACTTGCAGAAAAAGCTGGACCGTTTCAAACGTTACTACAACACTCATCGAACACACTATTCCCTTAAACATCACACGCCTCAATGTATGATGGAAAATAAAGCGGTGAAACCGTTAGATATTCACAATTATTCCTGGAAACCTGCTTGTCGAGGTTTGTTTCAAATTTCCATCGCAGCTTAAATTTAACAATTCGAGCGCTACACTTCCTAATACAAATACTCAACCATTGCTCTCGTAATTAATAGCTTAATTGTTGAGGAGCCGTCGGATGCCCGTTTCAATAAAGCATCTGCCTCGTCTAAAGACGAGTATTGAGCGAGCTTTTCCTGCTGAGAGATTGCCTTAATGCTAAGAAATATGCTTTTAATCCAATCATTGCGTAATCAATATTTGTAGGAATCCGCCGATAGCCAATTTAGGACGCCCTTCCGCGTCGATAAACGATGTCGCAGAATTTCTAGGGAAAAGCCAAGCTGCATTAGTTAAAACTTGTCGTTTCCATATCGTCTGCCCCCAATATACGTTGAAATAGGCAAAAATCTTCGGATTCTGATCTGTAGAACAATCGCGGGCGTTAATATACACATTACCTCCAGGAGAGTTATTCCGAGAAATAGAAGTAATAATTGTATCGACTAACTCATTTTGACGTTCGACCTGTAATTCCTCATCCATAATATAAATTACAGTATGAACTGAACCACTCGGGCCGCATAGAACATCACTCTGCTGTTGAAAAATAGCTACAACTTCGAACTGATTGTCATTGTCTACATCTTCAACAAACAGATCGGAGAAACCAAGGGGTAACCCAATAGGAACACCAAAGAAATGCTCGAGAACTAGCTCATTATTTTCCAACTGAAAGACAAAAAGTCTATCTTTTGTTGCTTCATTAAAACGAGTGCCAGCCAAAATCAATTCAACATTTGAATCTTTGTCCAAATCAGTAACAACCAAAGCATGCCCAGAACTCAAATCAAAGTCTTCTTCAGTAAGATTCAGTAAAAGTTCAGGTTGAGACGCCCCTGGCGTATAAGAATAAATACCGCCAGCAGCATCTGAGCCATCTGCTAAAAACAAGCGCATTGTTAACAGAAAAACAAACTCTTTGTTACCATCCCCGTCAATATCAACGAAGTGTATATCGCGAATCTCACCTTCACCGATTGAAGACTGCCTGCTCAAAAATATCTGTTCGTCCAATAGAACTGATTCGTTTTCCATATCGTAGACAATAAGATTTCGGCCGCGATTGGATGAGTCATCAAACCCATATCTTCTAATCGCGACTAAATCTTTAACCTGATCCGAATTCCAATCCACATAATTTAAAACGCGAGTGCTTTCTTCGTTAGATGGCAGGGTCAATGAAAAATTCGGATCATCTTCAATTATTGTGCGAAAATCATTCGTAGATTTACTGTACTTAATAACCTCTGTACCTGAGTTTTGACGAAAGAAAACAATATCCCCAGCCGTATTCTCTGGTTCCAAATCCACAGCGCCGTAAAATGTACGTGGCAGTAAAGGTAATTCTGACTCAATCGGGTCCACATAATTCTCAAAAGTCAATGTGCTAGAAAAGCTCTGATATACCGATCTATCGTTTGTTATTGATAAACCAAAATTGAGGTCAAGTGTATTACTAACACGAGGAATATATGAGCCATCCCAAGTCAAAACACCGCTACCATCTGCAGATGTCCCCGAAGGGCCAAACGCAACGGCATAATCAAAAGGACCATCTTCTGGATTGTTTTCCAAAGCAGAGACAGAAAATTGGACACCTTCTTCAATAGATTCTGGGGGAGACACAAGTTGAACGTCCGGCAAATCACGTTGAAAGAAGACTTGTACTTCTACTAACTCGCTATTTAGGCTATTAGAAACCTCTGCGCCGACTAACAATGTTCCTGAACACTCAAGTGCTAACGTAATTTGCAGTAGCCCATCGACAGTAAAATCTGGTTGGCAATCACCATCTTCAAGCGTTACCGACCAGTCGACTGCAAAAAAGTCACTACCACTCTCAACATCTAAGGTGAGAGTAGTAGGCGTTCCATTCTCGGTTGCAGTATCTCCCAAAACATCAATAATTAGTGTAGAGTTTTGATCAGTTGAAAAACTCAATAACTGCTGAACTGATAAAGTAATTTCCTGGTCTGCAATGCTATTTCCATCAGAATTCAGCGCGATAGCATAATCTGTTACAGAAAAACCACTAACCTCTGATCTGTAATTTCCGGGAGTAAACTGCGCGTCTAGACTTGAGCCATTGCCACTCAATGCGAGAATAGAATCAGAAGTATCAATATCAAGTTGCACCAAACCGAAAACAGAGTGGAGAATTTGGCCACTAATTCGATAATTATCCCAGGACAACCCTGTTCTAACCAGGTCTCGCGCATAGACTTGAATTCCGCTACTCATATGCTCGATGATGAGGCTTCCAGACCAAGTAATCGAATTAAAAAAAGAGGCAGGACTTATTAAAGATTGCTCAATTTCTCCATTTATCACTACATCCAAGTTATCGGCGGAACTAATCAACCGCAACCCATCGATATTCATATTTATATCAACAAGATTATCTTGTGTTGAAAGCTCAATTGCTATTACGCCGTCGATGAAATCAGCCCCAAGAAAACAATCATTAAAAGTGATAGAAATAACACCAACACCATCTGAGTTCGTATTATCTTCAGTGGAAGCGTCTCCTGACTGGCAAACAGTATCTTGTCCAATAGGTTCTCCATCTAACACTTCATCTTCAGGAAGGCCTAGATATATACGATCAAAAATATCTCCAAGAGAAATAAAAACAAACTGTTCGATCAAATCTACGACTTCTATGGTGGACAAAAGCATATGGTTTGCGTTCGTCGGACTCACAACGGCTCGTAATCTATTCCCTTCAAAAAGACTATCTATTGAGGAATTTTGAAGATTACCACTGCTACCTCCACGCCCATCTCTACCATCATTCTCACTACCGCCACCGCAGGAAGAAAGGATAAGAACATAAGCAACAATAAGTATTAAAGTATTCTTGTATGGAAACACGTGTTGTCCTCAAATCAATATCTTTTTCAAACAAAATAGTAACGAATGCAAATTAACAATTCAAATCAACTTCATCGGCTACGTAAAAAACCGACACCCATGTAACACCTTACATAGGTCAGACCAGACGATCAGAAAAACTTCACTTGGGCAGTGCACGTTAAGAGCGCAGCGCAATATTATTATAATTTGTACAAATTATTGTTTTATTTCGAATATAAATCGATTGCGAACACCGGGAACCTCAACTCTTTCTCCGTCTACTTCCTTGGGTTTGTACACGAACTTGGCAGCGGTCTTCAAACTTGTCTCAATAAATATTTCATTACTGCACTCAACCACTTTTAAATCAGTAGTTTTTCCATTCGTCAGTACCGTATACTCGACAGTGCAAAAGCCTTGAATATTATCTAATATCGCCTGCTTAGGATAACTGGGTGCGACCTTCACAATTGGAAGATAGTCGCCGTTAGGCTTTTCTAGCTCAGCTATTTTTTCTTCAACAACGGCTTTCATACCTCCCATATCAACCTTGTTCAAAATATCTAGCTTTAACTGATAAAGCTCCTTTGAATTCAAAGGCTTTCCTGATTTTGAAATGCTGATATCAACTAATTTCAAAGCTTCATCATATTTTTCTTCATAGTGCAGCACCACCGCTCTTAAACTTGTGAGCTCCTGATACCGTTTTGGGGATAGCGCCTTTATTTTTTCCAAATACGGCTTAACTTCTTGTGGTCGCCCTAGGCGATATTCAATCGCTGCGGAAAGGACTAAAGCGTTAAGCTCAGTAGCCACAGGTATTTTTGGAGAAAAGGTCACCACCCTGTCATTCATATCTTTTGAAACTTGTAGATCACCTTCTTGATAAAAGATATAAGCGTAGTAAAGGTAGATATGTGACTTTTCGTACTCATTACAGCTCGTTTCACAAAAAAGCTCCATATCTTTTAATTTGGCCTTGGCCAGCACATAATCTGGCTCAACATAGCCAAGCGTTGCATAATCTGGAGAAAGTAAATCTGATACTTCCTTCATTTTTTTGAAGAACGATTCGCTAATGCCTTGAATTGGTCTTCGGTGCGATGTTGCATTAGACTTGCTGTTCATCTGAGGGTCAGTGTGAGTTTTTGTCGGTGCGCACGCAACCAGATAAGTAGTCAAGACCACTAGAAAAGATCTAGAAATCAGAAAGGAAAGAAAATGTTTTTTATTCAACAAATACATATGTCACTGCCCAAAAGTTAATACGGTAGCTCCAGTTATCCACTTAATCTATTCTATTTTTCACAAGCATTTCGGTTAATTCGTAAGGGTATATAGTCTCTCTTCCTGGATATGAGCTTTTCACCCAAGGAGTAAAGCCGTACAGTTTTAAGAGGTTATTTCAGGTATTTTTATAGAATCAAAAAGTGATAATTTAATTATCGCTATAGTAACTATCGGTTTTATCTAGCTGACTATAAGGTTGATCAATACATGACTTCGTTGGTTTTAGAGGCACAGATTTTATGATTCCGTGCAGTGTTTTGAAAGTAATTCTATCGCAAGTTTCTTTAGAGGTAGGTATAAGATGTTGAGCCTGAACCTCATTGTTAAACGTACTTCGTGACGCCCAGGCCTGATCACCTTGCAAATCATCTAATCTACCTCCTAAAGCAGTTCCATTCCCACTAACATTTACACTATCCACAACTAATGACTCCTTGGCCAGGTTTTCTCGCAACTTCAGAATATGTTTGAATTCCAGAAACATTTTCACTTCGCAGCAGGGACAATAATTCTTCGTTAAAATAAACTATGTTTCTTTGTCCCCAAATTCGCCACAGCGGTATCTTCGCCAATTCATTTTTCAAAAAATCATTATTTTGAATTGCTGACAACATCTTTCTTTCCTTCGGACTTACATCGTAAGATTTTCTAGGAGCAAAAAAATTCTCATCGTAATGGTCAAAGCTTAAGAATTTCCTAACGTTTAGGCGGAAGTACTGTTGCTCATTCAATACAGCACCTTTTTTATCTGTAAAGTCGCTCTCTACAAACTGATGTTCAAAGCTATCAAGTTCCAGAATTATTTTTTTAACTTTCGACGAAACAGCAACAAACGAACCTGAAGTTCGCACATCAGGAAGATCCACCCCTTTCTTAAGGCTTATCATCGTATCGATTGAAGCCCATTTTTCATCAACGCAAGGCGCACGATAGACTTTCACATTATAATTTGAAAGGTCGGAATCTAATTCATCAAAACACCACTCAAACTCTTGAGGCGGAACATCATGACCCGCCATAACTCTAGGAGACCGCCCCACAGATTTGTGGAATTTAATTTTTGTGCCGCCATAAACCGTTAAAAATCTATAAAATGTCGCCATAATGTATTTATTCGTTGTTATGAGATAAACGTAGGAACGCAGGATAATTATTTGATGCCGTAATATTTTTTACAGTAAATTTCGAACCATAATTTGTTGTAATATTCTCATTGTCTTTTAATGCAGCTCCACTACAAACGATATACGCAGCCGTATTAAAAGCGTGTTCCGAAATTTTCGCTGGTGTTAAATCACACGAAGAAACTTCAATCTCAAACCCCAAAAACGGCGCAATACCCTTTGTTACAACACCAACCTTTGAGTTATTTTCAGGCTGAAAAAAGTGAATACTGGCCCAATAAGTAACAGGCAGTTGAAACGCTGCGGTTGGGTCGTTATTCAATAGGAACTAAGCTATTTCCCGAGTTGACCTCAGATAAATCAAACGAATAAACTACCGCTCCAATCTGTACGGAATATTGAATATACCCACCTTCTCCTAAGGCACTGGACATATCACTAATTGTTTGAGATCTTGAAAAATTTATATCAGTCTCGATTGAACTTAACAGTGATTCATCAAAAACTCCACCATTATCAGCTATTAGTTGCTCAAGTGGATGAAAGTAAATTGACTTAGTCCAATGGTAAGTAAGCTCTACATCAGGATGAAAAGGGCTAAACTCTCCAAAAGCTTCAATCTCATATTCCTCTCCAGCTCTAACAGTAAAGTCATTTGGTAGCTCAACAGACACCGAAATGCTTTCAGATCTTGCAATTTACTCTGACACCCACTGTACCACTTGCCCGCCCTTTCACCCCAGATTTTGAGGCTTCTAACATGGGTGTCTAGGTAAGCATCTACGAAGGCTTTGTACCATTAGATACCCACACGAATGCCTTCCACCAGGCACGCTTTCTGGCGATAACCTTAGTACTACTTACAGCGTATAAAGAGTTAAAAACTGTTGGATGCTATGGAAACACTGAATTAAAAATGTCAATTTAGATAGAAAATGACACAAATTACACGAGCGGAATACGTCCGCCTAAATCAGGGCTCCAGTTACTTGCGCCTGAACCAGGAGGAGCAAAAATCGCCATAGATCTGATCGCAGCAACGGTAGCTCTTGCGGCAAGAATTCCAACTATCGAAGTAGCCCTTAGAGCGCCACCAAGAGAAACAAAGTTCCCTTTATTGATTTATATAGACAACCTCTCCATACGCATCCACTAACTATCACACTTGGCTAAACTTCTCAAAAATCTAAAATATTGAGAAGATAGCTGTTAAACTTCTCAAATTTCGCTATTATTGAGAATTAAAGACCAAAACTTCTCAAAAAACCGGGTATTTTGAAGCATGAGCAGCGTCAAATTGAATAAATTACCACCAACTCAAGAACTGGAAACACCAGCTATTCTGAGAGCACTGGTTGACGCACATAGGCACTTGGCTGAACTCAAAGGTGTCGCCAAAACTATCCCGAACGAAGGCATTTTAATATCGACGCTTTCACTTCAGGAAGCTCAAAGCAGCTCTGAAATTGAAAATATTATCACCACTCAAGATGCGCTTTATAAACAAGAGCTGCAGACGAGCGTATCTGATCCCGTGGCGAAAGAAGTTGCCTATTACGCTGCCGCATTACGATCAGGCTTCGACAAAGTGAAGCAACAAGACGCGCTTACTTTAAATACCATCATGGAAGTTCAGCAAACGCTTGAAGGAAACAGAGCAGGCTTCAGAAAAATACCCGGCACTGTGCTTAAAAATGACCGAACAGGCGAAGTTGTATTTGAACCTCCTTCACCCGAGTTAGTGCCTCAATATATGTCAGACCTCGAGTCGTTTATTAACGCGGAGCAAAACCTCGACCCGTTAGTTTGCATGGCACTTATACATCATCAGTTTGAAACTATTCATCCTTTTTACGATGGCAATGGTCGCTCTGGCCGTATCGTTAATATCCTTTACTTACTGCTGAAAGGTCTCTTAGACACACCGATCCTATATTTGAGCCGGTACATCAACCAAACCAAAGATGAGTACTACACAGAACTTCAAAACGTTCGTGACACAAATGAGTGGGAAGCTTGGCTTCTCTATATGCTTAGAGGTGTGAGCTCAACAGCGATACACACCATCGATCTAGTTCAAAAGATCCAGAAGCTGTTACTCGAAATAAAGCAAGAAATCCGTGACAAACACAAATTTTACAGCCAAGACCTCATAAATAATTTATTTCGCCACCCATACACTAAAGTCGCTTTTCTAGAAAAAGACCTTGGCGTATCTCGTGCAACAGCCACTCGATACTTAGATGCTCTCTCAGATGATGGAACTCTCCAAAAGCATAAGCTCGGTAGAGAAAGCTTCTATATGAATCAAAGGCTCATCGGTGTGCTGTTTAATATGTAAGCACAAGACTCCCAACAGGTATTTGAGATGCACGGATCTTTGAGCCTAACGGTACCTAATATAAGCCTCTCATAAGAAATCGCTTGACTTTAATACCTCGACTCATACAATCCGCGCAAACTTAATTTGAGGTTGTAATGACTTTACTACGTTCGAAGCACGGCAGTTTTTATATCTGGACGCCCGGGATGATATGTAATCCACAGGAGGATCTCGCACGTCCACACGTTGCCTGCTAGACGAAGATTCTGGTAGGCAATACGCCTTCCAGCTTTAGTTTAAGTATTCAAACAATAAACCCGGAAGGCGAAATACGCTTTTCGGGTTTTTTTTCGCCTGAAGGAAATGAAAATTTAAAAATATGGGCCGTTAGTTCAACGGTTAGAACCCTGGCCTCATAAGCCAGTTACGAGAGTTCGACTCTCTCACGGCCCACCAAATTTAGGAAATCAACAGGAAAAAGAGATTTATTTTAATTGAGGCTTAGAACATTTTTTTATAGATGAATAGTGTGATTTAACCGGTAGGGAAATTTTGAATTTTAATCAATTTTTCTCCGATGTCCCCTTCCCGAAATTTTGCCATATGCTGCAATAGGGAATTGCTCACCCTAAAGAAAAATAACGCTATATAATATTCGGGAATACACCCAAAAAATCACCAAAAATTAAATTTGAAAAGAAAAAAAACAGCGCGTATCGTTTAAAACAGATTCGCAACACGAACAAAAAACAGTAAGTAAAAAATTATGAAATTTAACTATCAGCAACATAGCAAGCATTTTTATTTATTGGGCTGGCCCACACCATCCATAGATACAAATGTACTCCGTAGTGGGCTAGAACGTCCCTGCGTAACTTTTGGTGATAGCAAACTAATGTAAGCAGCTTTCGATAACGGAAGGCTGTGCCTTCCGGTGAATTAGAGAAACCCCGGTTGGCAACAATCGGGGTTTTTTTATGCCCACGGATGGGCGGTATAACGCAAGAGCCATGGATGGCGTTAGCG
Organism: Cellvibrionaceae bacterium; assembly: GCA_028281575.1. Taxonomy (GTDB): domain Bacteria; phylum Pseudomonadota; class Gammaproteobacteria; order Pseudomonadales; family Cellvibrionaceae; genus Agaribacterium. Next base: position 93,400 of record JANQJP010000030.1, read on the forward strand.
TACGTTTTAGGAAGAACGAATTCGCGAAAGCTGGATGCTAAGTAGCGGAATTTTATGGAGTAGTACTCGCACGGATTGCGATTTTTGTTTCTAGCAATCGGAATTGCTAAACGCGCAATGGATGTGCGGAAACAATTTTATTTAGGTGTGATACCCACCGACACGGTATCGGTTTTTTAACAATGTGGTCGCTTTTTTTGGCAGGTAGCTGCTTTCCCCTTTTAATAAGGGCAAAGCCCTCGGCGTCTAACTGATTAGACATAGGTGCCTTTCCTATTCTGCCAACCAATGTCCCTATGGTCTAGTGGTGAGGACTCCTGACTTTCTATCAGGCAGCGCCGGTTCGAGTCCGGCTAGGGATACCAAATTTTTGGGCATGCAGGCGAGAATGGAGAACCACTACCAAAAACGATTAGGTTAAGGGTAGCCGGGTAAAACCGGAGGTTACTGAAATAAGCTATTACGCATGGTTGAGGATGCAGGCTCGATGCTCTACGGCGGGTGTCAGCTGGCGCGCGTTTTCCAAGTAATTAGCTTGGCTGAGAGTAATGCCTCAGTTGTTTCCTTTCGCGGGTTCGAATCCCGCCATGTCCACCAATTGTTACGTCGATAGCTTAATGGAAAAGCGTTGGTCTCCAAAACCAGAAGATGTGGGTTCAAATCCTACTCGGTGTGCCAAATAAAAGCGGGATAGTGAAGCAGAAAGGAGGGGCTCCCGCAACCAAATTTGTAGAGATAGCTCAAATGGCGAGAGCGCCTGATTGAAGCCCAGGAGATCCCGGTTCAATTCCGGTTCTCTACACCAATTTACTGCTACATAGCTTAACTGGTAAAGCGCCCGGCTGTTAACCGGGAGGATGCAGGTTCGAAGCCAGCTGTAGCAGCCAAATTAGGGGAAGTACCCAAGTGGCAAAGGGATCGCACTGTAAATGCGAAATATGTTGAGACGTAGGTTCGAGTCCTACCTTCCCCACCAAAAACCAGGAAGTGTGGCCGAGCGGTGAAGGCACCGGTTTGCTAAACCGGCAAGTGACGAAAGTTGCTTCAAGAGTTCGAATCTCTTCGCTTCCGCCAATTTGATTACTTGGAAGGTGCGGTCCATTGGCGGACAACCGGTCTTGAAAACCGGCGAGTTGTAGAGATACGGCTGGGGTTCAACTCCTCCACCTTCTTCCAACTTTTTAATAATGTGCCGGTGGTGGAACTGGAATACACAACAGGTTTAAGCCCTGTTCGCTGAGGGTTCGAGTCCCTCTCGGCACACCAATAATGGCCAGCTGATGGAATTGGCATACATGCGTGCCTTAGAAGCACGATTTTCCGAGTTCGAATCTCGGGCTGGCTACCAATTTAAGCAGGTGTGGCGCAATAGGCAGACGCGCTGGATTCAAATCCCAGATGTTGTGAGTTCGACTCTCACCACCTGCACCAAAACTCGTGGAGTAGTTTAATCGTTTGCAGTTTTTTGCTCCTGCAAAAACTGCATTTCCACCATCCTTGGTGGTCAATGCGATTTTCATAAAATTGGTGTTGGTGGTTCACAAATTTTTCAGGAAAAAATTTGGGCGTCTGTATAGACGGTTGCGAAGCAACTGACTACATGGATGTAGTCATCAACCCCACCCTCCACGACCAATTAAAAATAGCAGTGTGGTGTAACTGGCAACACACGTGACTTTGACTCACGTATTTCAGGTTCGAATCCTGGCGCTGCTGCCAAATAAAAACTATGCACGAGTGGCAGAGAGGGTATGCGCGGGATTGCAAACCCCGTATTACGCCGGTTAGACAAAATTGTAGGAACAATTTTGGGATGCGCTTTGCACAGGTTGCGAAGCAACTTAACACACGGATGTGTTAACCAATCCGGCCTCGTGCTCCAATTTCGGGGGCCCATGTACCAAGGGGGCGACGATGCTTTGCAAGCATTGTGTGGTCGGTTCGATTCCGACGGTCTCCACCAGAACTAAACCTTTTAGGTTTATTGGGTATGGCCAAGATAGCACGGTGTAAATCGTGTAAAGGGGGGACGCCTGCGTAACTCCGCCAGAGCAATCTGGTCAATCCATGCAAGCCGAGCCTGCAGAGGCTTCATCACAAGATGGAGATATCAGCAATGATGTAGAGCGTCTGAATGAGTTTAAGCACCTTTGAGTAAAAAACTTGGAGGAAATGCAAGCTCATAAATCAGCAAGTGGTGTTGGATCACGCTCAAACCAATACATTTACCTGAGACAGGCAAAGGGTAGCGCAAAGGTGCGATCCGCAAGAGAGTGCATTTGTGCAGTTGATAAGTGTCGGAAGAAAAACCGTCGCTTTGAAAACCGTTAAGTAAGCGGTAGCTGAAAGACATGTGGCGAGTGGCATTTTGTCGATCAAAAGTCGATAAAACCACAGGACGTGCTCGCTGCAGCAGGTTGTTGAAATTAGCTCAACTGGTAGAGCAATTGACTCGTAATCAATAGGCTGCTGGTTCAATCCCAGCATTTCAAACCCAAACAGAAAAATGCAAAGACACGTCCGGTGTTTTGTGAAAATGGCTTAATGCCTTGCTACGCAAGTAGAACAAGGCTGATTAACCGGCCGCAAGCTGGAAGATCATCTGTCACAACGTGCACGTTGGTCGCAAACCTTTAGAGCTCGCAAGGCTCGCGGTAACGAAAGGGCAGAAAAACAAAACACGACAAGTGAATCGCCACACTTTTAAAAAAAGGCAGCCATGTCGAATTACATCCTTGTCCCCTGCGGGAAATGATGTGGATACGAAATTAACTTGTGGTCGCAAGCCACAAGGTAAGGTTTCAAAAGGTTCGACGCAAACGCTGTAGTCTCAAGCGTTTAATTTTCGGTTCGTTAGCTTAGCCTGATTTAAAGCACTCGGTAGTCAGCCGAGGGATCACGGGTTTAAATCCCGTACGAACCGCCAAGCGGCATTGACCGAATGGCGAGGTACCTGCCTTCCAAGCAGAGGAACAGGGTTCGATTCCCTGATGCCGCTCCAATTTATTTTTCATCTATTAAAAATTTTCTTTCCGGGTTTAGCTCAGTTTGCGAAGAGCGCTTGCTTTGGGAGCAAGAGGCCCTAGGTTCGAATCCTAGTACCCGGACCAAATTAATGGACGTGTAGCTCAATGCCCTCGGGTGCAACTGGGTGGCAAATTTTTGCTCCTGCAAAGTTTTCATTTCCGCCATCCATGGCGGTCAGCACCTGTTTTACACACAGGATACGGTGGTTCACAACTTTGCAGGAGTAAGAGTTGGACGCCCAAACGGGCGGTCGCGAAGCGATTATTTACAGGGATGTAAATAACAATTCCATTCACGTCTACCACTTCAAATTTTAAAAAAATGCTCACGTCGCTTAACGGCAAAGCACTTCCCTTGTAAGGAAGATGATGACGGTTCAAATAATTTGACAGGATCAAATTAAGGCGTCCTTTAGGGCGGTTACGAAGTAACTGTTTTACATGGATGTAAAACATCAATCCAGTCCGTGAGCTCCAATTTGCTCGATTAGTTTAATTGAAGAAAACGCTGGCGTGCGAAGCCGGTAATGCAGGTTTGAATCCTGCATCGAGCGCCAATTTATTTTTTTCCGCTCGTGGCGTAATGGTAGCGCATCGGCCTTTTAAGCCGACAGGTGTAGGTTCAAGTCCTACCGGGCGGACCAATTCTTTGCTCCCGTAGCTCAATGAATAGAGCACTTGTCTTCGAAACAAGTTGATGCTGGTTTGAATCCAGCCGGGAGTGCCAATTAACGATAAGAGAATACTTAGGGGTGGCTATAGCATAGTGCCAATGCCCCTGGTTGTGATCCAGGTTGACATGGGTTCGAATCCCATTAGTCACCCCTAAGTATTCTCAATTACTCAATCAAGGAGAGCATCATGCGCATAGCACTAAGTAAACGCGAGTGTTATCACGCAGATATTTATTGCAGTGATAGCAACTCCGCGAAAAAAATACTAAGAGAAAATCCGATTTCCATATTAGCCGTGGATTTTTATTTGTATGGCCGTGAAAACGGTACTCATGTCTTAGCATGGGCTAGGACAAAAAAACTACTTCCACATTATGTAGTGGTAACAGAAAGCGACCGCAATAAACGTGTTCTATTAGCTGAAGAGCTCACGAAAGGAGGTTACAACTCTGCTGATGGAACAACATTTATAAAACATTAATGTCCTCGTGGCTCAACTGGAGAGCGCAACGGATTTCTACTCCGTAGGTTGTGGGTTCGAATCCTACCGGGGACGCCAGTATAGCAACCAGTAGGAGCAACGAGATGGGCAGAGTATTGCGCTTAGATATTTCCGGAACGCCAACTTCTTGGCTTTCGCGGAAAGAAGCGGCCGTTTTATATGTTAAAAATTTAGTGCAGTGGGAACTTGGAGATAAAAGTTTAGTTATCTTCGGAGGAACAAACCGATTAACCGGAAAACAATCTTCGTTGGAAATCAGCCCAGTTATTGCAACTCGAGGTGATACTCATCGAAGAAAATTGGTTTCCGGATTTAATAATCGAATGCTATTCCGTCGAGACAATTATCACTGCATGTACTGTGGTGGAAAATTTAGTCACGTAGAATTGACACGAGATCACGTAGTACCGCGTGCACAAGGAGGATTAGATATTTGGGAAAATGTTGTGGCAGCCTGTGGAAGGTGCAATCACTTTAAAGCGGACCGCACACCTGAACAAGCGGGTATGAAGTTATTAGCCATACCTTTTAGACCAAATATATTTGAATCCATGTACTTAGCACAACACAAAGTACTAGCAGATCAAATGGAATACTTGGAAAAACAATTTTCAGGTAAAAGAACTTGGAAAGCGGCGTAAATTACTTACGTCGTATTCCATACAGAAGTTTATATCTTCGCCGAGAGTTAGCGGAACTGGTTCTGTACGCCAGTCTGGCACAAGCGTTGTTAACGTGCTGTGTACCAATTCGAAAGCGGGAATAAATTGGATGGTTTTTGTAGCTCATTCGGGTAGAGCAATAGACTCATAATCTATCGGTAGCGGGTTCGATTCCCGTCAAAAACACCACGTCGTCTCCAAAACGACTCTATGGGAAGGCCGAGAGGCTTGAGGTTCGAGTCCTCACAAGACTTTCACTCTTGTTTAAAATCTACGAGAGGTCCATGATCTTGAATTGGGTAGGTCAGTAGCGAAAGCCATTGGCTGATCACAATTCAGGGTGCCGACAATATAGCCGGGTTAGATGGGTCGAATTGGCACGATGACATTCTATGAATGTGATGCGTTTATACACCACCTCAATATAAAAGGATGATTGTTGGGTGAGTGATAAATAAATCCACTCCTCTAGAATGAACTCCTGCCGATTCCAAATGTGATCCCCCTGTATTCGAGGGTGGGCCTCGCCATTAATTTTTTAAGGCAAAAGGAAATACGATGTTCTTTTTAAAAACAGTTGATATTGCCGATAACGAACGAGCGTTGCTCTTTGATCGAGATCGGCTACAAAAAGTACTTGGCCCAGGGCGACACCGCTTGTCTACTTTTGGGCGAAAGTTAACAGTAGAAAAGTTTGACATTACTTCAGTGCGCTTTGAGCACCCAAAGCTCAAGTTTTTGGTGCGTCAGTACCAAGCGCTTCTTGAAGACTATGTAGATGTGTTTGAGCTAAATGATAGTGAGGTCGGTGTTATCTACCGCGATCAAAAAATCTCGGATATTCTACCTCCAAGTAATTTATTGGTTACTTGGAAAGGTGCTGAGGACGTTCGAGTAGATATCGTCGATATCACTAAAAACTATGAAATCAAAGATGAACTAGTTGCACTTTTAGGTCGAGGCGTAAAAATCGGTACAAGCCGACAAGTTGTGAATGCCATTAGCTATGCAGAGGTACCAGATGAACATGTGGGGCTTCTACAAGTTAACGGTAAGTTAGAGCGTGTACTTGAGACCGGCGCTTACGCCTTCTGGAAATACAACCGGTCAATTGTAGTAAAGCTGCTTGATTTACGTGTACAGACCATTGATGTAAGCGGCCAAGAAATCTTGACTAAAGATCGTGTGAGCTTGCGTATTAACTTGTCAGCGAGCTACAACATTGTCGATCCAGAAAGCGTTGCACTAAAACTGAAAGATTACGCGAACTTTCTGTACTTAGAGCTTCAATTGCGATTGCGAGAAGCCGTGGGCACAAAACTATTAGATGAATTACTTGAAGATAAGGATGCCCTCAACTCAGTGATCGCGAATGGCGTTAGTGAGAAACTAGCCGAGTTTGGTATAAAGTTGCGAAGTGTGGGTGTAAAAGACATTATTCTACCCGGTGATATGAAAGTGATCCTAAATCAAGTTGTCGAAGCTCAAAAAGAAGCCGAAGCTAACGTGATTAAACGACGAGAAGAAACTCAAGCAATGCGATCACTACATAACACCGCAAAAGTAATGGAAAACAACCCAGTGCTATTGCGATTGAAGGAGCTTGAAGCGCTAGAACGAATCACTGCAAAAATCGATAAGATTTCTGTATATGGTGGTTTAGATAGTGTACTCAATGACATGGTCAAACTAGCTCCTTCCAAACCGGCTCAATAACACCTCCCACTCGTAAGAGTGGGAGTTTTGAGGAAAGAACAATTAAGACAATTACTTTGTATCGGCCAACAGGCCCGGAAGAGCTAAAACTCGTAGAGGAAAGTGGTTTTAAAAAGTGGCCTCCTCGGTTACCCGAACAGCCAATTTTTTATCCCGTAACAACCAGTGCTTACGCGGAGAAAATCGCAAGGGACTGGAACGTTAAGGTGTAGTGGCCTAAAAACTTCGTACCAAAAGTTACGTGATATTAAGCCACCTCTGCGACAGCAGGGGCAAGATAATTGTTGTAACTGTGTCCTCAATCATGATTGTAGTAGTGGATATAGCGCGCGATATCTTTTTGGGCCTGGTCGACATGCGCATACCCGTAAAACGGCATCCACTCGGTTTTATAACTCCTAAAGAAACGTTCCATAGGCGCGTTATCCCAACAGTTGCCCCGGCGACTCATACTTTGCTTTAACCCATAATTTGAGAGCTGCTGGACGAAGGCCTGACTCGTGTATTGGCAGCCCTGATCTGAGTGGAACAATACGCCTTTAGGGCACCCTCTCGATTCATACGCCATTCTTAATGCACGAAGGGTTAAGTCTGTATTCGGTTGCGCTGCACACGCCCAACCGATAAGCCGGCGCTTATACAGATCCATAACCACCGCGAGATATAGCCACTGTTGTCCCGACCATACGTAAGTAATATCCCCACACCATACGCGATTCGCATGTAACACTCCGAACTGCCTGTTCAAGGTGTTGTCGGCTATCACTCCTTCGCCAGGCGCCTGCTTAAAGCGCCGTTTTCGCGGTTGCCGGCTTTCCAAGCCTGCCTCTTTAAACAGCTGGCCCGCCTTGTGCCGCCCGACAGTATCCCCTTGCTGCCGAAGCGCTTGGGAGACACGTCTTGCGCCGGTGGAGCCCCGGCTGGCGCGATGAATGGCAATCACTTTGGCGCGCAGACGCTCTCGCGCTATGTCGCGGCGTCGCTGTTTTTGATCCCGATAGGCGTAGCTGCTGCGGGCAACACCAAAGGCCGATAATAACTCGGCGAGCTTGTATGACGCTCTTAAATCGTTGATCAATGGGACGATTTTATAGAGTCGGACATTAAGAGCGTCGTAGCCTTTTTTAGAATTTCTTTCTCTCGCTCGATGCGGCTTATGTGTGCTTCCAATTCTTGAATACGCTTTTGCTCTGGCGTCAGCGCCTTACCCAACTCCGGCACCTCTCTTGCCCGCTCTCGTTTTACCCGCCTTATCCATTCTCTTTTAAGGTATTAGGGCGAATGCCCAGTGATTCGCTGGCTTGTGTGGTGCTATAGCCTTGATCGAGCACCAGACTGACTGCATCCAATTTGAATGCCGATGTATAGTGAGAGCGGTTTTTCATGGTTCGTACCTCTGTGTTATGTTCACTTTATCACGTAACTTTTGGTACGAAGTTTTTAGGCCACTACACAACTAACTGGACGCTTATAACCAGATTCTCTGGGTGAAGCATCGAAGACGTGACATTTTGTTAATGATACTGTCTGCGTAGCTCCGTTTTACGGGAAAGGGTTGCATGTCAAAGTAGCAAATACACACGTTTGATATGCCTGCTGGGAGTGGGGGAGCGCAGCATTATGATGTGACAAGGCCTGAATCCCTTTACTGCCAATGCCATTTCACAATGGCCATTGTATCAGGAGGGATTCAGGCTTTTTTATGTCAGTTATGTTTTATCTGTTTTGCTAGGGCAGAGCGATAAGGCTGGTTTTTTTGTCGCCGGCCAGGTTGTCGACGGTTACTCTTAATTTACGCTGTTCTTCATGTGTGAACTTGGTTTTTTCGATGTAAGCAGAATAGGGTTCTGTGTAATCGTGGGCGGCTACCTGCCATTCGCCATTCTCATCGAGATATTCGGTAGTCACTTTTCTCAGCGCTATGGGTAAAGCACTTTCGATACTGTATTGGACGTGCCATAAGTGCTCTGCATCTTTGCCTGTCTCTACCTTTTTCAATTGTATGTCTGTGCTCGATGCAGCGAGTGCTTGTTCGGCTTTAAACACAGCGAAACTAAGACCGGCTAATTCGACTTTTACATTTCCACTCTCGATGTTTATATCAGCATCGCCATAAATATTTTTATAGGTATCGGCGCTTGCCTTGAGTTCAACGCTTTGCGTCTGAGTGTCAGAATTAAATACCACAAGATATTCCGTTCGCTCTTCAATATCTACGCGCGAGAAAGCGAACGCCTTGGTGTGAGTATCAAAAAACCTGTTGATCTGGATGCCGCGTCTCAAGGTTGGATGATCGAAGCGAAGTTGGGCAAACTCTTTGAGTGCACGGTAAATAGGGTGCTCGCTGTTAAAATTATCCTCTGCCGTTGTTTGGGTGCTGCCGAGAAGAATATTATCGTTGTAACTTGCTACTTGTGACGCGAACATATTTTCGCGTGCGTCTACATCATTTCCATCGCCGGTAAAGCCCTGCTCGTCTCCGTAGTAAACGACAGGAATGCCTCTCGTCATATACATTAATGCGTGCGATAAAATGCTGCGCTGGAGTTTCTCTTCACTCGAAGCATCCACAACACCCTGGTTAATAAAATAACCTGTTCTTCCCATATCGTGGTTGCCCAGGAAAGTGAGTAATAAATCGGCCTGGCTGTCGGCGTCGTTGTAATAATCGTCGTTGTCGATAAGTGTTTTCATCACTTCCGGATTTTGATCCTGATAAAAGATTTTTGCGGCTGCATCCTGAAAACCAAAATCTAATACCGCAGGCAGTTTTCCGATTGTCGTAAAGCGACTAAGGCTTGCCGGGCTCGGGTCGTATACTTCACCAAAAATATGGAAATTTGGAATGCCCTCTTTTTTTGCGTGATCCATGATTGCCGGTCCGAATTCCTGCCAGAAGGGGAGTTGTACATGGCGCACAGTATCGATTCTAAAACCGTCCGGTTTAAATTCACTGATAATGTTTTGGTAAATTTCGATCATGCCTTCGACGACTCGGGGATGCTCTGTGTTGATATCATCCAAGCCAAAAAAGTCTCCGTAAAGCGAGTTTTCGCCTTCGAAGGTGGTATCTCCCTGATTGTGATAATACTGAGGGTCGTTTAACCATTCGGGGAATTTTTGGCCTTGTTCTTTCTCTGGGACAAACGGTGTGTAGGTGTCTCCGGCTGCAATTTGCGCGAGGCTCTTATACTCACACCGGTCCAGGCCTTCTTTGAATTTGCCAGTCTCATCGTGGCACTCCCGATATTTAATTACGTCAGCGGTATGGTTGGTAATAATGTCAAAAAAGATTTTTATACCTTTGGCGTGGGCTGCATTAATGAGACTTTTTAAATCATCGTTAGTGCCGAAGTGAGAATCTATTTCGGTAAAGTCGACAATCCAGTAACCGTGATGGGCAAAGCCGTCTTTTTGCACGGCTTTGTTGCGCAATATCGGCGTCATCCATATCGCTGTTATGCCCATGTCTTTTAAATAATCCAGCTTTTCCTCAATGCCCTGCATGTCGCCGCCGTGGAAGGCCCATTTTGAGCTTCGATCCAAACCGCCACTGGAAATCGCAATTTCCTTTGAGCCATTGTCATTATCTGGGTTCGCATTATTAAACCTGTCGGGCATAACAAAATAAAAAACATCGTCCCGCACATCACGATTTAGATAGTCATCGTAAATTGAAGCGGGGCTGGCTTCCGGGCCAGGTGTATTTGCCGGAGTATCTTCTTTAGAAGCGTCATTCGATTTAGAACAGGCTGTGCCGATGAGGATGGCGCATGCAATAGCGAAAAAAGTACGTATTTTTATAGAGCTCTTCATTACCTCGGTCTCCTTAATATTCAAATGTGGCAAGTTGTTGTGCCAGTCTTTCGTCTTCTGCCTCGCTGAGTCCGCTTATGCCAACGGCACCAATTACGCGATCGCTCTTATAAATTGGCACGCCACCGGCAATTCCGGTAATTCTCGCGTCGGTCCAATAACTCATATCCTTGCCTGTCGCTTGTGCCCAGCTGCCGAGCTGGCCAGAGTTTTGACGGTCTCGAGCGGCCGTATAAGCTTTATTTTGCGCAAGCACCTTTGCCTGCGGGCTCACTTCATCGGTGCGCGCAAAACAAACAAGTTCTCCGTGCGCATCGGTAACAGCAATAGCTATTTGAAGATCCTTATCTTCTGCGTTTTTAAGCGCATGTGTAACAATAGATTGAGCGGACTTTAAATGCATCGTTGTGTCCCTCCTTTTCAGTATTTATACGTATGTCAGTGTGTGCTTTGTGTTTGCCTGTTGACGTTAAGGCAGTGATTCGCCGCGTGCCAGTTGGTAAAGCTCGTACCATTCACCGCGTGTCAAAGTAATTTCTGTTGCTTTTGAGCACGCCGTTATGCGCGTTGGAGAACTTGTACCGATAATCGGCTGTACCTTTATCGGGTGGCGCATTAGCCAGGCAAGCACGATGGCTTCGCGGCTGGTGGTGTATGTTTCGGCGAGTTCGGCAACGCGGTTTGCTGTAGCGATGATGGCTTCGGATTGGCCGGTCAGGTCGCGCCCGGAAAACAGCCCCTGGCATAAGCTTCCCCAGGACTGAATCTGAATGTGCTGTCTGGTGCAGTATTGCAACGTTCCAGGGGTGAAATTGATCGCACGGCTGCTGGAATTGCCAACCAAAACGCCTTCGTCGAGCCACGCGAGTCTCTGCAAGCTAATCTCAATTTGGTTTGCGACCAGCGGCATACTTAATACGCTTTGGAGGTGGGCCAGTTGATGCAGGTGCATATTGGACGCCCCGAAAAATCTTACCTTACCGGCACTTTTAAGTTGGCAGAAGGCGTCGGCGATTTCTTCGACTTCCATTAATGGGTCGGGTCGATGCAATAACAATACGTCGAGGTAGTCGGTATTCAGGCGCGTTAAGATGTTATCAACTGAGCCCAATAGCCATTCTTTAGAAAAGTCGTAACGCTTCGGTCCGTTGGCGTCTTCAAAGCGAATGCCGCATTTGGATTGGATAAAGATTTCCTCACGCAAGTTGGGACGTTCGGCCAGTACCTTGCCGAATGCCTGTTCAGCTTTGCCAAACGTGTAGATATCTGCGTGATCAAAAAAATTGATGCCGCCCTCGAGTGCGGCGTCCACTGCTTCGCGAAGCAGCCTAAGGTCTTCAGCTGCGAGCGGTGTATTGTCCCAGCCGCCACCAAAACTCATGCAGCCAAGTGAGATTCGGCTTATGCCAGGCAGATGTTTATGCAAGGGATGATCTGTCATATAGGTCGCTCTTGGTAGGCCAATCGAGCGTCAATTTTAAGTAGCTGGCGAGGCAAAAGAAGTGTACATTCGAGAAATCATTGTTCGTTATATAAAATAATCAGATTTAAAGTTTGTTATAGCGTTTTGTTGGAGTAAGGGTGAATCGGGAACATAAGAAATTTGAACGGCTGATATTGTTTAGCGAAGTCGCGCGTTTGCTTAGCTTTACCAGCGCAGCAGAAAACCTGGGTATATCCCGAGGCTACTTGTCAGATCAGGTCAAACAACTGGAAACCGAGCTGGGAACTGCACTGCTGGTGCGCTCGACCCGCAGCGTGAAACTCACCAAGGCTGGAGAGAATCTGTTGCAGGGCGCGCAAGGCTTGCGGCGCTCTCTGTTGTCGTTAGAGCGAAACCTGCAACAAGATAGGGATGCTGTGGAAGGCGAGCTTAAAATTACCTCGCCGACACTGTTTTTGCAGCGCTTTCTTGCCGACATATGCGCGGCGTTTCGTCGGCAGCACCCGGATATTTGTTTTAACATCGATGCGAGTTATACAAGCCATGACTTGATGGCGAGCAACTTCGACATCGCTTTTCGTTCGACCAGCGCACCGCCGCAAAATATGGTTGCTAAACCGGTTTTGCGTTATCGGCACCTCTGCTGCGCTGCGCCTGCCTATATTGAAAAATTCGGTAAACCTGAAACGCCTGCCGATATAAGCGCTCATCAGTGTTTGACTGCGAGTCAACAGGAAGTGTGGCGATTCTCGCGGGAAACAGTTGTTGCCGATGGCTGGGTTGTGCTGAATGACAGCCGCTTACTGCGCGAATATGCCTTGGCGGGCGAAGGAATCGTGCGTTTGCCGGAATATGCCCTGGACGCCGATATGCGCAGCGGTGAGTTGATTGCCGTGTTGAGCGATGTGCCGACTGACGAACATAGCATTTACATGATTTATCCCCAACTGGTTTATCCGCCGGTCCGTATAAAGGCGTTTATCGACTTTGTACAGGCGCAGTTTCGCGGATCAAATTAGCGGCCATGCCTTGTCTATGGTACTAAGTGCTATTAAATTAGCCTTAGGCCCCAGGTTAAACGCGAAAATGATTCAGCGACTTGGGTGAAGCTTACGCAGAGGTAAAAATAACAATGAAGCAACCAAAGTTGTCGTTTTGGCAGGTGTGGAACGTAAGTTTCGGTTTTCTTGGTGTTCAGTTCGGTTTTGCCTTACAAAACGCCAACGTCAGTAGAATTTTGTCGGACTTGGGCGCCGACCTCCATGCCTTATCCCTTTTTTGGTTAGCTGCGCCGGTGATGGGGCTTATTGTTCAGCCCATTGTTGGCTCTGCATCTGATCGCACCTGGAACCGCCTCGGCCGACGCAACCCGTTTATTTTAGCTGGTGCTTTTGCCGCAGCGATTGGTATGTTCCTAATGCCAAATGCGCCGCTATTTGTCGCGATTATGGCGCCGATGATTTTTGGTGGTCTGATGCTGGCCTTAATGGACGGCGCATTTAATGTAACCATGCAACCGTTTCGCGCCTTGGTTTCGGATATGGTGCCTGAAGAACAGCGCACACTTGGATACTCGGTTCAGTCATTTTTAATTAACATCGGTGCGCTTGTCGGTTCCATTTTACCTTTTGTGCTCACCAACGTTATCGGTTTGGACAATGTGGCAAAGGCGGGGGAAGTCGCGCCGTCGGTCACCTGGGCATTTTATATCGGTGCCTCCGCGCTGCTCGGCGCGGTTTTATGGACGGTGATTCGCACCAAAGAATATCCGCCCGAACAATATAATGCGTTTAAAGGCCTGGATGCCGCCGAGCTTGAAAAAGAGCGCCGTGAGAAAAAAAGTTTTGGTGAAAAAATGGGTGGCTTTTTTTCACTATTGGTAAATATGCCCACGACGATGAAACAACTCGCTTTCGTGCAGTTTTTTTCCTGGTTTTCTCTTTACCTTATGTGGGTCTATACCATGCCAGCCATCACGCAAAATTCCTGGCAGGTGGAAACTAAGTGGTTTGATTCCGACTATTTGCATTCGCTGGAAAAAATTCCAGAAGCGGTTGGAGTAGCTAAAGGTACTGCGGGTGATTGGGTGGGTATTTTATTTGCTGCTTACTCACTGTTCGGTGCGTTATTCTCGATCGTATTAACAAAGCTTGCGCAATCTATTGGCCGTAAGCTGACGTATTCGCTGTCTTTGCTTGCCGGTGGTATCGGCTTTATTTGCTTCCAGTTATTTCAGGACCCGACATTGGTAAATGTCGATTTGTTTATTACTCAAATTGTTATCCCAAAGGGCGCATTAGGCCTGGTAATTCCTATGATTGGTGTTGGTATCGCCTGGGCGGCAATTTTGGCCATGCCCTACGCCATTCTGGCGGGCTCGCTGCCGGCAAATAAGACCGGTGTTTATATGGGGATATTTAATTTTACCATTGCTGTACCGCAAATTATTGCGGGTCTCGTCGGCGGACAAATTTTGCGATTTGTTTTTGATAACCATGCCATTCATATATTGACGATGGCGGGTGTATCGATGGTGCTCGGTGCTCTAGCCGTCTACTTTGTTAAAGAGAACACCGAATCTGAAGCGGCAGGCTCCAGCTAATTAAACTGAAGCTGCTTTTTTTTACTCGTTTTCAGTGTGTTGAGTCACGATAGACGCAGCTGCGGTAACAGTAGAGAATGGCGGAATATCGGCATCGACTACAGCGTTCGGGCCGATCACGCTATAGCGTCCAACGCGGATTCTGCCGACAATGACCGCACCGGTGCCCACGTTTACGCCCTGTTCCAAGGTAGGTTTTCCCTCTAAGTCACTTAAATCCCGAATGCCGAGCGTCGTGTTTTGACGCAGCGTTACGTCATCTCCAATTTCTGTAGCGCCGATAATCATGCCGCCAAAGTGTTCTAACTTTACACGCCTGCCCAGTTTTACGGTGTAATCAAGTTTAATTCCGCAAAATATTTGCACGCATTTTTTGTGAGCGAAATATAGTAGTGTCAGTGGCGCACGCAAGATTTTGGCGCTAACACTCATGCGCCAGTTGCCAAAACGATGATTAAAGATGGCCCAAAACCCCTGACTGAAAAAGTCGCGCTCGTGGGTAATAAAATCTTCTTTTATCAGAGACCAAAAGCTGAGGTCAGTAGGGTTTTCGTTGTCGGCACCTTTTACTCGTTCTCGTCGGCCTGACTTGTCGGAAATATTTTTATCAGCTGTCTTTTCCAATTGCGCTAATTCGGCAATGCTTAAACTGCGAAAATTATTGGGAATGTAGCCAGCACGTTTTTCGATTTCGATACTGATACTGACAACCGAAATGGAATCCAGTCCCAGGGATTCTACGCTGTCTTCTGCGCTTACCTTTTTTGTCGGGCCACTTTTTTTACGGAAAAGTGTCAGTAGTGTTGCCAGGGGATCGCCAGAGGTATTTTCGCTGTCTGGTTTGTGTAAATTTACTTTTTCGTTCGTACTTTTTTGAAACATGGAGACGAGCGCTTTGCGTTGCACTTTTCCCGTGTCCGTTACTGGCAGGGATGCTAAGTTCATCATTAATACTGCACTGCTCGCGTCGACGCCATGTCGCGATAGTACTTCGTTGACAAATTCTTCCAATGCCTGATCGCTCACGTCCAATGCGGATGTTTTTGCGACAAGCACGCCCTCGCCATAGTCGGTATTTGGTACGCGCGATGCAGCTACGCCGCCAGAGAGGCCGAAATGTGCAAAAATTTCTTTTTCAATGGTTTCTGCTGCAATTTTTTGACCGCCACAGTTAATCATATTGTCTGCGCGACCTTCAAAAAATAGAAACCCGTTTTCCAATCGGCCGAGATCGCTCGTTTCAAACCACCCATCGCTATTCGTGAGTGGGTGAATCTCTCCATCAATCAATAGACCGCTGGCGAGGTGGGAACCCCGAATGCGGATACGACCCGTATCACTGATAGTCATTTCCGTGTCGCCGTAAGCTTTGCCAACACTTTCGAGTTCTGCTGGTTTTGCGCCGTCAATGCGCAATAGACTTGTGCGCGAAGCCTCTGTGAGTCCGTAGTGTTGCACAATACACGCTTCGGGAAATACATCGCGCAATGCTGATTTTTCGTCACCACTCATTGGCTGGCTGCCAATTTCAATCCAGCGGAGAGCGTGGCGTTCGTCTCCAAACACATCTTTGTGTTCGAGTAACACACGCAATAAACTTGGCACAGCGGATAAAGAATTTATCGATTGCTCGCGCAGCATTTGTGCGATTTCGCTGGGGTTAAAACCCTTGGGTGGGATGTAGGCCTGACCGCCAACGGTACCTAATAAACGGCAGCGGCCATAGCCAAAGGAATGGTAAACCGGAACGCCGATATATTCACGTGCGCTCGCGTCAATACCAGAGATGGCGATGAGCCTTTCGATAACGTTGTGGAGGGCCTTGTGGCTCAGAATAACGCCTTTGGGTGTTCCCTCCGTGCCAGATGTAAAGGAAATTTGTGCCGCTGTTGCGATTGTCTGGGGGTTAAACCGGGGTGAAAACCAGCCTGTTTTGGCGTTGGGTGTAATGAGTTCTTTCAGGCCAGTCGCATTAATTCGCGCTTCGTCTTCGGCAGTGCGCAACGGCACAACAATTCGGCCGGATGCGAGTGCGTCGAAGATAGATTCGATATAGGTGGGAGAGTTTGAGGCCACCAGACCCAGCAATTTTTTGTTGTCCAATTCGATGTCGCTCGACACGCATGACCCTCAATCAGTATTAACCCGCTCTTGGATTATAGAAGTCGCTGAGCCTGCGCGAAAGCGTTAACGGAGAAAATTGCAGAGCAGAGAAATACGAGCAACGCTTTTTTTTGTTGCGTATTTCTTTTCATTATTTAGGTCGATAGCGTGCCGTGCTCTCGCGCACAATAAATTGGGTTGGCAATACGGAATGATTATTATCGCGGGTCTCGTTAGTCAATAAATCGCATAAATAATTCATCGCTGTTCTTCCCAGGTCCTCCATCGGTTGGGATATTGTTGTCAGCGGTGGTTCGCAGTATTTCGCAAATTCGATATCGTCGAACCCTATAACTGACATATCCTGAGGAACTAAAAGGCCTGCGTTGGTAATGCCGCGAATAAGGCCGATGGCCATTTCGTCGTTCATACAAAAAGTGGCGGAAGGCGATTCTTCTAACTGCAATAATTTCGATGCCGCGTGAAAGCCGGAATTCATCGAAAAGTCACCCGCAACAATAAGGTCCGGATCAAATTCAATATTGGCGTTGGCAAGTGCGAGTTCATAGCCCTTAAGGCGGTCATGTGTGAGCGGGCTGGTTTCCGGTCCAAGTATACAGGCGATACGTCTGTGCCCCATATCGATAAAGTGTTCAGTGGCTTTTTGCGCAGCGGCGATATTGTCGACTTTGACTGTCGGGTATTTATTGCTCTCGATACATTCGCACGCCTGCACAAACCTTCCGAGGAGGGAATCCAAATCGCGGGGAACGTTGTAGCTTAGCTGAATGATACCGTCGGCCTGGCGTGTACTCACTAAATTAATGTATGCACGTTCCCGTTCTTCAGAATAGCGCGTATTTCCCAGTAATACGGAATAACCTTTTTGTTGTCCAGCATCTTCCATACCGCGAATAATTCTGGAAAAAAACGGGTTGGCAATATCGGGAACCAGCACCAGCACAGAATAGGATCGCGACTTATTGAAGTTTCTGGCGAGCAGGTTCGGAGTGTAATTCAACGACTCAATGGCATTGCGAACTTTTTCTGCACTTTTAGGGGAGAGTTTTGCCGGGTTGCTAAAATAACGCGACACCGTGGCTGTGGATACACCAGCTTGTTTGGCGACGTCTCTTATGTTTGACATTGATGTAGCTTCTTGCTGCGCAATTATTATTAGAATTCTTATTTAGCGAGCGCGTGTGCTTGCTAGCGCGTTAAATGTAACGTCTGAGCGGACAAGAGACAAATTAAATTTTTGTTGATGTAGATAAAAGAGGGTTTTTGGCAGTGACATTGTCAAAACTGCAGGCACCCACAACTGCTTTTGCTGTTGTGGGAATCATATGCTGGAAAGTCGTTTTACACGGGTTCCGTTTAGTTCTCTAATTCCACTGTGAGGAATTTGGCGTAGCCCGGTGCATTTGGGCCGACTATCAGGTGAACCACACCTCCAGCGAGTTTCATTAACCCCGATACACCGGCCGATTCAAGCGCCGCTTCATTGACTTTTTCTGCATCCCTGAGTTCCATGCGGACCCTGGTGTTTGCAAAATCGTCTACGCGGAGAACGTTGGCGGGGCCCCCGACGGCCTTAAGCATGCTATGCATTTTGCCGAGCTCTTCCTGATTCAGCGCTTTTGTTTCCTCGATGTTGGTCGGGGCTGATGTGCTTTGATTTGTCGGCGCTTCGATCAATTCAGCTTCGTCGCCTGCGCTTTGCAGATAGATTTCCATATCTGTTTTGAGGTTTTCCGATGCGGGACCAAAAATCGCCTGTAAATTGTTGCCGACAACGACAACACCGCTTGCACCGAGTGTTTTTAGTTGATCCTGATTGACCTGGGCGATGTTCGCAACAGAAACGCGCAAGCGTGTTATGCACGCGTCCAGGTTTTCGATATTGCTGCGACCACCGAAGGCGAGCACAAGTTGATGGGCCATTAAACCCTCTACTTGATTTGTTTCCACTTCGGCACTTGAATCCTCTCGGCCAGGTGTTAAAAGGTTAAAGGTCTGGATCGCAAATCGGAAAATTACGTAGTACATCAATGCCCAACAAGGACCGATAACCAAAAGCCACCATGCGTTTTTGGCCTGTGGCATAAGTGTGAGGTAGTCGATTAAACCGTGTGAAAATGTGGTTCCATGACGTATGCCGAACTCTGCGCAAAAGGCGAATGCAGCGGAGGCGAGTACTGCATGAATGACATAAAGTACTGGCGCAACAAACATAAATGCGAATTCAATGGGCTCGGTAATACCAGTAAGAAATGATGTGATTGCGCCGGATATCATAATGCCACCGACTTTGGCGCGATTTTCGGGTTTTGCTGTATGCCAGATGGCAATGGCCGCCGCGGGGAGTCCCCACATTTTGAACAGATAGCCGCCCGCTAGATAGCCTGCCGTTGGATCGCCTGCTGGAAAGCGTTGTAGCTCGCCGCGAAAAACCTCCCCAGTACTGGGGTCCGTGTAGCTTCCCACTTCAAAAAAGAAGGGTGTATTCCATACGTGATGCAGCCCAAATGGGATGAGCAAACGTTCCACAAAGCCGTAGATACTAAACGCGAGCAAGGGGTTTTCGTAAGCGGCCCAATCGGAAAAAACCTCGATGCGCTCGCCGATGGGCGGCCAAATAAAACTCATCAAAATACCGACGAAAATCGCCACTAATGCGGATACGATAGGCACAAAGCGCTTGCCGGCGAAAAAGCCGAGATAGGTTGGCAGCTGAATGCGGTAGTACTTGTTAAATAGTGCGGCGCCGCAGATGCCACTGATGATACCGCCGAAAACACCGGTTTCGAGGGTTTTAATACCGAGGATGACTTTGGTCTCTATGCCTCTGGCGTCGGCGCAAATGCCCATGGTCGCCAGCAATACGCCGTAAAATACAACGGCGGCAAGTGCTGATACACCGTCATTTTTGGTAAAGCCCAATGCAACGCCAATGGCAAAAATGATAGGCAGGTTGGCGAAAACAGCGTTGCCGGCCGCTTTCATCAATTGCGAGACAATCATTGGCAGGATATCGAATTCCGCCGAGCCGACCGCGAGTAAAATACCCGCGGCTGGCAGCACGGCAACAGGCAGCATCAGCGATTTCCCCACCTGCTGTAAGATGCCAAATGTTGAGTGAAAAAGTTTCATGAATCGCTCCTATAGCGCTTCTTATTGTTTAAATGAGGTCTGGATAATGCTGTGCGACCAGCGCGCGGACATCGCTTGCGGTGCCGGCGAGCAGGGCTTGTTCAGCGATCTCTTTACAGCGGTCTAACTCACAGCTGCGCACAGTCGCTTTAATCTCGGGAATACTCGGCACGCTGACACTGAGTTCATCGACGCCGAGCCCCAGGAGAATGGGCACGGCGACCGCATCGCTGGCGATGCCACCGCAGATGCCGACCCAGGCTTTGTGTTTGTGCGCGCCTTTTACTGTATTGGCGATAAGTGCGAGTACGCCGGGGTTGAGTCCGTCGGCCTGTGCGGCGAGTGCCGGGTGACCGCGATCAATGGCCAGGGTATATTGTGTAAGATCATTGGTTCCTATGGAGAAGAAGTCCACTTCCTCTGCGAATTGGTCAGACATAATCGCCGTGGTAGGCACCTCGACCATGATACCGACTGGAATCTCTGCCGCGGCCAATTTTTTGCGTTCTTCCTCGAGCATCCGTTTCGCTTGCCTGAGGTCCTCCAGTGTCGTCACCATCGGAAACATCACCATGATATTGGCGCCATTGCTGCGGCTACTTTCAGCCGCCCGCAAAATGGCGCGCAATTGCGTTCTAAAAATAGACGGGCGTTGCAAACATACGCGAATCCCCCTCAGGCCGAGAAAAGGGTTCTCCTCTTCTTCGATTGGCAAGTAGGGCAGCGGTTTGTCGCCACCTACATCCAAGGTGCGAATGATAAGTGGTTGGCCGGGTGCGAGCCTATTCGCCATGGCACTATAGATCGCAAACTGTTCGTCCTCATTTGGCGCGTTGGCACGGTTCATAAATAAAAACTCTGAACGGCATAGGCCCGCGCCTTCGCCGCCCTTCGACACCGTAGCAGCCGCGTCTTCTTCACCTGCGATGTTGGCGACGACCTCGACGTGGTGGCCGTCTATGGTGGTTGCAGCGAATTTAGCATTGGCGAGATCTTCCTCCCGCTTTTTTTCGAGCGCCGCACGCGCCCGCTCAATTTTTTCAATGGCGTCATCACTCGGATTCAGCGTCAACCTGGCATGGCTGGCGTCGAGAATCACGCGGCTGCCGTTGGCAATATCCAGGGCGCGGTGTTCTATCCCCGCTATTGCCGGCAAGTTCAGTGAGCGCGCCAGGATAGCGACATGGGAAGAGGCGCCGCCTGTAACGGTGCAAAATCCAAGCACTTTAGTTCGATCAATGTTTGCGGTGTCTGACGGTGTGAGATCTTCAGCAATTAAAATGGAGCCTGCTGGAACTTCGTCCTCGCTCGGGTCGAGGCCGAGGATAAGCTGCAGGACTCTGCGGCCCACATCCCGCAGGTCATTTGCGCGTGCAGCAAGCAGTTCATTTTTGAGTTTTGACAGGGCATTTGACTGCGCCATATAAGCATTGCGCCAGGCAAACGCGGCGGTCTTGCCATCGGCAATTTGTTCGCGGCTGCTGTCCAAAAGCTCGGGGTCTTGCAGTAGCGCCTGATGGGCTGCGAAGATCGCAGCTTTATCTTTATCTTCGATTTTTGCCTGCAAGCTGTCGAGTTGTCTGTGAGCGTTTATCAGCGCATCGTCTAACTTCTTGAGTTCAACTGCGTCATTTTTTGCCAGTTCTGGAACGTCGAGCTCTTCACGTTTCAACTGAAAAACCTGCCCAATCGCCAAGCCCGGTGAGGCGGTTACACCTAAAACGATATTTGGGTCGGATGATCGCGGCGCTTCCTCCTCAATCTCTTCGTGGGCAACAGCGTCAACGGTTGAGCAGTCTTCGCCCAAACCACTGCGCACCGCGGCTTCGAGTGCTGCGACAGCCTGTTCAGCGTCGTCTCCTGTGGCGACAATACTGACTTCGTCACCACAATTGACTTCGAGGCCCATAATGGAGACAAGGCTCTTGGCATTGGCTTGTTCGCCGCCTTTGTACAGATGAATCACGGATGTGAACTTTTTAGCCTCGTTGACCAGCATTGCCGTCGGGCGGGCGTGTAACCCGGTAGGGTTCGGAATGGCAATCGGAGACGAGGTGATGTGTTTACCGCCTGCCGCTGAACGCACAGATTCTGCCGCTTTTGCCTCCAGGCGCAAAATGACGTGGGTTCCAGCCTCTGCGCTGCCTGACCCATAATCGAAACTGGCGACACGATCACTGTTTGTAACTATGATTTGTGTCAATAAGCTCTTGGCTTTTGTTGCGATAAAGTCCGCGTCGAACCGAATCAGTGCATCGCCTTGATTAACGTTGTCGCCGAGCTTGACTTGAGGCAGGAAACCCACGCCTTTTAAGCCGACGGTGTCGATACCAATATGCATCATGATTTCGAGGCCGCTGTCGGTTTCCAGTGTAACCGCGTGATTGGCTCGGTGAAGCTGGACAATCTTGCCGTCGCAGGGTGCAAACAGCGTCTCATTAATTGGATCGATACTGATGCCGTCACCGACCATTTTTTGCGAAAAAACGGGATCGGGGACATCTTCAAGGGCGACTATGGGGCCGGATAGGGGCGCTTTTAGCTCAAGCGTCACATCTGTCATTCGTTTCTCACTAATTATTGTTATATCTCAGTGGGCCTACTATCAGGCTGCAACATTACCCCGAAGGGCGTTTTTGGACAAGCCTTTGCGTCTTGCTTTGACTGGTAGTAGGTTCGCCTGTGGGATTTTTGGTTGAGCCTTTATTTCGCTGTGGGCCCTCTATAGAATTCGCAACGCTATCGGTATAACTGGTCAAAAAGCTTCCCTTAAAGCTGAGTGAGAGATATTGCTTTCAATAATGTGATGAACGAATAATGGGTTTAATAAAAAAGATAGTAGTTGTATTGGCCCTAGTGGTGTTTGCTCTGTGGTCCCTTGTTTGGGTCGCATCACCTGCGGTTGCACGGTATTTTATCGGTGAGGCATTAGCTCCACAAAATATAAGCGTAGTAAATAAAAGTTCCTTCAGGCTCAATTTATTTCGTTCAAAAATTGTTGTGGACAACCTGGTCTTAATAAAGGATAACGAGCAGGTTTTACAGCTTGAGCGTTTGGAGTTGCGCTATAGTCTGGCTCGCTTTTTTTTTAGAGAAATCTATATATCCAGTTTGAAAGTTGATGGCGTTGATATATCTGCAAGCCGTAAAGATGGTTTGATTAGTGTTGCAGGTTTTGATGCAGCAGATCAGCAGGCTTCAGAAAAACCACCTGCCGATGAAGAAAATAAAAAAGTTTTTTCTATCCCGATAAACGTTCAACTTGTTAAATTTGAAAACATCAAACTTGGTTTAATAGATGGTGAGCACAAGCACCGTGTTGTTATTAAAAATCTCACCTTAAAAAAAACAGCATTCGTGCATGATAAATTCAATACGATTATTGATGTCGCGTTAGATGCTAACGGTGCTGATCTAAACTTAAATGGTGAGTTTCAATATAACGCCGGAAATGCCTCAACCAGATTGAATCTGGGGATTGCCGGGTTCGATCCGGGCCCATATGCATATTTGCTTCCGTCGACGGTAGCGGCGGTTTCAGCAGACGTTACTTTAAAAATGAATACGTATGCTCGTTTGGAGGCGGGAACCTTAGCTATTTCTGATACGCTACTAGATTTAAATATCGCAGCACTGGATTATCAGGGAACTGCTGAGCATATCAGCGTGTCATCACTCGATATTAATCTCGATAATAGTGCAGCAACTATCGCAGGAGGTAAAGCGACGTTTGTCAGCGGTATGTCGGCGGCGTTAGAAGGCTTGGCCATCGACTATGTTAACCCGAAGGGCGAGAGAGAAGGTTCGCTGCTGGCAATGGACAGGTTCAGCTTTGATGACGCTACATTTGGTCTGAGCGGAGAACATCTTCAATTTTCGAGTGATCATTTGGGGCTCGATGGTATTGCTTTTTCAACACGTGCAGGTGTCGAAGCGTCGGATGAGCGGCCTTCGCTGGTCCGCATTTCTTCTATGACAATAGATAACGTTGTGGCTTCTAATGATGCTGTCAGTATTGGTGAAATCACACTGGGTAAAGTTCTGTCTCACGTGGTTGTTTCCAGTGATGGTCGATTGATGACGTTGGTGGCCGAAGGGCAAAACGCGAATGCCAGCGGTGAACAGGGGTACTCCGACGCACGGGTTTCCCAGAATGCCTCCACGTCTGCGCATACCGTGTCTGATTCAACAGGTAGTTCGGAGTCTGAGCCTGCATTTAATATTGCCTTAGGTGCGTTTCAGCTTGATCAAGCTGCTGAAATACATATTCTCGATCATAGTGTTACCCCAAAATTTGAGCATCGCTTTTTTGTCGAACGTTTAACGTTGAAAAACGTTGATAGTAAAAATAAAAAACAGCGGGCCAAGTTTGCGCTTGATATAAATGACGGGGCGTATTTTTCCATGCAAAGTTCCGGTTCGATAAGGCCCTTTACGGCGCTTATGAATATGGAGGTAAATGCAAAAATTAAGGAATTTTCGTTGCATGAAATCTCACCTTATGTCGAGCAAAGTCTCGCGTTCCAGGTAAAGTCTGGGCAACTCGATATGGATTTTGACGGCGTCGTTACAGATTCAATATTGGATGGTAAGGCGCAGGTCACAATTCGTGGTTCCAAATTTTCTGCCGCTGATAAACAGGACGAACTCAATGTTATAGGCCAAACGGCAATACCGTTAAACGTTGCCTTAAATATGCTCAAAGACGGCGACGGAAATATTCATTTGACTGTTCCTGTCGATGGTGATGTCAATGATCCCAGTTTTGGCCTGCATTACCTGCTCGGCCTGGTTGTAAAAAAGGCCGTTATGAGCCAGACCAAAAAACACTTAGTGAATACATTTGTACCCTACGGCCAGGTGCTTAGCGTTGCCTTGTCGGCAGGCTCATTTGCACTTAAGGTTCGGTTTGAGGATTTGGACTACGAACTGCGTCAAACTGAGTTACGTGAAGCTCAACACATTTTCGCACAGCAATTTATTGCATTGATGAACAAGAAGGAGGACCTGCAGGTACGTCTGTGTCCTGTAGCCACATCTGCAGAAATTGGTTTAACTGCTGATCTGGTTTTGAGTAGTGAGCAGCTGAACGAACTGAATGCAATCGCGCAGCAGCGGTCCGCGAATTTTAAGCGGTATGTGGTTGAGCACGGTGGTATTGAGTCATCCCGCTTGTTGATTTGCGCTCCTGAAATTGAGCGCAAACCGGATGCAGCACCGCGTTTAAAACTTGCGATATAAATACAGGCCCTAAATATAAAGGTGAACCAAACTCGTTCCGCTATTGACCGCGAGCCGCAATTGTCGAAGCAACGAGCATCAGTTTTAGTTCGCTTAATGTGGTGCAGTTAATTCTTCTAAAAGCTCGTTGTGGGGTTTGAAATTAGCCGAACAGCGCTTGATAAAGTCGTCGATGTCCGCAAGGTTAAATCGTTTAACATCAGCTGTTGCAGCCTGTAATTGCTGACCCTCGGGGTAAATGCCATAACCTGAAAACAGACAGTACCAGGAGACAGCGGTATAAGACGTGGGAATTTTTTGTTTTTCGATCTCTTGACCCAGGTTCAAGCCACTGTACCAACAATGCAATATGGCTTTGAGCGATTCTGAAATATTTTTGTTTTCGCCATTTGCACGCCAGTAATCGGTGTCGCTGCGGGAATTTAATATGTAGTGAGCGACAATGTAGTCCCGGATAGTTTCAAAACCTGAGTTGACGCGTTGATTGAATGCCGCCTGGTGCTTGTTACTAAATTCTCCAGCTTCATATGAATGAATAAAATCGTCTATCGTGTTGGCAACGAGGTTCAGTGCCGTTGCTTCGAGCGGTTCGATAAACCCCTGGGACAGCCCTATGGCGACACAGTTGCGATACCAGTGGTGCGCTACCCGGCCAACCTTCAAGCGTAAATGGCGCGCTTCTTCCTCGCTGTCGAGTAGACCTAAGTGGGTTCTTAACTCCTTTTCGGCCTGATCTTTATCGCAAAAAGATGAACTGTAGACATAGCCATTTCCGGTGCGGTTTTGCAGTGGAATATTCCACGCCCAGCCGGCTTTTAATGCCGTTGAAAGGGTTTGCGAGTTCAATTGTTCTTGCGCGGGCGTCGGCAGTACCACTGCCGCGTCATTAAAGAGATTATTGTCGAAGCTGATAAAGGGAACTTTCAGCGTGTTTTGAATGAGTTCGCCACGAAAGCCGCTACAATCAACAAAAAAGTCGCCATTAACATACGCTGAGGTTTCCAGTTCCAAGCCCGCGATATCACCATTTTCGTGCTGTTTCACTTGTGTTACACGCGCATCAATATGTCTGACTCCGCGTTTTATTGCAGCCTCTCGCAGAAAGTTTCCTAAAAGGTGCGAGTCAAAGTGATAGCCGTAGTCGACTTCGAAAGGAAAGTTGTAGTCGGGAATAGGGCCGAGTTTTTTTTCGGAAAGATAGGCTGTCAAAAAATACCTGTTGGGATGGGCGTGAACATCAAAACCCTTCCGTCGGGCAAAGCTATTATAAAAAAATGCGGATTGTGTCTTTCTGTCGGTATATGAGATAAACGGATGGAAATAGCTTTCAAACCCAGGTTTATGCGACCAGTCGATGAATGAGATACCGTTTTTATAGCTGGCATTGCAGCGTGGCATCCACTCAGACTCTGCGATGCCCAGCGTATCAAAAAACTGTTTCAAGCGAGGCGTAGAACCTTCTCCCACGCCGATGATCCCTATTTCTGAGGATTCTATTAGCGTAATGTCAATCTTTTCTTTCGACCATTTGCTCGCCATAGCGTTTGCCGCCATCCATCCGGCTGTGCCCCCGCCAAAAATGACTACTTGTTGTTTTTTCATCTGAGTTTTTACTTCCAGTATTGGAATTACGGTGCTCGAAAAGTTTCTTTTGTGTATCTGCTATTTGTTGGCTGAACGATAGAGAATATACACCTGGTTCGGTAAAAGCTAGATTTGGGTATGTTGTGCAGGCTTGTTAGTAATAGGGTGTATAGGATTTAGTTTTTTTGTTATGTGAAGCCATAAGGGGCTGCATACGTATGCATTTTGTCTGCCTTTCTAAAAGGCGCGTTCGATTTCTCTTTTTTGGTGATATTATGGAAATCGTTTTCACGTGTTTCTATTTTGCAGATTTGCTTAAACTTTTGCTCAATTAACTCAGTTAGAGCGTTCCTTTTTTATTCGTAAAAGCTTTCAAAGCTGCCTCCATACTTTCGTATATTTTGATGAATACGTATTCAAGTTTGTGATAATTTTTTTAGCCTGCTACTTTTTATTTCCCGTGTTTTATTTGTTTTTTTATTTTTCGTTAAGTTTTTGTTTTTATTGAAAAAAAACAAATAAGTCGGTATTTTTTTAAAATAAAAAAATATGGAAAATTTTCTCTACAAAAAATGTCTCGCGTAAATGCATACGTATGCACTTTGTATTATTTTTTTGTCTTCCTGGTTTTTGTTGTTTTTGCGATGAAACTGCATTAAAAATACGCTTGCACGTGCAGGCAAATTAATAATAGAGTGCCGCACCTGGTGGCGGGCTCGGCCGACGTAGTATTAAAAAATTAAATAAAAGTTTTTTTCTTAAGAACGAATTATTCACAATAATCTAAATAAGTACGATGGGAGCACATTCATGAAAAAATCTTACTTGTCGCAATGCGTGGCAGCGATCACTGCAGTGACTGCAACTTCGCTGGCAGCGACTACTGTTCAAGCGCAGGAAACTGAGGTCGATCCGAACGAAGAAGTCATGGTTGTTGCTGGCTTTCGTAGTTCGATACTTAATTCAATTGATGTTAAGCGCAATGCAGACACGATTGTTGAAGCTGTCGATGCGGGTGATATGGCTTCGCTGCCAGATGCATCAATTGCTGATTCACTTGGTCGTCTGCCAGGCGTAACAACTGTCCGTGATTCGGGGCAATCGTCACAGTTAAACATCCGGGGTATGAACGGTGACTTTATTCAAACGACGCTAAACGGTCGTGAACAGGCGACAACATCAGCGGAAACAGAAAGCAGCCGCTGGATGGCCTTTGATCAATATCCCGCGGAGCTCATTACTCAAGCTGCGGTTTATAAATCGCCAAAAGCTTCGTTAATCGAAGGTGGCGTTGCCGGTTCGGTTGAACTCAAGACGATTAACCCGCTTGAACAGGAAAAAGAACACACTTTTACCATTAATACGCGTTATTCCTATAACGACCGCGCTGCAGATGTCGGCGCAGATGAAAACGGCAATCGTTTTACTGCGTCATACTCAGGCAAGTTTTTAGAAGATACGCTCGGTTTTAGCATCGGTTATTCTCACCTTGAGCAACCCAACAGTTTTATTCGTGGTCGCGCATCTGCAGATGACCAGCTTGGCTACGCAGCAGTAAATGTTGGCAGTGAAACCATACAGGTACCTCGGGCCTACCAATTCCAAGCGGGTTCGGGTAAAGACACACGCGATAGTTTAGCCTCGACAATTGTTTGGGAACCCAGCGACAGCTTGTCAATTAAAGCGGATTACTTTGCCACTGAATTTGAATCTGAAGATATTCGCCACGGTGTTGTCATAGGTAGTCTTACTACTGCTCCGGCGGGGTTTGACGTAGACCCTGCAAATATCGGTTCCGATGGCGTATTTCAGGAATTTGGATTTACGATTAATGACCCTCATTTTGATAGCAAACAAGCGCCCTGGATTGAATCGCGCACTGAAGACCAATCGACTCAGGCGGATTCTACCGCGTTCGGTTTGAATGTTGAGTGGGCAATTAATGACGCTGCGACATTAACCTTCGATTACTCCGACAGCACCGGTGAAAAAACGCGTAGAGACCGTTTGGCCACCATGCACGCTTATGATAATTACAATGAAGGTGACCCAACATGGAGCGAGCGCGCTAACCAGGGCTTTAACTTTGTTGGCAATGGCGACGAAATTCCAACCGTAACGTTGACGAACGGTTTGGATTTAGCTGATTTTGAGCAAATGCGTCTCGGTCGCTATGAGGAATATCCGCATCTTTATACTGATGACGTAACAAGTTTCCGTGTCGACTTTAAATATGAGTTGGACGCACCGGTTATCTCATCTATTGAAGTAGGTATCCGCCAATCCGAGCGTATTTTTGATTCCGAGCGCGGTACTTTCCTTTGGGGAAGCCGGGACGGTGTCTTTAATAACGCTTCCGGTGAGTGGTGTGATGACAACGTATCGGGCGGTGGTGATGAAACCAGCCCGAATTACGTTGAATGTTCGCCAGTTCGCATAGACGATTTTGCCTCCGTAGGCTCTACCGAAGGCGCGCCTGATCACTTAGTGGTTGATATCAACGGTTTGGCCGATTCAATCTTTGGTCCCGGTAATTACGACGGTGTTAAGCTTTGGAGCCGCGATTGGACTTTTGTTGAGTCAGGTGAACTCGAAGAAGAGACATTTGCCTATTACTTGATGGCCAATATCTCGACAGAGATTGGCAATATTCCTGTCACTGGTAACGTCGGTGTGCGTGTTGTTGAGAGCGATGTAAAAGCGCGCGGTGTAGCGTTTGTCGGTAATAACGCAGGTGACGTAATCACCGATGGCGTTGGGGTGACCAACGACAACTACGCTTTCCTTGAAATTGGTCCTGAATTCACCGATACCTTGCCGTCATTAAACCTGAGCTTCGAACTAACCGAAAACGATTATTTACGTTTTGCAGCAGCGAAGGTGATGGCGCGTCCTCCTGTGGGTCAGATGAAAGGCGGTGCCGGCGGTTGGTTTGATAACACCGGCGATCTCAATGGTGATGGTGATACGGATGACGAAGGCGAAGGCTTACCTCGCTACAATGTTTGGACCAAAGGTACGCCATTCCTCGATCCTTTCCGCGCCGATCAGATCGATATCTCGTACGAACATTATTTTGAAGACGAAGGTGCTTTCTCAATCGCGTTGTTCTACAAAGATATTGAAACCTTGGTGCAAGCGAAAAATTATGCGCCTGGCGAAGTTGATTTTACGACTTTGGGTTTCCAAATTCCCGAATCGGCGCCTGCTGACACTGTGACGGGTGCATTCAATACTTTCGAAAACTCTGAAGGTGGTTATATTCAGGGTATTGAAATCGCAGGTACGAAAACCTTTACTAATCTGCCGGGTATTTTCGGTGGTTTGGGTGCGAGCGCGAGTTACTCTTACACGGAAAGTCAAACTGGAGTTACGGGTGGAGTCTTTGCAGATGAAGGAGAAGATTTGAGTTTGCCGGGCCTCTCTGAAAATGTGTGGAGTGCCACAGGTTTCTGGGACATCGGCAACTTTAGTACCCACTTGAATGTGCGTTCGCGCGACGAGTATGTGTTGAATCTGGCTATTCCGGGAAGCACAACGCCGGTACTTGCAAAAGAATACACCACGGTTGATTGGCAGATGTCCTATTCATTCGATATGGGTATCGAACTCGTACTCCAGGCGAACAATTTAACGGACGAAGCCAATAAGCAGGACTATGGTGTGAGCTCTGCGCTGGGTGAATTCAACCAGTACGGTCGTCAGTTCTACGTCGGTTTGAATTACACGTTCTAAGCA
Organism: Cellvibrionaceae bacterium; assembly: GCA_028281575.1. Classification (GTDB taxonomy): domain Bacteria; phylum Pseudomonadota; class Gammaproteobacteria; order Pseudomonadales; family Cellvibrionaceae; genus Agaribacterium. The sequence continues at coordinate 123,661 of JANQJP010000030.1, forward strand.
CAAATTCCTAGGCTTGTTTCTGGGAATATCCTTGACACCGCCCGCGCACCTGTGAGTTGCGGGCGGTTTTTTTTTAAATGTATTGGTGTAATATTCCAACAAAATAAACTGAGAGATGTCGTATGAGCAGTGGCAATAAACGAGTCGTAATTTTGGGCGGCGGCACTGCTGGCTGGATTGCGGCGAACCTAATGGCGAAACACTGGGAGCAAGCAGGTTTCGATATTACCTTGGTCGAATCTCCAAATATCGGCATCATTGGTGTTGGTGAAGGCTCGACGCCTCCGCTAAAAGAGTTTATGGATGTTATCGATGTTAAGGAAGAAGAGTGGATGCACGAGTGCAATGCCACTTACAAGGTGGGCATTCGTTTTAACGACTGGTCGGTAAAACCAGGATTTAATACGTATTTTCATCCGTTTTATTCCAAGTGTGACGACCACACCATCCCCGCTTTTTTTCACAACAGTTTTTTAATTCGTAAAGGTGTTGATCTCGAAGGTCTTCCCGATCATTTCTTTTTAGGCGCGCAGCTCGCAGAAAAAAAACTGGCGCCGTTGCCTCCGGAAAATTTTCCGTTTGAAACCAGTTATGGCTATCACTTCGATTCTGGTTTACTCGGCAAATTTTTGGCGAAAGTTGCAGCGAGACGTGGCGTTAAATACGTGCAAGCGACGGTTAATCAGGTTTTGCTTGATGACGTCGGCAACGTTGATTGTTTAAAAACGGAAGAGGGCGAAACAATCAAAGCCGATTTGTATGTCGATTCTACTGGTTTTAAAGGCCAGATAATGCAGCAGACCTTAAAGGTGCCATTTTTGGATTTCGGTCAAAGTCTTTTTAACGACGCTGCCGTCGTGTTACCAACGCCTCAGGGAGATAACCCTCGCTGTCAGACAACATCCACGGCGATGAAATATGGTTGGCGCTGGGATATTCCTCTCACGCATAGGGTCGGTAACGGCTACGTATACAGCTCGCGTTTTTGCGATGCTGATAAAGCGGAAACTGAACTGAGGGAAACCTTGGGTTTGCTCGATTCAGATGTTGAAGCCCGGCATTTGAAATTTAAAGTTGGCCGCGTTGAAAATCATTGGGTGAAGAATTGTCTTGCCGTTGGGCTTTCGCAGGGATTTATTGAACCTCTCGAAGCAACGGCACTCGACATGGTGCAAGAGACCGTTGTGCGTTTTATCGAAGCGTACAATAAAGGGGACTATAGCCAAGCGGATCGCGATGCCTTTAACGAAAGAATCAGTGGTCGCTTTGATGCGGTGAGAGATTATATTGTTGCTCACTTTAGAATTGTCTCGCGTACCGATACAGATTATTGGCGCGCTTGCGGCAGCAATGAAAAAATTTCTGATTCGCTTAGGCAAATTTTAACTTCTTGGGTGCAGGGCAGGAATATTACGCAGGAATTGGAAAGCCAAAAACTCGACGTGTATTTCCCCAATATTTCCTGGAACTGTTTGCTTACAGGCAAGGGTATTTATCCCGAAAAATCTCAATTGCGCCCCGGCAATGAAAAAGCACATAAATATAAGATGGCGGATATCAAGAAGTTTATTCACGGTTGCAGCTTAAATTATCCATCGCACAAAGCCCGATTAGCTGAATTGGCGAAAGCTTCGTAAAAGCCAACGTCAACTTTAGTCGATTGCCAGAGAAGCGATTACGCGATCTATCACCGGTTCGAGGTCACTCAATGATTTTCCACCGCGCGTTAATGCCGCTGTTCCGTGCAAGAATGTGACAATAAATAGTGCAAGTTCGCCTGGACTCTGTTTGCGATCAATGTGCTGAAGCGCGATCTCGTTCTTGAAAAAATCACGCAGATAGTATTCCGAAAAATCGCGGGCTTCTTCAATTACTGACATGGCTTTTGAAGGTATTGTTTCGCCAGCCGATTCCGATACGCATAGCGAGATGTAGCAGCCTCGCGGTTGCTCCGGTGCACACTGCACGGCGAGTACCGACATCAAATAATTCTTGAGCCGTTGTTGCAGTGGTACGCCCTGTTCGTGTAAATGACGGATATGGGCTTGCGCGTAATTGTGCAGATAATATTCCGTCGCTTGAATAAACAGCTGCTCTTTGTTGCCAAAGGTCGCATACATGCTCGGTTTGTTAATGCCCATGGCGTCCGTTAGCTCCGAGAGCGCCGCGCCGACGTAGCCTTTTTTCCAAAAGACCCGCATGGCGGCGTCAAGTGCTTCGCGTTTGTCAAATTCGCGCTGTCGGCCACCGGCCATAGTTGCTCCAAAAAAACTGGCAGAAGTAATTGACAGAATTGTACCTGTCGGTACAATATACCGCAAATGTACCGATCGGTATAGACTTTAACCCCCCATCCCTAATCCCGATAAGGAGAGCAGTATGAGTGTTGATGTAAGTAACAAAGTCACCTTGGTTACCGGTGCAAACCGCGGTATTGGCAAGGCCATCGTAGAGTCATTTATTGAACATGGCGCCAAAAAGGTGTATCTCGCAGTGAGAAACCCCGAATCCACCACAGCATTGGCTGAAAAATATGGTGACAAAGTCGTTACGCTACAGGCAGATGTATCTGATAAGGCTTCAATTGATGCGTTAGCAGCGAGTGCGGCGGATGTTCAAATTGTTGTTAATAATGCAGGGGTACTCGAGGCCGCAGATCCGTTAAGTGAGCATGTGGAAGAGGCCTTTAATCGAGAACTAAATGTAAATACCTTCGGCCTTATTCGAATGGCGCAGGCGTTTACGCCAATATTAGAGGCAAATCGTGATGGTGCTTTTGTTCAGCTCAACTCAGTTGCTTCCATTAAAAGTTTTTCTGCTTTTGCGACTTACTCTGCTTCTAAGGCCGCTTCTTATTCAATTACTCAGGCCTTAAGAGAATTACTTTTACCAAAAGGTATTCATGTGCTCAGTGTCCATCCCGGACCCATTGCTACTGATATGGCGGACAGTGCTGGCTTGCAGGAAATGGCGGAACCGACGACGCTGGTTTCTGAAGGAATTGTGTCCGCACTCAAAGCCGCACAGTTCCATCTATTTCCTGATACGATGGCGAAACAATTTGAAGAAGCTTACAAGCACTATGCCGAGAGCTTCGTTGAGGCCGACTTAATGGAGGCATAGCGTCGCCAGACTTTTGTTGAGGTTTAAGGGTATCGACCGATACCCTTTTTTATTCGTTTTCAGATTCCGCTTCTACGTTGTTGACAACGTAAACTTTGTTACGGCCACCGGTTTTAGCCAAATAAAGCGCTTTGTCGGCGTGCAATAAAACTGAGGTTGGACTCAATTTTTCGGTATTGTGTTCAGCCTTTAAGGTATAGAGGCCACAGCTAAGCGTAATAAAATCTGCGACATCGGAATAGTGATGTTCCAGTTGTTCGCCGCGTATTTTTTCTAAAGCATGATCTGCGATGGCGAGCGCTTCGTCACTATTGGCGTTATTGATAATTGCGACAAATTCCTCTCCGCCATAGCGCGCGACGAAGTCTGATTTTCGCGTAAACACATGTTTTAGTATTTTTGCTACACGTTGTAGGCATTCATCTCCTGCAATATGTCCATAGTTATCGTTGTAATTTTTAAAGAAATCCACGTCGAACATGGCGAGCGAAAGTGTTTCTGCATTACTTCGCGCGTCTTTTAGAAGTTTTATTAGTGCTGTATCAAAATACCGGCGGTTGTAGACTTTGGTCAGAGAATCTTCAAACGCGATTTTCTTCATCTGAAGGGCGGTTTCGGAGAGTTCCTCGGTGCGCTCCGCGACGGCACGTTCAAATGATTCGCGAAAATTTTCGGAAGAGAATGCTTCAATGTTTTCCCCGTCTGTATTACATAGTATGCAGACAAAGTGATCGCCGTCGCGCCGGCGGTCTCGGTTAACTGTCACCTGTAAGGGTAGAATTTTTCCGTCTTTGTGTTGGAAGTGAAACGACTGAATGATACCTTGACTTTTTTTGTCAAAATAATTTTTGATGTTGAAATCAACATTGAGTTTTCCTTTATATAATTGTTGATCCGGCATAATGTAATCGAAATCATTTCCGATGAGCTCCTGTAGGGTATAGCCCAGAATTTTTTCGGTATTTTTATCTGCGAAGTCGATCATGCCATTTTCTCTCAGCATAATTTTTCCACGAGAATCTTTGTTCGGCGTACATGAACCGCGCACAACTAATTTAACGCCTAGGCGTAAAGATTTTGTTTTGCCGTGGACGATGACGTTTGCGAGTCTTCCGACGAGTTCGCGCGCACCAAAGTTCACATCTTGAGTCACTGTCGTGAGTTGTGGCTCGCAAAGCCGGGCGATGGTTTGGTCGTCAAAGCCTATGACCGAAACATCGTCTGGAACTGATAGGCCGAGACCGCCGAGGATATCGATCGCGTCTACAGCAACGACGTCATCAGGTGCAAAAATCGCGTCGAAATCGACGTTTGCTTCGATTAATTGATGGTTTATCGCAGCAAATGTTGGATGGTGTTGTTCTTTTTGAGGCTTTAATATCAATTTGTCATTGACCGCAATTTCATATTCAGCTAGGGCTTTGCTATAGCCCTGATAGCGTTCGAGTAATTCGGGGTGGTCAACATGGCGATAGCCTAAAAAAACAATGCGGCGGCGTCCAAGTTCCAGTAGATGGCGCGTGGCGATATAACCTCCGCGGAAATTATCACTGCCAACGACATAATGCGCGTTTGATCGAGACGTGCCACCCCAGACCACAAACGGCGCCCGATTGCGTTCTAACATTCCAATGCTCTCAGCGAAGTGCCCTTCACCCAAGACAAGTATTCCTTCAGCACGGCCAGAGTCTATATAACGGGCTTTCCAGTCGTGTACACCCGGAGGGAAGCTGCCGATAAGCAATTCACAACCTGCTTGCGCAACGACGTCTCCAATCTGGCCGATAAGAACGAGTAGGAATGGGTCGGATGTCGCAATCCCTGGTTTTTTGTGTGTGGGGCACACCAGTGCAATCGTCTTGCCTCGTAACTTCTCTAAGGCGTTCATTGTGATTTGCGTCCTTTCGCGCAGTTGTGGTGCAAGTATCGCTTATTAGGGCCTGTTAACACTAATTGAATTGTCACTGTTGTGTCTGAAAACGCGCTAGTTTAGGCGCGAGGAGAGTAGTTTGGTGAACCTTACCGTTTCCTGCTCTCGCCCCTTGCCCACATCCGTGTGGCCAACGACGGATAGCGTGTTTTCAGACACAACCCGAATTCCTACATGGATGTAGGTTATTAGAGCGACGCAGGATGCCAAAGCCGAGCTGGACAAAAAAATAGCCTCCAGCAGTGATGATTCAATTAGTGTTAACAGGCCCTAGATTAAGTTTAGTCGTTGCAATAAAAATTGCGTGTGCATTTAAGGTATGTAAGGTGCGTACTTTTTCAATTAACGCCTGGAGTTTTTTATCGTATAGGGCAGCGTCTAATAAATGATTACTAGGATTAACGCGCGAGATATTAATTCGGTCTGAGGACCATTAAAAAGAAAATCGCTATTAGGCAGCCAACGACCGGGCAGCCGAGGAAAAACCAATTGCTAAATTGGCGAAAGTAACGCTCGGGAAGCTCTGATTCACTTTTAACGCATTGAGCGAGAATCTTTTCTATCCGAATCTGGATGCGCACTGTACGGACCCAGAAAATGACTGCTGCAATATAGAGGATATAGCTCATTGCGAGCCAGAGGTCTTTCCAGTTGTAGTTTGCATTCCACAATAGCCATAGCCCACTTGCTGGCTGAGCAATGATGGCGGGTAATATTAATATAAAACTGGCGAGCACGGCGGTGCGCGCGGCGTAGTATTTTTCCGGGATGGTGCCGCTAAAATGTGCGCGAAGCATGGAAAAAGCAGTACCGATACCTGCTCCGAATAAAATGGCTGAGCTGAGAATGTGCGCCGCTTTCATCAGTAAGTAGGTATTCATAAGACCTGCCTTACGTCCCGCTTTAAGGACTCGCGCTGTATGTAACATAAATTCGCAATAAGCGAACTGTGTATACACTGTGGCCAGTTAATGACGTCGCTAATAAGAGGGAGTTGTTGTTGCATTTTTTAACTATTATCGTTGTTTTCCCCGCCTGGTCATATAATAAGGCGTATCGTGAAAAGGTCCACCGTCAATGTGACTTTATTCAACATGATGAATCAGATGCCAGTCAGTTTCAAGTAGATCAACCCCTCTTACGTAATAAATCTGATATTGTCTCGCGAATAGGGACGCTTTCAGTATGCAGTGCTAGTCGTGGCGGATCGTTTCAATACGGTTTGACCATCGATAAGCGCTTTAGTGCGGATTTATTGCTTACTCAGTACCATTGCCTTTAGTTGCAAAAAAGTCTGATTGGTGGGGTCTTTGTCGAGAACTGCGTCGATGATGCCAAGCGCCCGTTTGGGCTTACCCAGTGCGTCGAGCGTGAGGCTATACGCGTATTGGTACTGCAGGTTATCGGGAACCGCCTGAGCTGCTCGGTTTAGGTGGTGTTCTGCACTGTCCAGGTCTTCGAGGCGCACGTATAAAAGCCCCAGAGAGTAGTGGACTGTTGCGTTTTCCGGAGATGCCCTTAGCGCTTTTTTTAGCAATGCCTCGCTTAGATAATCGCGTTCTGACATTCGGTACAGATCGGCTAAATTTAACATCCCGAGAACCAGTCTATCGTCGATTTTTAACGCCGTTTTAAGTGATTCTTCTGCTTTATCAAATTCGCCAAGTTCAAGGTAAAAGTTACTTAGATTTACATGATTTTCAGCGATATCGCTGTTTGCCATTAACAGCGCGATATAATCTCGTTGCGCATGGTCGATTTCCGATTGCTGCTCTGGCGTTAAGCCGGATACAGGCATTCCTGCCAGTATCCGGCCTGCCTCGCTGCGAACGCGAATAGATTTATTCGTGAGAAGTGGGCGTGCGAATGGATAGCGTGCTTTGACGGGCAGCGTTTGTAGAACAGCCAATGCGGCGATTCTGATGTCAATTGAGGGGGCGTTGAGGTTTTTAATGGCGCTATTCAGAGCTTCCTGGCTCGGAAAATCCTGCAGTAATTTAAATGCTGCAACGCGCGCAATCTCGGGTTCGGCCTTGGACTCTGCCAATACGATCAACTGTTCCAGCGCGTCGGCTTTTCTACTTTGCCCAGCGGAGATCGCATGGCCAAAATGGGGTTTCCTCAATGTCGAGTTCGGGTACCAGTTGAGCACCGCGGTATTTGCCCACTGCGGGTCTTTGTCTTTATGGCACTGCGTGCAAGCATTTGGCACACCGAGCTCTAATGTTAAGTCAGGGCGCGGAATGCGTATGCTGTGGTCTCTGCGGTCATCTACCACCATGTAGGTGGTGGCCGGCATATGGCAGTTCGCGCACATGGCACCAGTACTGTTATGCGGGTGTTTATGGTGTTTGCTTGTGTCAAAGGTTTCGGGTTTATGGCACTGTGCGCATACCTGATTTTCTGGAAAGCGTAACTTCAGACTGTGGGGTTCATGACAATTACTGCACTCGACACCATGTTGGTACATTTTGCTTTGTAAAAAAGAACCGTACACGTAGTTCTCTTCTAAAATCTGCCCATCTGCGTGGTAGATGCCTTCATCGAGTGACTGCAGCGCGTGGGTTTCCGCAAAAGGTCGAGCAAAAGAATCTTCATCGATTTTCATGCGGCGACTGTGGCAACTTGCACAGGTATCCATTTGTTTAAGGTTCGTATTGCCATAGCTATGCGTATTTTGGGAAGTTGAGATATCTTCTATGGCTCGCCACACACCTTCACTGCGCAACGGCGCAATATGTGTATTGCCACCCCGATGTACAGCATTATTTTTCGCCCAATTAACGTGTTCTTGTCCCGGGCCGTGGCAGGCTTCGCAGGCGACATCGATTTCGGACCAGCTGGTCGCAAATGTGTTATTTTCGAGAGAAAAGTTCTTTTTTAGGTTAGTCGAATGGCATTCCGCGCAGCGACTGTTCCAATTAAAATATGCCCCGGTCCAATGTAATTCATCCGTGTGGCTGATAAATTCATCGGGTTGCAAATGAAACCAGCGTTGACCGCCATCTTGTTTTGGCCGTGAGTCCCAGGCGAGCGTCAACGCTTGCAAGCGACCGCCGGGAAAATCCACCAAATATTGTTGCAGTGGTTCGACACCAAAAGTGTAACGAACTCTAAACTCTTCAAGTGTGCCTGAATCGCCAATGGTTTTTACAAAAAAATCTTTGCCTTTGCGGTAGAAATAACTTGTGGTGTTAAAGTACTGGTATTTTGTATCGGCGAAGTCTCCCAGTACCGTAAGTTCAGATGCTTCCTGCATCGCCAGGTCATGATGGGAATTTTGCCAAAGTTCATATTCGTTTTTGTGGCAGCCTGCGCATAAATCGCTGCCTACGTATTCCGTGGCTAGAACGTGTTTGGCCCCAAGCAAGCTGCAAGTAATAATGGTGGCAATTGTTAATGAGTAATTAGTGAGCCAATGCATTTATTTTTTCTGGCGGATCTTTTTTAACATACGTTCAACAGGGCGTAATGGAAATTCCGAATTTGGTGAGCGCACATTATCCATAATTTGGCTAAGTTTCTTAACTTTCTCTGGATGAGCATCTGCGAGATTGTTTTGCTCGCCAACATCGTCATCGAGATTATACAGTTCCGCCGGCGTGCCTTTAAATCTTAGGAGTTTCCATTTGTCCTGCCGCAATGCCTGCACTGGACCCTGACGTTCGTTAAATTCCCAATATAGATAATTGTGCTGCTGTTGTGTATTCCCGGTCATTGTCGGTACGTATGATAAACCATCATTTGACGGACATTTTTCTACTTCCGCCAATTCGCATACCGTAGGCATAAAATCCCAAAATGCAGAGATATGAGACGAAACCTGGTCGGCCTCGATTTTCGCCGGCCATCTCGCAATAAAGGGCACGCGAATTCCGCCCTCGTATAAATCTCTCTTCCGGCCGCGCAACGGTCCGTTACTATCAAAAAAATCTTTATCGTATTCATGACCATTATCGCTGGAAAAAATAACCAGGGTGTTCTCACTTATACCGAGACTTTCAAGCGTCTTAAGTAGCGCACCTATATCTCGGTCCATACGCGATACCATACCTGCGTATGCCGTGTGTCCTTCCGGATCGTTGCGGTAGTGTCCTTCGGTATTCATTTTTCTCTTGGGCCAGCCGAGATTTTTATACGGTACTTTTGAATCTTCGGGAACGGTGACGGCAAGGTGGGGAATGGTGTAGGCGAGGTACAGAAAGAATGGCTGGTTCCTATCTGTTCTCTTAACAAAACTCAGTGCTTCTCGAGTCAAAATATCATGTATATACGAGCCACTGTTCTCCAGGTAGTTGTTTTCTTTGATAAATTCGGGCTCATTGTTGCGGTACATTTTGTCCCAGTAATAGTGGTGCGCGTCGCTGTGATTTTTATAGCCATAAAAGTAATCGAAGCCCTGTTGTTTCGGCATAGCATCTAAATTAAATGTCTTGCCATCTGCCATACCCCATTTCCCAATCGCAGCTGTCTGATAGCCGGCTTGTTGTAATACCTCAGCGACGGTGATGTCTTCTTTTTTCAGTTCGACAGGATTGCCGCTGTTTGTCCATTTGGGGTTTCCCCGGATGGGGCTATTACCAGTGTGCAAGCCGAGCAAAAGGCTTGCGCGCGAGGGGCCACATACCGGTGAGCCGGCGTAGTGGTCGGTGAATCTGAGTCCTTCGCTCGCCAGTTTATCCAGATTGGGTGTACGGATTTTAGTTTGACCATAGCTGCCCAGGTCGCCATAGCCTAAATCGTCGGAAAGAATAAAAATAATATTGGGGCGCTCGTCGTTACCTGAGTTTTGTGCGTTTTGCTTAGACGTACATCCGATAAGAGCACAGCAAAAAAAAGCTGTTGTCAGCGTGAGTGATTTTCTCATTATTCTTGCCTTCTGTTGTGACTGCGGTCGAGGATCTGCTGCCAGGTAATTGATGGCGTGCGCTCAGTGTATTGAGAATTAAAATGTGGGTTGTCGGGTAATGTGGGTGCGATGTTTAGTGAAAGTCGCCAAGCGAAAAGTTTTTTCCTGAGTCGCAAAGCGAGCTCGGGCCTTTGTAAGGCGAGGTTGTGCGATTCGCGTAAATCGTCCGCGAGGTCATAAAGTTCAATACCACCGAAATCCAGATACTCAATAAGTTTGTAATTTCCTTCACGAATAACAGAGGCCGGGCGCTGCCGCCAGATTTTAATATCGTTTTCGGGTGTTTTTCGGTGGGTACGAAGGTAAAACGGGAAGTGCCAATATAGAGTGTTGCGTTCGAAGCTACTTTCTCCTCTGAGTATTGGCGCAAGGCTCGTGCCGTCGAGTACGACATTTTTTGGTGTTTTGATGTTGGCGAGCTCAAGTAGGGTGGGGTAGTGATCAATGGTAATCACAGGTCTATCGGATTTGGATTGTGGCGCTATAACGCCTGGCCAGCGTACGGTAAGCGGGATTCGAATGCCTCCTTCATACAAAGTGCCTTTGGCATTGCGCAGCGAAGGCATGCTCGTCGCTGGATAATGGCCGCCGTTATCCGATGTAAAGACAACGATGGTGTTTTTATCCAACCTGAGCCTTTTTAACTCAGTCAGGAGTTTACCAATGTTTTCATCGACGCTTTCCACCATTGCAGCGTAGACGGGTTTGCCCTGTTGCCTGGTTTTTGGAACCGCGTTGTATCGCGCGATTTTTTCTGTTTTTCCCTGCAGAGGTGTGTGCACAGCATAATAGGATAAATAGAGAAAAAAAGGCTTCGCGTTATTTTTTCCGATAAATGTAAGTGCTTCATTGGTTAAGCGATCACTAAGATATTCCCCTTTCGGCCCGTCACGTAAATTGGGATTGTTATAAGGCGAGAAATAGCCACCCCGCGGCGCGCCGCTGCTATTGCCGCCAATGTTAATGTCGAAGCCCTGGGCAAGCGGGTTGGTATGCTCATCCTCGCCCAAGTGCCATTTACCCATATGTGCGGTGCGATAACCTGCGGCTTTAAACGCTTCTGCTAGTGTGGTGTGGCGCGTGTCCAGGTCGCGCAGGGTGGCGGGTGTAGTGACTTTTTGTGCGTAACGAAAACCCGCCGCTTTGGTGTTGGAGCGAAACACCGTTTGAATACCGTGGCGCGACGGATACTGTCCAGACATCAATGACGCCCGTGTTGGCGCGCAGTTGGGGCCGCTCGCATAAGCGTTGGTGAAAGTCATGCCTTGGGCGGCCAGGGCATCGATATTGGGCGTCTTGTAGTAGTTACTGCCCATAAACCCAAGGTCCTGCCATCCGAGATCATCGATCATCAGAAAAACAATATTGGGTTTTTGTTCTGTTTCTGCGTTTTCCAGGTAGGCGCATGCGCCCGTGCTGAAGAGAAATAGCTTAATGGTAAGAAGGCGTATGAAAAGCGCGTGATTGGTAGCCAACATATCGATACACGGATTTATTTTCCCCATCCAATTAAGACCTTTCAGAACACAATAACCGCTACATGCTAGGGCCTGTTAACACTAATTCGATCGCCACTGCCGGAGATCAAAATTTTCTCCAGCTCGGCTTTGGCTTCCTGCGTCGCTCTAACGACTATATCCCTATAGTCGAAGACGATATGAGTGTGATGTGGTTG
>JANQJP010000078.1 GCA_028281575.1 Cellvibrionaceae bacterium
GAATCCGGTAACGGGCAAGGTACTGGCGGATCAGCAGCCCTGGGTGTTTAATGCGGTGCGAGGGGGCTTCAGTCCTCAAGGCTTGCCTGGGGGAGGGAACTCGGCTTCCGCCATTGACAATACAATTGAACTCGATGCTCAGGAGAAAAATGAGCTATTGAGAATGTGGCAAACCTATCGCGAAGAGATCCTCCTGGGGACCGTGTCGCCTGAGCGCCAAGCTGCTCGAGCCAATGCTGTTCCTTCTCCAGAGTGGGAAGCATTAAAAACTTGGACTGACGATATTGGGGACATCCGTTTTGAGAAACTAGCACCAGAACAAATACAAGAATTTGTTCGGCTGGCAGAAGCTGTGGATCCATTTGAAGGGAATTACCCTAATCGTGCATTGAGCCGATACCAGGCTTCTAAGGTTTTAGATATTGCCAGCCGCATACCTCAAGAAGATTTGCGTCCTGCGCTTCTTTTGAAAATAGGTGAAATGACATCCGTATTACCCGAAACCAGTTCAGAGAACCAGCCCACAGCCTGGAAGTCAGTCATGCAAGATCTGAAAAATATTGACAATACAGGCATAGGTGCGCGGGCGTTTCTTCGCAATTTTGATCAGCAGGAGTTTTACTCTCCTGAGTATCTTGCATTCAACCAGGAGATAGAAGATCGTTTTTTTAATAGCCTTAGTTCAGACCGGCGTTTTACAAGAAACATAGAGCGCTTTATGGATGGAGATCAAAGCATGCAAGTGAAAAAAGATATGGCGAGGATAATAGCAGACTTAAAAACACAGGCCATCACACAAACACTTAGGCGTCACTTGGGGGACGGCTTACCCAACTTGAGAAAAGAAATAAATCAATCAGTTATTAGTCGTATAGAAGAAGCCGACCTGGCCCGTGGTAATTTTGCCAGGTTTAACCCAGAAACGCAGAGTATGTTAATCAGTACAGAAGAGGTTAGTCTTCCGAGGCTGTTAAGTACACTATTTCACGAGACGGAACACGGCAAGCAGGAAGTTCTTAGAAAATACACTGATACAGCAGCTGAATTGATTCGCGATGCTACAAAGAAGAAAGATATTTTGCGTGCTAAAGATAGTGAATTATTTAAAAGTATCTATGACCAAACACGGGTTACTTCAACACCAATCCAACTGGGTGGTACTTATCAATCAGCGTTTATCGACCATATAATTACACGTGCTGACGTGCCTAAAGGAGATTTATCCAAATTAAGAAATTACGTTTATGTAAAGGCGGGGGATGAGCTTGATGCGTTCCTTCATTCGGCACGTATGATTTCAAGGTTAGATAACGATCCCAACAGAGCGGATTGGACAGAGCGCCTATTCACTTTTGGTGGTGGGGGTTCGGGTGGTTAAGTGAAATTTAACAGTGCACCGATAATACCAGCTTGGTTTTCTCGGTGTCTATGCTAAATGAGTGTTACTATCCCTATTTTTCCCGTTAGACCATAGTTGCCGTAAGGCGTAAGCTGTATTTAAAAAAATTGGTCATTCATCAGTATGCCGTTCGTTATTCAAATATTTTCCTGGCAGGGTATCTGGAGGAGTGTTCGTAATCTTGGTGCTCCGAAATATTTTTAAGCGGGCGTTCAGCTCGCTTACCCAATGGCAAGCATTCGCTGTCTTTTAAAGATTACTTGTCATTTCATCAAAACCAATATACTGTATATAAAAACAGTATATTGGTTTTGGCTCTCATGTCGTCTCCTCGTTGTTCTTCTCAATTTCCTCATACTAATGCAGCGGCGTTAGACACACTGCTGCGCCGCGATGATGTGTGGCGGGGCCACTCGCAAGCCTTTATCCCGCGTGATGCGGTAGATACGGGCTATGAGGCACTAAATACAGTGTTAATTCATAAGGGCTGGCCACAGGCGTGTTTGATAGAACTGGGGCAGAAGCACTTCACTGGCACCTGGTTGTTACTTGGACATGCAGCTAAGCATCAGGCCTGTGAAGCAGGGGGGCTTATTGTGTTGCTGAACCCTCCGGCACAGCCTTACGCTGTTGCGTTGCTGCAGCAGGGTATTCCGCTAGAGCGGGTGCTGGTGCTGACACCGCAAACAAAGGCGGATTTTATTGCTTGCTTTGTTGCGTTGGCGCGCTCATCGGCCTGTGCCATGTTAGTCGCCTGGCAACCAAAGCAAAAATTAAGCTATGCCGAATTGCGCAAGTGTCAGTTAGCAACGCACGACAATCATGGCCTATATATTTTGTTTCGCCATAGATCTGCGCTGCAGCAAAGTTCTCCAGCGGCTTTGCGCATGCTGGTTGCCGTGCAAGCGCGCGCGATACTGGTCGAATGTATAAAACAGCGCGGCACCTTGCCAGGCGTGAACATTTCCCTGCCGTTACCCGATACCTGGTTTAGTACAGCAACATATCGCAATTTATATCATTTGCTGGATGAACCTTTATACCGCCAGGCGAATGCAACGCCATGGTTGCAAGAGACCGTTGTGCCTTTACGTCGTCCGCATCGAATGGCACGCAACATAGTGAAAGGGCGGGGTTATGGCTAAGCAAATATGGCTTGCTCTGCGATTACCGTATTTCGCGTTGGAAGCGCTCGATATTGATATAACGGAGCAGGCGGTATTGCTGATTACGGCGAAAAATAAAGTGTGCGCGGCGAGCCCTATATGTTTTGACGAAGGTGTGCGCCTGGATATGCCAGTAAGTACGGCGCGCATGCTGCTGAATTGTGAAGTGTTGAGCCGCGATAAACAGAAAGAACAGCAGAAAATTCACACCATCTGTACCGCGCTTTATGCCTACACGCCTTATATCGAACACTATATCGAGAATACTTATATTGAAACGAGCATGCAGGGCGTGTTACTTGAATTATCGCGTTGTGTTCATTTGTTTGGCAGCATCGAGTGCTTAAGAGATCGTATTATTGATTGCATGAATACACTGGGTTTTACTTATGTCTATGCTTTGGCTTTTAGTGCTAAAGCGGCATGGTTGCTCTCTTATTCACAAAAACCGATAGGCCATTGTGACAATAACCTGGACGACTTACTCAGTTTATCCACACTTTTGTTAGTCGAACACAATGAAGAAGCTGAAGCTTTGCAACAGAGTGGTTTTGAAACACTGCACGATATATGGCAACAGTTGCAAAAAGAAGGGAATTTTTCATTAAAGAAGCGCTGTTCACCAGCGTTTATCGATTACCTGCTCGATATATTTAACCCTTTTCTCGCAGAAAAAAAATCGCAGGAAGATTTGTTTGCAACACCTTTATTTAGAGCGTCAGCGCCGGTTTATACGCCGGAAGAACACTATTCCGATACACGCTTTTTTGACTATCCCATCGCTTCAATTGAGTTGTTATATGCACCAATGAAGCAGCTTCTACAAAATTTATGTGATTATTTAGTTAGCTGCCAGAAACAGTGTGCCGGAGTGCAATGGGTGTTTAGTGATATCTATCATCATTCGGAGTATTTAAATGTCCGTTGTGAGCGTATTTACCGGGATTGGTCGCTGCTATTTGAACTGACACATATTCAACTGGATAAAACCGGCTTGCCATTCGAAGTTGATCAACTCGAATTACGTCGACCCAATGTATTAAATTTAAATATTGAGGGTTCAGAACTCGCGATTTATGACAGTAAACACATCCCGGATAATAATAGAGAAGAACAATTAGTTATTGCAAAAATTCAAGCGAGAATAGGGCCGAAAAATGTATTTAAACTCAGTTACCGAGACGATCATATGCCTGAACTTAGTCACCGGAAAATTCCTGCTCAAGAAAAACCAATAACGGCTTTAGATGGCCAACATTGTTTTAGTCCGCGCCCAGACTGGCTGTTTAAAGTCCCAATGGCTATTGGGACACAGCAAAATAATTTACATTGGCATGGCCATATACAACTTGTCCGCGGGCCTGAACGCTTGCAAGGACATTGGTGGCATAAAGCAACAGAACGCGATTATTTTATCGCCGTTAGGGATGATCAAATACGCTTATGGGTGTTTTACGATTTGCTTAAAAAAGAGTGGTTTGTACAGGGTGTTTTTTAATGTTTGTAAGTGTCTAGACGATTGGACTTCTGTGCTCGTAAATTTCGAGGGGTAGAGCTTAGGTAACTTGGCTATAGACACGCCGTGAATACCTGCAAGCAGGCCCAGCCCAAAATCATAGATAAGGGTCGTTACGCGGGGCGAAGCAGTGCTTCGCTTGAATCCGCTTCACCCATATAGGCTCGGCACCCGCGTTTCGACAACTGCTCCTGCGTTGTTCTAACACTCGCCATTCATGGTGGTGCATGCGAGTGACGGTCTATAGCCAAGTTACCTAAGCTCTACGTCATGCATCTCTTTAGTGTTGCTCAATGTAAAGATGTGAATTGGATTCGTCTTTTAAAGGCTATTTGCCTTTATGGATTAGCTATTGGCACTGAGCGATAATCTCGTCTGGTGGAGATGCTTTTGAAATGACTAGCGCCATGGATGAGCGCGGGATGGGCCAGGGAAGGCCCACGGAATGTAAAAAGCATCTCCACCAGACGAGATTATCGCGGTCTTATAAAAAAATTACATCACTTAACGAGAACTCAAAATGTACGCCGAACTACATTGCCTAAGCAATTTCAGTTTCTTACGCGGCGCATCGCATCCGCAAGAGCTGGTGTTGCAAGCCAGAACACTCGGCTACCAAGCTATTGCGATTACCGATGAATGCTCACTCGCCGGCGTTGTCAAAGCTCATATGGCGGCTGAAGCGTGTGGCATACATTTTATTATTGGCAGTGAATTTACGCTCTCAAATGGTGAAAAATTAGTAATCATTGCGCCAACACGGGCAGCCTATGCTGAATTATCCGGATTTATTACTCTTGCACGGCGGCGTTCAGAAAAAGGAACTTATGAAGCACATTTAGACGATTTACGTTTTCGTTTGCAGCATTGTTTTATTATTTGGCTGGCAGATAATGCGGTTTTATTGGAAGGCATTGAAAATAAAAAAAAATTAGCAAACATATTTTTTCAGGCTTTTAAAGAGCGTCTATGGATAGGCATTAGTCACCAACTTTGCGGTGCAGAAAAAGAACGTTTTTTAGCATGGAAGAATATTGCGCTGCAGGACAATATTCCATTATTGGCGTGCGGTTCGATATTAATGCATGAAAAGACGCGTAAGCCATTGCAGGATGTACTTACCGCGTTGCACGAAAAATGTTCGGTACAACAGCTGGGTGTGCGCTTGCAGAGTAATGCCGAGGCATATTTAAAAAGCTTAGATGAGCTTGCGTCGCTCTATCCTGAAGATTTACTTACCCAAACGCAGGTTTTGGCAAAGCAATGTTGTTTTTCCCTAAATGAACTTAAATACCAATATCCGGAAGAGCTGGTCCCTGAAAGCGATTCACCGATCAGTTATTTGCGACGTTTGGTTCTTGAAGGTTGTCAACGGCGCTGGCCCGATGGTGTGCCGGTTAGAGCGCAGGCGTTAATTAATAAAGAGCTCGCGCTTATCGAAGAATTACATTATGAATATTATTTTTTAACTGTTTACGATATTGTGCGTTTTGCCAGAGAGAACAGTATTTTGTGCCAGGGGCGTGGTTCAGCCGCTAATTCAGTTGTGTGCTACTGCCTGGGTGTGACGGAGATTTCCCCTGATTTAATCAATGTGCTTTTTGAACGCTTTATTTCCAAAGAACGTAATGAACCCCCCGATATTGATGTTGACTTCGAGCATTCCCGGCGTGAAGAAGTGATTCAATATATTTACCAAAAATACGGTCGTGAACGCGCAGCACTTGCAGCAACAGTGATTACCTACAGGGCGCGCAGCGCAATTCGGGATGTGGGTAAAGCATTGGGGTTTGACCCGGCGCTTATTGATCAATTGGCTAAATCTTTAGCGTGGTGGGATAGAAAAGGGGATTTACAGAAGCGCATGGAAGAGGCCGGTATGCGCGCTAATCGTGACCTAATGAGTTTGTTCTACGATTTGGTGCAAATGATTTTAGGTTTTCCCCGCCACTTAAGTCAGCATGTTGGTGGTTTTGTGATTACCCAAGATAAAGTCAGCGATATTGTGCCAATAGAAAATGCGAGTATGGCAGATCGCACGGTGATTCAATGGGATAAAGAGGATTTGGAGGCGATGGGTTTAATGAAAGTCGATGTGCTTGCACTCGGCATGCTCACCGCAATTCGTAAAGCACTCTCCTATGTAAGCCAATACGACAAATATATACGCGCTATTGCGGATATTCCCAAAGAAGATCCTGCAACTTACGCTATGCTATGTGCGGGGGATAGCTTGGGTGTTTTCCAGGTTGAATCACGTGCGCAAATGTCTATGCTGCCCCGTCTGAGACCGGAAAAATTTTATGACCTGGTCATTCAAATTGCAATTGTACGACCCGGTCCGATTCAAGGTGGCATGGTACACCCGTATTTAAAGCGGCGTCATAAAATAGAACCTGTTACTTACTTTAATGATGATTTAAGAGAAGTACTAGAGCCGACGCTGGGCATTCCGATTTTTCAGGAGCAAGCCATTAAATTGTCAATGGTTGCGGCAGGGTTTTCCGGTGGTGAGGCAGATCAATTGCGTCGTGCCATGGCGAGTTGGGGAAAAAATGGCAACTTACTTACATTTGAAGAAAAGTTTATTCAGGGAATGTTGACGAATAACTACCCCGAAGATTTTGCCCATCGTCTATTTGAACAAATAAAAGGCTTTGGTGGCTACGGTTTTCCCGAATCCCATTCAGCCAGCTTTGCGATTCTTTGCTATTTTTCGTCCTGGTTGAAATGTCATCATCCTGCGGCATTTTACTGTGCGTTATTGAATAGTCAGCCGATGGGTTTTTATTCACCCTCACAATTAGTCCAGGATGCGCGCAGACACAATGTGGATGTATTACCCATAGATATTAATAAAAGCAACTATGAAACGGTGTTGGAGAAAACAGGCAGTGATACTTCAGCCATGAGTTGGGGTATTCGTTTGGGCTTTTTGCAGATCAAATCTTTAGATAAAGATAAGGCTATGCATTTGGAAAGTCAGCGTGCGAATAAACCTTTTCGTTCTATTGAAGAGCTGTTACAGCGAACGGATTTAACAAATAAAGATGTACAAATTCTTGCATCAGCAGAGGCCCTGCATTTGCTTTATGGTCACCGTTATCAAGCGCGTTGGGCTGTCTCCGGTGTTGAAGAGGCGCGGCCTTTATTGATGCAACAAAAAAACAAAGTGGATGCTTTGCATACTAAGGCACCGACAATTGAAAAAGATATTGTACTGGATATGCACACGACACGGCTCAGTTTGCGCCCACACATTATGGGGCTGTTGCGTCGAGAAAATCCCTTTTGTTATTGCACAAAACAAAATGAGCTGCAGGCGATGAAACATCGCGCTTTTGTGCAAGTTGCAGGCTTGGTGACGGGCAGGCAACGACCGGGTACAGCAAAAGGTACGGTGTTTTTAACGCTCGAAGATGAAACAGGCAATATTAATGTTGTGGTATGGAAGCGAACCCAGGAATTATTTCGTAAGCCGATGTTAACTGGCAAGCTGTTATTTATTAAAGGTACTTTAGAGACCAGTGAATCCGTTGTGCATGTTGTCGCGGGGCAAATTATTGATTATTCGGAGCGCTTGCGCGACTTCAGTTTACGGTCTCGAGACTTTCATTAATAACTCAGAACGTTAGAATCGTAGCAATAAAGTGTTTGACGTTTTAATTTTGCAACACTATCGTGCAAAAATGGCCATTTGATCTGTAGGGTGTTGCGAATATAATGCTTTTCGTCGGTCATACTGCCCGCCATGCGCCCTAGCTTAGACCAACGATAATAAATAAGGGGAAGGAAGCTTGTGATCGCGCCATGCGCCAAACTTAACGATCAGTATCTCGCGGTTCGTCAACAAAGCCTCAAGCTGATTGAAAACCTTAGTATTGAGGACATGGTCGCTCAATCTATGCCAGACGCCAGCCCGGTTAAATGGCATCTCGCTCACACTACCTGGTTTTTTGAAACGTTTATTCTGCGCCAAAATGTAAAAAACTATACTTTATTCGATGAGAGTTTCCCCCATCTTTTTAATTCTTATTATGAGTCCGCGGGAACGCGTCATTTTCGCCCTCAGCGAGGTTTGCTGACACGCCCCTCGCTGGATCGGGTACTTTCCTATAGAGCCTATGTCGATGACGCCATACATCAGCTATTGGCGACAGATGGTGCTGAAATTACCGATTTGGTGGTCATTGGTTTGCATCACGAAATGCAACACCAAGAGCTGCTATTAACGGATGTTCTCCACTTACTTTCTCACAATCCTACGTTTCCGGCTGTATTTGAGAAGATTAATTGTCCAGCACCGCCTGACGTGCCACTACAAATGCAAATACGCGAAGGTAATCTTGTTCGGGTGGGCGCTTTGACGGACGAATTCAGCTACGACTGCGAACGTCCGAATCACCTGACTTATATCGGTCCGCACACACTTGCCAACCGACTAGTCACTAATGGTGAATGGTTGGAATTTATCAACGACAAGGGGTATGAAGAGCCGTTATTGTGGTTATCGGATGGTTGGGCAACGCGTTGTGAGCATCATTGGCAGGCGCCGCTTTATTGGGTGCAGAAAGAAGAGGGCGACTGGCAACAATTCGGCTTAGATGGCTTGCATGAGTTGGATAAAAATTCACCAGTTTGTCATATCAGTTATTTTGAGGCTGATGCCTTTGCGCGCTGGGCGGGTAAACGACTTCCGCGTGAGCACGAACTTGAACAGGCTGCGACTACGCAGGCAATGACAGGTAATTTTGTTGAACAGGCTAAGTGGCGCCCACAGCCTGCGCAATTGTCAGAAGCGGGTACGCTGGCGCAAGTTTATGGCGATGTGTGGGAGTGGACCCAGAGCGCCTACTTGCCGTATCCAAATTTCTCGCCGGAAAACGGTGCGCTCGGCGAATACAATGGCAAGTTCATGGTTAATCAATTTGTCTTAAAGGGTGGTTCTTGTGCAACACCTGTATTACAAATGCGCCCGTCTTACAGAAACTTTTTTTATCCACATCAACGATGGCAATTTACTGGTCTGAGATTGGCGGAAGACCTATAACGGGGGAATTATGTCTCAAGCGCTCGCGACAAAACAGGAAGAAAACGATTCATATGAGGTTGACCAATCATTCTATGAGGATGTGATCTCCGGCTTGACGGGAACGTATAAAACGCTCTCGCCAAAGTATTTTTACGATGAAGTCGGCTCTCGTTTTTTTGATGAAATTTGCGAGCTGGAGGAATACTACCCTTACCAAACCGAGCTAAAATTGCTTCCACGCGCAGCTAAAGATATTGCAGATATATTTTTGAAACCAGTGTCTATTGTCGAATTTGGGGCGGGGTCACTGTTAAAAATTCGACCGCTTTTTGATGAGATTAAACAGGTGCGTGAATTTATTCCTATCGATATTTCCGGTGAACATTTAAACCAGGCGTGCGATGAACTGCGTTCCGAATTCCCAAATATCAACATCCAGGCACGCCATGCCGATTTTTGCCGCCCTGTAGATTTGCCAGTATTTAGAGGGCAGCGGCTGGGTTTCTTCCCAGGTTCAACAATAGGTAATTTTACGCCGGATCAGGCGAGTGATTTTTTGCTGTCAGCACGGAAAACTCTGGGAAAAGATGCTTTTATGCTCGTTGGTGTTGATACGAAAAAAACGCCTGAGCTTTTACACAATGCCTACAATGATACGCAGGGAGTGACGGCAAAATTTAATAAGAATATTCTCGATAGAATTAACCGGGAAATGAATGCTGATATAGAAACAAAAAACTTTGATCATTATGCATTTTATAATACAGCTAAAGGTCGTATTGAAATGCACCTGGTGAGTAAGAAAAAGCAAAGCATCGATATTCTTGGCAAACAGATAGAGTTTAAGACGGGTGAGAGTATCCATACAGAGTGTTCGTATAAATACGCACCTGAAGATTTTACCGCGCTGGTAAGTACGAGTGGGTGGAACGTCGACCAAGTATGGTTGGCGGACAAAGACATGTTTAGTATGTTTTTGCTGCGTGCTAAAGCTGTTATTTGAATGAAAAATACTGCACCAAAGCGGGTTCACACGTTTACTGGTATTGGTGCGCAGGGCAACCCTCATCATGTTCATTTTGATATAGATTTATCTGAGAAAGCGCTACTAGATCTTTCAAGAGCGCACGTGGATGTTATTCAGGTTTATGTGTGTGCTGAGGATGAATGCAGTTATTACATTCGTTTTTATGCCAAGGGTAGGGAGATAATGTTTTGCGGGTCTGGCGTATTAGCGGCAGCAAAAATTATCTTCGACGCTTCGGCCAGCCAGCATCAACAAAAAAAATGGTCTTTTCATCTGAAGCAACGTGTTGTTCAGGTTTCTCGGGTAGGTGGTATGCACCAAATGGTGGCAGAAGCTGACTTACCGATGAAGCCGGCTAAAAAGGCAGCACTGGAAGCCCTGGTAGGTAAAAAAATCCGCAATGCTTTATGCCTTGGTGGAGTGTCGGGATATTGGCTTGTCGAATTGGAAAGTGCCTGCGACGTGAAGAGTGCACATCCGAATTTAAATTTTATGAAACGACATGGCGGTCCAGCACTCATTATTACCAGTGGTGCATCTAATTCTTACAAAGAAGACTATGTTATGCGGTACTTTGCCCCGCAATTTGGTAGCGAAGAAGATGCAGCGACGGGTTCAGCAAATGTATACCTTATGCAGTACTGGCAAAAAATTCTGCAAAAAAAATATTTGGCCGGCCGTCAACTTTCTAAGGAAGGTGGACTTTTTTACGGCAAAGTATTTGGCCATTCGGTCGCCTTGAGAGGGCGTGCGGAGATAGCAAACTGATGGACTGGGATGCGATAAAACTCTTTTTAGCTCTATATCGTGCCGGTTCTGCGCGAGCTGTGGCCGCCGAGTTAAATACCAGCGCATCGACAGTGACACGACGTATCAGCCAGCTTGAAGCGTCACTCGATATTAAACTCTTTAACCGCCACAGTGCCGGTTTTAAGTTGACTGAATACGGCCATTCGCTTTTGCAGGTTGCGCTGAGAATGGAGGCAGATGCATGCGAAATAGAGCGCAAGTTACAAGGTAAAAACTCAGTGATGCAGGGCGCTATCCGTCTGACAGTGCCAAGCCATTTCATAGTGCGACCATTTATTGATTACATTGCAGAATTTAGCGAACTGCATTCCCATGTTGAAATTGAATTAATTCCATCTTTTTCGCGTTTTAATTTAAGCCGTGGTGAAGCGGATATTGCGATACGCCTTTTTATGAAAGATGGCACGCCGCCGCAAGATCTTATTGGCGCAAAACTGGTTGAAGTACACTGTGCAAATTACGCGGCAAAGAATTATTTAGAATCACATGATCTCGGTGATGCTAGCTCTGCCAATTGGATAGGTTGGGATGACGAAAGCCGTTTCCCCGATTGGGTTTTATCCAGCCGTTATCCACATTTACCTGTTAGGCACCGCATAGCTGATCCGTTAGCACAGCTTCAGGCTGCAAAAGCCGGATTAGGTTTAATGATGAATGCGTGCTTTGTTTGTGATGGTGAACCCGAACTGGTGCGTTTGCCAGATCAATTACATTGGCACCGTTTTGACGTCTGGATGCTTTCGCATCCTGACCTTCGTGACGCAGCGCGCTTTCGCGAGTTAAGGCGTTTTCTGAAGCAGCGGTTTGAGGAAGATAAACATATTTGGGCTGGAGAAAGAATCGTATAACGTGACGAAACATATGGCTAAGGTGTCTTGGGAAAGTAGCGATGACACATTGTTTGCCGAAGGTAAATATAGTCGGGCTCACAGCTGGCACTTTGATGGCATCTCTGTTTTGGCTTCGTCATCGCCCAATGTTGTGCCTGTGCCTTATTCTGTAGAAGAGGCAATTGATCCCGAAGAAGCTTTAATTGCCGCCGCTAGCAGCTGCCATATGCTTTTCTTTCTATCGATTGCAAGTGAGCGAGGCTTTGTTATCAGGCGCTACATGGATAATGCTGAAGGGTTTATGTCGGAAAACGAAGTAGGCGCATTTGCAATTTCTAAAATTATCTTACGACCGAAAATCGAATTTGTTGGCGATGCTCCCACGCACGAAGAAATAAATAAAATGCACGAGGAGTCACATGCGAACTGTTTTATTGCAAATTCACTTAAAACAAATATTTCAGTGGCGTACAGAGAAGATAAGGCCTAACAAAATTGTTAGGCCTTAAGCGTTGAGTTTTCGTTAATCGAAAGCGTAAATTAATACAGGTCGCAGGTGATACGGGTAATCCGCCTGGCGGCGCGATTGTAGCTTCTATTTAACCGCCAGCTGGCCCCAGTATAGTATTGATAGGTGCCTCGATAGAACGTGCTTTGTGGACCGCCCCAAATTTCGTCATAGCCCAGTTCCTGACACCATCGTTTCGCTGTGCGAGTCAAGGTACGGTAGTCTGAAGAGCGGGCACCCATATAGTAATAATAGCGTCCAACACGTTTTCTCGGTAAGTTGAAGCTGCGGCGATATTTCCCTTCATCGGACATCCGTGCCCCGTCCCAGCAAAGTACCTGTGTCATTTGGTTTGAAAAACCACTGGAGGTTTGCTGCCATGTGCCGTAGCGGTGGTAGCTGCGTGCACCTAAAAAAGAGCCTCTGATACTGGTTTCCGCTGCGCCGTCGTAACCTTGTTCAATACAATAATTATTGGCGGTTGCAGCATTTGCACCAAAGTCGGGAGAACTTGAATAGTTAGAGTAGGCAAGAGGGTAGCCATGAATTTCAGGGAAATTAAAGGTCTGCTGTCGAATTTGCGTGATGTACGAGCTATTGCGCAGAATGGTTTTATCTGCCTCGGTTAAGTAAGTATTCGGCCATGTGATAAAGCCAAACCACATCAGCGCATTGGTATCGCATTCGGGTAAACCTTCTTCACAGCCTGGAGGATGCGGTAAGCCAAGGGCATGGCCTATTTCATGGCCTGCACCACCAATCCAACGATTAAGAGATTCCGATGTTGGCTGTTCGTCACAAACCGGTTGATACGCTTCTCCTGCCAGACCTCTCAGATCGTTTGCCGGCATCAGTGCAATGCCGCTTGTACCACCGGTGACTTCGCCGCATGCCGGATCGGCGTCCAGGTAAATGATGTAAGCGTTTTCTGGGTCAAAAAATTCAGCGCCTGCTTCATTGATTGCTTTGCCCCACATATCTGTAGCAAACCAAGCAGAGTCATGTTCAGAAAAAACAGGTGTGACGATAACGTTATCAAGCTGGAATGTGTGCCCGTCGAGCTCACTGTTGAAATAGCGCTGAATAGATGTCGCCGCATTCCTAATCCCTTCTTCGTAAACGAGCTTGTGATTTTTGTCTGACGGGATTAAATAAATAAAATGAACACGTGAAGTGGGACTGGCTGTTGCTGCATGCGTCGTTAGCACTGCCAATATCAAGGTGAGAAGAAAAGCCCCTGTTTTAATCATTATTATCGCTTCCATATTTTAGTTTTAAGTTGGCGATTATAAAGTATTAAAGGGTATAAGCAGGCACGTTTTAAGAGAACTCAGTCACAAGTTTCGGGCGAGTTTGAGTAGGATCTGGTGGTTGTGCTTCGTATAGTTGAATAGCCCATTAGAGGGGCAATGACTTTTTTAAAACGATATGAGTGCGGTGGAGCGCTTGCTTGTACCAAAAACGAAAAAGCGCCGATTGTTGCCAATCAGCGCCTTTCATATCTTTAAGCACACATTCCATCAATTTTTTTTAACTTTCACGCGACCCTGCTGAAAGTATCTACCGTTTGACAACAGGCTTAAACGATAGAGAGAGAAATTGACGCATCCTTTGACTTTCCTAGCCTACGTGCTTCCCTGTTTTCTTCCGTTGATTTGTCCTTTAAACATCATGGTTATATTGGGCATCCAGCTGCTTATCCGTGCACAGTAATAATGGCTCTGATTCGGCAAAGCTGCCATGGAAATTCTCGGCATTATCTGTGCGAGGTCAACTAACCCCCTTGTGAGATATATCTCACAAGGGGGTAATCTCGCGCCAACAGTTACTTCTGCGTGCTGCCGCAGGAGCCGCGAACGATCAGCTTTCCGGGAATACGCTTGAGATTGATATCTTCGCCATTGATTAAGCTAATCAGGCTGTCGACGAGCAGCTGGCCGGCCAGGATGGTGTCCTGTCGCACGGTTGTCAGTGGTGGGGAAGAGAAGGCCGCGATGGGGATATCATCGAAGCCGATAACGGCAACATCCTTGGGTACGTTTAAGCCGTTATCGCTAAGTGCTTTCATTGCGCCTAAAGCAATGAGATCACTGGCACCAAAAATAGCATCAAAAGATGCACCGGAATCCAAAAGTTTTTGTGCGGCGGTAAAGCCACTCTCTTCGGTGGAGTACGCTTCAAACTGTAATTCGGGATAGATGGCGATATTGGCTTCAAGCAGCGCTTCGGTGAAGCCCTGGTGACGCGCGTTGAACTCGGGACTTTTATCAGAAATATCGCCAAAAAAAGCGATGCGCTTAGCGCCTTGCTCGGCTAAGTGTTTGGCTGCTGCATGGGCGCTTTTCTTGTTATCACAGCCGAGAAAATAGCCCGGTTGTCCTTCAATTACTGGGCCCCAGGTAATGAAATGAGCACCGAGTTCATCTAGATTTTTAATTTTCTTAACGTAACTGGTGTAGTCGCCGTAGCCCAATAGAATAATACCGTCTGCGCGGTGGGCATCTTCATAATCGGCGGCCCAATCGGAGCTGTCCTGCTGAAATGAGATAAGTAAGTCATAACCCCGAACGGCTGATGCTTTGGTGATGCTGCCCAGCATCGATAAGAAAAATGGGTTAATTAGCGAGTCGCCCGTGCCTGGGTCTTCACAGAGCAGCAGCGCAAGGGTCCTCGAGCTTTGCGAACGCAGATTGCGGGCATTAATATCGACTTTGTAATTGAGTTCCTTGGCAATGGCCTGAATGCGTTCACGTGTTTCTTTACTTACGAGGGGGCTATCGCGTAAGGCGCGCGACACCGTAGGTTGTGACACGCCTGCCCGGTAAGCGATATCAAATGATGTCGGTTTATCATTCTTCATTTGTAGCCACTCGCGTCTATTATTTTTTGTATTGCAGCGCTAGTTAAGACATATGTAAAGCAAAGTTGGCGTTTTTTTACTTAATACGCTCCGCTATATACGAATCATAGTCTGGAATGTCTCTCTGGTAAGCTTCACTCACCAGTGGTGACGTTATCACAAAATCAGCCGAGGCAGGGTTACATGCGACGGGAATGTTCCAGGCTGCTGCCAGGCGGAGTAGCGCCTTAACATCGGGGTCGTGCGGCATGGGTTCGAATGGGTCCCAAAAGAAAATCAAAATGTCTATTTCGCCTTCCGAAATCTTGGCGCCGATCTGCTGATCCCCCCCTAAGGGCCCGCTTACAAACTTGTAAACCGGCATATTAAGCGTCTTTTCGATCCGATAACCCGTCGTCCCCGTGGCGTATAGATTGTGCTCAGCCAGCGTATCTCGGTTGGTCTGTGCCCAATCGGATAGCACGGACTTCATATTATCGTGCGCAACCAGCGCGATATTCTTGCGACTATTCAAGGCGGAAAGCTTGGTTTCCAAAACGCGACTCCTGTTTTTAGAGCGGGATCTAAGGTGTTGATTTTATTGTAGTTAGCTGGGGTGAATCTGCACGACGAATGCCTATAAGTCAACCCGATATTCAACCGTATTCCTATTGACTCAATGCCAAACACCGCCTAACATACGCGCCCTCTTGAAACGGCCTAAGCCGTTATCCATCACGATATCTGAATCGTATTGTGAATTTGGATTTATATATAGATTCATCTCACGCGCTCGTAGCTCAGCTGGATAGAGTACCTGGCTACGAACCAGGCGGTCGGAGGTTCGAATCCTCCCGAGCGCGCCATATAAAAAAAACCGGCCTTGTGCCGGTTTTTTTATATGGCAAGTTTGGGCGGGTGAGAAGCTTCGTCAGGTTCGACTAATTGCGCAGCAATTTGCAACGAGCCACACAGTGGCGAAGC
>JANQJP010000086.1 GCA_028281575.1 Cellvibrionaceae bacterium
ATGGATGCAGGAGGTAGAATAACGCAGGAGCAGTTATCGACGACTGCATGGATGCAGGAGGTAGAATAACGCAGGAGCAGTTATCGAGAGGAATTGGCGTAGCTAAAGGGGTGGAGCGGATTAAAGCGAAGCACTGCTTCGCTCCGCGTAACGACCCTTATCTATGATTTTGGGCCGGTCCTGCTTGCAGGTATTCATGCGTTTTTTGAACGTATCGTCGGTGCGCAAACGTTTCGAAGGCAAATATGTTGACGTACTTTAAGTTAAATGCACCTTTTTTATAAATAAGACCTATGACCACTGAACTACTCTCCCCCGCCGGCACCTTAAAAAGTATGCGCTACGCCTTCGCCTACGGCGCGGATGCCGTATATGCCGGCCAACCCCGATACAGCTTGCGCGTTCGCAATAACGAATTTAACAAGATCGAAAATATCGGTACAGCCATCGCCGAGGCCCATACCGGCGGTAAAAAATTCTACCTGGCCAGCAACGTATCACCGCACAACGACAAAATTCGCTCGTATATCAGGGACCTGGAACCTGTCATCGCAATGCGACCGGACGCACTTATCATGGCGGATCCGGGACTTATTATGCTGGTGCGCGAACGCTGGCCCGAGCAGGAAATTCATCTGAGTGTGCAGGCAAATGCGGTTAACTATGCCTCGGTGAAATTCTGGGCCACTAACGGTATTCGCCGAGTGATTCTTTCACGCGAGCTTTCGCTAGATGAAATTGAAGAAATTAAACAGCGATGCCCTGAAGTAGAGCTCGAGGTTTTCGTACACGGTGCTTTGTGTATCGCCTACTCCGGACGCTGTCTACTCAGCGGCTATATGACCCACCGAGATCCCAACCAGGGAGCCTGTACCAACACCTGCCGCTGGGAATACAACGTTCACGAAGCAGAAGAAAACACAGAGGGAAATTTAATTGCACGAAGCGGGCCGAGCCTCGCCGAGTGGACTCCGACTGAAGCGCTCGCCCCTGTGCTTTTGCAGGAAAAAAGCCGCCCTGGCGAATACATGCCCGCATACGAAGACGAGCACGGCACCTATATTATGAACTCTAAAGATCTGCGCGCCGTACAGCACGTACAGCGGCTGGTAAAAATAGGGGTTGAATCACTGAAAATTGAAGGCCGGACCAAATCCCATTATTACGTTGCGCGCACGGCGCAAATATATCGTGCAGCAATTAACGCTGCGGAAGACGGCCGCGATTTCGATATGAATTGGATGGCCGAGCTCGACCATCTCGCCAACCGCGGTTATACGGAAGGCTTTTACCGACGTCATGTACCGAGCGAATATCAAAACTATGAGGCGGGCGTATCCACAAATCCAAATCAACAATTTGTCGGTGAGGTCTTAGTTGGCGAGGACAGCGATTTAATCCGCATCGAGGTCAAAAATAAATTTCGTGTTAATGATCACATGCTGCTTGTCACACCTGAAGGAAACATCGAGTTTGTCATTGAAGATCTGTACGACAAGCACGGCCACCACACCGAAGAAGCGCCTGGTTCAGGCCACATAATCAGTTTTCCCCGCCAATCTTTGGGCAACCAATCGCTCTCGCCCGAGGCGCTGTCCCATGCACTACTTATGCGCCATATATAAACGATGAAGCCTTTAAATAGCTATTCGAAAATTGTTGTACTTACTGGGGCTGGCATCTCAGCTGAATCGGGCTTACTCACGTTTCGTGACAACGGTGGTCTGTGGGAGGGACATCGAGTTGAAGATGTCGCGACCCCGGAAGCCTTTGTCCGATCTCCCGAAACAGTGCAACACTTTTATAACGAGCGTCGCAGAAAATTGATAGAAGAGACTGGACCAAATGCTGCACATCAAGCCCTCGCCGAATTTGAACACAATTTCGACGGTGACTTTCTCCTCGTCACCCAAAACGTAGACGACCTGCACGAGAGAGCTGGCAGTAAAAACCTGATTCACATGCATGGAGAGTTGCGTAAATCCCGATGCACACACTGCTCGGCGGTAAGCCCCTGCGACATAGCTATCGATCAATTTAGCTCCTGCGCGCATTGCGGCGCAACAAACAGTCTGCGACCACATATTGTTTGGTTCGGAGAAATTCCGCTGGAGATGGAACAGATTGAGAGCGCATTGGTTGAATGCGATGCGTTTGTCGCGATCGGCACTTCTGGAAATGTCTATCCTGCCGCAGGTTTTGTTCAAGCCGCGCGCTTTGCCGAAGCAGATACGTTGGAACTCAACTTGGACTGCTCTACAACCAGCCACTTGTTCTCCCACAGTGTTCAGGGTCCGGCAACCAAGGTTGTGCCGGCGCTCTTTTACTAGCTCTTGATTTCGGTCAATATCTCTGTGTTTCACTGCCATACACTGTGCGGCGACACAACTTCCTACAGTAGCCGCGATGACCTGGGCCTTAAACAACGCACTTTGCAAATTGATGGCTGGAGAAAAGCGAAATCTCGCTATTCAAATTGCCCTCAAACGCATCGAAATGCTCAGTGCAGCTCACCGAGATATCGGCCTTATTCTCGAACAGGAACTGAGTATTTGGCGGCGTTTTCTTGGTGCTCGGCGTGTATTGAATCTAGAGTTAGGTTTTCGCCCCCATATCCTTGAGCCCTATCAAGTCACCCGGCTAATCCACCAGGTTGCACGCTTGTTTAACGTTGAAGGCACATCGACTTATCGAGTCGTAATCCGCCCACAGGATGCTCGTGAAACCACATTTGCACTGTTAAAAGGCCTCGGGTTTACGCATTGCCAGTTTGTCGTTGAGCATATCGAGGAGGCTGCAATCATGGAGCTCTCCGTCCCCATCAATCAGGCGCGGCACTTCCAATTCGAAAAAATCGGTATCCAACTGGCGCTGCCCAGCTGTATCGCGGAAATAGCCACATATATAAAAGATCTGCACAGATACTTAAAACCAGACTACGTCCTGCTCGGCCGGGAAAGTCGAAAATTAACATGCGTTGATATCGCCTCAGAGACAGTACTTCACCAGGCAGATTTAGGAAGTACTGATTGCGATTTACTCGGTATTGGCGTCGGCGCGACGAGTATTCTCAACGAATGGCAACTTATTGCATACGCTGAGCCCGAGCTCTATCTAGACGCAATAGGCCAACACCATATGCCAATTAAAATTCCCAACGCCTCTGGCGAGCCAGCAAAACCCCACTAAAGATGGAAAACTGTGTCGTGTCGGCCTTTTTTGGCACACATTCGCGTGCGAAACGTCCTGCATTAGCGTTATTATTACGACAAAAACAACGCCGTTGAGAATTCAAACTCATGAGTGTAGAACACGCTACCGAACAAAGATGTGACAACATTGCCCCAGCTAATTGCGCAGATTGCCGGATGGCAGCTATTTGCCTGCCCATTAGCCTGGAAATTGACGATATTAACAAGCTGGCGAGCATTATTCGGCGTGGCCGCCCTTTGCAGAGAAAGGAACATATATATCGCGCGGGTGAGCCTTTTAAATCCGTCTACGCTGTACATTCCGGTTCAGTAAAAACTGTAAAAGTTACCGAGGAAGGCATTGAACAAATTACCGGCTTTCATCTCCCCGGAGAACTTATCGGCATGGATGGCATCGCGTCGAATGTGCATAGCAACTCTGCAATTACCTTAGAAACATCCTCTATCTGTGAAATTCCATTTCACCGATTAGAAGAACTTAGCGCCAAGATACCCAGCCTGCAGCGTCGTTTTTTTCAACTTATGAGTAAAGAAATCGCCGAAGAACAAACGCTGATTACCATGCTCAGTAAAAACAGCGCCGAAGAGAGAATCGCAGCCTTACTGCTTAGCATTTCATTGAGACATCAATACAGGGGGCTCTCTGCAAGAGAATTTCTCCTGCCGATGTCCCGCTCAGACATAGCTAACTATCTGGGCCTCACAATCGAAACTGTCAGTCGTGTTTTTGCTCGCCTAAACAAAAACGGAATCATTGATCTGGATAAAAAACACATAAAAATCAACAACATAGATGCCCTCAAACCCGCAGCTTTCTGCCGCAGCTAAACGACTGAAGATATGAATTCACAATTGACTACCGTGCTGAGATTAATTGATGCGGCCAACGCTCTCGACCCAAACCTCGAGCCAGACGCACAAGGCAATGAAACACCAAAGGAATTACTTTACTCGCTCAGAATGAGCGAAGCCCTCGAACAATTCCACCCAAACGCTTCCGAAGCTCTTCAAATCGCAACCAGAGCTCAACATATTGAGCGCTGGTTGTACCCTCGCTCTGATTACCCAGACGGAAGAACTGGCTACAAGAAATGGCGTTCTAATCTTTATCTATTTCATGCAAAACGCGCTGCCGAAATTGCAGAAGAGGCCGGCTATTCACAGGAACTATGTCAACGTATTGCCCATCTTGTACAAAAACGTGGAATGAAGCAAAACCCCGAAGCACAAATTTTGGAAGACGTTGTTTGTCTTGTATTCCTTCAGTTTTATTTTGCGGAATTTGCTACGAAGCACGACGAAAAAAAACTTATCGATATAATTCAAAAAACATGGAAAAAAATGTCGAACGATGGTCATCAAGCAGCATTAAAAATTAATTTCCCAACTGATCTAAAAAAACTCGTAGAAAAAGCACTCTGTTAAAAAAACCGACAGCGTTAAAAAACCCGACAGAAAGGCATGTAAATGACGACTTTTTTTACAGTTATTAAACACGCTCACGTATGGTGCGTCACGCTATCATTTTTACTTTTTTTTATTCGACTAATGTGGCTGTTTAGTGGTTCTTATAGGCTGCGAGCGCACTGGACGAAAATAATTCCACATGTAATAGATAGCCTATTATTTATGACAGGAATGCTTATGATGGGCATTTTAGGATATACGGAAGAAATGCCGCCTTGGCTCGCTGTAAAACTTATCCTAATTGTTTTATATATCTTTTCCGGCATTATTTGTTTTAGAAAAAGCTCACTGCGTTATGAGTTTGGCATCTTGTCCTTAGTACTGTTTTTCGCCGCGGCATATTTTGCTATCAACAAACCTCAAATTTATTGACCCTTCCTCAAACTAATATCAATTCCTAAATTCATCGCTGAAACGAATAACTAATTCGCTTTTGTTATGGATATGCAACTTTCTCTACCGCATAACTATGACAAACGAAATTAATTAAAATTTCGTATTGACACTGCAGTTAGACAATACTTAAATTACAAAGCTATTGAAAATTAGTCTAAAAAAAAATCAGGTTGAAGGCGGAAATATTCTATGAAACTCATAAGCTTGGTTTGCATCGCCGGCTTACTATTTGGTGCTCATACGGCATATGGATGTGACGAGGCTTGTCAGAAGGAAGCTGCTGAAACGAAAAATTCTGTAAAGTTTCCTGGTTACTTGACCTGGAGATATTGCGACGATCTGAAACTCGATTTCATCGAGACTGATATGAAAAGCCTCCAATCATATAGTTCTAAGCACTTCAATACGAAGTACAAAGGCCCGATCAAAAACACCATTAAGTTCCTGTCCCAGCGTAAAGAATGGCTCCAAGAGTGCGATAGATACTTGGGTATGACGCGCAAAGACCGTATTTTCCATGATACCAAGACCACAAAACTGGTCTTTAACAAGATGGATTCGATCAATACAGAACTTAAAGACATTATTAATGGCGTAACCTATTCATCGTCTCAAGGCGACGAAACCAAGGTCATCGTCGGCGAAAAGTTCAACGCCTTGTTCCGCGCGATCGATGACCACAAAAACCTGATGCACCTAAAAGGCAAATACGTTTATCAATAGTAGAAGCCGGCAGGCAGATCCACTGCTCGCCGACGAACTCCCCGCAGCACGCGCATTCTGCTAGCATAGTCCTTTGTTTCCTGACAAATCACCCTACTGATGGCTTTCAATAGCCCCTCCAGCTTAAGCCCATGGCGTTTTTGCATCGCTCCGATGATGGACTGGAGCGACCGTCATTGCCGCTATTTTTGGCGCTTATTAACCCAACACAGCCTACTCTATACCGAAATGGTCACATCTGGGGCACTGATTCATGGCAACAAAACACACCTGCTGAACTTTAACCCCGAGGAGCATCCGCTTGCTTTACAAGTTGGAGGTAGTCATCCTGCGGAATTAGCCGAGTGCGCAAAAATGGCTGAAGACTGGGGCTACGATGAGATCAACCTGAATTGCGGTTGCCCAAGCGACCGGGTTCAATCCGGCAAAATTGGCGCAATCCTGATGACCGACCCATCTCTTGTTGCCAACTGTGTTGAAGCCATGACCCGCGCCTGCAATATTCCCGTAACGGTAAAACACCGTATCGGCGTCGATAATATGGAAGACTATCGCGATATGCGCACTTTTGTTGCAACTGTTGCAAACGCGGGATGCAACACCTTTATTGTGCACGCCCGCAAGGCTTGGTTAAAAGGACTCAGCCCTAAAGAGAACCGAGAAATCCCTCCACTAAAGTATGAACTTGTCTATGAATTAAAAGACGAATTCCCAACACTTACCGTCGTTATTAATGGCGGTATTACCACAATCGAACAGTCGCATACCCTGCTAAAGCATGTGGACGGTGTAATGATTGGGCGCGAAGCCTATCAAAACCCCTACTTTCTCAGGCACGTCGACAGTCAAGTGCTCGAAGCCGGCGCCTCAGAACCAGATCGTAAAACTATACTGATGCGTTATGCGGCTTACTGTGAAAAACAACTGGCGGGCGGTCATAAGCTACACTTCATGAGTCGCCATGCGCTCGGCCTCTATCAGGGACAACCCGGCGCACGCAACTTTAGACGCCATATCACGGAAAATGCCAACAAACCCGGGGCGGGCGTCGAGGTGCTCTACAAAGCACTGACTTACGTAGAAGAGGTCTAAAGGCAAAATATGCTGTTAGGTGTGGTGGAAGGTAGGGCGTGATGAGACCGTCGCCAGAGGAATTCGGGCGCCGAGACCCCATGGATGGAGCGGATTAAGCAAAGCGCTGCTTTGCTCCGTGGAACGCCCCTTATCTGGGGTTTTCGGCCGGACCCGCTTGCGGGGGTTTACGTCGTGTCTCATCGCGCCCTACCTTCCACCGCACCGGGGGGAAAATACCCTTAAGTAAGTGCCATTCGGGTCTAAATCTTTTCTAGTGTTGTGCCAACACGCCATCGATTAGATAATGGCGGGCGTTTTTAACCATCCCATTTGTTACGAGGAAGATATGAGCAACAAACTTGAGCAGCTCAAGCAGTTTTCTGATGTTGTCGCCGATACAGGCGATATCGAAGCGATTAAGCGTTACACCCCGTTAGACGCCACAACCAATCCTTCATTGTTATACAAAGCTGCTCAATTAGAGCAATACGCACCTCTGGTCGACGATGCTTTGGCGGGTTCAGACTCAGTGCAGGACGCAGCAGATAAGCTTGCTGTCGCCATCGGCTCCGAAATTCTCACAGTTATTCCTGGCAGAATTTCAACGGAAGTTGATGCCCGACTATCTTTTGACACAAACGCCAGCATAGAAAAGGCAAAAAAGCTGATCGGTCTATACGAAGCTGCCGGCATCGCTAAAGAGCGTGTTTTGATTAAGCTGGCCTCTACCTGGGAAGGTATTAAAGCCGCCGAAGTCCTCGAGAAAGAAGGCATCAATTGCAACCTGACCTTACTGTTCTCATTTAGCCAAGCAGCAGCATGTGCCGATGCGGGCGCTTTTCTTATCAGCCCCTTTGTTGGCCGTATTCTCGATTGGTACAAAGCCAACACGGATAAAAAAGAGTACGCCCCATTCGAAGATCCAGGCGTTCAATCAGTTACAAAAATCTATAACTACTACAAGCAACACGGGTATAGCACAGTTGTTATGGGCGCTAGCTTCCGCAACACAGGCGAACTCGAAGCCCTTGCCGGGTGTGACCGCCTCACGATTAGCCCGCAATTGCTCGGTGAGTTCGAAGCCGATACCGGTGAACTCAAGCGCGTACTCTCGCCTGAAAACAAAGGTGAAGCAATCGCTAAAATCAGTGAAAGCGAAGCGCAATTCCGCTTCTCAAACAACGACGACGCGATGGCCACCGAAAAACTCGCCGAGGGCATTCGTAATTTTGTCAAAGACCAGGTGAATCTAGAAAACTTCTTAACATCGAAGAAGGCCTAAGTCAGTGCTGACCAAACTAAAAGCCCTATTCCAGTCTGACTTGGCCGACGAAACCGCAAGCGAGGACGAATTGCGCCTCGCTTGTGCCGCGTTGATGACTGAAGTTGCTACCATCGATAATCAGTTTGATAGCGGTGAATTACAGGCCTTAGTGGCCGCACTTAAATCGCAGTTTTCACTTTCAGATGAAGAAAGCGCTGAGATTGCACAACTCGCAGAGCAAGAGCGTCACGATGCTGTGTCATTGCATCAATTCACTCGCCTAATAAATGAACAGGCCTCACCCGAACAAAAGTTCGAACTGCTGACGGCCATGTGGCGAGTTGCCTATGCCGACGGCAGCTTGGACAAATATGAAGAGCACCTTATCCGGCGCGCTGCGGACTTGCTCTATCTCGGCCACAGCGAATTTATTCGGGCCAAGCTCACCGCAAAAAGTTAATCGACAGCTACACTTAAAGGATTACAAGAAAACCTCAGGGAGCACAATGTCTTTCAACCTATCAAAAGTTTTCTCCAAAGCCGACCCTGAGGTCAAATGGACGGTTCAGGATTCGCTGCATATTCCTGTCGCAGTAAGCCGAGAAGCTTTTTATCGCTATTTATATGCGAAAGACGGCGACCAAACCCTGACGGTGCCACAAAAATTAGTTGTCGACGTGACACTGCAGTCCATGCAAAAGAAGGAAGTGCGGGAAAAAGCTGTCCCCCGTTTACCCTATGTCATACCGCGCCTGCTGCAAAGCCTGCGCGATCCAGATAGCTCAGCGAAAAACTACGTCGAAATTATCGATAAAGACCCAGTGATGGCCAGCTCGGTACTTAAGCTTGCCAACAGCGCATACTTCAATCCAATTGGACGTCGCATTCATGAAATTGAACAAGCGGTGGTTAAACTCGGTATTGAAGGACTGCGGTCGGTTTTATCTGCTGCAGTGATGCAGCCCATTATCCAGCGTGACTCAGCGTACTTTTCCAAATCGGGGCAACGTATTTGGCAACACTCGTTATGCTGCGCAGTAGCATGCGAACTTATCGCTGCGCATCGTCGCACCGAGACATTTAAAGTCTATATTCTCGGCCTTATCCATGACGTTGGAAAAATTACAATTTTTAGCGAATTGTGCAAGCAATTCAAATTAAACGGCGAAACAGTCACACCTGGCTATACAGCCTTTGTTCCACCCTTAAAATCTTTGTCCGCAGGGTTAAGCTATTTAATCGCTAAAGATTGGGGCATGCCCAAAGAAATATCGGATGCGCTCGCTGAGCAAATAAAAATTGCCGATGGGCAGGAAGTATCTATATTTGGCCACATACTTTATCAGGCAAATCTCGCCGCAGAAATATATAACACCGTGTATCCACGCAAACCTAAAAAAGCACAGGCCGTTTTGGAAGAGTTGGACTTACCAATCAATTTATTTGAGGCTTTCGAGGAACTTGCGCAGGAGCTATAGGCATTTCTAATTCACGTCAGATAGACGTTTATTCTCGAGCCTGCAAACTCGGAAAGTCCCAAGTCTCGATGTAATCAACGCCCTGCTTAAACCAAAACCCGGCTAACGATTTATCGACAATATCATATAAAAACCATTGCCAATTTCCCTCCCAAAGTCTCTGGTCAGTCAGGATTTTTTTATGATCGGCTATAAGAAAATCTGGTATAAGCAAATTCGCGCTGCTGAGCTCGTCTTGGCTCAAATCTGTTAACACCCAACCGACAGCAAACTGTCCATCTTTTTTAACATGTGCAAGAAAGTCGTAGTCAAAAGAAATTAACACAACACAAGGCCACAAAGGCTTAATCGCGCGTTTTACTTTCTCAAATACCGTTGAAACCCCGTGAACACGGAGACTTTCCGGCTTAATTTCTACAAAGACCTGTTGCTTACCGTTAATTACCTTACTGACTTGGTTTGAGAAATCGTCCAGGCGTGGGATTTTAATCTCTGATCGCGCGAATAAAAATCGCGATTTTTCATCACAGGAAATACCGGCAATTTCCTCGTAGGATGTGTGACAGACAGCCACATCAAAATTGCAGGTCCGCCTTAGATTGGCGTCGTGCATAACAATGGGAACTGCATCGCCGGTCAACTGGACATCCAACTCAATCGCGTCAATACCGCCCTTTAAGGCGTGCAAAGCACCCTCAAGAGAATTTTCTGGAAACTTCTCCGGCCAACCACGGTGGCCTACTATTTTAAATTGTTTTTTCACTGGTGCTATTAAATATCCATAGTGAGATCAAAATTACTAAGGGTGTCAGCAAACCATTCCCATATCGTTATCAAGCACCGTTCAATATAGCTTCTTTCATTATTTTGATTCGCTTGGGATCGAATACATACTTGGTCTTCTCATCAATAATAAAATATAGAGACATATCGTCAGTCACAGACATGATAATTTTTTTTACGTAAGCCCGCTCAATTTCTGCATCGATTCGACCAAGTAGGTCTCCATACATACCTAAACTAACAAGCAGAGATTTATTTTCAGCGAGATAAATAGCTTTTTCACCAGCATCCGAAGTTACCCACATATAAGCTTCTCGATCATTCTCGTCAAAAGCTACAGCGGTAAAAATCTGGCTATTAATAAAACTCAAAATTGCCTCCCGCACTATATCGGACTCTCCACTTTTTAATAACTCCATAAACATTGACGTAAGTGGAAACGGATCAGCCTCTTCCCCGACACGTGCCTCTCCGTTAACGTAAACATTTGAATTCTCAACCAACACTTTCGAAATAGGAGGAATTTTTCCATAACCCAAACTATTAACAAAAAGCCTGCCATTTAATATTTTTACCTCAGTATCACCGCTGATAAACGTATGAATTTCATAACCGTCTGTTACACTTGAGTACGATGCGCTCGTGTGACTAAAAGGCTTGACTTCAATATCGTAGTCGCCAAAGGACTCCGTATTTGATTCATTTATCGATATTTCACATCCATATAAAAGCAAAAACACAACACCCAAAAAAAATTTATATTTCATAAACCCGTTTAAACCTTTTTAAAAGTTGGTTGCTGCAAACCCATCTGTTCATTTGATGATATTAGCCGACAAATACTCTCGCGTTGCGGAACAAACGCATCCAACCACCATCTTCTTCCCAAGCATCAGGGTGCCAGGAATTCGTTACCGCACGAAAGACTCTTTCCGGGTGCGGCATCATAATGGTTGCGCGACCATCTTCTGAACACAAACTGGTAATCCCCCCAATCGAACCGTTGGGATTCGCAGGATACGACTCTGCAACAGATAAATCATTGTTCAAATATCTCAACGCAATGGTCTTACTCGCTTCAACACTATTCAAATGTGCCTCATCGTGAAATTCCGCGCGCCCCTCTCCGTGTGCAACCGCCACAGGTAAATGCGAGCCATCCATGCCATTAAATAGCACAGAAGCCGTTTTTTCGATTTTGACCAGGCTAAAGCGCGCTTCAAACTGTTCTGATCGGTTGCGCACAAAATGTGGCCAGTGCACAGCGCCCGGAATTAATACCTTTAAATTAGACATCATCTGACAACC
Source organism: Cellvibrionaceae bacterium (assembly GCA_028281575.1). GTDB lineage: Bacteria > Pseudomonadota > Gammaproteobacteria > Pseudomonadales > Cellvibrionaceae > Agaribacterium. The sequence continues at coordinate 11,706 of JANQJP010000086.1, forward strand.
ATTACACACACCCAAACTGAATGTATCGATACGATGGAAAAAATCTTCAAACTGATCACGCGCACGTTGATTAAATAAAATTGTTTTCGCCCAGCCTTCTCCTGCACCAAGCACGTCGCCGTAGGAAAAGCCTCCGCAAGCAGCTAAACCCTTAAATCCTTCCAGGCTTGTTCGACCAGAAATAATATCGCTCATATGTACGTCTACTGCGCTAAACCCTGCACGCGTAAATGCTGCGGCCATTTCAACATGACCGTTTACGCCCTGTTCACGCAAGATGGCTACCTTTGGTTTAATACCGGTGACAATAAAAGGCGCGCTGACATCATCCTCAGGATCATAACTTAAATGCACACTTAACCCTGGATCACTGCGGCGTATACGATCAAATTCCTGTTCTGCGCAGCTTGGATTATCACGCAATGCCTGGACATGAAAGCTTGTTTTAGACCAAAGCTCCTGCAAGGCTGCACGTGAACGTCGATAGAGTACAGCGTCGCCATTTTTTATAATGATGGATTCGTCATTTCGGATCTCACCAATTGAAACAAGGCTGTCGCGAATACCAGCCGCTTCAAATATATCTTTGACTTCTCGCACATGATTTCGACTAATTTGAATAACCGCCCCGAGCTCTTCATTAAATAACGCTGCATATGAATCTTCACCAAGGCCGGCAATATTAATTTCCAAACCGCAGTGACCCGCAAAACTCATCTCAACCAAACTTGCGAATAATCCGCCATCAGATCGATCGTGATACGCGAGCAAAAAGTTTTTTTCTAAACATGTTTGAATGGCATTGAAAAAACCTTTTAACAAACCTGGCTCGTCCACATCCGGACTCTCCTGTCCAATCGCGTTGTATACCTGTGCAAAAATAGATGCACCAAGGCGCGCCCGCGAACAACCGAGATCGATTAAATAGAGCTTGCCATCCAGCTCATCACTGCGCAACTGGGGCGTAACGGTTTTTCGTACATCTTGCACGGGTGAAAAAGCCGAAATAATTAAAGACAGCGGCGCCGTCACTGATTTTTCTTCACCGTCATGCTGCCACTTGGTACGCATCGACATCGAATCTTTACCCACCGGAATAGTGATTCCCAGTTCGGGACAAAGCTCCATGCCCACAGCCTCAGCAGCGCGGAATAGCTTTTCGTCTTCTCCCGGATGTCCGGCAGCACACATCCAGTTAGCAGAGAGCTTAATGTCGCTAAGTTTTTCGATACGCGCAGCCGCGATATTGGTAATCGCTTCACCCACCGCCATACGTGCCGACGCGGGGGCATCCAATAGCGCAAGAGGTGTGCGCTCGCCCATACTCATGGCTTCACCGGCATAAGTATCGTAGCCAACCGTTGTCACCGCGCAATCGGCGACGGGCACCTGCCAGGGACCAACCAGCTGGTCTCGAGCGACCATACCGGTAACCGTGCGATCACCAATAGTGATTAAGAACATCTTACTCGCAACGGCCGGATGCTGAATCACACGCTCAGCCGCTTCTGTTAGCTCAATGTCACTGTAATCAAAACGCGCGGTTTCGTAGCTTCGCGTCGCGGCATCACGATGCATTTTGGGCGGTTTACCAAAGAGTACCTGCATGGGTAAATCGATAGGCTTGGCATCGAAGTGAGTGTCGTTTAGCACCAGTTTATCTTCTATCAAAGATTCGCCAACCACGGCGTAGGGGCAGCGCTCGCGGTGGCAGATAGCCTCGAATTGCACCACATTTTCCGGCGCGATAGCGATGACGTAGCGCTCTTGCGATTCATTGCACCAAAGCTCCAGCGGCGACATACCAGGCTCATCATTGGGTACTTCTCGCAACTCAAAATACGCACCACAACCACCGTCCTTAGCCAGTTCAGGGAACGCGTTTGACAAACCACCAGCCCCAACATCGTGAATAAAGGCAATAGGGTTGTTCCCGCCGAGCTGCCAGCACTGGTCGATGACTTCCTGGCAACGACGTTCCATTTCGGGGTTTTGGCGCTGAACAGACGCGAAATCCAGATCCTCGCTTGAATTCCCAGAGGCCATAGACGATGCCGCACCACCGCCGAGCCCTATCAGCATCGCCGGTCCGCCGAGCACCACTAGCTTGTGGCCAGCGGCAAATTCATGTTGATCGACGTGTTCGGCTTTGATATTGCCATAACCGCCAGCAATCATAATCGGCTTATGGTAGCCGCGGCGCTCACCGCTAAAGTCTTCCTCAAAGGTACGAAAATAGCCGCAAATATTCGGTCGTCCAAATTCGTTATTAAACGCTGCCCCTCCGACCGGCCCTTCGAGCATGATATCGAGAGCGGTCACTATTCGGTCAGGCTTTCCGTAATCCTGTTCCCATGGCAGCAAATAGTCGGGAATCTGAAGGTTCGAGACTGAAAAACCGGTTAAACCGGCCTTTGGCTTAGAGCCCTTGCCAACCGCTCCTTCATCGCGAATTTCTCCGCCTGATCCCGTGCCGGCACCCGGAAAAGGGGCAATCGCGGTCGGATGGTTGTGCGTCTCGACCTTCATTAACAAGTGCACCGGTTCACTGTGAAACGCATATTCTCGGGTTTCCGGGTCCGGGTAAAATCGCCCTGCTTCCGCCCCTTTAACCACGGAGGCATTGTCTGCGTAAGCCGACAACACATCCTCACCCCCCTGTTCATAGGTATTCTTAATCATCTTGAACAAGGATTTACTTTGGTCCACGCCGTCAACCGTCCAGGATGCGTTAAAAATCTTGTGTCGGCAGTGTTCGGAATTCGCCTGGGCAAACATCATTAACTCAACATCGGTGGGGTCGCGACCGAGTTCACCGAAGGCCTGTGCGAGATAGTCGATCTCATCTTCGGCCAAGGCGAGGCCGAGCTTCACATTTGCCGACGCCAGCGCAGCTCGACCGTCTTGCTTGAGCGCAACAGATGCGTGGGGTTTGGGTGTGTTATGCGTAAACAGGTTTTCTGCATCGTCAAACTCACTCAGCACTGCCTCGACCATGCGATCATGGATAAATGGATATATGGCTTTGAGGTCTGAACACGCCGTTACGCGATAGCGTATGCCGCGCTCAATCCGCTCGACCCTGCCCAGCCCGGCATTGTGAGCGATATCGGTCGCTTTTGAAGACCAGGGGGAGATCGTTCCAAACCGAGGAACCACTACCAAGTTGACGGCACCTGGATTATCCTTGTCAAGGTCGCTGTTTTGCTCACTCGGACCATAGTTGAGCAGCTTTTCCAAAGTAGCTTGCTCAGCGTCATTAAGATTCTCCGATAATGCGACGAAATGAATGAATTGTGCTTCGATTTCGCCCAATTCTGTGCCGTTCTCGCGAATTCGTTGTTTTAATTTATTGATACGGAAGTCGGATAAAGCAGAGGAACCGCGGAGTATGAGCATGAAAATCCTAATGATAATAACAGAGTGATAAACACAAAATTGTACTTGATCTCGAACCGCGTAGCAGCAGCGATTCGACAGATTTGACGATTTGAAAAGCGTATATTAACGCCACTTTATACACATGTAAGAGGCCAAACTCGTCTAAAATTTGAATAGTCAACTACATCTTTGACGTGTAATATTGATCACTTTTTGACCAAAGGTACGTCTTCGACCATGGTGGATGCCCCACATAGTCAGCTGCTCCATTCGATACGGAGAGCTTTCAAACTCGCTCTATTCTTGTCGACGCTTGTTGTTTTAGCGTCACCTCTTGAAGGGAGCCGTATTGCAACCAGTCTCGAGAAAGTTTTGAGCGCGGGCAAAATTACCATGATTTCCCGCAACGGGCCCACCACCTATTACGAGGGCCCCGAGGGCCTTACAGGTTTTGAATACGTGCTGGGTTCTGCCTTCGCCAAGCACCTGGGTGTTGAGCTGGAAATCGTCGAAGAAGAAGACTTAGGCCTGATGCTCAACTCCGTGGGCGGCCCCATGGGCGATTTCGCGGCGGCGGGCCTCTCAATCACCGAACGACGTAAACAACGCGTAGCATTCGCAACACCCTACCTCGAAGTCACGCAAAAATTGGTCTACCGCTCGGGAAGTATCAAACCTCGCACCATTGAAGACCTTTACGATACGCAAATCGTTGTTATCGCCAATAGCTCGCACGAAGAAAACCTGCAACGCCTGAAAAAACACTATCCAAAATTGCGCTGGGAAGTCCGTTTCGATCTGGAGATGATGGAGCTGCTTGAACTGGTGCACCTGGGTGAAATCGAACACACCATCGTCGATTCCAACGCTTACGACATTAACAGCCCGCTTTACCCCAAAGCCAGAATTGCATTCGATATCAGCGAACCCGAACAGCTCGCCTGGGCTTTCCCAAAACAAACCGATAAAACGCTGATCAATGAGGCCGAGACATTTTTTGCAGGTATCAAGGCCAGCGGACTGATTGAAGACGCCAAAGAGGCGTTCTTCGGCCACGTCGGTGGACTCGATTACGGCGGTTCCATTTTATTTACCAAACGGCTCGATACGCGTTTACCCAAGTGGCGGGACAAGCTCAAACAGGCTGCAGATGAAACCGGACTCGATTGGCAGTTGCTTGCGGCGCTCAGCTATCAAGAATCCCATTGGAACCCGCGCGCGGTTTCACCGACCGGTGTAAAAGGCTTTATGATGCTGACGCTGACCACCGCTAAAGAAGTCGGAGTCAAAAACAGGTTAAATGCCGATGAAAGTATTTCCGGCGGTGCGCGTTACTTTAAGCACATCTATGATCGCATTCCCGAACAAATAGACGATCCCGACCGCACTTGGTTAGCGCTGGCCGCATATAACATCGGCTTTGGTCACCTGACCGACGCGCGTATACTAACGCGCCAACATGGAGGCAATCCCGACAAGTGGATAGATGTGCGCGAGAGCCTCTTGCTGTTATCCAAACGCAAATATTACAAATATACCAAGCACGGTTATGCGCGTGGCTGGGAGGCCGTCGGATATGTCCACAACATCCGCAACTTCTACAGCATCATCGCATGGCATGAAAAAAATCGTGCTCAGCAGCTGGCGTTAAACGAACAAAGCGAACCCGAATATTCTGAGTTCAGCCCGCTGGTTCGTGAGGCGGTAAGGAGCATTTCTGCGCCTTCTGCTGAGCTTTGACAAGGCGCCGCTCTTGAAAAAAAGCGGTCATTAGCGCCCCACATGCTTCCGCGAGCAAGCCACCTTCAAATTCAAAGCGATGATTAAAGACTTTTGCTGACATAAGCCCGGTATTGCTCACGAGGGCACCAGCCTTGGGTTCCAGAGCACCAAAGACAACCCGCTGGACCCGCGCGTGCACAATCGCACCAACACACATCGCACAGGGTTCTATCGTGACGTATAACGTCGTCATTGGCAGACGATAATTTTTATCGGCTTTGGCGGCAGCGCGAAGCACCAGTATTTCAGCGTGCGCACTGGGATCAGACTGGCCGATAGGGGAATTAGACGCTTCTGCGATAACACGATTATCGCGCACAAGCACCGCACCTACAGGTACTTCACCGCGCTCAGCCGCGTCTTCTGCCTGAGCGAGCGCCCTGCGCATATATTGCTCGTCGTCCGCGCGAGCACTACTCCTTGCCTGCAAGTCCGTCCTCCTCCGTTTCACACAAAAATTCAAACCTGGGCGCAGGCGTACCTTTGACATCGACTGTTTCTAAAAACATATTTAATGGGCGCACCCAAAGGTCGAAGTCACCATATAGGCAACGATATAGCACCATTTTTTCACCCGACTCACTGTGCTTGGCGATATCGATAACCTGATATTTATTGCCCTTAAAATGACGGTATATGCCCGGGCGTATAAGAGCATCAAAATTTTGAGTCATAGTGCACTCGAAGATTTACCATAGACAGCTTAGCCTCTACTATACACCACCTCAAAATAGCACTAAAACTGAGTTCCAAACGAAACTATGGCGAACTTTTATATCATTGTCGGTACCGTTATGGGTACGGCCTTCGACGTTGCAAAAACGATTGAAAAAGAACTACAACAGCGCAATCACCAAGTCACACTGGATCAAAATTACCGCACAGGCGGATTAAACGCGCATCCCCAGGCCGTTGTCATTATTTGTACTTCAAATACCGGCATGGGCGACCTGCCAGAAAACATTGCACCGCTGCTCGAAGAATTTCAAAACATGCCACCTAAGATCGTCGGCCGTCGCTACGCAATTGTGAATCTCGGCGATAGCAGTTATTCAACCTTCGGCCAGGCAGGGCGTACAATCGACGAAGCCTTCGCCGACCTAGGTGCAGAAAGAATCGGCGATCCCCTGATTATAGACGCAATGGAAATAATCGATGCGGAAGCCTTTGCCCATAAATGGCTTTTAGACTGGCTAGACTGCCACACAGAGCAAATTGCAGCTGGCGAGCGCTAATATGGAACGTATCGCATTATTCTATGGAAGCTCGACGTGTTACACGGAAATTGTCGCTGAAAAAATTCGCGACATTATTGGCGAGGCTCGCGTCGACCTGTTTAACGTTGCCGATGCAGATATCGCCGTCGTGGAAGACTATCACTTGATCATCATGGGTATCCCAACTTGGGACTACGGTGAATTACAGGAAGACTGGGAAGCCATCTGGGATGATTTGGACGAGCTGGATTTCACCGGCAAACAAATAGCGCTGTTTGGCCTCGGGGATCAAATTGGCTACCCGCAATGGTTTTTAGACGCGATGGGTTATTTACACGATAAACTTGTACTTAAAGATGCACAAATCGTTGGCCAATGGCCCATCGCTGGCTATGAATTTAACGCATCGAAAGCGTTAACGGTGGACGAAAAATATTTTGTCGGCCTTGCGCTCGACGAAGAAAATGAATTCGATAAAAGCGAACAACGACTGCAAACCTGGTGCTCGCAAATCCTCTCAGTATTTGATGGCAAATAATAAGGGACATAAAGAACAAGGAGCAACCTGTATCGGTGAGATAGCGTGGCGTGACGGTCAACCTGTTTCAACCGTATTTGACGACGTGTATTTTTCCAAAAGTGATGGCCTGGCTGAAAGTCGCCACGTCTATTTGAATGGCAACAATCTACCGGAAAGATGGGCGAGAAAAAACGACAAAAATACCTTTACAATTTTTGAAACCGGTTTCGGCACCGGCTTAAATTTTTTAATGACCTGGCAGGCGTGGAATACAAGCTCAAAAAAAATAGCCACATTAAATTATTTAGCCGTCGACTTATACCCGCTCACCCTAAACCAATTGGCTCAGGCCCACCTGCGCTGGCCCGAACTCGCCGAGCTTTCCTCAATACTCTTAAAACACTATCCACCTCAACCGTGGCAAGGTTTTCATAGAATTCTACTTAGCGCAGATTGCGGAAAAACCCCCGATATCGTATTAACATTAATCTTCGCTGACGCGCTCAAAGGCCTCGATAAACTAGGTCAGCACGCTGAAAATCTACGCGGGAATACGCACTTAGCCTTCGGCGAATACACACCGAATATAGACGCATGGTATTTAGACGGCTTTGCTCCAGCAAAGAACCCGGACATGTGGACAGACAGACTATTTGCACTAATAGCCAAAAACAGCGCTACCAATACGACTGCGGCGACATTTACAGTAGCAGGAAATGTACGCAGGGGACTGGTCAAATTCGGATTTAAATGCAAAAAGCAAAGTGGTTTCGGTAAAAAACGGGAAATGCTTTGCGCGAAATTTTTACAACACAGCGAATCGGAAAAAAACAAACCAAAAACACCTACCGGGAAAAGCAAAGTACCCAGCTGGATATTAAAATCAACCAGTCCGACACCCAAGCGTATTGAAAGCACCATATTGGTCGTTGGCGCCGGACTTGCCGGATGTCATACAGCCCATGCACTCGCAGAGCGAAATCATAAAGTGTTGCTAATAGATAGATCGGGCATTGCGGCTGGCGCCTCGGGCAATTTACAAGGAGCCGTTTATACACGACTATCAGCGAGCAACGATGTATTAACCGAACTAAATTTAGCGGCACAAATGTTCGCCGACCAATTTTATGAAAACCAACAGCTATATAAAAAATGTGGGCAGCAATGCGGTGTTTTTCATCTGGCAAACTCTGAACGAGCCCACAAAAATTATCAAGCGTTCGTACAAACCTTTGCTGAGGATTCCGTCGCCCAGAACTACGCTCAATGGTTAGACGCCTCCGATACGCTAACTGTTACCGGATTAAAATTAAATTACGGCGGCCTTTTTTTGCGAAGATCAGGGTGGCTCAATCCGAAACGTGTCTGTGAACAGCTGTTACACCATCCCAATATATCTACCCAATTTAATTGCAACGTAACAAAAATTGACTTTGACAACGACCAATGGCGCGTATTTAAAAATGACGATCTTCTAGCTTCAGGCCATATTTGCATTATCTGTAATGCCCACGAAGCTAGGGAATTCGAACAAACGAGTGAATTGCCGCTAAAGAAAATTCGTGGTCAAGTCACTCACATCACACACTCAGAGGAACTGGCGGGGATAAAGTCAGTGATTTGCGGAGAAGGTTATATTGCCCCACCTATTTCTGCGAACAACGTGCTGCAACACTGTATAGGAGCAACATTCGACCTTAACAACCCGTCGCCTGAGCTTTCACTGAAGAGTCACCAGGAGAACATTAACGCACTAGCAGGAGTTAGTTCTCAATTCGATACGAAAAAGACCGTACCGATAAATGAAAACCCCGGCAAAGTCGGGTTTCGCTGTGCAACACCCGATTATTTTCCAATTGTCGGCCCGGTTCCACAGCAGATGCAAATAAAAGAAGATTTCACATTTCTGTCAAAAAAAGCAAATGCCATTATCGATAGCCCCGGCACATATTACCCGCAACTCTATTGTAACTTGGGCTATGGCTCACGAGGTTTGGCTTACGCCCCATTGTGCGCTCAAATCCTTGCCGACCTAATTACGGGTGAACATTTACCCATTAGCAATAGCTTATTCAGCTACCTGCATCCAGCAAGGTTTACAATACGCGACTTAATTCGCAATAAAATATAATTGCTCGGGAAGCGTCACTATAGGTGCGCTCGAAGCGTTTATGTGCTGGTGATACATTCAAAAAACGCATAAATACCTGCAAGCAGGACCGGCCCAAAATCAAAGATGTTGGTCGTTACGCGGAACGAAGCAACGCTTCGTTTTAATCCGCTCCACCCCTGTAGCTCCGCCAATTCATCCATGAATTGACGGTTTTTGAATGTATCACCAGCACACAAACGCGTACATCCCAAAATTGAAAGGACAACTTTCCCAAATGTACCCGGGCTATAATAAGAAGGGAATAGAAGTGGTCGAAAATACATCGCGACCACCATAAGAAATAATGCGAAATTAAAATACGAGCATTAACTGTGCGTAGACACCATCAATTTTAATATCGGTCGCCAAGTCTTCATCTTCAAGGGTGAGCTCCATCGCACGATAGCCCACTTCAAAATCCAAATCTGCAAGAAATGGAATGGCATCCGTGGAGTAGCCTATACGCGCATTGTAGTCAGTCAATGTATTGTCACCAATAGACAAAATATTGCCCTCAGCGCCAAGGTACAATCCTGTCAGGGGTAAATCCAAGCGAACATCTGCAAACGCCATTGGAATAATAACATCCAGATCAATTTGCTCCTGCAAAGTATCGGTTTCCGCACTTGCGTCGCCGTCGAACTGACGCAGTGTCAAACCAAAGTCAACGTCCAAATAAAATTCTGGCAAGCCCCAATACAAAGTTAAATCTGTGTGGCTTAAATCAATGTCCGTATTCAAATCAGAATTTACCGCAAAGGTTTGTTCATCGAGCGTAAATGTCTCAGTGAGGGTTTCCATTCCTGTAATTTCCAATTCAGTTCGCTTTAATCGAACATTTGGAATTACCGGTACAGGGTGTTCAAATGCAACAAAATAAAAAGTGGCAGTATCATCATCCAACCCCAGGGCTTCAATATCAGTATTCGTCACCCCGATCTCACCACTGGTGCCAGCATTCCACGTGCCGACAGCTAGCTTTAAATCAAAAAGAGGTAGCGCCTGAGCCAGCGATCCCAAGCACATTAGCACAGTCGTAACGATTACTTTTGTCATTGGAAATTCCTTGGTAAACATATAATTAATAGTAACTTAGCAAGCATAGTTCATAAATTAGTTTAACGCATAGAGGTGTTACTATTGCTACAAGCGCGGGAACCAGATAAAAATATTGCAACCTCACAAACAACAAAAAATGCCAACACGAAACGTAACGCGTCAAAAATAATAAAATTGCGCTTTGCGCATCGGCATTGTACGTACTCTAAATACCTCGAGAGCGACCCAATTCGCAAAGTTTCAGCCGTAAAATTGAAGTAAGTATTTATTCCGGGGAACGACTTAGGAAGCTTGCTTTTTTATTGAAACGCTAACCACATACGCCTATGTTGACTAAAAGTAATTTCAAACCAGCATGGTGGCTGCGCAACAGGCACGCTCAAACAATTTGGCAAACACTATTCCGCCGCAGACCCAAAGTCTCCTTTACCCGAGAAAGATTCGAACTCGATGACGGCGACTTCTTGGATATAGACGCGAGTGAAGACAATGGAGGGCCCATTGTTATCTTTCTACATGGGTTAGAGGGCAGCCGCGAAGCTAAGTATATTCTGGGCGCGATAAAACAACTGCAGAATAGACATTTCACCTGTGTTTTGATGTATCACCGCTCATGTTCGGGAGAGATCAACCGCCTGGCTCGCTCCTACCACTCCGGCTTTACCGGTGACGCACGTTTTTTAATCAGTGTCATGCGCAGGCGTCATCCGCAACGAAAAATTGCAGTGGTCGCCTACTCATTAGGCGGGAGCATATTATTAAATTTACTCGGCCGTTTTTCCGGCGAAATACTGCCGGATGCGGCGGTCGCCGTTTCAGTACCGTTTAAACTTCAACTCAGCGCAGACCAGCTTAATACCGGTTTTGCCCGCCTGTATCGCAATCATCTCGTAAAAAAGATGATTAATAAAGTAATTGCAAAGGAACACCTGGCAGAAGTTCGGGCCTTAAACTTAACTAAAATCAAAAAGTGTCGCGATTTCAATATCTTTGACAACGAATACACTGCACCGGTCAACGGTTTTTCAAGCAACGCGGACTACTACCGACAATCGAGTAGTTTTGCGCAACTAAAAAATATCACGACGCCCACCTTGATCGTCCACGCAATGGATGACCCGTTTATGACACCGGAAGGGATTCCGTACGACGAGGACTTATCAACAGCGGTTTCCCTAGAGCTCAGTGAATTTGGTGGCCACGTTGGCTTTGTCAGCGGCGGCCTCCCCGGCGTAGCAAAATACTGGCTGGAGGACCACATCGCTCGCTTCCTACTAGATCAGTTCAAATAACACGTAAAAAGCAACAACCTGTACTTTTCCCCACTTAAACATACAAAAAGCTGTCATTTTCGCAAGAAATACACAGTTCTAAACGCAAACCATTACAAACTGCAGCATCCCAACACCTGTATTGGGGACCGACCAACTAATTTTCAGAGGATGCTCCAGTTATGATATCTCTTTTAATAGGCCGCTACGGCAAAGCACTTATTGCCGCCCTTATTCTGCTATGCAGCTTTAGTCTTGCCCATTCGGCATCGAGCTACGAACCAAAATTCGGCAAGTATGATCAATGTAAACCACGAGGCCCACAGTCACTAAAAGGCAAAACTCTTGTATTGCAGATAGAAGCGGCGCAATCTACTGACGGCACAGCGCTTCCACAACAAGGCGTCATCGTTCAAAGCTATAATGCGCAAACCTTGAATTACCGAAGCGTTGGCTCCAACTCGGGTGACGGCACAGCAATTTATCGCTACCGCTTAAAGCGCAGCAACAAAGCAGTTGAAAAACAAGTCGATGAAACCACCGGACAGCTCTACCGCACAGTGTACTATTTCGATTCGCCAACAACAGGCACATGGAAGCGCGTCTCTGATAACCGCGCCCAGGTGCTCTCGGGTTCATTTATTCTAAGTGATACCGAAACACCGACCGACAAACAAACCGCGCCCGAAAATCATAATGGCATTACCGTCGCATTAAGTATTGGCGACACTGCGAGCGAACTACCATCAGGCTTCTTCCCCGAGCAGGGTGTCGTTTTGCAATCCTACAATAGCGACGGCACCTATACCGCGCTCGGCTTTGGGCCTGCAACAATTAATCACTTCGGCACTTACAGCTTTGAAAAAGTATCGGCGAATGTCGCTGTTGAGCAAACCCTGCAAACGGCAGATACCGACGCGCCATTTACCCTGCCCTTTACCATGGTTTACACTTTTGAAACACCAACCTCGGGCACATGGTACCAAAATTTCGGTGATGGATTGATTATATTCTCAGGCACCTTCACTACGTTTGAGACTGAGTAAAGAGAGACGATAGAGCCAGATAAATGAACGAGATTACGCAAGAACTAATGAAAGCTTTTTTTATGTTTTCGTTTAGTCTGGGAGTGTGGACCTGTTTGAATCTGGCTTTATCGAGACGAGGAGACCGTCTGGCAAAACTGTTACTTATTTTTTACATCAGTGCCCTAATGATGGTCCCTTTACACGGTTATGCTAACTTAAACTGGACTGTACCACCTGCTTGGATCCAGACACTCAGCCAAAACCTTACCTGGCTCTATGGCCCTCTCGCGTATCTGCTTACGCGTACTATCCTCCTAAAACCAGCTTCCAAAAAATATATTTTGTTTCACCTCGGTCCATTCTTATTAATATGCCTGGATATCCTTGTTAACACTAACCTACGCTACAAACTGGTTTTTTTGACTGAAATTCTATTTGCGCAAATAGGCATATATCTATTTATGTCAATGCAACTCCTGTTTATTAAGTCAGAAAAAACACTTGCGCTAATAAGAAACCACCGTAACTCTTCGGATTACTGGTTAATCTTTTTGATAGGAAGCCTATTTGTAGCCACCGCTATAGATGTTGTTATTATCCTTCTTTTTCGCAGCGGAGCTCTTCTAGCATTTAGCAAAATTATTCTCTTAGGTTGTGCATTAAGCATCTATGTAAACGCAATCGCATTATTTTCTATTTATCAGCCTTTTGACAAAACATTTCGAAACAACGAGCAAGATAACGAAGCGGAAAATCAGGCTGATCCATCCACACCACCAAAGCTGAGAAATGTTGAACTCAGCCCTGAATTGGCAGCATCTCTTGAGGAAAAACTGACAAAACTTGTTGCTGAACATAAACCACATCTGGACGAAAACATTTCCCTGGAAAAGCTGGCCTCATTAATTGGAATTAGTCGGAGTCAATTATCGGAACTACTCAACGTTTACAAATCTACAAGTTTTTATCAATACCTCAACCACCTGAGATATGAAGAAGCGTTAAAACTATTGGATCACCCCCATTCAGATTATACAGTCGCAGACATCGCCTACCGTTCGGGCTTTAATAACCGCAACAGCTTTTATAAAGTATTTAAAGAAAAAACCGGCGTCACACCAAAGGAATACATGAGTAAACGTAGCGCCTGAACCCAAGTTGCTGGCGTTAGAACAACAGCCAGCACTATACTAGGGCCTGTTGACGCGAAATAATTTACATACAAATTCCACTCATTACGCTATTATCTGTGCAATCTCGTTAGAAAAAAGTTACCTCGTTCAATACTCACATGAAAATATCGCGACGCCGATTTGTTAGTGCAGGAATTATGGTGAGCGCTTTTCCCTATTGTTTTTCCGGCCATTCAAGCCCTCTCTCAATATCAGACTGGCATATGCCCGACGAAAGTGCACACCACCACCGCACCTGGATGGCATTTATCGCCGAGGCTACTATTTGGGGTAAAAGACGTGTGCCTGAAGTGCATCGAAACCTGGCGCTTATCGCTAAAACCATTGCCAAGTATGAACCCGTAAGCATGCTGGTGAGTGAACGGGACTATACCATTGCTGAGGATCTATTGGATGGTTTATCTAATCACCCGTTTCCAATAGAACTTATTGCGTTCGACATGGACGATTTGTGGATACGTGATACAGGGCCAACGTTCGTCGTCAATAACAAAGGAGAAAAAGCTGCCATAGACTTTAATTTCAATGGTTGGGGTAATAAGCAAGAGTACAAGCGGGATGCGCAAGTTGCAAAATTCATTGCGAAACAGGCCAAAACACCAATATTACATTCATCGCTTGTATTGGAAGGCGGCTGCATTGAAGTTGATGGCGCGCGCACTGCCATCATGACAGAGAGTTGTATTTTGAACGACAACCGCAACCCCGGAAAAAATAAAACAGATGTTGAGTCCGAATTAAAACAGCTCCTCGGTTTAGATAAGATTCTCTGGCTAACGGGTATCAAAGGCAAAGATATCACTGACGGCCACACAGATTTTTATGCGCGTTTTGCCCGGCCGGGTGTGGCGGTCGTCAGTCGTGATAACTATAAAGCGTCCTATGACTACGAGGTGACCCGCGAAAATATTGCAGAACTCAAGAAAGCACAGGATGCGAACGGTACAGCGCTGTCTCTCATAATTTTAGATAGCCCGGAGAAGATCAATACGCGCTTCGACACCCGCGAATTTGCCGCCGGCTATGTCGGCTACTACGCATGTAATGGCGCGATAGTCATGCAAAAATTTGGTGACACCAACGCTGATGCGAAAGCAAAATCAGCGCTGGCAAAAGCCTTTCCGTCCCGTGTCATTGAACAAATAAGCGTTGACGCAATAGCGAGCGGTGGCGGTAGTATTCATTGCGCAACACAACAAGAACCCGCATAGTCGCCACGGGCTAGCCGCCTGTAAATGCGGACAGGCGAACCTAAAGAAATGGTATATAATTTGTACGGTACTCAATTGCAGCATCAGAACAATAATATCTAATGAATGAATACAAGCTATCGCGATTTCCTGCCCAGGAGATCGAACGATGAAAAACCTCTACCATCTTGCTTACGTAAGTGAAGCAAACCCCCTGCCCACCAATAAAGACTTACTCGCTATACTGAATACAGCCCGCAGATTTAATGCGGCTATGGGTATTACCGGCATGCTGTTATTCAAAGAGGGTGTCTTTGTTCAAGTACTTGAGGGTGTAAAGCAGCAGGTGCTTGATCTGTACAATCGCATAGAAGCAGATAAGCGCCACCACAGCCTTAAAATCCTGTTTAACGAAGATCTAAAAACACGGGAATTCTCGAATTGGTCTATGGGCTTCCAAAACCTTAACGGCTTGCAGACACCCAACATAGAGGGCATAAATGATTTTATGAACCCAAATTTCTCGCCGCCACAACTCGTCGACGCGCCCCGGCAAGCCTACAAAATATTGCTGCATTTCCGCAGCATGTGCTAAATCAACAGCACCACAGTGCACCACTGCTTTTCGTTATTTTATCGTGATACTTTTTAGCGCTTCACCGAATAAAGTAACGGTCTTTATTTTTATCACTTCAACCGCTCTTGGAGGGAAATATGTCTTATTTTAAATATTTTATTTTTGCAATCGTGAGTCTTGTCTCGCTCGCTGCCACAGCAGAAAAGGACGCTATCAACACGGGCCGCTTTAACTCGGTAGCGATAAAAGGCTACGACAGCGTCGCGTACTTCGAGTTGGGTAAGCCGACTAAGGGCAGTGAAGAATTTAGTACTGAATGGCGCGGCGCAACCTGGCTTTTTGCGAACACCAAACACCTTGAACTATTTAAAGAAAATACTGAAAAATATGCGCCGCAGTACGGCGGATGGTGTGCCTATGCGATGTCCGACAAAGGCCGAACCGTCAGAATCGACCCCGCAGCATGGTACATACACCAGGGCAGGCTCTACCTCAACTACAGTAAATCCGTGCAACAAGCGTGGCTTGAAGATAGGGATAAAAATATCGAGGAAGCGGACTTTTTCTATCCGCAGACGACGAATGTCAGCACCTTTCTGACAAAAAGTCAGTAACCATATAACTGAGAAAAGCTAAATCTTTTTACGCACCTGGCGATACTTGCTACGATTCTCCTACTGAGTTCGGCCAGCATTCTGCCAGCCGACTTATAAAAAGTGTCAACAGGCCCTGGGAAGCGCCGTGCACGAATCAATTACACAATTAGATTGGCTGGTTATCGGTAGCTATCTTGTACTGCTCGTCATTTTCGCGCTGTGGCTTGCACGCAATCAGCGCAACCGCGAAGACTATTATGTCGCGGGTCGCCAGATGGGCGCATGGCCTATCGCCATTTCAATAATGGCAACCCAGTGTTCTACCAACAGTATTCTGGGTGCACCCGCTTTTGTCGCATTTGCGGCGGGTGGCGGTCTAGTTTGGCTGCAATACGAACTGGCCCTGCCGCTGGCTATGATCGTTTTGATCCTGCTGTTTATGCCCGTATTCCAGCGCCTAAACCTCGTATCAGTATATGCTTATCTCGAGGAGCGCTTTGACGTGCACACGCGGCGTCTTCTCGCCGGTTTATTTTTATTCGTACGCGCCTTCGCCACAGCAGTAACCGTGTACAGTATCGCCATAGTCATCGATTTAATTACTGGTGTCGGCTTTTTTTGGTCCGTTGTATTACTCGGGGTGTTTACAGTTATTTACGATGTCATTGGCGGCATTAAAGGTGTCGTTTATAGCGATGTGCTACAAATGGCTATCCTGGTGGCGGTCCTAATATTGATCGTCACCATGCTCACTGTCGATGCAGGAGGTCCAAGTAGCATGCTCAACGCGCTAGAACCCGAGCGGAAACGCGCGATTGATTTTGCCCATCACGGCCTGGGAGATGGGCAAACCTTCGCTTTTTGGCCCATGCTCTTTGGCGGCTTTTTCTTATACCTCGCCTATTACGGCTGCGATCAGAGTCAAGTCCAACGGGCGCTGTGCGCAAGAAACAACATAGAGACAAATAAAGCGTTACTCATAAACGGCCTGCTGCGTTTTCCATTGGTTGCCTTATATTGTTTTGTAGGCGTAGGCATCGCGGTCTATGCAAGCACACACTCAGAGTTTTTAGCTGGACTTCCGATATCAAATGACACACCGAATTATAACCTCGCCGTCCCCTATTATATTTTGTCACAGTTGCCCGCCGGCATTGTAGGCTTGGCCCTGGTCGCTCTTTTTGCCGCAGCAATGTCATCTTTAGATTCGGTATTGAATTCATTGAGTGCGACAACAATGGAAGACTTTATCCGCCCGCAAGCCAAAGGAGCCTGGTTCGACCGAAACGAACTCACCATTTCTCGGGGTATCACGGTGTTTTGGGGAAGCGTTACCCTGCTTATGGCGTTCTTTGTCGACGATATCGCGCCGACCGTGCTAGAAGCAATCAATAAAATCGGTTCATTGGCAAATGGCTCGATACTCGCGGTTTTTGCGCTCGGAATTATCACACACAGCGTCAGAGGACTTGCCGCGTGCACCGGACTTCTCCTCGGCATTGTGTGCAATGCCCTGCTTTGGCTATATGTTCCGTCGGTATCCTGGCTTTGGTGGAATGTTTTTGGTTTTACAATTACGTTTTGCAGCGCTTTGTGCATTCAGCTAACAGCGGTGTTTCCTTCGTTCCAAAAGCACGAAGCTAACGGGTTGTGGCGCCCACTTAACATTGCGTGGGCCGCTAACATAAAAGCAATCGCCGTTTTAACGCTGGCATTCCTGGTATTGTTTGTCTGCCTTTGGGCACTCTAAAGTACAGCAACCAAGTTTCCCCTCAACCGTTGCACTGATTCTCGTCTCGACTAAACTTAGGACAACTCTGAATAATGCAGTAATGCCTTAGAATAAAAAAGGAATCAAGCATGCTATTGAGTATTGGTCGTAAGCGCTATCAACCTGAATCCGAACGCGATTCAATTCATAACTACTACGAACATATGGTGATTGACCAGGTGCTGCGTTCGAATGAGCGGGCCAGCGTAGACGCCGATTTTCTGGCTGATGTTTCCTGCGTAGCTTTAAACCGCCTGCCTCCGCGCTATGTGCGCCACGACGTGGATATGAGTTTTTTTCTCACCCCGGATGAAATAGAGGACATGATTAACAAGGTAGTGCACGCGGTAAATGATGCCGTCAATTATGTTGAGAGCCGCGAGAGAGAAAATGCTGAATCGGATGAAGATGAATAGGTCGCTAAGCCGGTGCTTCCTTATCCTCATCTGAATCCCGCTCATCGTCTTCCAGATCATCAATAAGTGATGAAATAGCATCATCCAGTTCTTCTTCAGCTAAATCTAAGCCTTGCGCCTTTAACATGGCCGTGACCATGTCATCGTCTTCCTCAGACTCGTCTTCGACGACTTCTTCTTCAGATTCCTCCATCGCCATTGCATCGAGATCGTCGATCTCATCCAGGCCCACGTCTAGCGCAACATCGTCTTCATCTAAACCAGCGAGATCCGCAACATCATCGGGCTCAGTGTCGGCTTCGGGCTCTAGCATCGGAATTTCCTCTTCCATTGCATCGAGAATCTCAGGCTCTTCCTCGGGTTCAATCAATTCAGCAGGCTCGGGACTGGGCGCGTCGGGGTCCAAATCTTCCATCGGCGGCTCTTCTTCGTCTTCATCGGTTTCCTCTTCAGGCTCTATCTCGCTCTCGAGCTCAGACTCCGGCTCTGGCGCATCCGGCGCCGTTTCTTCCCGCTCAGCTTCGTCGAGCTCCGACATTACATCTTTTTCACCGCCCCCCATGATTTTTTTGTAGGCAAGGAACCCAACCAGTAACAGAATGAGATTACCGACACCGAGGGCAACATAGATTACCCAGTCAGGAAAGGGTGAACCACTCTCGGCAACCGGCACCTCTTTGGGCTCTTCGACAACTGCAGGCTCTGCAGTCGCTTCAGGTGTCGGTGTAGGCTCCGGCTCGGGTTCCGGTTCTTCAGGCAATACCTCCTCAAACTCAGGCTTTGCAGAAACCAATCCACCGTCGATAGAATAGTTAAAACTCAACTCATCGAGCGTATAGACAAAGTCATCACCATCTAAACTCTCACCTTTTACCTGGATAACCGCCCGGTACTCTCCTTCCAAATCCGGTTGAATAGTCACCAACCACGAATCGAGCTCTGAAAGCGCCAGTGGCCTGATAATACGTCGCTTATCCGGGTTAACAATCGTGGCAACGACTTGCGTTTTATCGAAGTTGACATTATCCGTGTAAGCATTGACTGTCAGCACATAATTCAGACGCCCTTCACCAAACTCCTCACGAACATCCGCACTGAACGCCTGGCGCAGCGTAATCTGGCGTTTGTATTCGCGGGTAAAGGTTTTACCGTCGACAAAGACACGAACCTGATAAACACCTTCTTTATCCAGAGGAGGCAGTGTTGAAACAAAACGCGAAGAATCTCTCGCCATATCCTCTTGCCAAAGCTCTACCAGGCTCGTGTAATCCGCACCACCGAGAAGCCTGGCATCCACAGACATCAGCGAGAGGAAATCTGCATCGGTAATGGTCTGGCCATCCTCCTGCAAATAGGCATCAATATCGAGTACCGCGCCTTTGAGCACATTGTTTGGGAGAGGTCGCACCCGTAAATTTAAATTACTTACAACCGTCACCCGACTATCGGGCTCCATATCAGCTTCAACGATCCAAGTGCCTTCCAGGGGCCGTTTCACCGTTATCAAATCGTAGCGATCTGTGCGATGCCAACGGACATCAGAAGTCTCAGAGCCGGAATCCCACAATTGATTGTCCGGGCTGCTTAAACGCGTTTGCTCCAACGGGTCTCTACGAAAAATCAGCGCGGTGAATTCTTCCACACTCGAATCAATGACAAATCGATTGTTGTCGAGTGAAACTTGCTCAGCGGGAACAGCCGCATCGAACGCTTTGAGAAATATTTTCATCAAGTCTTCGGCGCTATAGGCAATATCCGCAACGCCGTCAGTCGCTACCGAGATTTTATTCATGAGGTCCCGGTCAGCATTTTTAGACAGTGCAATGGTGTGAATGGTGTAACCTGCTTGCTTTAGTTTGGGAATCACCTCATCGACAATACGCCGCCACTCCGCGCGATTAGCTTCCGGCTGTTTGTCGATATCAACCATACCGTCAGTCAGCAAGATAATATTTTTTCGCTGGTTTTTATCGACGTAGCTAATATCGTAGGCCGCTTTTTCTAACGCAGCACCAATATTTGTAAACAAGCCTACCGAATTGATTTTTTTTGCTTCAGCGCGCGCGGTGTCACGCCACGGAGAATTGACCTCGCGGTGGGGAATAAGCATGTTGACCCATTTACCGAAAGTCCACACCCCCGCCCTACTTTCCTCAGGTAAAAGCTCAACGAGTAATTCGACAGCTGGTTGGCGCAAATTATTTGGGTCATTCCGCTTCATGCTACCGGACACATCAATAACCAACCTCACATCGGTCAAATCCGCCGCCTCTTCTTGCGCAAGGCAAACCGGTGACATCGCGAAAAGAGCACTTAATGCAATTAGGCGAAACAAGCTGAAATGTGATCGCATACTACTGTGGCCAAGTAATCGTTGGTTAATGGCTAAATCAATCCAAATAATTTATTCATGTATACAAAGGCTCGAGAGTTGTCGAAAACTAAATCCTGCACCATGGCAAGTTAGCGCGTGGGATAAGTCTTTTAAAACCGTCTATGCATGCACCACCAAGGATGGCGGATGTTAGAGCAACGCAGGAGCAGTTGCCAAGATGAATCGACGGAGCTATAGGGGTGTAGCGGGTTCAAGCGAAGCACTGCTTCGTTCCGCGTAACGCCCAAAATCTATGATTTTAGGCTGGCCCTGCTCGCAGGTATCCATGCGATTTTAAAAGACTTATCCCACGCGCTAACGCGCTCGAAGGCGGTGTCACAACCTTTTTCAACAGCCACACTGGAACCAATCTCATATTTCTCTACTGCATGAGACAGTTAAACGTTATAACCTGACTCTAGTTATAGCAGTAAACACTGATGTTTGCCGCAAAACATGCCAGGTTAACAGGGTACTCTGACAAGGTATGGAGACTGGCGTAAACCGCTGACAGACAGGAACTTTTATCCAAATAGAGAAATGCTAAGCAGATTTTTTTCGCGACCGAAACCAACAGAAGCAAAAGTAAGCCGTTGAAAGTAGTAAAACTAATATCACGCTGACCACAAGTATTAAACCAGCCCGCCAAAATGCTTTGGCGCCATGCAGAAGAACATCCGCCAGGCTAACCAGCCACGCCGGCGACAAGAAGTCTTTGCCTGGGTCTGTATACCAGGGAACAAGCAGTAAAATCGCTAGAATTAAACGCAAGATATGGCGTAATTCTGACCAGGGAAGCTTGGAGGTCCAGTACCAGAAAATGCCTAACACCATCCCCGCACCGCAAAGATAGGCCACCCAGGCCCATATATATTCTGCATCAGTCATCTATTAATCCACCCACCGAATAATACTTGCTTGCAAATCAGCCTCACTCGCCGGCATTTTTCGCGTGCGATATTGTTTTGCCGAAACGTCCAGGCGATGCACCAGTGATTTATCCCCAGAAATTAAGTAATGCCAGTAAGGCAGCGGCCTGCGCTCCGCGACGCGACGATAGGCACATGTATCGGGCAACCATCGGAACCTGAAAACATTTTGCGCATCAAGCGCAACGCAATCGGCGACCAGTGCTTCGCGACGATCATAATTCGTGCAGCGACAACTGTCTTCATCGAGTTGCTCGCATTTAACTTTCGTGACCGCAATGCATCCGCTATCGACATCTTCAAGCGTATGCAAACAACATAAGCCACAACCATCGCACAGCGCTTCCCACTCCTGCTCAGTAAGATCCGTAAGCTTCTTGGTCCAAAATTCTGCATCCATAACATTAGGCGCCTTCGATAGTAGGCGGCATCTGCAAAAAATAACCTTTCTCGCCAAGCGAAGCCAAGACATCGTCTACGTTAACGCGCGCGAGCTTTTTCTCTTTGTTTAGCAACAGGGTCAAGGCGAGTTCGGCTTGACCAAACGATTTTATCAGCGCTTCTGGCAGCTCATCCAAACATAAGCCCTTCGGAACGTAGAGGTATAGCCCCTCGCGCTTTTTACTTCGATATACTTCGGTAAGCACAGTCATAATACTCTCAACGCATTCACTAATTTTTCCGTAAACACGACTCTGCGCCAACCCTTAAAAAAATCGTTAATGGAATCCCATTCATCGGCAAGTTTTAAACGTATAAGCGCTTCGCTTTCTTTTTTTCTCAACAGTATTTCTGGCGAGATAGAAAGCTCGTCGGCAAAGTCTCTTACGCTTTCGCGTAAGCCCTGCAACATTTCGCGCTCTTGTTTGTTCAGAGGTTTGGGTAACGGCGCTGGTAAGTTTTTTTCCTCGAGCGCAAGCGATTCCGAAATCTGATCAATAATTGTTTGGCCTTCCCTGCGAATTAAACGCTCGGAAATACCATCGATGTCCCGCAGTTTCGATATATGTGCCGGGCAGCGAAGCGCAAGTTCAACAAGTGCTTTTTCTTTTAATACCCGGTTGCGGGGAATATCATTTTGCTGAGCATAGTTTTCGCGCCAGCGAGATAACTTCATTAATACCGCAAGCTTGCGCGGTTGCAATTTCCAGGCAGATTTTATGCGTGCGTAACTGTTATTTAAATTTTGCAAATCTTTATAGTTTTTGTATACACGTCGCCCTTCTTCAAACACCCACTCCAAGCGTTTCTTTTCGTCCAGCTGATGCAATAGCTCGTGCGCGAGACGAATTAAATACTCGACATCCAACGCAGCATAATATTTTTGCGGCTGACTTAAAGGCCGCTGTAACCAGTCAGAACGCGTTTCAGTTTTTGGGACATCAACCCCCAAAATTTGTTTTACCGCCGCCGCATAACCGAGCGACGATGGCATACCCAAAAAAGCTGCGGCAATTTGCGTATCAAATATTTTGGCAGGCACACAGCCCAATTCCATTTGCAGAACTTCAAGATCTTCTGAACAAGCGTGCATGGCAACGATTCGCTCGGAACTGTCTAAAATCTCGATCAACGGATACCAGTCATCAATCGCCTGGGGGTCGATCAGATAATTTGCATCGCCATCGTTAACTTGAAGCAGCCCTGCAATTGGATAATACGTCGTTGAGCGTATGAATTCAGTATCAAGCGCAATTAGAGGCACGTCGGCCCATTTTTGACAGCAGCGCTCAAGGAGTGTGTCACTATCAATCCAGTGAACGGGCTGGCTGAGAAGCTCGGCTGACATCAGCTAAATTTCCCGGCGACTATTTAGCGCATGCGCCAGCGTTGTGCCATCGATATATTCCAATTCTCCGCCAACGGGCACACCATGGGCTATGCGCGATACTTTAATCGAATACTGGCGCGCTTTTTCGACGATGTAGTGCGCGGTCGCCTCGCCTTCCACAGTGGGATTGGTCGCAATAATAACCTCTCTCGGTTTTCGCTCCGAAAAAATAGCCTCGAGCTCCGCCATACCAATTTCCGCCGGGCCTATGCCATCAATTGGGGATAACTTGCCGTGAAGGACAAAAAATTTTCCGTTAAAGGTGCCGGAGGATTCAACAGCGATCACATCAGCGGGCGATTCGACAACGCACAAAAGCTGATTATCGCGGCGGGGGTTAGCGCAGATCGAACAGATGCTCTGCTCGCTGAGGTTACGGCATTGTTCACACCTGCCAACACGCGTCAGGGATTCGGCGATAGACGTCGAAAGCCTGCTGGCGCCTTCGCGGTCGCGCTCAAGCAAGTGAAGCGCCATGCGTTGCGCAGACTTTGGCCCTACACCCGGCAAAATGCGCAGTGCGGCGATCAATTCGTTTATCAGCGGAGAAAACATCGGATAACAAGTTCGCAGCTAAAAAGGCATTTTAAAGCCGGGTGGCATTTGCAGACCGCCCGTCATATCGCCAAGCTTTTGCTTATTCATATCCTCAACGCGACGCACGGCATCGTTAACAGCCGCGGCGAGCAAATCTTCTAACAAAGACTTATCTTCATTTAACACGTCGGGATCAATCGACACCGCTTTGACGTCATGCCGGCCAGTCATTACGACCTTTACCATGCCCGCCCCCGCTTGCCCTTCAACTTCCAGGGTTGCCAGCTCTTCCTGCATCTTCTGCATATTTTCCTGCAGTTGCTGGGCCTGTTTCATCATTTCACCGAGACCTTTCATCAGTGAATCCTCTCTCATTACTCGTGAATCGTTAGACTAGTTACATCCAGTGTTCCGCCAAAGTCCTTTTCCAACAACTGTACCACTGGGTCATCGCGCAAATCCTTGAGCGCTTGTTGTCGGCGTTCTTCGGTTTTACGGAGTTTATATTGCGCAGGCGTCTCAGCGTCGTTTGCGCCAACCGTTGACGTAATATCCACACGCAAATTAGAAGCAAAGTACGCCGACAATACCTGAGCAAGGGCTTCGGTGTGCTCCTTATCCAATAGACCACCCGCAGCGTCATCTTGCTCAAAATAGAAGGTGTTCATTTCACAACGAGTACAAACCAGATTTGCGACCGTCATTCTCAGAACGCCGGATAATTCGAGCTGCTCATACAGTAAAATCCATTGTTCAGGCTTAAACTCATCGAGCGTTAGCTTTTTGGGTGCACGCTTCAAATCTTTTAACGGAAGCACATCAGAAGCAGCTCTCTGAGGCTCGACAAACCCTTCCTCGACAAGAGTGTTACTGCTCAGAGCATCGGGTATTTTATCGGGTGCTAATGATGGCCGCGGGTCCAGCCGCGGCGCGATGTCAACAGGGGCCTTTTTTGGCTCTGGTTCTCCACTTGGGTCTAGGTCAGCATCGACAGCAGGAATTTCCGTCTGCTGATCAGCTGCAGCATCTATCGCACTTACTGCCAACGGTTCTGCCGCGGCCAATGTTTCGCTCGGGATATCGGCGACACCCTGAGGCTTAAACGCCAGCATCCGCAGTAAGGTCATCTCAAAGCCTGTGCGGGGAACAGGACACAAATGTAAATCACGCTGCCCCAAAAGCGCTGTTTGATAAAAAAGCTGCACATCTTCCGGCGCTATTTTTCCCGCCAGGGCGAGTATCGCTTTGCGGTCGCCATAACTATTGTCTAAGGCTTCTGGCAGCGCCTGGGCAATCGCCACACGATGTAAAAAAGTCTGCATCTCGGCAAGCGCCGCAGCGTAGTCGGGAGCATGTTCTGCGAACTGAGCAACGGCTTGGAGCACCTGTGCGCCATCCGCAGCCGCGAGAGCTTCGACCAGTTTTTGCACGAAGCCGTGATCAATCGTGCCCAACATACTGGTAACTTCCGCTTCAGTCAGCTTTCCGTTACCAAACGCAATTGCCTGGTCCGTTAGACTCAATGCATCGCGCATGCTGCCATCCGCAGCCCGAGCGAGCTGCCAGAGCGCGGATTCTTCATTCGGGACGGTTTCTTCGGCGAGAATGTCCTGCAGATAAGCCACGATTTTCTCGGGACTCATGTTCTTAAGATTAAACTGCAGGCAACGTGAAAGTATGGTGGCAGGTAACTTTTGCGGATCGGTCGTCGCCAAGAGAAACTTTACATGCTCCGGAGGTTCCTCGAGTGTTTTTAAAAGCGCATTAAAACTCGAGTTCGAGAGCATGTGCACTTCATCAATCAAGTAGATTTTGAAGCGTCCACTGGTTGGTGAGTATTGAACGTTGTCCAACAACTCCCGCGTATCTTCGACCTTTGTGCGTGATGCTGCATCGACCTCGATAAGATCAACAAAGCGCCCCTCATTAATCTCGACACAAGTGGAACAGACACCGCAGGGCGAAGAGACAATGCCGGTCTCGCAGTTTAGACATTTTGCAAGAATACGCGCGACCGTGGTTTTGCCAACACCGCGAGTACCGGTAAACAGGTAGGCGTGATGCAGGCGTCCGCGGTCAAGTGCATTGATTAGCGCTTTAAGGACATGTTCCTGTCCAACCATTTCACCAAAGGTGCGTGGACGCCACTTACGTGCTAAAACCTGATAACTCATTAAATCGTCGCTAATCGGCGTACTATGCTCAAAAGGATGGGATTATACGCAATTTGCAAAGCGCCTCCAGCAGGACCACAGAATTGATGTGAACAGGCCCGCAGACACGGGGAAGGAAACAGACCGCAGCATGGAAGCGACCCAACCCAGCCACACCCCGGCACACAGCTAAAATGCTACCGTTGCTTCCTTCCGGACCTGGCGGGGTTCACAATTTATCTGTTGCGAGGGGACCGAATTGGGTCACCACAACTCGAGCGCCTGCCGGCCGCTCGGGGGCTGCGCATTATCGCAGTTTCGCCAGAGTTTTCAACCGCTGGCGAGACCTGAAGACTGAACTAAAACTGCGACGCTAGCAGTGGCAGTCCAAGCGCGAGCGCAATCGATATGACCAAGCCTATCAGGGCTTTGGCAATATCTGAACAAACAATTTTTGATGTCTCGCTTAGCGGGGGTTTATACATGTGCAGCGATATCGCGACCTGACGACCGGCGAGCAAACCGAGGAATACCCAGGTAGTACTCATCGGCATATTACTCCACTCCTTAAAGATCAACAGGATAATGGCGTATAAGAAGTCAATTATCGTTGCAGCACGAATATCTGCTGTGCCGGTTTTGGAGTTAACGATTTTCTGAATCGCGCCACCCATTTGTAAAAAGATAATGCCTTGGAGCCCTACTAGGAATACAAGCGCCAGAACCATGCTGCCTGCCGATATCTCGCGCGGCAGATAGACAAAAATATTCGCCAAATCCTGAATTAACCACTGACTCCACAAAAATGCCGTCGAGAACCACTGAAGCACTATCCAATACGATGGAATCGGCTCGCCCTTGGTCTTGTCAAAGTACTCGGTGGTTTTCTGAATGACGAAACGGTAAAGCAGAATCGCGACAACAAAGGC
The DNA here is from genome assembly GCA_028281575.1 of Cellvibrionaceae bacterium. Taxonomy (GTDB): domain Bacteria; phylum Pseudomonadota; class Gammaproteobacteria; order Pseudomonadales; family Cellvibrionaceae; genus Agaribacterium. Next base: position 38,612 of record JANQJP010000086.1, read on the forward strand.
CAACAAGTAACCCATGCCAGACTTAAACAGCATTTTTTCGATATTGTTCGGGTTAAATACAGCCAAAATCAGAAAGGTTGTACTGACCGGAATACCGTAGCGCGTCAATAACAATATGGCGAAGGGAGGTACTACGTGGTACCACTGGATACCACCCTCAGGTACCGGAAACTTCTCCAAACGCCCATAGGCTGGATCACCGCTGTGGGCAAACCATCCATAAAGCACTACGGCCGTCAGTACTGATCCCGCAAATGCCCACAACAACCACCAGGGCCGCTTGGAATTAGACGCAATGAAAGTCCCCAGGGTTTGGATAGAGTCGTTAGCGATAATGGAGTAACCCGCCAACAGGAAACCAACAATCATTAAAATTTCGGTAATGGTCATAAAATTCGCCAGTCGTTTTTATTTGCAGACAAGATATTTCAGAATTATGTCAAATACGTTAACGCGAAGCGTTTTTGCAAACTATCTAGGCAACTATTCGCGCCCGTCCGCGCTGCTTGGCAATATAGAGTTTCGCGTCTGCTTGATCAATCGCTTCGGCCCAATTCCCGTCCTCCTGAGGAAATACCGTTTCAATACCGACGCTGATAGTGAGATGATCATCCACATCCGAGCGCACATGGGGGATGTCTTCTTGATCGAGCGATGCGCCCACTCGGATCATAATTTCCTTGGCTTCATCGTTTTCCAGGCCTGGCAAAACTGCAATAAATTCCTCCCCACCATAACGGCCGACAAAACCGAGTTCCTCGGGAATCGAATGGCGTAAAATATTCGCGACTCTGCGCAAACAACGGTCTCCCTCAACATGGCCATAAAAATCGTTATAGGCTTTAAACTTATCGATGTCGATCATTGCGATCGAAACCGGTATGCGCTTGTCCATACATCGCTGCCAGACACCTCTGAAGTATTCCTCGAGCGCGCCTCTATTTTGTAATTGCGTTACCGCGTCCAATTTGGCCAATAACGCTAATTTCTCATTGGCTTCCGCAAGGGATTGTTGAAACTGTATGTTTTCTTTCAGCATTCGCGAAAATCTGCGGCCACTCACATAAATAATGGCCCAAAAGATAATAATCAGCGGTACCAACCAAAAATAATCCGGGTCTGGCTGGCGCACCGAAACCCAGACCATGGTAATTAATATCGGTGAATAAAAACTCGCAAGTGCCGGGAAATAATAAGAATGTGAACCAATCGCCCCGGCAACTAATCCGGTGATTGTCGTGAACAAAATAATTTGATACACACTCGGCCAGGCCGCATCAAACTGAGCGCCAAAAATCGACCAGTTTACGCCCGCCGCCACGGTACCAACACAGCTGACTATTGCCCAAAAATCTGGGTTTTGTTGCCAGGAGGGACGGCGATTAAAAGCGAAGGCTATCACCCCGCGGACCACGGTGACGAAAGTGACAAAGGCCAGCCAGACCAAGAGAAACTCGTGGCTAAGTACCCGCCAAAAACCCACCACCAACAGCAGAGCAACCATATAGGTCATGAAAAATGTCGGCGGCGCGAGGCGGTATAAAATACGAATTTGTTCTTGTTTGACTAAATTCAATTCAACACACTTTCCTTTAAATAACCGGTTAAGGTGTCAGGAAGTATAGCCGGGCTAACGTTATTTTTTCTTTTTTCTAACGTGCTTCATCAGGCGTCTTTTTTTCGCAAGCTGCCTGTCCGTCAACTTGTTCTTTTTGCCTTCAAAGGGATTATCTCCGGTTCGAAACTCCATACGAATTGGCGTTCCATGCAAATCCAAAGCTCGGCGAAACGCCTTCTCCAAATAACGTACGTAGTGTCCTGGAATACTGTCCGTCTGGTTGCCGTGCACAACGATAATCGGCGGATTGTGTCCACCGGAATGCGCGTAGCGAAGTTTTATACGTCGCCCCTTCACCAGGGGGGGTTGGTGTTCGCTTACGCAGTCTTCAAGAATTCGCGTCAAAAAATTGGTGGAGAATTTCTCCGTAGCACTGCGATGTGCGCGTTTAATGGATTTGTAGAGATTACCGACGCCAGTGCCATGTAATGCAGATATATAGTGAATATCGGCAAAGTCTATAAAGCGTAATCGACGCTCGAGCTCTTGTTTCAAATAAGCTTTGTGCTCATGCTCCAGGCCATCCCATTTATTCAATGCAATAACCAGCGCCCTGCCCGTATCAATCACATGACCGAGCAGATGGAGATCCTGATCGACAATGCCTTCGCCCGCATCGATCACCAAAATAGTAACATTGGCGTCGTCTACAGCCTGCAGCGTTTTAACAATCGAAAATTTTTCAACACTGAGCTTGATATTCTTGCGCCGCCGAACGCCAGCGGTATCAATAATGGTATAGGCATCGTCATCGCGCTGATAGTTAATATATATGCTATCGCGGGTAGTGCCCGGTTGATCAAAGACAACAACACGCTCTTCACCCAGCATCCGATTGACTAGCGTCGATTTACCAACGTTTGGCCGTCCAACCACGGCAATTTTTAGCCCGGCGTTTTGAGAGGCAATATCAGTTGCTGCAGCTGCGCTATTCGGCAGCCCAGCGACAACTTTGTCGAGCAATGCGTTAACACCCCGCCCCTGCGAGGCGGCAATGCCGACAACGTCACTGAAACCCAACTCGTAGAACTGGGGTACAACTACCGACTCATTGAGACCATCGATCTTGTTGACAACCAAAATTGTTTGTTTACCATTGCGGCGCAAATAATCAGCAAGCGATTGATCGGCAACCGAGATTCCGTCACGGCAATCCACAATGAACAACACCATGTCGGCTTCGTCGATGGCAACTTTTGACTGGCCCGCCATCGCGCTGTCAATCCCCTGCTCATCGCCACTTATGCCGCCCGTATCAATAGCAATAAAGCGCCTGTCACCAACGACAACCTCACCATATTTTCTGTCTCTGGTCAGGCCGGCGTAATTTGCAACCAGGGCATCTCGCGTCCGTGTGAGGCGATTAAACAGTGTGGACTTGCCAACGTTGGGTCGGCCGACAATTGCAATACTTGCTAACATCTATGATCTCGACAGCCCAAAACGATTATTTGGGTGCAATGCGATACGCACTAAGTGCACCGCTATCACTCAGAACTAAAAAACTATCATCCAGCACCAGCATGGGTGAACGAAAACCTTTTCCCTTCGGTTTAGCGCGTGCAACGAATTCACCATCACTTTGGTTTAACACGTGTAAATAACCTTCTGAATCGACGCACACGAGATAATCCCCAATAGCTAATGGCGACCCAACATCCCGACGGTGCAACTGATCATTCGTCCACTCCAGGGCGCCATTACCCGCGTTATAAGCAACCACATGCGAATCCTCGGTTACCGCAAACACGCGGCCATTGGCAGTGCTTAGATTGTTATACGTAGATAAATCCTGCTTCCAAATAACATTACCTTTGGCTTTGCCAAACGCGGCAACTGCACCGTGGTAGGTCGCAGCATATATAAGCCCGCCATCAACAATCGGTGAGCCATCGATATCAACCATCTTTTCCAGTTCTGTGCGACCCTTTGGCTGACTGACGCGCCCACTCCACATCAAAGACCCATCGCTCAAATTTAAACTGATCAGCTGGCCGTTACCAAACGCAGCAACCACCTGTCGACGAGAAATAACGGGGTTTGCTGTTCCGCGTAAAGTCAGTGCAGGAACCGTATGGTCATAGCGCCATAGTTGGCTGCCGTCCTCCGCAGAAAAACCGTAAACCCTGCCGTCGATTGTTTGGGCCACGACCACATTCTCACTCGAAGCGGGGACACTGAGAATTTCACTGGATGTCTTTGCCTCCCAGAGCTGCTCACCAGAATTCGCATCGAGGGCGACTAATTGGCCATCATAAGTACCAAAATACAAACGTGTATCAAAAACACTAACCGAAGCAGAAATATCCTTTTTCGTTTTTACGGACCAGAGTTTTTTACGCGAACCTTGGTCGTAAGCATAAACACGCCCATCGACATCGGTAACATAGATTGCGCCATTGGCTATTGCGGGCACAAGGAGGGAATAGCGTTTGTCCTGACCGCTTCCGGCACTCACACTCCATAAGCGTTTAACCTTGGCTGTCTGTTCAAATTTGACGAGCTTTTCAGCCTTTAGCGCCTGCGCTTTTTCGTCTTTCGATGAACATGCACCCAAGACAAGACTTATGACTGCGAAAAGTAACAGCAGGTGCTTCATTCAGCGACGTCCTCCGCCACAGGGACCTCGGCATCTGCAAGATCTTCGGTCACTTCCCGCGTGCCTTCCAGTTTGAATTGCAACATGCCACGGTGACCCATTTGCGATTGCGAAAGTGCGTCGATAGCCTCTTGATAAGCCGTGTTTGCCGCCGCCAATTCGCCTTGAGCGACATAAATATCACCGCGGACTTCAGCATAAAGGCTCTTTACGGCTTCAGAATCACTCGGCGCGACAAGCGCCAATGCCTCATCGTATTGCTGTTTCGCTAAAAGCACCTTGGCCAACCGCGCGCGCGCAACATTTTGGGTGGGTTCATTGGAGCCATTTTCACTCACGCTACGCAACGCAGATTCGGCTGTATCCAAATCACCTTCATCGACGGCAAAACGCGCAAGTATCATTGAAGACAAATCGGCATACATGCCCGAATAGTCATCCTGAATAGACTGCGCGAGTGCTTTTGCGTTCGTTCTCTCTGCACTCGATTTATCTTCGCTATCCAAATTATCTACCAGGTTTAACAGCTCTTGATATTTGTCTGAAGCAACCTGCGCCTGCTCCAGCTTGTAGTCATTCCAGTAATTCCAGCCGGTGTAAGCCAACGCGGCAACGAGCACTGGCAGTACCAACGAAAACCAATTGTCGTTCCACCATCGCTTAATCGTTTCTATCTGTTCTTCTTCAGTTAAATGGTCTGCCACCTAAGGTCACTCCTAAATAAATAACGTCGAAATTTTATTTTGCTCGATGGTGAGTTGCTCGCGTTCTTCGCGCAAGTACTTGACGCCAACGACACCATTTTGAATTTCATTTTCGCCCAGAATAAGCGCTATTTCTGCACCACTGCGATCAGCCTTTTTCATCTGCGAACGGAAATTACCACCACCGCAGTGGACCTGAATGCGCATACTCGGCGCCTGATCGCGAAGCGCCTCGGCAAGGTTCATTGCGGCCGCGCGCGAATCACCAACAGCGACGATATAGACATCTAAAGTCTGAAAAATTTCCTGAGGGACGCCATCGAGCGCCTGTAAAAGCAAAACGAGCCGCTCCACGCCCATACCGAAGCCGATGGCAGAACCGGGTTTTCCACCCAATTCTTCAATCAAACCATCGTAACGACCACCGCCACAGACGGTTCCCTGGGAGCCGAGCCTGTCAGTTACCCATTCAAACACCGTTTTACTGTAGTAATCCAGGCCTCGCACAAGTTTCGGGTTGATTTCATAGGGGATACCAATGTTGTCCAAAATAGCTAATACACCATCGAAATGCGCTTTGGATTCATCATCGAGAAAATCGGTGAGCATTGGCGCTTCATCGGCAAGTCGCTGGGTTGCCTCCACCTTGCTATCGAGAATACGAAGTGGATTTGTCTGCAAACGCCTTATGCTGTCTTCATCCAGCTCGTCTTTATGGGATTCGAAGTAATCCACCAGCGCCGCGCGATGCGCAGCGCGTGAACCCGCATTCCCTAAACTGTTGAGCTGCAAGCTGACGGCGCTTTCAAGGCCGAGTTGCTTCCACAAACGCGCCGTCATAATGAGGAGCTCGGCATCAATATCCGGCCCCTCAAAGCCATAAGCCTCTACCCCAAACTGGTGAAACTGGCGCAAACGCCCCTTCTGCGGCTTTTCATGTCTAAACATGGGACCGCTGTACCACAGTTTTTGGGTAAGTGTGCCGCGATCATAGAGCATTTGATGCTGCTCGCAGGCGCGAACACAGCTGGCGGTGCCCTCCGGGCGCAGCGTCAGGCTGTCGCCGTTGCGATCGTCAAAGGTATACATTTCCTTTTCGACAATGTCCGTCGCTTCACCAATCCCACGCTTAAACAAGTCGGTCTGTTCAAGCAGAGGAAAACGCATTTCTTGATAACCGTAGGAAAGGAAAAGTTCAGCAATTTTCGCTTCTAAGTATCGCCAGGTCGGGCTCTCTGCTGGCAATAGATCTTTCATGCCAGTAATGGCCTGTATTTTCTTCAAAATTTTACCTATCTATCGATTCGCTGCGGCGCGCGTTCAGCGCGCAAACCCACAGACTAATATTCTGTTTTGGCGAGCGTCAGGCGCAAGGTCCGGCGGGAACCGCTGACATTGGTATCAACCGCGACACCATCCATGCTAAGCGTCACCGCCCTGGCATTACCTAACATAATATTGAAGGGTGCCTCGCCAAAAAGGCGCAGATTATCTCCCTTGAAGCGGTTGTCCGCAAATATCGAGACACCATTTTTATCTTTTACCTCCACCCAGCACTCATCACTGAAGACAAAACTCAATAGAGAATCTTGTGAAGACTCTGCTACAGCCACCGGCAAATTAGGACCCTGACGCACAATAGGCGCTGGATTTTCGTAGCCAATATCCGTCTCCTCTTGAACCTCAGCCAAACCTGGCCTGTATTCACCAGAACCCAAACCAACCAAAGCCTCACTGTCCGTCGCAGGCGCTGTATCGCTAATTACATCCGGTGTCTTTGTTTCATTATCCCGATCACCAGGGAAGATGCTCGACATTAGCAGCCAAACCAGCACCAGACTGGCCATCACAACGTTAAAAGGTGGGTGGCGATACTGCTTAAGCATACGGCGCAACCAGAGCGGCGCACCCGGCAGCTCGGCAATATAGGTCAGGCCGCCGGTGTCGGGGATAAGTTTTTCGGGTGATGGTGCAAACTCAGCTATTTCCCGCCGATAAATGGATATCAAGAACTCAGCGTCTGCATCAACAAACTTCGCATACTTCCGAATGTAGCCGCTGACAAAAACTTCTGCACCAAGTTCTTCGTAATCGCCGTCCTCAAGTCCTTTCAGCTTGACCCGCGGAATCATAGTGCCATTCTGAACGTCGTTAAGGCTTATCCCCTTTTCTTCCCTTATGCGACGCAAAACACCTCCAACCGTTAAATCGTCGACTTGGTTATCTTCGGAGGGCGAAGCTACATGATCGTCGGTACTCATGACTATTTCTTTAGTTGCTTGTATTCAAGATATTCTTTCGAGTACGGGTGTAAATTTTTTAACGCTAACGCGTAGCTGGCTTCTTTGTCTTTGTTACCAAACACTCTTTCTATTTTTATACCCAACAGTAAGCTCCGCGCATTTTGCCGTGAATTTTTCGCATATTGGTCTAAATAACGTTTGGCCGACGCGTAATCTTTTTCGGAAAAATAAATATCGGCCAATTCCAGCGCTGCTGCAGCATTCCGGCTATTTAAGTTTAATGCGTGCTCAAAACTGCCTTTTGCACGCACGATATCTCCCGTCTCGAGCGCGCTGAGACCGAGTACATAAAGCGCCATTCCCCGATTGGGATAACTGATGTCATTGCTTGCTTTCTCAAGGTAGTTAATCGCTTCTGCATAACGCTTATACTCGTACAAAAAGCGCGCGTAACTCAACTCGATACTCGACCTTGAAAAATCTGCACGTAATTTAAGAGCTTTCAAAAATTTTTCTTCAGCGAGTTCAGTTTCACCGTTCAACTGGTGCACCAAAGCCAGCCCCTGCATTGCCTCACCAGACTTTATATCGAGCTCCTGCGCTTTAGTAAATGCGCGTAAAGCCCTATCCCTGTCACCATTCTGTAAATAGCTCATTCCAAGCTTTACATTCGCTTCTAGTGCCTTTCGTTTATCTATTTTTGGCCCCGACGTATCTATAGTAGACACGCAAGCCGTTGCCAAAAAAACCGAAAACAATATGCCACTTAAACGCAGGCCTCTCATAATGGTACCCATTCAGATATTTTGGAATTTTAATTTATTAATCTTACTGGAATTTCATCGCTATTAGATTTTACGAACGCCGCAGCATCAATTTTATAGCGTTCACTGCGGCGAGTTCTATCTTTAACCTGCCCCGCCAACTGACCGCATGCAGCATCAATATCCTCACCTCGCGTCGTGCGAATGGTTGCGGTAAATCCACGATCAATTAAAATCTGTTGGAAACGCCGTAAGGCATTATTACTGACACGTTTATAATTCGACAAAGAAAACGGATTAAATGGTATCAAATTAATTTTCACGGGCACGTCTTGTAACAGTGCTGCCAACTGCTCAGCATGCTCCGGCCTATCGTTTAGCTGGTCGATTAAAGTATATTCAATCGTTATTTTTCGGTGCGCATCGGGCATTGCACTAATATAGTTCTGAGCAGATTCGAGCAGGCGAGCTATCGGATATTTGCGATTAAGCGGGACCAACTCGTCTCTGATTTCATCGTTTGGTGCGTGCAGGGATATCGCCAGAGATACATCCGTAACTTCAGACAGTTTATCCAGTGCGGGCACCACGCCGGAGGTACTTAGCGTAACTCTGCGCTTCGAAATGCCATAACAATTGTCGTGCATCATTAAATTCATTGCATCGACGACATTATCAAAATTAAGCAGTGGCTCACCCATGCCCATCATCACAACATTGGTTATTTTTCGAGGGCCATCTGGTGCGAACTGCCCAAATGATTTAGCCGCGAGCCAAACCTGGCCGATGATCTCGTCACTGCGCAGATCGCGGTTAAAGCCCTGTTTACCGGTAGCACAAAAACTACAGTCTAAAGAACAACCAACTTGTGATGAAACGCACAGCGTACCCCGATCGCCCTCGGGAATATAAACCGTCTCAATCACGTTGCCGCCGCCCACTTTAATTAAAAACTTACGTGTTCCGTCGACAGAGTCGAGTTGTTGAACCACCTCTGGGGCCTTTACCTCGGCAACATCACCAAGCTTTTCCCTGAGCGCCTTGGAAATATTCGTCATTTCAGCAAAATCGGAGACGCCGAGCTGGTGTATCCATTTCATAATTTGGGCGGCGCGAAAACGTTTCTCGCCCAAGGCCGTAAAAAACGCCTCAAGCTTTTCCTGGCTTAAACCCAAAAGGTTCGTTTTCTGAGCGCCAACCGACGCCGCGCTATCTAATTCAGACACCGTGTACACCTAATCCGCTTTGCTCATGCACAAATTTCAGAGGCGTCGAAGAAAAACGCGATTTCACGTGCGGCAGATACCGGTGAATCGGAACCATGCACCGCGTTAAAACTTTTTGATTCGGCAAAAACTTTGCGAATGGTGTCCTCCGCCGCTTCAGCCGGATCAGTAGCTCCCATCAGCTTGCGATTCAACGCAATGGCATCTTCACCCTCGAGCACCTGCACCATGGTGGGCCCCGAAGTCATAAACGCCACCAGAGAATCGAAAAATGGCTTGCCCTCATGCTCCGCGTAAAAGCCCTTGGCCCGCTCCTCAGACAAATGCACCATTTTAGCTGCGACTATTTTTAGCCCCGCCGTTTCGAAACGACTATAGATCTTGCCAATCACATTTTTTGCGACTGCATCTGGTTTCACAATAGACAGTGTTTTCTCAACGGCCATTCCGTATTCCCCGTATATAAAAAGTACAAAAATTTAAATCAAGTTTGCCCTCGGCGCTGCCAAATAACACAGCCGAGAGTGCTAAAGCCAAAACTTTGAGATTATACTCTCCAACAGCCCAAATTTATATCGCTGCAAGGGTCCCACCATGCTCATCATCGCCCACAGCCCGAGTCAAAATACGAAAGCGCTCGAATCACAGCTCATCGAGGGAGCAAAGAGCGAAGTTGAAGGCGGCGAACTGCTGTGTAAATCCCCCTTCGACTGCCATCCACCCGATCTTGTCGCCTGCCGGGGCGTGCTGCTATTCACAACAGAAAACTTCGGCTACATGTCAGGCGCGATGAAAGACTTTTTTGATCGCAACTTTTACCCCTTAGAACACAAAACTGAAGGCCTACCCTGGGCACTGTGTGTCCGAGCAGGCAAGGACGGCACTGGCACGGTGAGAAGTATCAGCGCGATTGCCGGTGCGCTGGGATGGAAACAAGTCGCAGAACCGCTTGTTCTGCAGGGTGACTTCAATGCAGGACCAGGCGAGCAAGGATTTCCCACTCAAGCATTTACATTCGCAGCAACATTCGCCGCGGGGCTTGCGATGAATATCTTTTAGCACCTTCATCGCGCTCGATGACCAATACGTATTTAAGGTATATTTTTAGACTTACCCAGGAACCCATATGATTATCCGCATTTTGCTTATAAAAGCATTCGCTCTTGTTCTAATAACCCAAACGACGGTGGCCGAAATGGCAAACAACTCTCCAGAACAATCGGACGCAGATCAGCCGCATTGCCCTGCTTTTCTCGATCACAGCTACAGAATATTGCACAGCAATGAAGACATACACCTGTGCTCGCTCTACAAAAGCAAACCCGTATTAATCGTAAATACAGCCAGCCACTGCGGCTACACGCATCAATTCGGCGGGCTGGAAGCACTGTACCAGGCCTATAAAGACAAGGGTCTTGTCATTATAGGTTTCGCGTCAAACGACTTCATGCAGGAAGCAAAAGACGAAGCTAAAGCCGCAGATATTTGCTTTCGCAATTTTGGCGTGACATTCACAATGCTTGCACCTTCAAAGGTACGCGGCAAAAACGCCAACCCGACCTTTCAATACCTGGCTGAAAAAACAAAAAAACCGAGCTGGAATTTTAATAAATACCTCGTCAGCGCAGATGGCGACAAAGTTGAACATTTTGGCGCCAGAGCCAAACCCCTTGGCGCAAAGCTGGAAGGCGCTATACAGGCCGCACTCTAGCGACACAACGGGCCGGCCCCAATCTGCTAAGCTCATAATGAGTCCAATGCCAATTTTCATAATTGACGGTGCTTGATTGCAGTAAGTGAGCCCGGCCTGTACCAAAACGTTTTTAAACCGTCGCTTCAGGCTCCGCCACGGATGGCGGATGTTAGAGCAACGCAGGAGCAGTTATCGACGACTGCATGGATGCAGGAGGTAGAATAACGCAGGAGCAGTTATCGAGAGGAAGCGGCGGAGCCACAGGGGTGGAGCGGATTAAAGTGAAGCATTGCTTCGCTCCGCGTAACGATCCTTATCTATGATTTTGGGCCGGTCCTGCTTGCAGGTGTTCATGCGTTTTAAAAACGTTTTGGCACAGGCCGAGCGGATCGAAACTACTGCAACTACTAGTCTGCACCTTCTGTCTACGATGACCCATGCACGGAAAGCGGACTTTAAATTGGCTGCGAATACGACCTTTTGACCAGAGCAAGCAAATGTCGATACAAAAAATGATGACGACCAAACTCATCTCTGTTGCACCAACAGATACCGTGGGTCGTATGAACGAAATACTTAGCAAGCTCCCGATCCACCACCTACTCGTCGTCGAAGAAGGTGAACTCGTCGGCGTCGTCTCCGATCGCGATGTGCTGCGCTGTATGAGCCCATTTGTAAATACCCACGTCGAAGACGAAAAAGACCGCTTTACAACACAGCGCATGGCCAAACAGATCATGACCAGAGACCCGGTCACAATCAACGTCAGCGAAGGTATCTTAAGCGCCGCCCGCTCAATGCTCGATAACAAAGTATCTCTACTGCCCGTGGTAAATGATCAGGGCACACTCATCGGTGTTTTGAGCTGGAAAGACGTGCTTCGCTTTCTTATCGAGTAAATTGGCAAACTTGCTGCGCAACCCGCATAGCCACATGGATGTGGTGTAGTAGAACCATGCAGGAGCAGTTGTCGAGAGCCGGCCCCATTTATCACCTTCTGCGTTGTCGATCGTTCATGTAGAATAACGACACTTCACTCACGACGCCTTGCTGGTAATAAAACGGCCTCCAGCAGGCGTTATTTAATTAGTGTTAACAGGCCCTAGCTAGTCTCCCCCTTTGTGAACAACGTTAATCCCAACAAAGACCTAAAAGTCATTGTCGGCATGTCCGGCGGCGTCGATTCATCCGTAACAGCCCTCTTATTAAAACAACAAGGCTATGCGATCGAAGGCCTGTTTATGAAAAACTGGGATGACGACGATGGTACCGAATACTGCACTGCAGCGACCGACCTGATGGACGCCGCGGCAGTTTGCCAAAAGCTCGATATCCACCTACATACCGTCAACTTCGCAAAGCAATATTGGGACAATGTATTCGAACACTTTCTACACGAATACAGCGCCGGCCGCACGCCCAATCCCGACATTCTGTGTAACCGTGAAATCAAATTTAAAGTTTTTCTCGAATATGCTGAAAAGCTCGGTGCAGACCTGATCGCTACAGGCCACTACGCGCGTCTGGCGAAAGATACACCGAGTACCCGCCTCCTAAAGGGCCTTGACCCCAATAAGGACCAAAGCTACTTTTTGCACGCCGTTCATCGACAAGCGCTGGATCTTTCAATGTTTCCCATTGGCGAACTGCAAAAAACAGAGGTGCGGAAACTCGCCGAGCAACATGCACTTGTCACCCATAACAAGAAAGACAGCACGGGTATCTGTTTTATCGGAGAGCGCCGCTTTAAAGACTTTTTGGAAAACTACCTGCCCGCTCAACCAGGCGATATTGTCGATGAAAATGGCAGGGTCATTGGTCACCACATGGGCCTTATGTATCACACCATCGGTCAGCGCCAGGGTCTCGGCATAGGCGGCATCAAAAATGCGCCGGAAGAACCCTGGTATGTCGCACGAAAAAACCTCACCAGTAACGAACTCGTTGTCGTACAGGGAAGCGCCCACCCCTTACTTTATACCGACACCCTGGCTGCCAGCGCAGTGCACTGGATAAACAAACCAGACAATCTTGATGGCCTTAAATGCATGGCAAAATCCCGCTACCGACAAAGTGATCAGACATGCCTCTTGGAAACGGCCGATGCAGACACCATAGTAGTTCATTTTGAAGAGCCCCAACGCGCGATAACCACCGGCCAGTCGGTGGTGTTTTATCTTGAGGACGAGTGCCTCGGTGGCGGCGTTATCGAATCGACGTATAACAGGTAATAGTTTGAAAGCTTCTTGGCGCGACATTGCTATTTCACTCGCTGGCACATTGCAAGCTGTATCCCTGGTTGAGCAGCTGGCAAAAACGGGATATTTAAATACCGCGGAAATGGAAACCGCGGTAAAGAGCCTATTTGTTACTTCACCTCAAACCAGTTTGTCTCCCTATGGCAATATTTCGAATTTGCTGAGCGGCCTCGAAAGCCTTGAAGAGATGCTCATCGAATACAAACACACACCGGCCACCGATAAGTTTCGCTATGCCCTTGGCGTTATGCATATTCAAAAACGCCTGTCGACAAAACGCGATATCCTCGGTGTGATCGCAAACCGTTTGAACCACGCTGCCAAGCAAGCTGAACATTTCGGCTATTTACACGACAACCTGATCAGCAATATTGCCGATATTTATTCAGACACGATCAGTAAATTCCAGTATCGCATTCAGGTCACAGGCAATTACCATTACCTGCAGCAGGACCGTGTCGCCAACCAGGTACGCACGCTATTGCTAGCCGCGATTCGCTCGTCTATGTTGTGGCGACAGCTCGGCGGCAGCCGCTGGCAATTTGTTTTTTATCGTTCGCACATCATTGATAACTGCCGCGCGCTAATTAAAGAAGCGAAAGAACAAGACATATCCGGCGCCGCCTGAGTTCAAAGCCGACGGCTGAATTTAGTCCCCGACTGGGCTAGAATGCGCGCCTTCTCTCAATATTTCTTAAAGACAGCATCATGAATTTGTCCCCGATTACAGCCATCTCGCCAATTGACGGCCGCTATGGCAACAAGACCTCCGAACTCCAGGACGTGTTCAGTGAATTTGGTCTGATTAAACGCCGCACCCAAGTTGAAATCCGCTGGTTACAGCAACTTGCCGGGCACGCAGATATTGCCGAAGTTCCAGCATTGAGCGCTGAGGCAAATAGCTATCTCGATGCATTGCTTGAAAATTTTAGCGAGCGTGATGCCCAAGCTGTTAAGGATATTGAGGCAACGACGAATCACGATGTCAAAGCCGTTGAATACTTTCTCAAACAAAAATTTTCGGGTAATACAGAACTAGAGGCGATAAGCGAATTCGTGCACTTCGCCTGCACCTCGGAAGATATTAACAACCTGTCACACGGGCTAATGCTCAAAGATGGACGCGATAAAGTGCTGGCACCATGGATGGAAAAGATTGTCCAAGCCATCGCCGATCTTGCTCAAAATTACGCAGCGGTGCCCATGCTCTCTCGCACCCATGGTCAAACCGCTTCGCCAACAACTGTGGGTAAGGAACTCGCCAACGTCACGGCGCGCCTTTCTGCACAATTACTTCGCGTACGCGAAATTAAAATACTTGGCAAAATTAATGGTGCCGTCGGCAATTACAACGCGCACTTGGCGGCTTACCCCGACGTGGATTGGGCAGCGAATGCCGAAGCATTTATCGGCGCACTCGGCCTAAATTACAATCCCTATACAACACAAATTGAACCGCACGACTATATGGCGGAACTCTTTGATGCCGTTAGCCGCTTTAATACGGTTTTAATCGACTTCGACCGCGATATATGGGGCTATATTTCACTCGCGTATTTCAAGCAAAAAACGGTTGCCGGTGAAGTTGGCTCATCCACGATGCCACACAAAGTTAACCCGATCGATTTCGAAAACTCCGAGGGCAACTTAGGGCTGGCCAACGCAATGTTCCAGCATCTCGGCCAGAAATTACCCATCTCACGCTGGCAGCGCGATCTCACTGACTCCACAGTGCTGCGCAATATGGGCGTTGGCTTTGGGTACAGTCTTATTGCCTACCAGGCAACAATGAAGGGTATCGGTAAACTTGAAATCAACCCGCAAGCACTGACAGCAGATTTAGACAAAGCCTGGGAAGTACTGGCTGAACCGGTCCAAACAGTCATGCGCCGCTACGGCATTGCCGAACCCTATGAAAAACTCAAAGCGCTTACACGCGGTAAAGCGATAACTGAAGCATCGATAAAGGAATTTATTCACACACTCGATATTCCCGAATCGGCTAAACAAGACCTTTTGGCAATGAGTCCCGCAAGCTATATCGGTTCAGCACAACAGCAGGCCTTAAATATCAAGGCCCATGTAAAAAAATAATGGCGATAGCGAGTCATTTTCGTGAACGATATTAATTTTGACCCGCTCATTGAGCGTTTTAAAAACAATATTTACGGAAACTGCAAAGGCCATATTCGCGAACACATTATTAAACAACAACTGCTTAAGCATCTGGGTATTCTAAAAGATGCGCCACTTGACTGCGCCGATGTCGGTGGCGGCTTGGGTCAAATGACGCAGTGGTTGGCGGAAATGGGACATCGCGTCGACTACTGTGACTTATCCCGCAGAATGTACGATAGCGCATGGCGTACGCTATCGGAAAACGTAAAAACACGTTGTCATTTTTTGCTCGGCCCCTACCAAGAAAAGCTAAATAAAGAATATGATCTTGTTCATTGCCAGGCGGTGCTGGAGTGGCTGGCTGAGCCCGCAGAAGGTATCGCTAAACTCACCAAACTAGTAAAACCCCAAGGTTATTTGGTTGCGATTTTTTATAACAAAGCAGCCATAATGATGCGCAACTTAATTCGCGGTAATATCAACGCCGCATTTAGCGATATCCAGGGCGACGGCATAGGTCTCACACCTATTCACCCATTAGATATCGAAACTGTTTTTAGGCAAATTGAAGATCAGCAATTTGTTATCGAACATTGGTTTGGCATTCGCACATTTACCGATTTTCAAGTAAAAGATATTCGCACCCGATTGAGGACGGAGACGTTGCTGGAAGCCGAAAGCAAACTTTGCGAACAAGATCCGTATCGCGCTTTTGGTCGTTATATCGGACTGATAGCTAAAAAGAAAAGCAGCACGGAGGCGCTTAATGACTAGCACTTCAATAACTTCTCACACTCTTAATGCGCTGGGTGATATTTCGCTAACCGATTTTTTTTCCTTTTACTGGCAAAAGAAACCCTTATTTATCGCCAATGCATTTGAGAATTTCGAAACCCTTATCAGCGCTGAGGAACTCGCAGGTTTCAGTCTTGATCACGATGTCAATTCGCGTCTGATAATTGAAAACCCTCAAACAGCGTCATGGCAGGTAAAACACGGTCCGCTAAGCAAAGAGGATTTCGACGCGCTTCCGGAAAGCCATTGGTCCTTGCTCGTGCAAAATGTAGATACGCTCGACCCACGCGTAAATACCCTGCTGCAGCAATTTCGTTTTCTGCCGAATTGGCAGCTCGACGATATTATGATCAGTTATTCACCGACCGGCGGCAGTGTTGGCCCACACTTCGATTACTACGATGTATTTTTACTGCAAGCTGAAGGTGAACGGCTTTGGAAAATTGGTCAGCACTGCGACAGCCATAGTGCGCTCGTTCCAGATCAACCGATGAAGATTCTAGAAAATTTCCAGTGTGAAGCGGAGTGGGTAAGCAAGCCGGGCGACTTAATTTATATTCCAGCAAATATCGCTCACTGGGGCGTATCACTCAAGGCTTCACAGACGTACTCAATAGGTTTTCGGGCGCCGAGTCACGCAGAGCTTATGCTCGATCTCAGCCAAACACTTGCATCAACGATGAATGAAGATGAGCGCTGCAAAAGCGATGCTTCGACACGTGATATCGGCGATGATATGGGCAGAATCGATACGTCTGTCATTGCGTCAATACAATCATCATTGCTGGAAAAAATGCATCAGCCTTTGGCCCTTGCGCAGTCATTGGGTGAATTTTCCACACGACTCACGCACGATATTGACTTGGCGTCTCTGCCCCTTGAATACGCGACACGCGAAGACGCAGAAGCTCATAACTCTTTGCAGTTATCAAATTACTGTCGCTGCGCCTATGCACAGATAAATAACAAAACGCTGTTATTTCTCAATGGCGCAACCTACGAGTCAAGTGCTGGTTTCGCCGCTACACTGAGCAATACACGCATTTTCTGCGTAAGAGATTTGCCGAATAGTGATAAGCAATTGGCGCTCGAACTTATCGACGCAGGCGTGTTTATAATTAAGGATAACTCCAACCACGAATGAATACTGAAACTATCGAAGGTGTGACAATTAACATTGTGTATTGGGATACACATCACCAGCAACTAAGCGATATTCGCAAACAGGTCTTTATCGATGAGCAACATGTGAGTCCAGACGAAGAGTGGGACACGCTAGACGACAAGCCGGACACCGTGCATCTACTCGCGCTAAGTCACTCAAGACCTGTCGGTTGCGCTCGCATTACACGTGAAAATACCAGCACGCTAAAAATTGGCCGTTTAGCCGTGCTCACGTCAAACAGAGGCCAAGGTATTGGCAAAAAATTACTACGCAAGGTACTGGAGAGCGCTCTGAGTAGTCAACCGGCCAGCATTTATATTCATGCGCAAACCAACGTCAAATCATTTTATGAAAACTTTGGCTTTGAGGCGGAGGGAAAATTATTTGACGAAGCCGGTATTCCGCATCAACGTATGGTATTTTCGTCGAAACGCGCAAAAGCGATAACGGCAGTCTACCAGCAGCGCATTCTGCGTCACCAGAACGCTCAAGACTTTATCCAACATATCTGCCAGGCTATCGCCATTAGCCAACGTCAAATACGCATTAGTTCAGAACATCTGCGGGAAGATATTTTTTCAAATGCACGTCTCGTGCAAGAAATTTCTGACTTCGCCCGCTCGGATAGTAAGGCCCTGATAAATATTCTGGTCCATACACACGAACACCTGCATAAGCGATCTCTGCCGCTCGTGGCGCTCGCCAAACGCCTTCCGTCAAAAATATCTATCCATATACTGAACAGCGACTACGACGAGACTGTCGACAGTTTTGTTGTTGGCGACGACCGCTACCTCACCTATTTTAATGACGAAAGCGCATTATCCGGTTTTACTGCCTACAGTGCTGCAGCGGAGAGTCGGACATTTATCGAAAGCTTTACACATCTTTGGAACCACCAAGCCAAGGCGGATAAAAACTTGGCTCAACTCTACCTCTAAGATATTTATCAACCAGGCGATCTGCAAAAATCCGTCCTAACCGCCTCACGATCACGAGCAGGCATCGTTGCACGCATAAATTCTTCCACTAGATTGGCACATTTGCAGTCACAACAGTGGCTATCAAATCAGTATCAACAGGCCTTAGATAAAACCAAGAACCTTCACCAATTTACCAACATCCGTAAACTCAAAGTAATCGATTCCAGTAAATAAAACTTCTCCATCTGGCCTGGTCACGATGAACGTACATACCGCACTATTGCCTACACGTTTAATATTTTCGAAACGGATCGATGCGTCTGGGTAGCTTTGTTGAAACCCGCTAATTTCATTATTTATTGCCTCAAAACCCTCAGATTTTATGTATTGATTTTGATGAACACCCTGTTCAACCCAAATTCTTTCTATTTTATCGAGCCGCTTTATGGAATTCTTGGTAGACCAGGTTTCCGCATAATCTTCAAGCAACAGATCAATATTCACCTTATTAGCATCAGCATACGCGGTAACGGAAAAACCGAAAAACAAAATTAACAGAAAAAATTTTATGGACTTCATAATGATTACCCTCATTCAGATTTATTATCTGGAGGGGAGTTTATGTGAGAGAATAAACAGGTAAATGGAAAAGCGTTAAACTTCAGTTTTCGCGCGTTGAATGGATATTAGGCCAGCACAAACAAAACTTTGCACCACCGAGTACTGAAGCTTCTACCTTTACCCTGCCCTGATGCCACTTAATAATTCGCGTCACTATCGCCAAACCCAATCCAAAGCCACTGGTTTTTTCTTTACTGCTACCTCTAATGCGTACAAAGGAGTTAAAAATACGTTCGGCATTCTCCTTGGATATACCAGGACCGTCATCTTCTATCGCAACACAATAGCAGTTTTCTTCCATAAACAGCGTGATTAAGATTTCGCTCTCTGCGTGCTTAAACGCATTTTGAATAATGTTGTGTAAGCACCTCTCCATAAGAATCCAGTCGCAGTATATATGCTCGCCACCCATACGGTTGTCGACGCGAGAATGAATTTCGGGAAAAAAATTGCCATTTGTTTTTAACAGACTGTCAGTTAAAGCCGCCAGATCACCTTCCTCCATTGTCAGACTCTGGCTCTGTTGTTCGTAACCAGCGTAACTTAATAAATCACTTATCAATTGCTCCATCTCGCCGACATCTTTTCGTATACTTAACAACTCTTTCGAATCGGCATCACGCCCTTCGCGATCCTTAGCAATTTCCAGGGCAAACTTTATTCTCGCCAGGGGCGTACGCAATTCATGCGATACGGCGTAGGTCATTTCTTTATGCGAAGCAATTAGCTGCTCAATACGCTCCGCCATTTGATTAAATGCGGAAGCCAGAGGATAAACAGTGGAACGTAAACCAAGGTCAATTTTCTGGGGAAAATCATCTTTGCCAACATTGCGCGTTTGCAATTCCAGTCGGCGCAAATCCCGTGTCAGAGGCCATATCCAAAAATAGATAATCAGTGCTATAGACAGGTAAAACATGCTCAAAAACACAACATAGACAATACCCTGGGTCTCATCCTGAAAATGTATATCCGCACGCACAACAATAGCACTGTCTTCAATACGCTGGTAAATCGACAATTGCTCCAAACCCTCTCTGACCCTGGTTCGTGCACCTGAACGTATTTTTTGAGAAAGTTCAGACTCAGCAAAATCATCCAAGTGATAAACGCGTAATTGCAGTTGAGCGTGATGGTTAAATTTTGCGATATGGGCGCGCAGTTGGGTTTCATCCAGCGCCGCAATATCTACCAAAATGAGATCAAAGAATGCTTGTTCAAATGGGCCGGCATCTGGTTCTGGTTCATACACCTGCCACAACCTATCGGCTGTCCACCCAACAATAATGACAGAGACAACAATAAGTAAGTAGAGCGAGATAAACGCGCGATTCATATATGCCTGTTGCCGTAACTGTTAGACCCGTTACTCTACCAGGAATCAGCAACAAACAAATAACCCCTACCCCAGATGGTTTTTATTTTTTCAGGGTCTTCCGAGTTATCGCCGAGTTTCTTACGTATCTGAGAGATACGCACATCAATCGTGCGATCCAGACCGTCATAAGGGCGGCTATATATTGTGTTGAACAGATATTCCCGGCTTAAAATTTTGCCTGCGTTTTTGGCTAACGAATGTAAAAGATCAAACTCATGGGTGGATAAACTCACACTATTACCTTCGATGACAACGCTTCGCGCCGCGAGATTTATATGCAGAGCACCGATATTAATATCTTCCTCAGCCGTTTTAAGCTCTTGCTGGGTTCGACGAAGCAGCGCCGAAATCCTCGCGAGTAAAACGCGAGGTTCAGCAGGTTTAATAACATAGTCATCTGCGCCAAATTCCAAACCTAAAATTTGATCCGTATCAGAATCGCGCGCGGTGAGCATCAAAATTGGACCAGCGTAATACTGGCGCAACTCCTTACATATCGTAAGTCCGTCTTTTCCAGGCAACATAATATCGAGAATGACAATAGCGGGAGCGAGTTCCTGCACCAGACGTGGCACATTGTGACCGACACCCTCAACAATGACCTCGAAACCGTTATTTACAAGATAATCTTTGACGAGTTCCGCTAACCTTTCATCATCTTCTGCTAACAGTACTAGTGACACTAGAAAAAACTCCATGCGTTGCGTCGACGCCGACGATAGTCACCGCGATCTTGAACGACTTCAAAAGAGTCGGAAACAAGCAAATCCTTTTCACTCATGTCGCGCAACTCGAAATCAATATTTTCTGAAGCAGAGATCTCGATGTTGTGCGCCCCCGAAAATTCACCTTCCCAACATCTTAATGGTAGACGTTTGTCTATTTGATACAAACATAGAGAAAGTCGTTCCTCAGACTGCCAGCTAATCACCAGCTCATCGCGACATATTTCCTCGCCTTGCGAGAGTACACACAAATTTGGTTTTATCGAGAATAAAATTCGCGGAAGATCTGATTCAGCGCGAACCGCCAGAGCTGCGAGAAAAAACACAGAAAAAAAACCAAGCCCCGCTATTCTAAAAATCATAAACGACTCCTAGAAACAACGTGGTAATACTGTCTTCGTCAATCAGCGGACTATCGCTAACACTGGTACTCAACCAACGTTGGTTCGCCGTCGCCTGCAAGCGCCATTTTTTATTTATCTGATAACGCCAATCGATTTTTATAAACGGGGAAATTCCGGCGTCAACCACAAATACGTCGGCATTATCACTCGCCTCATTGAGGTCAACACCATAAAAGTAATCCAAAGTGCTTGAATCGCGCCATTCACCACCGAAAGTAAAATTAACTGCATGCCTTTCCCGGGGAAGGCGGTAAGACAGCGCTGCACGCACCTCATGACCATTATGAACACCGCGAACATCCTTTAACGCCTGGAGATTAAAACTGATATCTTCATAGAAAAATAAGTATTCCACACCGGCAAGCACAGCAACCTTACGGTGATCGGGTTCGATGGTTCTGGGATCATCGCTATCTCTTCTTCCATCCATAGGAGAATCGCCCCCCGTCTGTGGCGGCATGGGCTCACTGTCGCTGCCTTCGCCTGGCGTTAAGGGGCCGGTAACGCCATCGGCAACAACAAACCCTTCACTGACGGGCCCACCCGCACCTCCTGAATTCAGCGAAAAATTACCCAAACTCCAATCGCGAAAAAACATTTGATCGTAACTGACCGTCGCAATCAGATTGATCATATGTTTTTCATCGTCGACAAAGGTATAACCCAGAGTATCTGTTTCGAAAAAAACACGTTTGCCGTAATAACTAAGTGCTGGCAACAAGACAATAGGAATATCATCGCCATCGACCACCGGATTGCTGCGCTGGCCATAACCCAAACCAAGACTGAGATTCCAACTGCCTACTTGCACACAATCGTCATCGCCTTCATCACAGGCGTAAGCGGCATTTACGCCTACCAACGCAAATCCGGCAATAACACTTAAAATTTTTCCGAAGTGATTCAACAAACCCAAATAACCTCGAACATCTGTTAACCCATTGTGCATTTAGGAAAGTTTTCCTTTCTATTTGGCGCATTCACGTTTGCGCGCCGGTGATACGTTCAAAAACCGTCGATTCATGGATGAATTGGCGGAGCTACAGGGACGTATTCATGCGTTTTTTGAACGTATCACCGGCGCGCAAACGGTTCGAAGGCACACATACTTAAGCTTTTAAATTAAATATCCATAATGGTTTTATTAAGCGATGTAATCCAGACCTAAGTGTAAGAAAAGTGTTAAAAATTGTAGATTCCCTGCGTTAAACGCCATCCAAACCAACACCATCTATTTTCTTACAAAAAATTACATTTTCTCGCAAATGACTCACAGATTCTCTTATAAAACATGCCTATTATGATGCTATCTACTTATTCTCAAACCTGTGCTTAAGGAAATAGGAGTTTTTATGCTTAGAACGATAACAGCTGTGCTCGCAAGCATCGGCCTGTGTGCATGCGGAGGCAGTAGTAGCGAAGGCGGACCAGGGCCGAACATTGGCGACCCGTCAACCCAGGGTGTCGATTACTCCAAAATACAGCAAAGCGAGGTAGAGGCAACAGTACTCAAACAAGCGTCAGACACTGAACTGCTCACTCGATTAAAGAACGGCGTTCGCTTTAACGTCAGGTTTGCGCCAGAAATCAGCACATCAGTACAGGCTTTGGACGCGCGTACTACAGCCAATCCGAGTCCAGCTGTAGAGCCAGCCTCTGCATTTAATGACGCCTTAGCGGGCGAAAGCGCTGGAGACGGCAATAATTTCTCTCAAACCAATACGCATGTGCAGGGCGTCGACGAAGCCGACTTCGTCAAATACGACGGTAAATACATGTACGTATCAACGTTTCCACACTATGCCCGGGAAGAAGAACGGCCGAGAGCAGAAATTCGGATACTAGAAACGGACCCGGAGTCGGCAGGCGTCAATGAACTGAGTCGTATTGATGTCAACGATGATACCTGGGGAGGTGTTGGTGAAATTTATCTGGCCAACGACGATGATGGCAATACCGAAACTATGGTGACCCTGCGAAGCACATGGAGCAATGTCGTTTCAATCGAACCCATCTTTGGTGCGCTTGCGCTCGATGCACTATCGATACTGCCAGAAAATAAGATTGAAATTTCTGGCTACAACGTGACAGACCCGAGCAACCCGGACAAAAGCTTTACGATGGAAATCGATGGCTTTATACAAAATAGCCGTAAAATCGACAACACATTGTATCTCGTGACCGAATACTACCCTTACCTGCCAAACATTTTCTTCTTCCTGGATAACGAAACAGCGATTCGCAATAACGAAGATAGCATTCAGGCGCTTACAATTGCCGATTTAATGCCGTCGGTAAGTATCAACGGTGAAACGCCGCAGCCGCTGCACGTGTCAGGTGATTGTTTTATTCCGGTTGATACTGACAGTAATACCGGCCTCAAAAATATCGTCTCTATCATCGCTATCGATCTTGAGTCGCAGCAAATCTCCGCAGCAAAGTGCTTAAATTCGCAAGTGAGCGGCATTTATGCCTCAGGAGAGAGTCTCTATATAGGTGCTTCTGCATATAAAAACTGGACCGACTACGAAAGCTTTACCGTCGTGCACAAATTTACGCTCGGAGACAGCATCGACTACCGGTCTACGGGCGTAGTTCCGGGCTTTCTCGGCTGGAGAGATCCATCATTTCGCATGGACGAATACAATGACACTTTTCGCATCGTGACAACGTCGCGGGATGATAATTGGGAACCCATCCACCGCTTGCATGTACTTCAAGACAACGCCAGTACAGACGAAATGAACATCGTTGGAAAATTACCAAATGATGAGCGCCCGGAACCCATCGGCAAGCCGTTTGAAGAGATTTTCGGCGTGCGCTTTATGGAAGATCGTGCATTTATCGTGACCTTCGAACGCATTGACCCCCTCTACGTCATAGACCTCGCCGATGCAGAAGACCCTCAAATCGCAGGTGAACTCGAAGTACCCGGTTTTTCCACTTATTTGCACCCGGTGGACGATAACTACTTGCTCGGAATTGGGAGAAATGCCAACGAAGCTGGTATAGCAACAGGGCTAAAAACCAGTCTATACGACGTCAGCGATATCTCTGCGCCGCTGGAAATTGACAGCATTATCATCGACGGCCGAAGCACGCACTCCCCAGCAACAAGCGATTTGCGCGCGATAAGTTTCCTGAGAAACAGCCAGGACCAGTTGCGCTTTGCCTTCCCCGTTTCTAAATACAGCGACAACGCTTTCGCCTGGGAATACGAGGGCTTACACCTCTACGAAATCAACGGCCTGGCAGGTAACAGCGCCATTCTCAATGATGTTGGCGTCATCACTTCGGAACGTCAGTCTGCTGAAAAACCCTGGCCTGACTACAGCGGTTTTGATCGCAGCGTATTGCATGACGAAGCCGTCTACTATATCCACGCATCCGATGTTTGGTCTGCATTCTGGTCGAGCCCACAAGCGAGCTCCGGCCCTCACTGATCATGGCCGCTGTAACACCACGCCCCGCAAATGCGGGGCGTTTTTATGCATTTTTCATGATCGTAAAATGCATGAAGCACATCAAATCCCAACCCCCAAGAGCCATGCCAATTCACACCGGCATTAACCGTTTTTCAGCGATATTTTCGGCAGAAATTCAGAAAACGTGACACGTTACTCATAGTTACAACCGGTCGAATTTTTTATATTACCTCCGCTTAAAAATCGTGTAATGTGGCAATCGCGATACAAATCGTAACAGATCCTTTGTGGCACCTGTTTCGTTTTGGATCTTTTTTTTCGCGACACGAACAACCGTTAGCGCGTGTTTCAACCTACTTTAAGCCTCGGGGTACAGTTATGAAAAAGGTCTTTCTGCTGCTTGTTTTGTCGTTGTCACCAACAGCATCGTTTGCAGATATTGAAATTGAGCAAACCATCAATCTTCGCTCAAATACTGACAACGTTGCGATTGAGAGAAATGGCTCCATCCACAGCCTGGCGTTTAAGGACACTGAAGCTCCGAAAGCTGGGAAGAAAAATGCGAAGCTGACCAAGAAAGAAAAAACATTACATCAAAGCAGAGAAATACTCGGCGAGCGCAAGTTTTTCGACGTTATTATTTTTTCGGTCGACCACAAAGCGAGAGAAATTACCTTTATTGGCGGTGACGGCGTTTTTCGCACCCATCGCTATAGCGAAGGTTCTCGAGTCAGCCGTCTAAAGGCGGGAGATAAAGTGGAATTAGAACTCGAAGTCACCAAATTCAAGCGTGTTAAACAAAATAACGAAGCGATTATTAGTTCCGTTATGTAAGTTTCCTGGGAGTGGGTCGACGAATACCCACTCCTGATCAAGGCTTGGTGTAGCGCTCACGCACAATCGGATAAAAATCCCATACCTGCCTGTCATGTATGGAGCGCACAAGCTTAATATATTCCGCATGTGTCCAGGCCAGAGGGGTTGCAGAATTCGTCCCTTCACCCAACTCAAATAAATGCTTAGTCGCCACGCCGACGCCGTCCCAAACTTGCTCTGGCAGCATTAGACCTTCATTGGCAAAGTATTCCACACCTTCCACGTAGGTACTAAGTAAACCGTCGATCGCTTGAGCATTTGCTAACGCAGCGAGTTCATAGTGGCCGCGCTCACCGGTAAAAAAAGGCCAGACTCTGCCGCGTTGACCGGGAGTATTTTTGCCCCACTCGGCGTAACCGGCGCCAGTTTGCGCATCTTCGCCATAACCGTCGTCACCATAACGACGCCATCCCGGATAACTTTTTTTACCATCACCAAATAAATATTTAACCCTGAACTCATGGTCGATATTTTGACTATCCAGTTCTTCGAGTGTATCAACGATGCGCGGGTCATCAGCTGCGCGCACGCCATAACGAACAAGTTCAAGAAAGCCGCCGTCCAAAATCTGCTTTTCCTGCAAAACACCCCGACCATTGCGGTCGTGCAAACGGCCGTTGTCATTTGGATCTGTATTTTGTGTGGCGCGAAGATAATATTTCCCGTTACCCTGATCGCCTGTAAAAACACCCGAAGTTGTATAGGTATAGGGGTCAATCATCGATTCATATTTATCTGCGGCGGCGAGGTATTTCTGCGCATTTTCACTGTCGCCAAGCGCCCTGGCCATATCCGCGGCTGTCACCAAGCCGGCGACAACTGCCGCCATCGTAGATGGCGAATAACCTTCCTGCTCTTCCCAGCGCTCCTGCTGCGTGTACGGAGGCACGATCAAGGCTTTGTTCCACAAGAGATCCAACTGGCCACCATCGACGAGAAACTCCGCTGCGGGTTGCAACATTTTTTTATACCAATGTTGCATCGCCCGAGCATCAAGCACACCCTGCTGCCAAAGCTTCCAGCCCAGCATGATGGGCATTGCCGTTTGATCCAACTGCACTGAAACCCATTCAAGCTCACCGTTAACGTGCGTTTTTTGCAGGAACCAACCGGTGGCCCCGCTGTTGCCCGGTGTCGATTCGGTAACCTGGACTTTTTTGAGATACTCGAAGGCCACAAGCGGCGTTTCAAGATCCCCCAACGCGAGAAATGCCATCGCACACTGGTAAAAATCACGCGGCCAGACAGCTTTGTACCCGGTCGCCGATTTTGCCGCGGATACGGTATCTCCCCAAGGATTGGATAGCGACGCGATCAAAGCGCCAGAATATGTTTTGTCTTCCTGCGCCTTAAGCACAAGTGCACTTGCATGCAACAACTTACCACCATCGCGGGCCGTATCTCTGATGTCATACAGTCCGTCGAGCGACGCGAGATAATCTTCCCAACCGAGGTATTTTCCCTCGCCATTGTATTTGGCAAGTACAGTATCAAAACCATCAATTAATGCCGTACTGGCGGCTACGTTACTCTGCTCAACCGTTGCACCGAAACCAAGTACAATATCGATGGTGGTCGATTCAGCCTTTGCGATCGGCAGTTGGGCTCCAAGCACAACATTACCCGAAACCTCGCCGGTCGTTAGATATTGCCAATGCTGTTCACCATCCATTTGTAAGTCTGTGATCAGGTCTGACCTACCAACAAAACCTACCGATGGATGCTCGAGCTTGTCCGCTAAAACAGTAATGACCGTATCGCCATCGCTCGCGTGTAAACCGTGGTCTACCCAGGCCGAATCTCCTTCCCCAGTATTAGCGACATGAGGATTTACGGCGAGAAATAATTTTAAATTATCGGCAAAGGGTTTAAACACCACCCGATGAAATAATGCTTGCGTATCGGGATGGGTAAAAACAAATTTTTCGATAATATACAGTTTATTTTTATCGGTATTGGTAATTTTGTATGCCAGTGACAGTGGACGTCCGACTTCGTCAGTATATAAATATTCTACTTTTGTGTCCGTAGCTTCGCTTTCTATATCCGCGAAGTCCTGGCCGACAACAACCAACTGAAGATCCTTTAGTTGCGCCTCGTGAATCATGCCGTACATTGTTTCCGTCAGCACGCCCTTGGCAAGAGAAAACCAAACCTTAGACACTTCACCTGTCGATGCTGATTCACTGTGCACGCCATCCAAATACGCCTCATACGAAGTACCAATGCCCTGTTTACCCGAGAAGGCCCACGTTGAAGCTTTTCCAGGCGCTCCAGGAGCTATATTCATCGCCGAATGCCGTTCAGTCTGGCTGCTTTTTTTTGCACAAGCAGCAATGGACAAAACACATCCAATAAAAAAAGCTACGGAGAATAGTTTAAAAACACGCATTTATTTTCCTTACCTTAAGCTTTGACTCTCAACGTAAACAACGCCGCGACAACCCAAAAAACAGCGCCAACGACATAGGCATAAACTGCCTCACTGCTAAAAAAGACTTTAAGCATTACCCCGAGAACACTTGCCGCCAGTAACTGCGGAATAACAATAAAAAAGTTAAAAATACCCATGTAAAGCCCCATTTTATTCTGGGGAATTGCATTTGAAAGCATCGCATAAGGCAGCGACAAAATAGATGCCCACGCAATACCAATACCTGCCATAGATAGCAGCAACCAAGTGGGGTCTTTTATCATCACTAAGGAAATAAAACCAAGGGCACCAATCAACAAACACAAAAAGTGAGTGAGCTTCGCGCCGAATTTATTGGCCATCGCCGAAATACCGAAAGCTGCAAGCGCAGCAAAACCATTGTACGCACCAAACAACACACCGACCCAATCAGCGCCGTCATTATAGGTTTTACTAAGGGGGTCCGTAGCGCCAAAATGGTAGGACGTGATGGCGGATGTGCTGTATATCCATAATGCAAAAAGCGCAAACCAGGAAAAAAACTGCACGAATGCGAGCTGCCCCATAACCGGCGGCATATAATTTAAGTCGTATATTACGTGAAAAAAACCATTGTCTGTTCGCGACCACTTTTGTAATCGCTCAGCCAGCACTAATAAAAGGCCGTAGGCCGATATACCCAACGACAAAATATAAAGCTCTTCTTCCCAACCGAGATGAAAAATTAATGAAGTAAATATTACGCCAACGGCAAGCCAAACAAATTTATTTAAGCCTATCGGTTTGTCTCGCAACGATTCAATATTATCCGGCTCACTGTGAAACTTTTCCAATTCCTCATCGGTGTACTCTTTAGTCGTAAACACTGTCCAGATGACTGCGGCAAACAGCACGACCGCACCGACATAGAAAGCATATTTTACCGATGGAGGTATCTGCCCTTCAGCGGCAACATTCGGGATATCCAGCCATTGAGTAAAAATCCAGGGAAGTGCAGACGCGATAACTGCACCTACACCAATAAAAAAACTCTGCATTACATAACCGAGAGTGCGTTGCCTTTCAGACAACAAATCGCCAACAAAAGCACGAAACGGCTCCATTGTGATATTTATCGATGCATCCATAATCCAAAGCATGCCAGCGGCCACCCACAGCGTTGGAGAATTAGGCATAAATATCAATGCAATTGTTGTAAGAATTGCGCCAATAAAAAAGAACGGCCTACGGCGACCGAAGCGAGATTTGGTGTTGTCGCTCAGGTACCCCACTATGGGCTGAACAAGCAAGCCCGTAAGCGGAGCCGCAACCCAAAGAATGGCAAGCTCGCTGATATCTGCACCGAGCGTCTGAAAAATCCGGCTTATATTCGCGTTTTGAAGTGCAAACCCAAACTGGATACCCAGAAAACCGAAACACATGTTCCAAATTTGCCAAAACGACAACAGGGGTTTTGATGGTTGATTACTCATACTTTTGTCAACTTATTTTAGTTTCGGGATAGTAAAGTCTGAGCAGACCAGCACTCAAGCAGCTACATACGTATTCAAGTTTTGATTTAGCGTATCAAGTTTTTCGATCTCACTTCTCTTAAAATTTATTTCTGCTCTCCACAGGTACGCATACGTATGCAACTTATTGCCTGTAAATAGCAAGAGCGTTAACGTCTCACAAACTAAAAATCAAACGAATCTTTAAGGCTATGACAGACAACCCCTGGTGGCGCGGCGCTACAATTTACCAAATTTATCCACGAAGTTTTTTTGATTCCAACGCCGATGGCATTGGAGACCTGACAGGCATTACAGAAAAATTGGAATATGTCGCGAACTTAGGTGTCGACGCCATTTGGGTATCCCCTTTTTTTGAATCCCCAATGAAGGATTTTGGTTACGACATATCAGACTATCGAAAAATTGACCCAATCTTCGGCAGTATGGATGATTTCGATGCGCTCATTGAAAAAGCACATGCGTTCGAGCTAAAACTCATTATCGACCAAGTGCTCAGCCATACATCTGACCAACACGCCTGGTTTTTGGAAAGTCAGCAAAGCAAGACAAATACAAAAGCCGATTGGTACGTTTGGGCAGATGCATTAGACGACGGATCGCCTCCGAATAACTGGCTATCGATTTTCGGTGGTTCCGCCTGGGAGTGGAATGAAACAAGAGGCCAATACTACCTGCACAATTTCCTTAAGAGTCAGCCCGATTTGAACTACCACTGTCCCGAGTTACGCCAGGCCATATTGCAGGAAGTTAAATTTTGGTTAGATAAAGGTGTCGATGGTTTTAGACTCGACGCAATCAATTTTTGTTTTCACGACAAACAGTTAAGAAATAATCCGTTTAAACCGAAGAACGAAAGGAAGAACAGAGGCTTTTCTACGGAAAATCCCTACGCGGCTCAGTATCATATCTACGATAACAATCAACCCGAAATACTTTCCTTCCTGCAAGAGTTACGCGAGCTATTTGACCAATATCCCAGCATCGGTAGCGTTGGCGAAATAAATACTGAGAACGTTTTGGACTCCGTATATGAATACACAAGTAATCGTCGCTTACATCTTGGCTATTCATTCGAATTACTGGCTGACGAAGGCTCACCAGAATATATTAGACAAACAGTCGAGACACTCGAAAATAAACTCGACGGAGGCATGGGTTGCTGGGCAATAAGCAACCACGATGTTCAACGCGTAGTTTCCCGTTGGGGTAAAAAAGACGGAGATCCGCAAAAAGCGAAAATGCTAAGCATAATGCTCGCCTCTCTGCGCGGCACTATCTGTATATATCAAGGAGAAGAGCTCGGTCTATGTGAGGCCGATATTTGTTTTGAGGAGATTCAGGACCCGTTTGGCAAAGAGTTTTGGCCAGAATTTAAAGGTCGCGATGGATGTCGCACGCCTATGCCGTGGCACGGGTTTTCTGCTAATGCAGGTTTTAGTAATGCCGCCCCCTGGTTAAAAGTGCCGGAGGCACATTTAAAAAAATGTGTAAGCTCCCAAAGTAAAGACGCTAACTCCGTCTTAAATACCTATAGCGCTTTCCTAAAATGGCGCAAACAACAATTACCGCTAATTATCGGTGACATCGAGTTTCTACCATCCTCTGAGCATGTACTCGCTTTTGTTCGCGCTTACGAAGGTAGTCGCATTTATTGTTATTTTAATTTTAGCGATACAGAACAAAGCGTTTCGATTCCCCTGCGCGGATTAACAGAAATAGTTTTATCTTGTGTTAACGGCGCTTATCAGGATGGGCATCTCGTTCTTCCACCTTACGGAATTTATTTTTACAGAAATAGCTAGATCCATTATGAATTTTCATTATTTTACACCAAATAACTAACATAGCTCTTTTTTGAAATGGAGGCTTCTCGAACTAACTCACCGACAAGACAGAAGAGTCGAAGAACATGCAAGGATTATCATTTATTAAACATATCGAAATACAGAGAAATATACCAAACATTCAAATAAAATTTTTTGAATCTACATTATTGTAAATTTACTTTCTAATAAAATTAATTAGATAAAAAAATCTTTCTCTCGATACGTTGCTTCAGATATAAAATCAGTTACCTTTTTAATACGCATTCGATACCGGGAATCATCTTGAATCACTAACCAAAACGTGCGCTTCCATACAATATCTTCAGGTAAAACTTGAATCAGTCCATCATTAGGGCCTACCATAAAATATGGCAATATACATATACCGTGACCCTGTTGAGTCACCTTATACAACGACATATAGTTACAACTTCTAAAAGACAGCTTTTTACAATCTTCGAATAAAGTGCTATCGGGACATTTAATAAGCTCATGATTAATTAAATCTGATTTAGATAATATTTTTTTATATCGACTTAAATAACCCTGCGAAGCAAACAAACCCAAATGGTAATCTGTCAACCTACGAGTAACTAAACGACTATTCTGAGGTCGTTCATCAGTAATCATTATATCGATTTCTCGACTCGACAAGCTTCGATCATTGTACTTAGTCAACAAATCAATTTCTAAACCAGGACACTCTCTTAATAAAGGTGGTAATTGCAATGCTAGAAAACAAGCCGCAAAATCATCAGGCGAACCAATGCTGACAGGCCCTTTAATATCCATACTTCCATCATTAATACAGTCCTCGAGGCCTAATATAGTACTCTCTATAGTTATTGCATGATTTAATAAACTCTCTCCAGCCAAGGTTATTTGAAAACCCGAACCTTGCCTTTCAAACAACTTTACATGCAATGCAGATTCTAATTCTTTGATACGCCTACTTACTGTAGTGTGATTAACCTGTAAAGATTTACCTGCTGCTATTAGCCTGCCGTGGCGGTACAAAGCAAGAAAGTAACGTAAGTCGTCCCAATAAAGCATTGCGTAATCCTTAACTTAATAGATACATCATTAATCTTTAATATCAGCTTTTATTGTATAACTTGCTGCTGCATCCCCATTCGCTAATATATACCATATACCGGGACCATCGACGCCTGAGTCATATTTACAAAAATTTTCACCTAGGCAAAAGCGAATTGATGATCCCGTGACATCATGATAATCACCTCGCAGAAATATATTGGCACTCTGATTACTTATACTGGATTCCACCCCGCTATGCGCAAAAGGCACAGGCAGACGATACAAAACACCTGCCTCTGGATTATCAAGTGGAATAGAATCGTTATATTCCATGCCTGATATTAATTCAATGACTTCGATCTCTTTTGTCCATAACGTGTAACGGCCTTGACTGGCACTTTTCACAGTAAGATACCATTCCTCAGGACTATCTCCAGTAAATAAGTAGCAATCACGTTTATCAACATTAGTTTCTTGAGCAAGACATGACTCACTATCAGCTAGGCTACGCTGCAGGGATAACTCATAATCAGCAAAACTACGTTGCAGGGATAACTCAAAATCAACATCATCAGTTTGATCAATAAGACCCGCCGCAAAAACGCTACCTATATTGCTTTTTGGAATACGGTATACAGCAATTTCACCCGCTTGATGATCGGCCTGTATACGATCACCCACCGCCATTGTACGTTCAGTAGGCTGCTGATCTAGAGTATGCACCGCTATATCGTAAGTGGCATCTATATCACCTGAAACCCAAAGATACCATTGAGTATTATCATTATTTTGAATAATGCACTGCTGATCTCGCTCCGGCCTATATTGAACGCTCCAGCAACTGTATTCATGTAATTCCGGAATACTATTTGGTCTTAAGCGTAATTGTGTTGAGCCTCCTAGAACGTTGTTAACGAGCACTGCAACACTGGCATCATGTATGCTTGCATTAAATTTATACAAACTGCCAAAAATATTGGGAATAGTATCGGAAAAAGTACCCGTTGCGGATAAGACTGTAGGTACAATGTAAGCTGCGCGCAAAGTATATTCTTTGGTAACTTTACTTTCCATTGTTAAATATAAATGCTCAATTTCATCAGCTTTAAACCAGCATATATTACGGTTATTACTATTACTGAGAATACAATCAAGATTTCTCGCGGATTGATCATCGTCAAAAATATATAATTGACCATCATTTTTTAGATTTTCAACTGTAACCGCGATATAAGAATTAGCAGGTGCACTGACGTTATTAAGTTGATAAAAAAAACGATCACCCATTTGTTGTTTGATCGTTAATGGTTGCCCCACTGATATCAGCTGGGTATCGCTAACAAATTCAGCTCGACGAAAAAATGTACTAATCTCATATTGAGTATCGCTGGCATAGCTAATAAAAGTAAGCTCTAAATCAGCCACACCTCGTGTATCAATGTAACATAATCCGTTATTACTGAAGTCTCCAAACCAGTATAACTCATGACGCTGACAAATAGCTTGGAATAAATCGTCACCTGATTTAGTTACAAAAAAGGAACCAGCACCATTCGCTCCTGTGATCTCGACCCAAACACCCTGAGATTTATCATCCACCGTAATTTTATGCGTTTTACTATCACCAAAATTTAATAAACCGCTAAATGATAAAGGCGCAGTGTATAAAACTGTAACCTGATCAGCTATGAGTACATTTTGTAGATTAAGCTTTCCCTTAATACGAACGCGCGCACCAAGAGACAAATCACTTAAGGTATCGCTAACAATACCATCGCCGGGCACAACAGAAAAACCTAACACATCAAAATCAAGTGGCGATGTAAAACGACTTATAATGCCGTCTATATCTACTATTGTATCTTTATCAGGATAATCTATTTCAACTAATTCGATATTACTTGCTAACAACTCACCAGCATTATTAAAGGAACTTCCATTAACTCTAATTAATGCATTATTAATCACTCCATCCAGATTTAGATTACCGTAGTTAACTGACAGTTTATTAATATTGAATGTACTACTAGCAGTATCCAGACTACTTATATGACCCAGAACCTGATAGTCACTTACTGTTGATATAGCATCAATACGCGTTGCTCGAATTTTTCCACTAACTCCACGCAGTCCACTAACTCGAATTACTTGCTCACTATTAAAGTCAGCCAGCGTACTAAGGCCATCTCCTAATACTGTCGACTCATCTATGTAAATATTTTGCCCTAAAACCTCAATCGAAGGATTAACTGTATCAATTACCGTTATTGGGCCAATTACATTACTGATATATACCAGGCTATCCGCACGACCTGTATTATTATCCTCGAGTGTTCCTTTCAACAAAACGATCTGACCATCTGCTAACACTTCTTCATTTTCTATCTCACCGTCAAAAAGAATCGTAGATTTAGTTAAATCATATTCAGCACCATTAACGTTCACTCCCGTTTGTATAACAGTAATTGATCCTTCTGTATAAACGCCTGTACCATCAATACCTTTGTTAAACCCTGAGCCCCCAAACGAACTATTGCCACCGCAGGCCATTAAACTAAAAAGTACTCCTAACAAAACAAGATTAGTCATTTTTTGCAATATGTATTTCACAGTATATTTTCCTTATTTACTGGTAACAGCATCTGAACCCAAAATCAAGTAGGTCCCCAAACCTAAGCGCACCTTTTGCGCTTCATTATTTATGTCTTCAACTTCATGTTTCGTTAGCCATTGATCAATATCTTCTAAAAAAGCCTGACCTTTTTCTGCAGCATATTTTTGAAATTTTATAACTGCTGCTTTATCAATTGCATGATTTGTCGCCCGACGCTCAAAACGTGGAATGAGCTTTTTATCTTGCTGATATAAATTATGAAATATGGTATTTACATGATCATTTAATATACTTCCTGCATGTACAATACGGGTGGGATCGGTCAAATTTGGTGCTATGTTATCGGCACTGGGAATAAAATATCTTTTAAGCACTTTTACATCTCCATTAGGCATCTCTTCAATGACACCTGAGCGCTTAAACTCTCTGAGCAAAGTAATCATTGCTACATCGCCACCGTGGCGTTTTACTAGTTCGGAAAAACTAACCCTTCCTTCAATAGGTAAGGTGAGCGGGAAACACTTATCATCAGTAAATTCGGGATCGCTATACCAAGCCGTCAATATTCGAGAAATACGATCAGGGCTATGATTATTCTGTAATACCTCACCTTCATTTAAGGCCTCTTTGAGCCGCTTGATGTCCTTTCTATTGATGCCCGTCATCACCGCTATTCTAGACACATTAGTTACGCGGCCATTTACCCCATAATCAGAAGCAGCAACATCTACATACAAATGTTTTGATAAATCAGAAAACTGCTTATAAGTCATACCGTTGCGCAGTGCCAAACGCACAATAGGTCGAAGCAACAAAGCTATGCTTTTAATTACTTTTTCTAGCAACACAATATTCATTATTGGGAATAATATCCCCAATAATAATGAAAAACAAGCCTAAACCTTCAAATAGCGGTCAAAGATATGCTAATCGTACTTTTTGCTCGGAGGGTTATTGGAGGGTAAAACCAGATGACAGGCAGTGTCTTGGGAGGCTTACTGAAATATCTGACATACGATATGAATATCGTATGTCAGAAAATTAAGAACAAAAAACTGATTAATTCGAAGGAGCAGAGATATAAACCGTTAGTGGATTATTGAAAGCGCTAGCCAGAATAGCGCTGCCAAACTCCAGATTAGACACTGTATCTTGTAAACTATCTTGCAGTGCAATTGCTGCATCTGTGGAAGTAATCCCATAGAGTTGCGAAACCACATCCAACCAACTGTCTGACAAAACTTCGTAATAAGGCGGTACCGATACTACTGCGTCATCGTCAACAAGCTCGTCTGGAAAGCCAGTTAACTCTAAGCCAGCTGATAAAGTAATATCATTCATGGCGAGCTGCAGTTCATCTGCCACA
>JANQJP010000090.1 GCA_028281575.1 Cellvibrionaceae bacterium
GCAACGCAGGAGCAGTTATCGACGACTGCATGGATGCAGGAGGTAGAATAACGCAGGAGCAGTTATCGAGATGAATTTGCACAGCTACAGAAATGAAGCGGATTCAAGCGAAGCAC
Source organism: Cellvibrionaceae bacterium (assembly GCA_028281575.1). Lineage (GTDB taxonomy): Bacteria > Pseudomonadota > Gammaproteobacteria > Pseudomonadales > Cellvibrionaceae > Agaribacterium. The sequence goes on from JANQJP010000090.1 coordinate 117, forward strand.
TGTTTCGTTCCGCGTAACGACCCTTATCTATGATTTTGGACCGGGCCTGCTCGCAGGTATTCATGCGCTTTTTGAAAGTATTATCAGCGCGCAAACAATTCGAAGGCACATATACTTAAAATTTTAAACCAAATGTCACTTGGGTTTAAATAAATAATGAAAAATTTTCTAGTCGTCGAAGGCGCCAGTAAATAATTGCACGTAAGTGCGCGCTTCCTCGAGAATATCTTGAACCAAGTTGGGGTTATTCGCATCAAAGCCGAGGCGTTTAAATGCTGGTAGCTCGGTAATTTCTCCGGCCGGTAGTTTGCGATAAGACGTCATACGTATTAACAGCCGGGCAACGCACACTATGTCACACAGATCTGCGTTATCAACGTCTCTCTCGTAGTCGTCACTATTTTCCAATGCATCAATAATACTTGACGGAAATTTCCAATGCAGTAGTAAATTTTTGCCTAATTTCTTTTTTATTTTTGCTGACGATAATATTTGTTCACTCAAATGGTTCATCGTCGCAGGAAATTTATCCAGATAGGCAATAATAACAAGCAAGCCGATGTCACACATCAAGCCCGCTAATAATAATTGGCCCTGTTGTAATTTCACCGAACTGCGTCGACCGACAACAACAGAGTATGTTGCAAGCTTTAATGAACTTTTCCAAAGTGCACGCATCGCCTCATGCAACGATTCTTTTTTTGAATCAAATACTTCTTTTACAACCATAACAGTGACTAACTGAATGGTTAAGTCCAGCCCTAAACGCACAACAGCACTGCGAACGCTGTCAACTTTTGGCATGCCACCAAAAAAGGCACTGTTAGCCGACTTAATTAATTTTGCAGAGATAGCAGCATCTAATTGGACCGCACTTGTTACCGTATCGAGCGCAACGTCTTTATCTTGAATAACTTTATAAATAGTCGTCGACACATTGTCGAAATTAGATATTGTCAGTCGATTTTCGGTGATGGCATTCGAAGCGCCGATCAAAAATTTTCGAATGGCGTCTGTTCCACTTCGAGCGCTATCTAAAATAGACTCACTTTTCACAGGTGAAAACGCGGAAAAAGAATCGCCTATTACCGGGATCGTACCGCGCAGCTGGCGCAACACGTCAACTTCGATATTCATTAGTTGCGCGTTTTCGGATATTACCTTCGCGCTAAATTTTCGGGGTCTCAGTAAGGCCAGCGGAAACTTTGCCGCGGAATCTCCCGCTAAAATGCGTTTGGTAACGCCATCAGTGGCAACCAATTCAACTTCACCGTCAAGTAGGAAATATTCGAGCGTATCTTCGTCACCAACGTCAAACAGCTGAACACCTTTTTTCACGGTATTCAATACCATCAATTTGGCAGCGACGATTTTGCTCTGTTCGTCCAGATCGTGGAAGGGCTCAAACTTGGATATCTGTTGGGGATTCATATTCAATTAGCGTTTGAGCTCATATTGTAAGTAAGGACAGCGCTACGATGGTTTAAAATTGAGATGGTCTAGAATGCCATCGAGTTCGTCCAAATTGTTGTATTTTAATATTAGCTTACCATTACCCTTTTTACTGTGTTGAATTTCGATTGGGACACCAATTTTTTCACCGAGCTGCTCTTGCAAGTGTTTTATGTCACGGTTTTCTTCTTCAGCGATATGTTCAAACGCAACCGTTTGCGCTTTTTTTGCAAGCGCTTCGGCCTGGCGGACAGATAAACCCTTTGCTACAACAGTTCGAGCCATTTCTCGCTGTTTATCGGGTTCAAGTGTAAGCAAGCAGCGCGCGTGTCCCATTTCGAGATCCCCGTGCTCAAGCATTGTTTTCACCTCATCGACAAGGTTTAACAAACGCATAATATTGGTCACGGCGGTGCGTGATTTGCCAACCGCCTCGGCAACTTCTTTTTGCGTCAGCTCAAATTCGTCTTGCAGGCGTTTGAGCGCAAACGCTTCTTCCATAGGATTTAAATCTTCACGCTGAATATTTTCGATTAGCGCGAGTGCGATGGCTGTTTCGTCAGGCACATCACGAATAACGGCGGGTATCCTATCGAGCCCGGCAATTTGACACGCGCGCCAGCGACGTTCACCGGCAATAATTTCATAGCGATGCGTATCAATTGGGCGCACGACGATCGGTTGCATTACCCCCTGATGGCGAATAGATTCTGCAAGCTCTTCAAGTGCAAGTTGATCCATATCGCGACGCGGTTGATACTTACCCCGCTGAAGTTGTTCCACTGGAATTTTTTTCAAAGTGCCATCAATGTCATTTGAACTGTCCAGAGCGATCTCACCTTCCAAACTTACATGCTCTTGGGACAGCGTATCCTGGGAAGCGGATAGCAGCGCGTCTAAGCCTCTACCCAATCCACGTTTTTTGGCCATACTTACCTCGTATTATTTTGTGTTAACCAACGATCGCAGCGGGCGCTTCAGCGTGGCTATTTTGGCGACGAATAATTTCTCCCGCGAGAGCCAAATAGGCCAGAGCCCCTTTGGACTGCTTGTCATAGGCTATAACAGGCATACCGTAGCTGGGCGCTTCGGCGAGGCGAACATTTCTGGGAATACAGGTGCGATAAACATTGTCACCAAAATATTCTTTCAGTTGGTCAGACACGTCGTTGGTCAGGCTATTGCGGGGATCGTACATGGTGCGCAATATGCCTTCAATTTTGAGATTGGGGTTTAATACACTTTGAATAGAGTTGATCGTGTTGATCAACGCCGAAAGACCTTCGAGTGCGTAATACTCGCACTGCATTGGAATAAGCACACCGTCACATGCCGTCAGCGCATTTACAGTAAGCATGTTCAGCGAGGGCGGGCAATCGATTAGCACAAATTCAAAGTCGTCGTGAAAATCTTCCAGGGCAGATGCGAGACGTTTTTCTTTGTTCGGCATCGATAGCAATTCAACCTCGGCTGCGGTCAAATCACCATTAGCAGGCAGGACAGCAAATTTTCCCTGCTCGGACAGACAGGTGACGCTTTCTGGATCAGCCGTACCCGCCAACACATCATAAACCGAAAGTTGTAATGCATTTTTATCAATCCCACTGCCCATTGTCGCATTTCCCTGCGGATCGAGATCTATCAGTAAAACTCTGCGTTTTGTTGCTGCAAGCGACGCTGCCAGGTTAACGCAGGTGGTTGTTTTGCCCACGCCGCCTTTTTGGTTAACAACCGCTAAAACCTTAGCCAAAATATATACCCCTAGTTAAGCGCTGCCGCTGTTTTGCCAACAACTTGCATTCTTCTCACTCTTCGCGACGCCCAAAAGTGAGCACGCTACGTTAATGCGCGCGCGCTTTTGCATCGAATTTGTATCAGACAGCGTTCGCAGTCAAGGCCGGGAACACCGAGGTGATGATGTTGATGGACGATATAGTGTTTTTGCAATTCGCTCAACTCTTCTCCCGGAAATAGGCCTTTCATCGCCCAAAATTGCCCTTCGCTTCCAACCAGGTGTTCACACAACGATGTGAAGTTTGCGATCGACGCGAATGCCCGGCTAATCACAATATCGAACGGGTTTTCCGGCGTGTACGCTTCTACGCGGCAATTTTCCAGTTCGACGTTGTCGAGCCCAAGTGCGGTTTTTACCTGAAATAAAAAACGCATCTTTTTCCCGGCAGAATCCAGCAAGGTAAATGCTTTGTCCGGAAAACAAATGGCCAGTACGACACCGGGCAGCCCTCCTCCAGTGCCGACATCGATACAGCGTTCCGCACCCGGATTAAGCGCTAAATGAGGCACCACTGTCAGGCAGTCGAGCAGGTGCTTGTAGATAATCGCGCGCGGATTCCGCACTGACGACAGATTGTAGCTGGCATTCCATTTCATGAAGAGCTGCCAATAATGCCGTAATTGCTCGATTTGTTTTGGGCTCAACACAACACCTAACGCGCTGCAGCCATCTGCGATGTGCGTATCGAAATCGGAGTTGTGATCGGAATGCTGCACTAGACAGCCAAGTCTCGCTTATTGAGCGCACTGTGTTTTTTCAAATATATTAATAACAGCGATATCGCCGCTGGAGTGACACCGGGAATGCGCGCGGCCCGCGCCAGCGTTTCCGGTTTTGCCGCTGCGAGCTTTTCCTGTAGCTCGTTGGACAAACCTTCGACGGAGCTGTAGTCGAAGCTCTCAGGTATACGGGTATTTTGCTGCGCCTTGAGCCGTTCGATCTCTTCCTGCTGACGCGCAATATAACCAGAATATTTTGCAGCAATTTCTACCTGCTCTGACACTTGTTCTACCTGCTGGCCTTCACCGACAAGCCAGGCGACATCTTTGTAGTTGAGCTCTGGACGCTTGAGCAAGTCCATCATGGAATACTCGCGACTGAGCGGGCTATTGGTTTTTTGCTCGAGCTCACGCGCCTGCGGGCTACCCGCCTGAATCCAGGTAGACTGCAAACGCTGAGTTTCTCGCTCTATCGCTTCTCGCTTGGCTGAAAACACCTGCCAGCGCTTATCGTCGACCAAACCCAAGTTGCGGCCTTTTTCAGTCAAACGCAAATCCGCATTGTCCTGGCGCAGCAGCAAGCGATATTCGGCACGACTGGTAAACATGCGATAGGGCTCGTTCGTGCCCATCGTAATCAGATCATCCACCAACACGCCGATATAAGCTTCGTCGCGCTCCGGACACCACATGTCCAGTTGCCGGCTTTTTCGCGCAGCATTGAGACCAGCGAGCAAACCCTGGGCGGCCGCTTCTTCATACCCCGTAGTGCCGTTGATTTGACCGGCGAAAAACAAGCCCTCTATGGCCTTGGTTTCCAAGCTGTAATTCAGGTCTCGCGGATCAAAAAAATCGTATTCAATTGCATAACCCGGCCGGCTGATATGGGCATTTTCGAAACCTTTAATCGAGCGCACAAATGCCAGCTGAATATCAAATGGCAGGCTGGTCGAAATACCATTGGGGTAAAGCTCGTTAGTATTCAGACCTTCCGGTTCGATAAAAATCTGGTGGCTGTCCTTATCGGCAAAACGATGTATTTTGTCTTCTATTGACGGGCAGTAACGCGGTCCAACCCCCTCTATCACGCCGGTAAACATTGGCGAGCGGTCAAAGCCTTTTCTAATCACATCATGGGTGGCGGCGTTGGTATGGGTAATCCAGCAACAGGTTTGCTGAGGGTGATCCGCTTGGGAACCGAGATAGGACATCGTCGGCACCGGGTCGTCCCCCCACTGCTCTTCGAGACCGTCAAAATCAACCGTGCGCGCATCTATTCGCGGTGGCGTACCCGTTTTTAAGCGGCGCACATTCAATGGCAACTCGCGCAGTCGGTCGGCAAGTGCAATTGCTGGAGGGTCCCCAGCACGACCACCGGAATAATTGTCCATGCCGATGTGGATGCGTCCACCCAAAAACGTACCCGTGGTAAGCACAACGGCTTCAGCGCGAAAGCTCAGCCCCATTTGTGTCCTCACCCCAACCACACGACTACCTTCGACAATCAAGTCGTCCGCCGCCTGCTGGAAAATCCATAAATTTTCCTGGTGCTCCAGTATGCGTCGAATAGCGGCTTTATAAAGTGAACGGTCAGCCTGTGCACGCGTCGCGCGAACAGCTGGCCCTTTGCGGCTGTTGAGCGTTCTAAACTGAATACCCGCGTGATCTGTGGCGATAGCCATTGCACCACCGAGCGCATCGACCTCCATGACCAGGTGGCTCTTGCCGATACCGCCTATTGCCGGATTGCAGCTCATTTGCCCCAAGGTATCGATATTATGCGTTACCAACAGCGTGCGAGCGCCCGTGCGTGCGGCTGCCAGGCACGCTTCTGTGCCGGCGTGACCTCCGCCGATCACAATAACGTCAAACTGATTCGGGTAATTCATGCTGTCGATGCATCAAAATAATTGGGGGGTGCATTATAGAGAGAGTTGTTTAAAAAAAGAACTCTTCTAAATGCCAATTCTTCGTATGTACCTTTGAAACGTTCGCACGCCGATGACAGGTTCAAAAAACGCATGAATACATCCCTGTAGCTCCGCCAATTCATCCATGAATTGACGGTTTTTGAACCTGTCATCGGCGTGCGAATTCGAATGTGCCAACATTGAGAGGAAAGTTTTCTAAGTTCCTTACATAGGTTAATTTGTACCTATGAATTACTATTCGTTAGAACAACGCAAGAGCAGTTGTCGGGACGCTGGTGCAGAGTCTACATGGGTGAAGCGAAGGATTAAAGTGAAGCACTGCTTCGCTCCTGGAAACGCGCCCTTATCTATGATTCTGGGCCGGGTCTGCTTGCAGGTATGCACGGCGTGTCTCTAATACAAGCACCCAATTCTTGTCTCGTTCTCTTTTTTATCCTACTGAAATATAAATCTATATACATATAAGTAATGTTCTTTGAAATATAGGTAGTTTTATTGTTGTTATTGTATTTAAGGGCAGCCTTTTCTGTGAGTAAGTAGGTAAAGGTGAGTTAAATCAGTAGGTTACAGTTTAGATAAGTCGGCGGAATTCACTTGAATTGACTGGTGGAAATATGTGACCTGGCGGTGTTTAAACTTGGGGCTTTTGCACAGGTATCGTGAAAAGTGTTTTATCCCCAAAACCGTCCACAGTTATATGCAGGCTTTATCCGAAACATTATTCCCGGTTTACACAGCTGAAAATCGCAGGTTGAAAGATGCGATGAATAGGTGGTGAATTTGTTGTGAGTCTTTTGGCTAGGTGCGCTAGTTTGGGAGTAAGTAAGGTAAAGCGCTTGGAGAGCATGTGCGTTAGATGTGCACAAGTTGTATTTGGTATCGACACAGCGGTTTATTTGCCGATACAAAAACTCGAAAATATTTTGCCCAGCAATTCATCGGGGCTCAACTTGCCAGTAATTTCGCCCAGACAATCCTGCGCCAAACGCAAGTCTTCAGCGAGCAGTTCTCCAGCGGCGTGCTGCAGTTGTGACTTGCCGGCGTTTAAATAATTTAAGCAGCGCTCCAGCGCATCTAAATGTCGGCGCCGCGCACTGAATTGTCCCTCCGAGCTTTGCTCTCGTCCCATGACTTCACTCAGGTGTTGTCTCAGTGTGTCCAAACCCTGGCCGGATTTGGCGCTTAACAACACAGCCGGATGTCCGTTAGCGATGCTGGTGGCAAAGTCTGGATGCAAGTCAATTTTATTGACGACAAGCGTGAGCTTGTTTTGCAGTGACGAAGTGTCAAAAAACGTGGGCCACTCGTGTTTGATATTGGTGAGTGGGTCACTGTTATGTTGTTGAAACTCTGCTGCATCGACAAGCAGAAGGATTCTGTCCGCAGCTTCAACAGCCTGCCAGGTTTTTTGAATACCGATGCGTTCGACTTCGTTCTCCGTAGCGCGAATGCCCGCTGTGTCGGTGACGTGGAGTGGCATTCCATCGATGTAGATCGACTCGCGCAATGCGTCCCGAGTTGTGCCGGCGATGTTTGTCACGATAGCGACTTCGCGTTCCGCGAGGGCATTTAGCAGCGTTGATTTCCCCGAATTTGGGCGTCCCGCGAGCACGATGTTCATTCCTTCCTGGATAATTGCCCCCTGAGCTGCGGCGTGGTTCACCTGTTTTACCTGGTCGAGAATACGGTTTAGTTTGCCGTCGACAACGCCGTCGCTAAGAAAATCGATTTCCTCTTCGGGAAAATCGATTGCTGATTCGACGTAGAGCCGCAAGTCTGTGATTGCATTGAATAGGCGATGGACTTCGGTTGAAAACGCGCCTTTTAATGAGTTAAGGGCAAGCTTGGCGGCCTGCCGGGAATTTGCATCAATGAGGTCGGCAATGGCTTCTGCCTGCACAAGGTCGAGTTTGTCGTTGAGGAAGGCGCGTTCAGAGAATTCTCCAGGTCGCGCCAGGCGAGCGCCACAAGAAATACATGCTTCAACAATAAGGTCGAGAATGATCGGCCCGCCGTGAGCCTGGAATTCAAAAATATCTTCGCCGGTAAAGGAATTTGGCCCCGGGAAAAAAAGCGCGATGCCACGATCGACTACTGTGTCATCGGCGCCCTTAAAATCACATAGATGCGCGTGACGCGGTTTTAAGCGAATGTTAACGCTGGTTTCGCCGATTGTTCGAGCGTCCGGGCCTGACACTCGAACAATACCTATGCCGCCGCGGCCGGGTGCTGTGGCCGTGGCGCAAATAGTATCCGTGTCTGTTTGAACGCCGCTTGAAATAATTAACCAGCCTTTTCAATCTGTCGTGTAATTAAATATTGTTGCACAATGGAAAGCGTGTTGTTGACGACCCAATAAAGTACGAGACCCGCAGGGAACATTAAAAATAGCACGGTGAAAAAGATCGGCATCATTTGCATGATTTTCGCCTGCATTGGATCGGGCGGTGTCGGGTTAAGTTTTTGTTGGATGAACATCGTTGCGCCCATAATAAGTGGCAATATAAAGAATGGATCCTTGACGCTCAGATCATTAATCCAAAAAATAAATGGCGCATGCCGAAGCTCAACGCTTTCCATGAGTACCCAATAAAGTGCTATAAAAACAGGCATTTGTAATAAAATTGGTAAACAACCACCAAGTGGATTTACTTTTTCTTTGCGGTATATTTTCATTAATTCCGCAGACATTTTTTGCCGATCATCGCCAAAACGTTCTTTCAGCTCTGTCATCATGGGTTGCAGCTTGCGCATTTTTGCCATGGAGCGATAACTCATTGCTGACGGGTAGTAGAAAATAATTTTTATACACAGAGTTAATAAAATAATAGCTAGGCCCCAGTTATGGACAAGGCCGTGTATATAATCCAGACCGAGAAATAGAGGTTTGGCAATAAACCAAAGCCAACTGTAGTCGATAGTTAAATCGAGATAAGGTGAGATTTTTTCGAGTTCTTTAATATATTTTGGTCCCGCATAAAATGCGCTTTGAACCTTACCTTGTTCACCTGGTTCGACCGAATGCCACGCTCCGGCGTATTCAAGAATATAGAGGTCCTGATTTTTTTGCTTACGTAATTTATAGTGGTTGGTACTTTCTTGGTCGGGTATCCAGGCACTAATAAAATAGTGTTGAACCATGGCGACCCAACCACCGACTTTTTCTACTTTTATTTCTTCATCTTCGAATTTTGAGAATTTATATTTTGCGTAATTTTTTTCGCGTGTTGTAATTGCAGCGCCGAGAAAAGGTTGCATACCAAAGCCAACTTCTGATGCAACTTTAAAATCGCTGCGCCGAATTTGACCATAGGGTACTGCTCGCCACAAAGCGTTTGATTGATTATCGACGAGGTAATCAATATTGATTAAGTAGGAGCCGCGTTTAAACGTAAATCGTTTGGTAATTTTAACTTCGCCCTGGTCGAGAAATAAATCGACGAAAAGCGAATCGTCAGACTCGCTCATAACAAAGTTGGTTTGCTGTGTTCGGTAGTTTGGCCGATCTAAGCTAGATTTATCTGTGCCGTTTGGGCCTAACAAACCGGATTGAGCCACGTAGGTTTTTGAATTTGTTTGGTTCATTAATTCAAATGAAGAACCGGTTTCTTTTAGTTTGGCAAGGTGCTGGGGTAGCGAGAGTTTGACGATGTCGCCCCCGCGTGTGTCGATAAGAATGTCGAAAGTATCAGTTTTTACAGCGATGAATTGTCCTGTGTCTGTTTTTGGAGTGACGACCGGAGTCTCCGGTCTTTCCGCGGCAATCATCGGCAAGTCATTATTTGCTGCAGGTGGGTTTGGCAGAGTGCTGGAGTTGTCCGTAAGCTCAGTGGGCAGATCTGACGGGGGTGTGGGAAGCGAATAGCTTGAAAGTGTTTCTTCAGCAACTTGTCTAGACGCGATTTCGGCTTCCTGGAATTTGTTCCATTCTAAAAAGAGCATGTAGGAGACCAGGAAGATACCTGCGATTAAGGCGTAACGAAGCCAATTCATGTTTCACTTACCGTATGTGTTTAGGGTTGTTTGGTGTTGGGTGGCACAGGGTCGCATCCACCTGGGTGCCATGGATGACATTTGCGTACGCGGTTTATGCTCAAGGCCAAACCTTTCAATAAACCGTGAGTAACTAAGGCTTCTGCAGCGTAGGCGGAGCAGCTGGGTTCAAATCGGCAATGCGGTCCAAGCATTGGGCTTATGCAATATTGATAGAAGCGAATAAGCGCTACGAAGGGAGCTATGGTGGCGAACCGCAACGCATCTTTGAATGTTTTTTGATTACTCGCTTCCATAAGCTATTTAGGATTGAAAGGATTTCGTCGTTCTCGAGCTCGCAGGCCCCTTTGCGCGCGAGCACTATAACATCTATTCCCCCAAGATGCTGGGTGCGAAAGGATTCTCGGATCAATCGTTTTAACCGGTTTCGCTGAACAGCTTTCTTGACATGTTTTTTAGCGATGACAAGCCCTAAACGTTGCGCATTTCGGCGATTGGGTTTCGCGAGAATAAGAATAGATGGGTGGGGAGCGCGAATGGGCGGTTTATCAAATACGCGCTGAAAATCCGACGATGTGAGCAGCCGGTTGTGCTTACCAAACTCAAAGCGGACTTCTAATGTAGTGTTTGCCACCAAGAACTCGGTTAAGCCACGCATATAAAATTGACTGTAAAAATCAGTTTTATATGCGTTTTCTCAATTACGCAGAAAGTTGTTTACGGCCTTTGGCGCGGCGGCGAGCAAGGATCTTGCGGCCATTTTTGGTTGCCATGCGCGCGCGAAAGCCGTGAGTACGTTTGCGTTTTAGGTTACTGGGTTGGAATGTGCGTTTCATATCAATTCAATCGTTGCTAGCAGTTATATGTGGCAAATTAGGCAAGCTGCAGTGTGCTTGCATCGAAAATGACGCGCGATTCTATGCGAGAAACCTTGCAAAATCAATTGGATTTACAGCTTTTTTAAGGTGTCTAAATCTGTTTGAAGCGTAGCAAGTCCCGATTGTGGAAAAAAGCAGTTACAGTGCGGCTTGTAGCGGTATGTGAACCTATATTAAACAGTTTTTTCACTTTTTATACACGTATTTATCCACAGATTTTTGGGCGATTGCAATATTTTTTTAATGCAAAAATATATGTGTAAGTGGTTGAATTTATTGGTAAAAATAAAAAACAAATTTTTTTTTGCATCTCCCTGTGGATAAGCTAGACTGATTAAGTTAGGATGATCGGCCCGTTTTGAAAGGCCAATCAAACCACTGGGGACTTATCCACATCTCGCCATCGAAGTCAATGGCTGAATTAATATAATTTCTATAAAACGGAGAGCGCCGTTGCTAGCTTCAATTTGGGACGAATGCATTAATCATTTGCAGCGTGAGTTGCCCGAGCAGCAGTTTAACACCTGGATTCGTCCGCTGCAGTTTAATGATACGGATACAAGCGCAAGCACGCTGACTTTAATCGCGCCGAATCGCTTTGTCCTGGATTGGGTTAATGATAAGTTTCGCTCGCGTATCGAAGATTTGGCAAAGCAGTTGAGTAGCGAAGGTGGTCCCCTGCAGGTCGAGATAGTTGCCGCCAGCCGCACGCCGGCCTTTGCCGCGCCGCTTAATGGCGGAGTAAATGAAGCTGATAAAACTCTTGGTCTGGCGACAAATGGTGCATCTGCTCATCTCGCATCGGCGGCCGCAATTCAACCCATTCATAACTCTTTAAATTACGGAGGTGCGTCCGAGTTTGATGGCCTCAACAGTGACAGGGCCAGTTATTCAACCCCTAAAGCCTCGGTATCCAACAATGTTATAGCTATTGAAACGCCCCAGGTTCAACGCGTGTCTAAAGCAGATGTGGAGGGGGGTATATTACATAAAACGAATTTAAATGAAGATTTCGTTTTTAATAATTTTGTCGAGGGTAAATCTAATCAGCTTGCACTCGCGGCGGCGACTCAGGTTGCAGAAAATCCCGGTGGGGCATATAACCCTTTATTTATATACGGAGGCGTTGGTCTCGGTAAGACACATTTAATGCATGCTGTTGGTAACGCGCTTAATCGTCGCGCTGTCGGCGCGAAAGTTGTGTACTTGCATTCGGAACGTTTTGTTGCTGACATGGTGAAGGCATTGCAATTAAATGCGATTAACGATTTTAAACGTTACTATCGCTCAGTCGACGCACTATTGATTGATGATATACAGTTTTTCGCCGGCAAGGAGCGCAGCCAGGAAGAGTTTTTTCATACTTTTAATGCGTTGCTCGAGGGCGGCCAGCAGATTATCGTTACTTGTGATCGCTATCCCAAGGAGATTAATGGCTTGGAAGAGCGTTTAAAGTCTCGTTTCGGTTGGGGTTTGACGGTGGCAATTGAGCCCCCGGAATTAGAGACGCGAGTGGCGATTTTGATGCGTAAAGCGGAGCAGGCTAATATGGATCTGCCTCATGATGCCGCCTTTTTTATTGCTCAGCGTATACGATCAAATGTGCGCGAATTAGAAGGTGCATTAAAACGCGTGATTGCTAATGCGCAGTTTACGAATCGCCCCATCACTGTTGAGCTTGTGCGCGAGGCGCTCAAAGACTTACTCGCGTTGCAGGATCGTTTGGTCAGCATCGACAATATACAAAGAGTTGTAGCGGAATATTATAAAATAAAGGTTTCCGATCTCCATTCAAAAAGGCGCAGCCGTTCGGTTGCTAGGCCCCGACAAGTGGCCATGTATCTAGCGAAGGAGCTCACTAATCACAGCTTGCCGGAAATTGGGGATACTTTTGGTGGGCGTGACCATACCACCGTTTTGCATGCCTGTCGAAAAATTAAGGAGTTGATAGGTACTGACGGTGATATTAATGAAGACGTAAAAAATTTATTGCGCACCCTGACGACATAATAACCTTTCTTTCTTTTACGGACCATATACATGAAATTTTCAGTAAAACGTGAGGCTATCTTAAAACCATTGCAGCTAGTCAGCGGCGTTGTCGAACGACGACATACGCTTCCGGTGTTGGCAAATATATTGATAAGTATTAACGATGGGCAGCTTTCGCTTACAGGCACTGATCTGGAAGTGGAAATTGTAGCCAGGTTGAATTTGGATAGCAGTAGCGGCGATGGCGAAATTACGGTACCAGCGCGAAAGTTCGTCGATATATGCCGAGCGCTGCCCGAGGAATCGGATATTGATTTTCAGTTGGAAGATCAAAAAGTTGTGCTTAGAAGTGGCAAGTCACGCTTTACACTGTCGACCCTGGCCGCGAGCGAGTTTCCCGCCGTTGAGGAAGGCGCTGAAGAGTTACGTTTTTCGAGCGAGCAGGCACTGATTAAATCGTTGATAGATAAGACCGGCTTTGCGATGGCTCAACAAGATGTTCGTTATTACCTTAACGGTATGCTTTGGGAGTTGGGCAATGATTCGTTGCGAGTGGTGGCGACCGACGGCCATCGCTTGGCATTGGCGACTAAGCCAATTAGTGGCTTAAGCTCAAACGAACTTGTTCAGGCGATACTCCCGCGCAAAGGAGTGATTGAACTCAGCCGCTTGGTAGAAGATAGCGACGAGCTGGTAGAGATTGTTATGGGTAAGAATCATATTCGGGCAAAAACGCCAGCGTTCACGTTTACATCAAAGCTCGTTGAAGGAAAGTTTCCGAACTATGAGCAGGTGATTCCAAAGGGCGGTGACAAGATTGTTGTTGGCGATCGCAATGAACTCAAACACGCCTTTGGTCGCACAGCCATTCTCTCTAACGAAAAATATCGCGGCGTTCGTTTATTGGTGGAGCCAAACCAGTTGACCCTCGTTGCGAACAATCCAGAGCAGGAAGAAGCAGAGGATCACGTTGTTGTGGACTATGCTGGCGAAGCGTTGGAAGTTGGTTTTAATATCAGTTACTTGCAGGACGTGACCAACGTCTTGGATTCAGAAAAAATCAAAATTACCCTGTCGGACGCTAACAGCAGTGCACTTTTGCAAGATCTAGAAAATGACGATGCATCTTATGTTGTGATGCCAATGCGTCTGTAAAAGGTCTTTGACGGCGCGCTTAATCGGCTGAATTTTATTCTAGGTTTGATTGAAGCGCGCTAATTACACTTGCTGTGCCTTTCATTACATCCATCAAGATAAAAGATTTGCGCAATTTGACGGCCGTCGATCTCGCGCCGAACCCCTGTTTTAATGTTCTTTATGGTGAAAATGCAGCGGGTAAGACAAGCTTCCTTGAAGCCATCTATGTGCTTGGTACCTTGCGTTCATTTAGAACTTCCAAGTTGAGATTTTTGGTCGCTGAGGAAGCGGAAGCTTTTTCTGTTTATGCAGAAACGAAGGATGGAAACGGTGCAATCGGCAAGCTCGGTATGCAGAAGTCGTTTCGCGATACCACGGATCTTAAACTCAACGGGCGCCGGGTTTCTGCGAGTTCAGAGCTTGCCAACAGTTTACCGCTGATTGCCTTGGCGCCACAGAGCTTTGAATTCTTGGATGGGCCTCCTCAGCTTAGGCGTTCGTTTTTGGATTGGTTAGTGTTTCACGTGAAACCTGAGTTCCTTGATTCCTGGAAAGACTATAGACGCTGTTTAAAACAAAGGAACATGCTGCTGCGCCGTGGTAAAATCAGCCGTTTGGATATGAAGCCCTGGGATGAGCCTCTTGTTACTGCGGCGACGCTTGTAGAGGTTTGCCGATTCGAGGCGCTTGAAAAGTTACGGCGTTCTTTCGCTTCGATAGAATCCGCTGATTGCGATTACGGTGGCGATATCCAGCTTGCTTATAGGGATGGTTGGTCTTTATTTACCACCGGGGCTGCTACTCCCGAACAGGCGCCGCCAACGCGAGAAAACTTGTTCGAAAGGCTTGATCGAAATTTTGAAGCCGATTTGGCTCAGGGCTTTACGCAAAAAGGTTCGCATCGGGGCGACATACTTATAAAAAGTGGAGACTATCCTGCAGCAGAGCGCCTGTCACGTGGCCAAAAAAAGAGGCTAATTATTTCCCTCTATATGGCTGTTACGAAGCTGCTCGCCGAAGAAGTAAACAAACAACCCGTTTTTTTACTTGATGATCTCCCATCAGAGCTGGATACAAAGCGCTTGGATTCGCTTTGCCAACAATTAGCGACGATGGATTGTCAGGTGTTTATTACCACTGTGAATGCCGCTCCTTTGAACGGTATTGCAGCTTTAACAGAAGAGACGTGTTCATGGTTTCACGTGAAACATGGCAGCATTGATCTTAAAACTTAGACCTATGGACTATGTGCATGACTGAAGATGATAACGAAACCAATTATGATTCATCGAGTATCAAAGTATTAAAAGGCTTGGATGCAGTACGAAAACGGCCGGGAATGTACATTGGTGATACGGATGACGGCACTGGTCTTCACCATATGGTCTTTGAAATAGTCGATAACTCTATCGATGAAGCTTTGGCTGGGCATTGCTCTGAAATACGCGTGACGATCCACCCAGATGAGTCGGTCTCGGTATCTGACAATGGTCGCGGTATTCCAACAGAGATGCATGAAGAAGGAGTTTCGGCCGCCGAAGTTATTATGACTGTGTTACATGCTGGCGGTAAATTTGATGATAACACCTACAAGGTTTCCGGCGGTTTGCACGGCGTGGGTGTCTCCGTTGTAAACGCGCTCTCCTCTAAATTGCGGCTTACTATTCGTCGAGGGGGAGCTGTGCATCAACAAGTGTACCGTCACGGGGTGCCAGATGCTCCACTCGGAATCATCGGCGAAACCGAGGTGTCGGGAACGGAAATCCACTTTGTGCCCTCGTCTGAAACCTTTTCTAACATTGAATTCCACTACGATTTGCTCGCGAAACGCCTGCGAGAACTGAGTTTCCTCAACTCGGGTGTGTGCATTGTGCTGACAGACGAACGCAATGGTAAGCAGGAAAAGTTTGAGTATGAAGGCGGGCTCAAAGCTTTTGTCGATCATCTCAATACTAATAAGACACCGCTCAATGAGGTTTTCCACTTTAGCGCACAGCGGGATGATGAGGATGGTGTTGGTGTCGAAGTGGCGCTTCAGTGGAATGATGGGTATCAAGAGAATATTTTTTGTTATACCAACAATATCCCTCAGCGAGACGGTGGGACACACTTGGCCGGATTTCGAGGCGCCCTCACCCGCTGCCTAAATTCCTACATCGAACGGGAAGGGATCGGTAAAAAGGAAAAGGTTGCAACGACCGGTGACGATGCGCGCGAAGGGCTTACTGCCATTGTTTCGGTGAAAGTTCCAGATCCTAAATTCTCGTCGCAAACCAAAGACAAGCTCGTCAGTTCCGAAGTGAAAAGTGCCGTCGAGCAGGAAATGGGCGCGGCCTTAAGTGATTATCTGCTGGAAAACCCTGCCGAAGCGAAAGCCATTGTTGGCAAAATGCTTGAAGCGGCGAAGGCTCGGGAAGCGGCGCGCAAGGCGCGGGAAATGACCCGCAGAAAAGGTGCGTTAGATATCGCCGGGTTACCCGGCAAGCTCGCTGATTGTCAGGAAAAAGACCCCGCGCTTTCTGAAATATACTTGGTGGAGGGTGATTCAGCGGGCGGATCCGCCAAACAGGGTCGTGATCGACGTACTCAGGCGATACTGCCGCTTAAAGGCAAGATCCTCAATGTGGAAAAAGCGCGATTTGACAAGATGTTGAGCAGTGCTGAGGTCGGAACACTAATTACTGCGCTGGGTTGTGGTATTGGCACCGCCGAATTTAACCCTGAAAAGCTACGCTACCACAGCATCATTATCATGACGGATGCGGATGTTGATGGCTCGCATATTCGCACACTCTTACTTACCTTTTTCTTCCGCCAAATGCGCGAGCTTGTGGAGCGAGCCCATATTTTTATTGCACAACCGCCGTTATACAAGATTGCCAAAGGTAAACAAGAACAGTATTTAAAAGACGATGATGCCCTGCTCGGCTTTCTCACTAACGCCGCGATTGAGACATCTACCCTGCATGTCAGCGCTGATGCGCCTGCCCTGCCCGGCCAGGAGTTCGAGTCGATAGTTATGGAGTATCGGGGCGTCACGGCTATTTTCGACAAGTTATCGCGTTTATATCCGCAGATCGTGCTTAAACAGCTGCTTCATCTGCCAACGCTTGATTTGGCGATGCTGCGCGATGCGAATGTATCGGGTTTGGAACAATGGGCTGCTTCTTTGCTGGAGGCGATAGACAAGAATAATGTGCGTGCAAACTCGCATAAGTACCGTGTTGAAGTTGGTGAAAACAAGGAAAATCACCTCTACGAAATAAGGGTTATTGAACTTGCTCACGGAATTGAACATGTCTACGTTTTAAATGCAGATTTCCTAGAGTCTAATGATTATCTTAGAATTCGCGAGGTGGCGACCAAGCTGGACGGCTTAATAGACGAAGGAGCCTACATAGCCAAGGGGGAGCGCCGGCATGAAATACGCGACTTCGGCGAAGCGCTAGAATGGATTATGCACGAGTCGCGCAAAGGTTACATGATCCAGCGCTACAAAGGTCTTGGAGAAATGAACCCCGAGCAGCTTTGGGAGACGACAATGAATCCAGATACACGTCGCATGTTACGGGTTGATATCGAAGACGCTATTGCTGCGGATCAGATATTCTCTACACTGATGGGCGACCAAGTTGATCCGCGGCGAGAATTTATTGAAACAAATGCGCTAAATGTTGCTAATCTGGACATATAAATAACGCTAAAACATTCGATTAGGAGTGATTATGATCAAACGTTTAATCTTTGCTACTGCGCTTGCATCAACCGCAATAGCAGCTGTCGCTGATAACCGCGAGGGTTTTTACGCGGGCGGTGGTATTACCTACATAAACTCGGGTGTTGCTGCGTCTGACGGTGGTGATATCGGTTTTACCACCATCGAGTTTTACGGCGGCTATAAATACAACGACTATATCGGTGGTGAGCTCCGCGTGGGCACAGGCTTAAATGGTGACGATAATACGGTAAATGATGTTGTATTCGAAAACAGTATTAGTCATTACGAAAGCATCTATTATCGCATTGAGTCGATCAACCAAGTTGCCAAGATATACGGCTTGCTCGGTTATACCAACCTGGAAGTTGATATCGATTCTCCTACAGGTACCGATAGTGGTTCTGATTCCGGTGCATCGTGGGGCGTAGGTGTAGGTTTTGTCACCAGCCCCAATATGAATTTGAATTTTGAATACAAAACTATATTGCAATCAGGGGACAATGATTTCACCGGCATTTCGGTAAATCTCGACTATCGGTTTTAGCGAGTTTTTCTTTTCTATTCGTGCGTCCGGCCCAACCCGGTTTCCGGGCGTGCCCTCAATCAGCCTGGCTGAGCAGACGACCTTTCGTTAATTTTCTACATCATCAACGTCGAGCTGGCCTGTCATTTTTCGCCGGATATGTGACCAAGAAAGTCCGGTCGCCAAAATGAGTGAAAGCGCAAAATTAACAATCCATGCAGTAATTGTCAGGTTAGTAAGTGATAACAAACCCAAGTCTCAAAACAGCCAGATTAACGCTGCCAACAACGCGATCAGCAGCATAAGACCCGCACTGCCCAACGACCGCACTGACGCGCGAATAAATATCGCCCAGCCGATGACCAGTACCACCGCGCATACCGCGAAAATCGGGCTAATTTGGGGAAATATTGAGAGAAGCCTGTGAAGCTAACGAATATCCTATAGCGTTATATGTTGCGCTTACCAGGAAGGGCTATTGCAATTAAAAACCGAATGCCGAAATCTGCGAAACCGAACGATCGCTGGGCCATGGGTTTATTTCCTGGGGATTGAATTCAGATCTCGCCATTATAAATTTTAAGCTGGGTCGATTCTATCCAGTCCTCAACGCGCCGAGTAAGCGTTTTGCTGTCACCACTGTCATAAGAAATGGGCGGGCCGATAACAATTACAATTGTCCCGCGGCGTTTTAGGATATTTTTGCCGCTACCCCAATACATGCCCGCGTTGTGCGCGACCGGGACGATAGTTTTCTTTGCCTTGATTGCGATATCCGCGCCGCTGCGGGCGTAGGTGCCACGTTTGCCCACCGGTACGCGAGTACCTTCGGGAAACAGGATGAGGTTAATATTCTGGGAAAGGCGATCAAGACCCTGCGTTTTTACTTGTCTTAATGCCTCTCTGGGCTTTGAGCGGTCGATGGCTATTGGTTGCAACGCTGCCAAACCCCAACCAAAGAATGGGATTCGGAGCAGCTCTTTCTTCAAAATTGTCGATGACGGTCGGAAAACCCCCTGCAGAAAAAACGTCTCCCAGGCGCTTTGGTGTTTGGAAAGCACAACCACCGGGCGTTTAACCTGCTCTATGTTTTCCAGCCCAACGACGCGGTATTTCACACCGCAGATGATCTTGGCCAAATAGCAGACAAGGTGGGTCCAGCTGATGATAATCCGATGGCGGCGGTGCTTGGATAGCAGTGCCAGCGGCACGCTGAGTGCACCGTAAAGGATTGTCAGCGTCGCGTAGCAGGCCGAAAAAACAATCGACAAAACATATTGGAACGCTGGCGCCTGAGTTTTACTCACATCCGTTGAAGCTGTCATGTTTATTTCGCTGGGACGAGATAAGAAATATCAGCGACCTCCAGGAATAGCGATCGCAACTCGCCGAGCAGAGCAATACGGTTTGTCTGTAGCTCGGGTTGATCGGCCATGACCAGAACATTGTCAAAAAAAGCATCCACCGGTTCGCGCAGAGTGGCCAGTTCTGAGAGTGCTTTGCCGTAATCTTTACTGGCAAACAAGGGCTCTACCCGCTCCTTCGCTTTAAAGAGCGCTTTCGCGAGCGCTTGTTCTTTCTTGTCCACCAGTAGGGAAGCATTGATCTCAGCGCGTTGTGCAGACTTTTGTTTGGTGAGAATATTTGCAACACGTTTGTTGGCAGAGGCCAGGCTCGCGGACTCCTCTCGTTGCGCAAAGGCGTTAACGGCGTTGACGCGCTGCTCGATATCTAAAGGGCGGCTCGGTTTAAGGCTGGCGACTGCACGATACACTTCGGGTGATATGCCTTTGTCTTCAAACAGCGCGCGCAAACGCTCAAGCACGTAGTCCAAGGCGGCTGTCGATGCGGCTTCGGGATCGTTGAGGTTCGAATGCTCTGACGCAACCCGCCCGATTAGGCTGCGCAGGTCGAGGTCATAACCTGATTCAATCAGGATTCTGAGTACACCCAGGGAAGCGCGTCGCAAGCCAAAGGGATCTTTTGATCCGGTGGGAATCTGTCCGATGCCAAAAATGCCGACGATGGTATCCAGGCGGTCAGCGAGCGCCAGGATTGCCCCCAGATCGGAGGAAGGGATTGCGTCGCCGGCAAATTTAGGCTGGTAATGTTCGCGAATACCCACGGCCACGTGTTCAGGCTCGCCGTCGCTAAGCGCATAGTGATAGCCGGCTATCCCCTGCATTTCAGGAAATTCATAGACCATGGCGCTGACTAAGTCTGATTTGCACAGTTCTGCTGCACGCGCGACCCCTTCTGTGCTGAGGCCCAACTCTTTGCAAAGGTGCCCGACCAGGGATTTGATGCGCTCCGTTTTATCAAAGATGGAACCGAGTTGGGCCTGAAATACAACGTTCTTGAGCTTATCTCGTCGAGCATCCAGTGTGGTTTTCTTATCCGTATCAAAAAAGAACGCCGCATCAGCCAGGCGGGGTCGAATCACTTTTTCGTTACCCTGCCGGATATAGCGGTAATCGGCGCTTTCAATATTCGAAACCGTGATGAAGTGAGGCATCATGGTGCCTTTGGCATCGACAACATGAAAATACTTTTGGTGCTCTTTCATTGAAGAAACGAGCGCTTCAGCCGGAACAGCCAGAAATTCTGGATCGAAATCACCAGCCAACGCAACGGGCCATTCGACTAACGCCGTGACCTCGTCCAAGAGTGCGTCATCGATGGCCGCTGTGCCACCCAGCTTTGTCGCGACCTCTTCTATTTGCGCGCGGATCATTGTGCGTCGCTCAGAGAAGTCGGCGATAACCTTGCCCTCCTTTTTAAGCGAAGCCGCGTAGTCTTGTGCGTGGGAAATGCTTACGTTTTTTTGCGCGAGAAAGCGGTGCCCTCGTGTTTCGCGTCCGCTTCGTTTACCGAGCAGCGTTGCGTCGATAATTGCGTCATCGCGCAGCAGCACAAGCCAATGAACCGGGCGGACAAACTCGGTCCGCGATGCACCCCAGCGCATGCGCTTGGGAACTGGAAGTTTGGCGAGGGCGTCGGCCAAAAAAGTTGGCAACAAGGTGCTGGTTTGCTCTCCGCCACGTTCGCTGAGGCAGCACACTTTTTCAGTTTTGCCGTCTGACTCGATTACCAGCTCGGTGGCTTCTATATTATTGCGTTGACAAAATGCGAGGGCTGCCTTGGTGGGTTTTCCATCTGAATCGAATGCAACTCGCGCCGGAGGCCCCCAAACTTTTACCACTTCCTTAGGTGTTTCGTCGGCTAATTCTGTGAAAAGTAAGGCCATGCGCCGCGGTGTTGCGAATGTGCGAACATCGGCATAATGTAAACCGCTCTCCCGAAGTGATTTACCTACCTGTTCACACAGCGATAGCGAAAGATTTTTCAATGCAGTTGGCGGCAGCTCCTCTGTGCCGATCTCAAATAGGTAGCTGCTCATTTAGCCTTCTCCTGTGCAGCTTGAACACGCCGGGTAACTTCGTCTCTCATTGCCGCATCCGCAAGCGGAAAGCCCAACGCATAACGGGCATCGAAGTAGGCCTGGGCAACGCTGCGTGCGAGCGTTCTGACCCTGAGAATGAAGCGCTGTCTCTCGGTGATTGATATGGCTTGTCGGGCATCGAGCAGATTGAATGCGTGAGACGCTTTGATAACCAGCTCATAGGCGGGCAGGGGCAGGCCTTCGGTGATCAGACGTTGAGCTTCCGTTTCATATTTATCAAAGCTTGAAAACAAGAACTCGGTATCTGCTTCATCAAAGTTGTAGCGCGACATTTCTACTTCGTTTTGATGAAAAACATCGCCGTAGCTCACTTGATTGCCTTCTGTGTCTTCGGTCCAAACCAGATCGTAGATGGAGTCGACATTTTGCAAGTACATCGCGATGCGCTCTAAGCCGTAGGTAATTTCGCCGGTGACGGGAAAACATTCGATGCCGCCGACCTGCTGAAAATAGGTAAACTGCGTGACTTCCATGCCGTCTAACCAGACTTCCCAACCAAGCCCCCAGGCCCCCAAGGTGGGTGATTCCCAGTTGTCTTCCACAAAACGGATGTCGTGCCTGAGCGGATCTATGCCGAGGTGCTCGAGCGAGGCTAAATAAAGATCTTGAATATCTTCTGGCGACGGCTTTAGAACAACCTGAAACTGATAGTAATGCTGTAGGCGGTTTGGATTTTCGCCGTAGCGGCCATCGGTCGGCCGTCGGCAGGGCTGCACATAGGCGCTGCTCCAGCGCTCAGGCCCCACCGCGCGCAAAAACGTTGCGGGATGAAATGTTCCAGCGCCAACCTCGAGGTCGATGGGTTGCAAGATAACGCAACCGTGTTGGGCCCAGTAATTCTGAAGAGACAGAATTAAACCCTGAAAAGTAGAGACGTTTACGTCTGACACAATAAGCCTTAATCGCGTAGAGGATACGATGCGCTCACTTCGGTGAACGCTTCTTGAGAAGCGCGCAATTATAGCGATTTGGCTGATCTTGAGCCATGCCTCTGCCGAGCATTATTCACTGAATAGCAATTGATGCGTTTCCGCTATTTTTTGTTTGAGTTGCACAATGTTGTTGTCGAGCCGTGGAAAGTGTAGGTCAATCGCACCGGCAATCTGCTCGAGCCGCCAGCGCCAATCCAGTTTTTCCAATGAGCGCAGATAATTTAATTGCGCTTTGCGTGGGGTCCATTCTTGCAAGGCTTCGGCGATGCGACCAATGCCGTGATCCAAATCTGTCGATTCAAACTCGATAACCGCTTCTGGCCAAAGGCAGTTTTGAAAAGCGTGATCTGTGCGCGGCTGTACACCTGCAACGATGCATCCGCAGGCAAGAGAATCGGTCCAGCGTCCCGTCAAATACTCTTTGGTTTTGTGCGTATAGCGGGTCGAGTCGACCAGGTTGCTCTGGGCAAGGACGTATTTTGATCGTTTCAGGTAGGATTGAACCAATAAATTATTTTCGTGGAGTGCGTTTTCATTTCGTGGCGGTCGGCCTTGGTAGCGAATATCACGCTTGAGAAATGCCGCCGCGTTTTTGTTGTCATCTAACCAGGTATCGGGTTGTCGCCCCAGACGCAGCACATCGATATTCCGATCAACACTGTTTGAGCCGCGTAAAAGCACGTCCGCGCCCCAGGGTACGATCGTCGTTTCGGAGTTCACTCTTTGCCGGTAGATTATTTGATCCGCGGGTCCAGTTGTTATAAAAATTCCGTCAATATGAGAGCGATTGATGCACCGTGGAATATCCTCTGTATGGAAGGAGTCGATCAGCCAGAGAAAAACTCTGTTAAACGCGTGCTTCCAGTCGTCGTCCATGTAGAGAGACCAAAAATGTGCCATTGTTGGAACGATGAACAAAGCATCTGGCTTTAAACGGTTTTTCGTTCTTTTGGCAAAAAGCGTTTTTAACTTATCGATCCTGGCGCGTGATGCGGGGGCAAGAGAGACATAGTCGGCTTCGAAAAGATCCGCAGTGAGTTCGGTCAGGTATTTAACCGGCATCCACCCGAGTTGGTTTGGAACCCCGTCAATGATTACGATACTTTTCGTCATGGTTTTTTAGGGTGTGCACTTGCAATCAATGCGCTTTCGCGTTGAGCTAACTGTGCTGCTATCTGCGCCAAAACGCGGGCGTAAACAGGACTAACAACGTAAATACTTCCAACCTCCCCAGCAGCATGGCGAAGCAAAGCAACCATTTGGCTGCAGAATTTATGTTTCCATAGTTTGCCGAAACGTCTCCAAGACCCGGGCCAAGATTGTTGATACACGCACCCACGGCGGTAAATGCTGTGAGGAAGTCTAAACCCGTGGCGAGTAGCAATATGCACAAGACCAGATAGGCGATGACGTAGATGGCAAAAAACCCCCACACGGCTTCGATAACACGATCAGATACGGATTTATTACCAATTTTGATTGGCAGTACCGCGTTGGGGTGAATTAGCCGGTGAATTTCACGGCTGCCCTGCTTCATGATTAATAAGACCCGAATCATTTTTATCCCGCCGCCGGTGCTGCCTGCGCAGCCGCCCATAAACGCGAACATAAAAATGAAGAAAGGCAAAAAAGTTGGCCAAATACTGAAATCCGCTACCCCGAAGCCGGTGGTCGTCAGAATGGACACGAGTTCAAAGGTGCCCAAGAGCACACTTTCGTAATAACCATAGGTGCCTGAATAACTCAAAAATATACAGGTTATCGTAATGCCGATAATCAGCATGGTTGAATAGAATTGAAACTCGGGGTCGCGAAAGTAGTGGCGATAACTGCGTTCCCGCCAGGCAAAAAAATGCAACGCAAAATTAATGCCTGACAACGTCATAAATATAATGGCAACCATGTAAATTGCGGCGCTGTCAAAAAACGCCATACTCGCATCGTGAGTGGAAAAGCCACCAATGGCAACAGTTGAAAAAGCGTGGCCAACCGCATCGAATAAGCTCATACCCGCCAGGTAATACGCCAGTGCGCAGGCGCACGTAAGTGCCAAATAGATAAGAAATAGTGCTTTGGCTGTTTCAGTAATACGGGGAGTAAGCTTGGAGTCCTTTACTGGGCCTGGCGTTTCTGCGCGATACAACTGCATACCTCCGATGCCCAGCATTGGCAGAATCGCCACAGCGATAACAATAATTCCTATCCCGCCAAGCCACTGGAGTTGCTGTCGATAGTAGAGCATGGCTTTCGGCAGAGCATCTAAATTAGTGACGACGGTCGCACCGGTTGTCGTTAAGCCGGAGACGGATTCAAACATCGCGTCTACCAGACTCAAATGCGTCGTATCGGCGAGCATAAACGGTAATGAACCAAATGCGCCGAGGACCAGCCAAAACAATGCCGTGACCAAGAACCCATCTTTGGTATGCAATTCCCGCCTTACCCGGTAGACGGGTAACCATGTAACCAGGCCGGCGCTAAAGCTGATGCCAAAGGCGATGGTGAAGCTCAGATAGGCACCGTCTTTGAAATAAAATGAGACGAAAATAGGTGGCAGCAAGGTCAGGCTAAAGAGCATGAGTAGCATACCAAGTATTTTTGCAATGACTGCTAGGCGCATCGTCTACTCATCTAAAAGAAGGTAAAGCCGACCTGAAACAGGCGTTCGATATCGCGGGTGTAGCGTTTGTCGATAACGAAGACGATGACATGGTCGCCCGATTGAATAATGAGATCATCATGCGCGATAAGCACTTCGCGAGATTGCGCAGGCTCGGTTGAGTTTTCATCGCGGTTCATGCCAAAAGCCAATTCCGGTGAGCGGAGGATGGTGTCGTGATGATCGCCAGGCTCAGTATCGCGGATGATTGCGCCAATCGTTGCACCTTCGGGGAGATCAATATCTTCAATTGCGCGCCCTACAACCTTGGACGTTTTCTCGTCACCGTGTGCGATGACTTCAATGGCTTCCGCCGCGCCGCGTCTCAGTGAGTGAACATTGACGATATCACCGCGTCGGACATGGGTGAGCAAGGTGCCGATGGTGATCTGCTGGGGCGATATCGCGATATCGATATCGCTGGCTTGCACCAGATCCACGTAGGCGTGTTTATTAATCAGCGTGATAACTTTATGGGCCCCGAGCTTTTTGGCCAGCATACTCGCCATAATATTGGCTTCGTCGGAGTTTGTAAGGGAGAGAAATATATCGGTATCTTCGATATTTTCTTCAAGCAGGAGTTCCTGGTCCGATGCGCTGCCAGTAAGAACGATGGTTTGTTGGAGGTTTTTAGCCAAATATTCCGCGCGCTTTTTACTGTATTCAATCATCTTAACGGAATAGTGGCTTTCCAGCCTTTTCGCGAGGCGCATTCCGATGTTGCCGCCGCCGGCGATAATAATGCGTTTATAAGGTCGGTCAGCGCGACGAAACTCTGAGACCACGGCGCGAATATCATCTTTTGCTGCAACGAAGAATACTTCATCGTCCGCTTCGATGTTGCTGTTACCGGTCGGCATAATCGCCCTATTTTTGCGATATATTGCAGCGACACGTGTATCAACGTTGGGGATATGTTTGCGGATATATCTCAGTTGTTGTCCGACCAGCGGACCGCCGTAGTAGGCTTTTACTGCAACGAGTTGGGCCAAGCCATCAGCAAAATCCAGCACCTGCAGCGCGCCGGGCTGATCTATTAAGCGGCTAATGTGATCGGAGACGAGTTGCTCGGGGCTAATGATCACATCGACGGGGATTGCTTCGTTGCGAAACAGCCCGTCGTGCGAGGCATACTCGGTTGAGCGAATCCGTGCGATTTTTGTCGGTGTGCGAAACAGACTGTGGGCAATTTGACACGCGAGCATATTAATTTCATCGATGCCGGTAACTGCGATCAGGATATCGGCGTCTTCAATGCCCGCTTGCAGCAGTACCTCTGGGTATGAGGCATGACCCGAAACCACACCAATATCGATGCGGTCTTGCAGCGCTCGCAAACGGCTTTCTTCGCTGTCGACAACGGTAATGTCATTTGCCTCGCTACTCAAACTGGTAGCGAGGGTGCCCCCAACGCGGCCTGCGCCTAAGATAATAATTTTCATTAATTATAAAAATGAAACCCTTGGCAATTTATGAGAGTGCCGTCTTGCGAAGGCGCGCGTAGTAAAAGCCATCATGTCCCCCAAGCTGTGGAAAAAGCTGGCGGCCAATCGAGCGCTTGGCTCCCCACTCGGCATCAATTTGCTCATGCTCCGCGTCCTTGTGTGACGCTAAAAAGGCAGCGACAACCCGCTCATTCTCTGCCTTAAGAATAGAACAGGTAACGTATAACAGCTGCCCACCAGGTTTTAGCAGCGGCCAAAGTGTCTGTAATAACGCCATTTGTGTCTTCGCAAGCTTATCAAGATCGCTTTCACGCCGCAGTAATTTTATATCGGGGTGGCGGCGAATCACGCCGGTGGCTGAACAGGGAGCGTCGAGTAATATCCGATCATAAGCTTCGCCGTTCCACCAGGTGTTCGGAGCACTGGCATCACCCACAATCACCTCAGCCTCCAGTCTCAATCGACTGAGATTGGTGTGGATCTTTGCTGCGCGCTCTGCACTGAGCTCGACGGCGTGAAGGTATTCAAGTTCGGGTTCGCGTTCCAGAATATGGCAGCTTTTACCGCCCGGTGCCGCGCAGGCATCGAGTACACGCATTCCAGGAGAGGTTTTTAGCAGGTCCGCGGCAAGTTGGGCAGCGTCGTCCTGCACGCTCAACCAACCTGCGGCAAATCCGGGCAGCTGCGCAATATTTGTTGCACGCTTGAGCATCAGTGAACTTTTGTTCAGACGAGTTTCTATCGGTTCGCAATTGTGTGCGTCAAGCTCCGCGCGTGCTTCATTTAGAGATACTCGCCGAGTATTAATGCGTACATATATCGGTGCCTGAGCGTGCGATGCGTCGGCAATGGATTGCCAGTAATCAGGCCAATCAACACGAATTCGATTGAGTAACCACCCTGGCAACCGGTGCTCGGCTTCCGGTTGTTTGAGAGCTGCAGTGTCCAGCTGAATTTTATTGCGAATATAGTTTCGCAGCACACCATTTATAAAACCCTTAGCCCAGAGTTTTCGGATGACTTTGGCCGCGTTTACAGTTTCTGAAAGTGCAGCGTGATCGGGGATGCGCAAAAAATGGATTTGGTATAAGCCGAGCAGTATAAGTGCGTAAATATCAGAATCTTTTGCTTTAAGTGGCTTGTTGAGTAAGGCGTTCGCGATGGCATCCAGGTATTCGTAATGCCTGAGGCAGCCATAACAGAGCTCGTGAAATAGTGCGCGGTCTCGATCTGGAATGCGCTCAATTTGAGAGTCAAATGTTGTTTGTAACGACTGCTCGCCTTGTAGAATGGGCGCGAGCACCGTTGCCGCATGTGCGCGTATATTCATCTCAACTAGTTTGAGACCCGAATTTAACCAAATCGATATGCTGGCCTGGACCGTTCAGAAAGTCTTTTATTTGCATCGTTTTTTTCCCGGGAAGCTGTAACTCTTCGATCGCGATAAGTCCTTTGCCACAGTGCACGAGCATCTGCTCACCACTTATCCCTATGTTCCCAGGCTCGGTGTGTGGCATCAAATTGGATTCCTCGAGCACGCGGGCGCGGTGAATTTTTATGCGTTGGTCGTTAAGCAGGCAATAACACACCGGAAATGGATTAAATGCGCGGATTTTTCTAGCGATGATATGCGCTGCTTCGTGCCACTGAATCTGAGCTTCGGACTTTTCTATCTTGTGAGCGTAAGTGGCATTGCTGTGGTCTTGCGGGGTTGGCGTCGCCGTGCCTGAGGCAAGTTGATCTATCACCGTTAACAGCGCATTGGGGCCGATGTCGCAGAGTTTATCGTGCAGGTCTGCTGAATTATCGGTATTGCTGATGTCGCAGTGCGCTTTAAGTAACATCGCGCCCGTGTCCAGACCTTCATCCATTTGCATAATGGTCACGCCACCAGTTGTATCACCTGCTTCAATCGCACGCTGGATTGGTGCTGCCCCGCGCCAGGCGGGAAGAATTGAGCCGTGCACGTTGATGCAGCCGAGACGGGGTGCCTCGAGCACCGTGGCTGGGAGAATCAGTCCGTAGGCGACAACTACCATGAGGTCGGCGTTTAGCTCAGAGAGTTCGCGCTGAACTTCGGCAGGTTTTAAGCTTGCCGGTTGAAAGACCGGAATGTGAAAGCTTGTCGCCAGTTGTTTAACAGGACTGGCCTGAACCTTTTTACCACGGCCCGCCGGGCGGTCCGGTTGTGTATAAACAGCGCAAACGTCATGTGCGCTATCGACAAGTACTTCGAGATGCTTTTGAGCAAAAACAGGTGTCCCGGCGAATATAAGTTTCAACAGCAGGCCCCTATTCTAGGCGCGCACTTTGTGCTGTTTTTCGAGCTTTTTACGAATACGCTGTCGCTTAATATTGGAAATGTAATCGACAAATAGCTTGCCATTCAGGTGGTCAATTTCGTGTTGAATACACACCGCGAGCAAACCCGTTGGCTCAATGGTGAATTCATCGCCATTTTTGTCTAATGCTGTGACGCGCACATGCTCTGGTCGTGTGACTTCCTCATAAAAACCGGGAACCGACAAGCAGCCCTCTTCATAGGTAAATGCATCCGCGTCGAGCGCTTCGATTTTGGGGTTGATAAACACCAGAGGTTCGCTTTTGTCCTCGCTCACGTCGATAACAATAATCTGCTGGTGCACATCGACTTGAGTGGCTGCCAGACCAATACCTGGAGCCGCGTACATTGTTTCAAACATGTCATCTATCAGCTTTTGAATACTGGTATCGACAGTTTTGACAGGTTTGGCCAGGGTGCGCAAACGCGGATCAGGGAACTCTAAAATTGGTAATAACGCCATTACGTGACAAACTTCTAGTTCTTAACTAACTTTCACAGCTAACATAATGATGGAGAAGGGTTTATACTAATTTTTAATTAATAGAACGCGAGCCGTTTCTTCATCTTTAACGCTGACATTATACTTAATTTATGATCGCGCCGCCGAATACTACGGGAATTAATACAATGAGAATGCACATTATTGGACTCTTGGCCGCGTTGGTACTGATGAATTCAAGTGCTAGTGCTGACGAACCGCTGCTGCGAGACGATGTGCCAGATACACACACTGTCGTAAAAGGCGACACGCTTTGGGATATCTCAGCGACATTTTTACGAAACCCTTGGCTTTGGCCCGAGATTTGGCATGTAAATGCGCAAATTGAAAACCCTCATTTAATTTATCCCGGCGATGTGATTCGCCTCATCTATTTAGATGGAAAACCGCGTTTGACGCTGGATAATTCCGGTCGTATTTTCAAGCTTGAACCAAAAGCCCATGTCATCTCTGCTGGTGATGCCATCGAGACTATCCCGCTCGACGAGATCAACAGCTTTTTATCGAGAAGCCGCATTGTTGGTAAAGATGAGCTCAAGCTCGCACCCTACGTTATTTCTGGTATGGATCAGCACCTTATCGTTGGTGCAGGTGACAAAGTCTATGTGCGCGGTGACGTAGCTGAAGCGGCGACAGTTTATGGTGTATATCGCGTCGGAGAAACATTTGTTGACCCGGAAACGGACGAGTTTTTAGGTATCCAGGCGCTTGATATTGGCACGGCGTCGGTAGAAAGTAAAAAGGGTGAGGTGGCCACGCTAAAAGTCACGCGAACCACCGAAGAAATGCGCATAGGTGATCGGCTTTTACGTGAAGAGGAGCGATCAATTGATTCGACATTTTTCCCATCGGCGCCATCTGAAGAGATAGAAGGTGTGATTCTTGCGGTTGAGGGCGGTGTCAGTCAGGTGGGTAAAATGGATGTTGTGGTCATTAATCGCGGCGAGCGCGAATCGATGGCCGCAGGGAATGTACTGGCGGTATACAAGCGCGGTGGCTCCATTGTCGATCGCGTTTCAGGAGATAGGATAGCGCTGCCCGACGAGCGCGCGGGTTTGTTAATGGTC
This sequence comes from Cellvibrionaceae bacterium, assembly GCA_028281575.1. GTDB lineage: Bacteria > Pseudomonadota > Gammaproteobacteria > Pseudomonadales > Cellvibrionaceae > Agaribacterium. The sequence goes on from JANQJP010000090.1 coordinate 30,664, forward strand.
TTTCGCGTTTTTGATAAAGTAAGCCTAGGTTTAGTGCTGGAAGCCAACAAAAGCCTAAAAGTAAACGATATCGTTAAAAACCCTTAATATTTAAAAGCCTCGCAATTTGCCGGGTTCATAAATTAGTTCGCACAGTATTTTCAAGGAAGAAAATATGCTCAGTCCTCTACAACAATCGTTAGCGTTAATGTTATGCCCGCGAATTGGCGCAGGCAGCTATTGGGAGCTGGTCGAGCATTTCGGATCGCTCAGCACTGCATTTGCAAACGACCTTTCGCAATTCCCACGTTTAAATACATGTGCTGCTGCGCTATACGATTTGCAGCGCAATGGTTGTTCCAGCGCGCTTTTTGAGCGCGTGTCGGCAGAGCAGGAACATGCGCAGCGCGAAGGGATTCGCCTTTTACATATCGACGATCCCGATTATCCCCCACTACTGGGGCAGATCAGGCGCGCACCGCCGCTGCTCTACGTCAGGGGTGACATTTCGGCGCTGAGCTGCCCTCAAATGGCGATAGTTGGCAGTCGCACGCCGACAGCCACAGGCAAAGCACTCGCCTGGCGTTTTGCCAGCGAACTCGCCACCAGTGGATTTACCATCACCAGTGGTTTGGCGCTGGGCATCGATGGGGAAGCCCATCGTGGCGCGATAGAGACCGGTGGTCGCAGCATCGCCGTGCTGGGCTCCGGTTTAAATCGGTGTTATCCCAAAAAACATGTGGCGTTGGCTCAGTCTATGTGTGAGCAGGGTGGTGCACTCATCTCTGAGTTTCCATTAAATACGCCACCAAAACCTCAGCATTTTCCCCAGCGTAATCGTGTAGTAAGTGGGCTGTCCTGCGGAACCCTGGTGGTCGAGGCAGCCTTAAAAAGTGGATCACTGATCACTGCGCGCTACGCGCTTCAGCAAAATAGAGACGTTTTTGCTGTTCCCGGTTCGGTGCGCAATGAAATGGCGCGAGGCTGCCATGCAATGATTAAAAGTGGCGCGAAGTTAGTTGAATGCAGCGCAGATATTGTCAGCGAGTTGCATGGTGTGCTCGGCTATTTACGTGAAAACCTGCGCGAGGCTGGAGGTGATACCGTTACCGAGGCCGGTGTGGAGCTTACAGAAGACGAGAAAGTGGTTTTAGATGCAGTCGGTTTTGAATCTACCCCGCTTGATTTGATTGCAGATCGCTCCGCAATGAACATCGATGTACTCACGTCAATTCTCATTAATTTAGAGTTAAAAGGTGTGCTGGAAAATACCGGGTTAGGTTATATTCGTGCATAACACTTGCTGCCTTAGTGCTTTTCAAGTAATTTCTCGCTTCACGTTTGCATCAGCACAATCTTCCAAGTCCAAAGGGCGCTCAATGAGTACACTGTTTGTTGCAATTTTGATGGGTTCAGATTCCGACCTACCGGTTGTGGACACAGACCAGCATTGATGCACATGCACGGATTCCATATTGGTATTGAGCGCTGCGTTCATGCACTTGAAGCGGGCCGTTGTATCGTGTATCCAACGGAAGCCGTTTGGGGTATTGGTTGCGACCCGAGAAATAGTCATGCGTTACTCGAACTTCTTCGCCTAAAGCAGCGATCTCCGGACAAAGGCCTTATCTTGATTTCGGGTTCACTCAGTCACTTCGATTTTCTGCTCGATTCGCTCAGTGACGATGAAAAAGCAAAAGTGCTTTCGACCTGGCCAGGCCACACAACGTGGCTTGTGCCGCATCGGGGTCGGGTAAACCCGCTTGTTTCTGGAAATAGTTTGAGCACGGCGATCAGAGTCAGTGCCCACCCGGTTGTGGCGGCGCTCAGTCGCAGATTTGGTGGGCCGATTGTGTCGACATCCGCAAACCCTGCAAGCTTGCCCTCTGCGAGAACTGCGATCAAAGCGCGTGCTTATTTCAAGCATCAGAGGCTAAATTTTGCGCCGGGTAAAACCTTGGGCGAACAGCGAGCTTCGCGCATTATCGATTTGCAAAGTGGCAAAATTCTGCGCAAATAAACGGGATATACCAACGATGAAACCGGATAAAACAGCGGTACTTTCTTACCTAAAAAGCTTGCAGAATGATATTTGTGCCAGTCTGGAAGGTGCAGATGGTTCAGCAGCATTTACCAGTGACACCTGGCAGCGCGACGAGGGTGGTGGGGGTGAATCCCGGGTGATAGCAAACGGTTCGGTGATTGAAAAAGGCGGAGTGAATTTTTCCCATGTTAAAGGGGCGTCTATGCCGGGTTCAGCGACTGCGCAGAGGCCGGAATTAGAGGGCTGCTCATTTGAGGCGATGGGCGTTTCTTTAGTCATCCACCCGCAAAACCCTTTTGTACCTACCAGTCACGCAAACGTGCGTTTTTTTATCGCTGAACGTGAGGGCTGCGAGCCACTTTGGTGGTTTGGTGGTGGTTATGACCTGACGCCCTACTACGGTTTTGACGAAGACTGTATGCATTGGCATAGCACTGCTCAAAAAGCCTGCTTGCCTTTTGGTGAGGATATCTATGCGCGCTTTAAACACTGGTGCGACGATTATTTTTACCTCAAACATCGGGATGAGCAGCGCGGCATAGGCGGTCTTTTTTTTGATGACTTAAATGAACTGGGTTTTGACCAGAGCTTTGCCTTAATGCGCGCTATTGGCAGCAGTTACATTGACGCCTATTTGCCGATTATCGAGCGCAGAAAATCCACCGCGTTTTCGCACGCCCATCGCGAGTTTCAGCTTTATCGCCGTGGGCGCTACGCTGAATTCAATTTAATTTATGATCGCGGCACCTTATTTGGCCTGCAAACAGGCGGCCGTACCGAATCGATACTGATGTCCTTGCCGCCGCTCGTGCGCTGGGAATATAACTGGCAGCCTGAGCCTGGCACCGCGGAAGCGGAACTATATAGTCGCTATCTTCAACCGCGGGATTGGGTGTAGCGCGAATGACAAAAAACGGCCACTATGCGGTGTTCGGCAACCCCATTAGCCAGTCGAAGTCCCCCCAAATTCACCATATTTTTGCTCGCCAGACAGATGAAGCCATTAGCTACACCAAACAGTTGGTCGAACTTGGTGATTTTGCTGAAGCAGCCCGGGAGTTCTTTGAGCTGGGTGGGCGCGGTCTCAATGTGACCGTGCCTTTTAAAGAGGATGCCTTTGATTATGCGGATGAACTCAGCGAGCGGGCAAAAACGGCAGGAGCTGTAAATACCCTGGCGCTGCGTGACGACGGCTCTGTGTTCGGTGATAACACAGATGGTGCCGGCCTGGTCTGGGATATTTCTCAACGTTTAGGTTGGCCACTTGAGAGGCGGCGTGTGCTCATGCTTGGGGCTGGTGGTGCTGTGCGAGGGGTGTTACTGCCGCTAATGCAAGCTGGGCCAGGAGAACTGGTCATTGCCAATCGGACGGAATCAAAGGCAAATCAATTGGCCGAGACATTTAGTGGCCTGGGTAATATCGGTGCATGCGCATTTCAGAGTTTAAGTGAGCTCCCGGCCTTTGATGTCATTATTAATGGCACCTCTGCCAGCCTTGCCGGCGCCGTTCCAGATATTCCTCGGTCGAGTTGCGATGCGCAGACCAAGGTCTATGACATGGCCTATGCAGATACCTTAACGCCCTTTTTAGCGTGGGCCGAAGACCAAGGCTGTGATGAGTTCGCCGATGGGTTTGGTATGCTTGTCGCCCAGGCCGCTGAGAGCTTTTACCTTTGGCGGGGTAAGCGACCCCGTATTGAGGTCACAATTAAAGAGCTGAGGCCTGTTCGTACGATATAGGCCCCAGCAAATCTAGCCAGTTTTTTTGCGTCGACGCCGCAGACCCAAGGCCGCTGCTGCTAGGCCAGTGATTAGCAGCAGATCTGAACTACCGCCACCAGAACTCCCTCCCGAGCCTGGGATTAAACTGCCACCGCTGCCATTGCCCGATACAGAATTTGGTTCAGATTCGTCATCTGCTACTGCGGGGTCCTCCGCAGGTTCAGGTGCGTCAGGGTCTGGAAGTGATGGTGGTGGCGACGCTGAGCCGTCAGGTCCGGGCAAACTCGGTGTAGGCGCAGGGTTTGGCTCTTCGTCGCCTGATGGTATTACTGTCGTGACATCAATACCCAAGTCTGTTTCGTCGCTTGGCGCGCTATTCGTATCAAGTTGCAGCAGGAACTGGATAAGCGATGCTTTGTTGGATGCCGACAAGTTGAGCACTTTAGTGTGCGCCTCGGCGGAAGTGATGTCCTCGCTCGTGCTCACCGTAAGGTCATCGATGGTGATGTACATATCGCTGGTGCCGCCTGGGTAGGTGAGCACGACTGAATTATCCGTGCCCGCGTTCAGTTCGACCTCGATCGCCGAAGTCTCGCCGTAATTACCTCTGCGCCAATCGAGTGGCGGCGTATGTTCCAGTTCCACTTGGTAGTCGGCTCCGTTAACACGCACATTTACCGTGCGTTCAGTTTCAGATTGAACGCCGGTATAGCGAAAGCGCAGGAACGCCTGGCCGCCTTCTCCACCATCGATGTTTTCGAAGGTGAGGCTGTTGTTATTGTTGCCTCGAATAGAATGCCCGTTCGAGCCGCGAAGATATTCGTGTCCGCGGATCTGGGCGGTGCCAGAGCGGATTGCGTCTTCAGCCTGGTATACGGCACCGCCTACAGTGCTAAAAACATCGTTTATCGTTTTAGCGCTGCCATCATGCAAGTAGGGTGCGGATGCAAAAACACCGAGTAAGGTGGGTGTTTTCAAGCCAGGTAGTTTTTCGCCCAGACGCATACCCGAATAAGTGCGCATGCTGCCGACATCGTGCAGCAGGCCGTCGGTAAAAGCATCACCCTGGTGGCAGGTATGACAGCCCTGATCGATAAAGGTTTGTCGACCAGAAAGTGCTTGGGCTGTCAGTCCTCCGGTACTCGTGCGGTGAGGGCTTTTCGGAAGAGACGCTTTACCTAATGAGCTGACGTAAGCTGCGAGTGCATCCAAGTCACTACTCATTCCTGCTTTTGGTGCTCCCAACGTCGTGTTAGCAGCGCTAAACTGCTCGTCGCTTAAGAAACCTTCGCCGAGAAAGGCGCCGCGTATATCGTGCTCAAAATCCTGGATTTCATCAAAATTCCCCGACCAGTGGGCAGCGCCAAAGCGCACGCCTCCTTTACCAAGCAGCGATGTTGTATTTCTTAAGCCTTCGCCGCGCCCGGTAAAGTCCCAGGTACGGCCATCGTGGCCGCCGTCGACGTGGCAGGTCGCACAGCTGATATAGCCTTCAGCGCTCATGCGTTCGTCCGCAGCGTTATAGAAGATACGTTTCCCGCGCAACACCGTCTCTGGTAGTGCTTCGTCGGCGACTATGGGAATATGCTGGGCCGCTGGGCTGGTATTGCCCTGTCCAATGAACGCGCTCATATCGAGGCGAGTGACGGACCGGTCCATAAAGTTTTTAACGTAGAGTTTTTCGTTCCGGGTATCGAAGCATAGGCTCTGCGGTGCATGCTCTGCGGGCAAATGCGCGATGACGTTGCCGAGGTTGCCGTCGACACCGTGATTAATCATATCCAGGGCCTGCACGGTGTTGGTACCCTGGAAGGCAACAAATAGATATTCGCCGTTGGGTGAAAACTGCAGGGCTGAAGGAGAATCGGCGTTGTCGAAGTCAATGCGCAGGTCGTACATATCGACACCCTGTTCTCCACTCATGTCGAGCGTTGCCATCACGGTGCGTACGGTATTGTCGTCGTCCAAATCATTGGTTGTATCGATCCCTGACCAAAGAATCAGGCTTCGATCAACATTGTCCTTTTTACCGACGACGTAGGCGCGTGAACCATCTGGGCTGAAGGTAATTCCGGCGAGATAGTTCGGCACGCCGCGACCGCTTTGCAAGGTGTCCGCGCCGTAGTCTTTTATGAGTCTGATAGTGCCTTCAAGTTCGAGTGTCGACGCGTTTAGTTGCCACACCTCGCCCCAATTAAGGTCGGAAATAAAGCGTGTAACGAGCAACGTTTCACCATCTGGTGACAGCGCCATCGCCGCTGCGAAAGGCCCTAGCTCGGTTTGAGCAGTGATTTCACGGTTCAAGGTGTTTATCGCGATGACTTCGCCGGAACCGTAGAGGCTCACATAGGCGGTGAAACCATCCGGGCTCATAACCAATCCATAAGGTGATGAGCCGTACCCGGTGTCAACTGAGTCAATGACCTCTCCGTCAGCATTGAGAATGGTGATAGCGTCATCGGTAAAGCTGGTAACCCATGTTTCATTCAAGCTCGTAACGGCTACGGATTTTGGCTTCGCCCCTGTGTTGTACTCGCCGACGAGTTCAGAGGTCTGGCTATTTATCGCGGTGACGGTGTTGTTATCAGGGTTAACTGCGTAGACCAGGTCGTTCTCGATATCACAGGCGAGCTGAGAAGAGCTCAAAAACCGGTTTTCGTCTGAACCATCACTAATTGCCGTGAGTACAGTAACGTTTGTACTGCCCAATACTTGTTCGGAGGATGAGTCGCGCACTTGAACATTTATGCGATAAAAGCCCGGCTCATCGTAGGTGATAGAGGCAATACTCGACGTGGTCCAATCACCGTAACCATTGCCATCAGCGAGATTAAAGCGGTATTCGATGGCGTCGCCGTCGGGATCGCTAGCAAGTGCTCGCACTTCGATTTCGGTTCCGAGAGCTACGGTGTTTGCAGGAATGGCAACAACTGAATCTACTACTGGAGCAGCGTTTATCGGCTCTGGAGTAGGCGCAGGGGTTGGCGTGGGTGTAGGGGTCGGTGTTGGCGCCGGGCTCGGTGTAGGTGTCGGCGCTGGCGTTGGGTCTGGCGTAGGTGAATTGTCGATTTCTCCTCCAGTAGAGAACCTGAAGCTAAGACCCTGCATGCCGTTGTTCGCTGCATCCAGGATGCCACCCTCAACAAAGGTTACCTCGTAAGTAGCGTTATTTTCCAGATAATCGATTGGGTCTATCGTCAAGACACCGCTGTGGTTAAGCACATATTGGAACGGTACCAGCGCGCCACCGACTTCGCGCAGAATTAAATTCTCACCAGGCACGATTGTCTCGGTTTGTAGTGTTTCGGGAATCGTTGCGGTTATTGGCGCAAAGACGGGGTAATCTTCCTGCCCATCCCGCGGAATATGATAGTTGACATAGGGGCCGCGCAAATCGGGTTCAGCCTGATGCGCAAAGATGGACATCCCCGCAGTATTGTTGCCTGCATCCCAGCGGCTCATTCCTCCAAAAACAACCAAATTGCCCAGCGGCATCGAAAACTGGTTAGTACCGACAGCGGTGGGGTTGTCGATATCGAATTCGAGTACGACTTCGCAGGCCTCTATATCTATTTTCCAATGAGCTGTGAAGGCATATTCATCCTGAAAGTTGACATACATCGGTGTGTTAGATGGGTGATCGAGCGATAGATCACAGGTCATGCGCAGATTGGTAGGGTCTGAGAAGTCGACAGCGATAAAGCGGTTGGGGCTGCGCGAAGCGAAAATAACGTGGTGTCCCCAAATTTCAGTCCAATAACCGCCGATATTATTCTCTTTCAGTACATCGAGCAGCTTCGGGTTTGATGGGTCAGAAACATCGTAGGTGGCAACACCAGAATTTGTCTGGTCTGAAGCGTAGATCATGAGATTGCCGATAAAATGAGGAAAGCCTTGGACGCCGGTGAGGCCCAGGTGGTCCCATTCGGCGACGCGTTCGCCGTCCAGCTCAATCCACGAGAAACCAGAGGGGTTGTTATAACTCCAAAAAGTGCGTGCAGCCCAGGGGCGCATCATTGCACTGCTTTCCCAGTGTCCGTCTGGGCCAGTCCATTCGACGTGCTCTAATGGCCCGTCGCCAGTATATCTTAGGGCATTTCTAGGAAAGCCTCCGATATAGAGTTCGTTACCGCTTTTTATCAGGCCGTGGGCGCGAAACGGGTGCTTGGTATCTTGAAATGTGTTGAGTTGCCGTGGACTGCGCGGTTCGGAGATATCCCAGGAACGCACGAGAAAATCGCTGCCTGGGGGGCTAGACGGTTTTTCCGGGACCGTGACCACACGCCCGCCTATGTATTCGATGATGGCTAGGCGCCCCATTTGAGGAGCAACGGGTCCGGCTAGCCGTTCACCCGGGGTTTGGGGCTCGTTTGGAAAACCTTGAGAGTGAACGGTTTGACTGACTGCCACCGCCAATAATGCGGGGCTAAACCACTTAAAGAGCTTAGGGTTAGGTAACATCTCTATACCAAAGATTTGCAGATTAAAGACTGATTATAGGTGGGCAAATATGGGCGCTAAGAGGATTTTGATGACAGGCCGCGCATTTTGTGAATTTGCTCGAAGTCGCTATTTCAAAGCGTGATGGGCTGCTCAAATTATTAATAACACTAGTTGTTTGGCACGCATCGTCTCCCGATGTTTTGGTTATAAAAATATGACTGTACCGAAGTCAGCTATGATCATAGTGGCTGCTGCATGAAATCAGCTTTGTTTCGTAACAATAAAAAAGCAATAATGTCACGGCTTTTTTATTCATAAGTTTCCGGGGGTTTCGTTGAGGAAGGGAATAATTTTGGCTGGTGGCAGTGGGACGCGATTGTATCCGCTGACCATGGTTGTCAGTAAACAGCTAATGCCCGTTTACGACAAACCCATGATTTATTATCCGCTTGCGACTTTGATGCAGGCAGGGATTCGCGAAATTCTCATCATCAGTACTCCTGTTGAGCTGCCGCGTTTTCAGGCGCTCCTTGGTGACGGTTCGGCCTGGGGCATCAGCCTTAGCTATGCGGAGCAGGCGCGACCAGAGGGTCTGGCTCAAGCTTTTTTGATAGGCAAGGCATTTTTGGCTGGCTCAGCAGCAGCACTTGTGCTGGGCGATAACCTCTTTTATGGCCACGACCTTGTTGTTTCGCTTAAACGTGCAAATGAGCGAATGGCAGGTGCTACTGTCTTCGGTTACCATGTTGCCAATCCGCGCGCCTACGGTGTGATCGATTTTGACGCCGATGGTAAAGCGCTCTCAATTGAAGAAAAACCCGCTGAACCAAAATCAAATTACGCGGTTCCTGGCTTGTATTTCTTTGATGAGCACGTCTGTGACCTTGCATCTAAGGTCAAACCTTCCCAAAGGGGGGAGTTGGAAATTACTGATGTCATCGAAACCTATCTGCACCGCGGTGAGCTGAGGGTTGAAATCATGGGGCGTGGTACGGCATGGCTCGATACTGGTACCCATGACAGCCTGTTGGATGCAGCGCAATTCATAGAGACCATTGAAAAGCGGCAGGGCCTCAAGGTGAACTGCCCGGAAGAAGTTGCATTTCGCGCTGGGTTTATTAGCGCAGATCAGCTGCGAGAGCTCGCAGCGCCTTTGCGAAAAAGCGGTTACGGCGAGTACCTGCTCAACCTGCTTGAGACCAAGGTGTTTTAATGCAGTTTATCGAAACCGCGATTCCCGACGTAAAAATTATAGAAACCAAGGTTTTTGGCGACGCGCGCGGCTTTTTTATGGAGACGTTCCGCACCGAAACCTTTAACAAAAATTGCGGTCAGCGAGATTTTGTACAAGAAAACCACAGCATGTCTACGGCCGGTATCTTGCGAGGACTGCATTATCAAATTCAGCAAACTCAAGGCAAGCTGGTGCGTGTGACGCGCGGTAGCGTTTTTGATGTAGCCGTTGATATGCGTCAATCCTCAGTGACGTTCGGCAAATGGGTTGGTGTGGCGTTATCTGCTGAAAACAAGCGCCAGCTCTGGGTACCAGAAGGGTTTGCACACGGCTTTTATGTCACTAGCGAGGAAGCGGAGTTTGTATATAAGTGCACAGACTACTATGCTCCAGAATTTGAACGGTCTCTGCGCTGGAATGACCCGAGTGTCGGGGTCGATTGGCCTTTGCTCGATTCTGCCGCTCCCAAACTATCTGCGAAAGATGAGGCAGGTATGGATTGGGAAAGCGCCGATAAATTCGATTAGATTTCTATTCTGATGAAAATACTTGTTACTGGTGCTTCAGGTCAATTAGCTCGTGAACTTGAATTGACAGTGCCCACCAATGTCGAGCTCATTAGCGCCTCGAAAAGCGAGTTGGACATTTCCGATTTGGCGAGTGTGCGAGCATACCTGGACCGCTATTCCCCCAACGCGATTATCAATGCTGCTGCGTATACGGCCGTGGATAAAGCAGAAGAAGATGTGGAACGCGCCTACGCAGTAAATCAAAATGGTCCGGCCAATCTGGCGCAGGCGAGTGCAAATCATTGCTATGTATTGCATGTATCGACAGATTTTGTTTTTGATGGCACACGAAATACCCCTTACCGGCCTGACGACGCGCCCGCGCCGCAGAGCGTATATGGTAAGAGCAAGTGTGCTGGAGAAATTAAGTTGGCCGAGCATAAAGCATCCAATTGGGCGATTATTCGCACCTCCTGGGTTTACTCGGTACACGGCAGTAATTTTGTGAAATCCATGTTGCGCTATATGGCGGAGCGGCCCGAGCTGAATATAGTTGTCGACCAAGTTGGCAGTCCGACGTGGGCGAAAGGCTTGGCGCAGGTTTGCTGGCAAGCTGTGGCCAACGGCATCCAGGGAATATATCACTGGAGCGATGCCGGTGTAGCGAGTTGGTATGACTTTGCAGAAGTCATACAGTCTTTGGGTTTGGAATATGGTTTGCTGGACGCAACGGCGAGGCTTAATGCCATTCCAACGGAAGCTTACCCGCTGCCTGCCACTCGACCCGCATACAGCGTGCTGGATAAGTCGAAGATACTAAAGGCGTTGCCTGAGTTGAAAAACCTGCATTGGCAAAAGCAGCTCAGGTCCATGTTTGACGAAATGAAGAGATTGAGTAATAGCTGATGGCAAGAGTGCTTTTGGTGACCGGCGGTGCGGGTTTTATCGGCGCAAACTTTGTTCACTATTGGTTGGCAAAGTACCCCGAGGACAACGTTGTTGTGCTTGATGCACTGACATATGCGGGTAACTTAGCGAGTTTGGATGCTGTTAAAGACGCTGCCACTTACACGTTTGTGCGCGGTGACATATGTGATCAGGCGCTGATCGAAAAGTTATTGCGTGAGCACGGGGTCGATACCTTGGTGCATTTTGCTGCAGAATCTCACGTTGATCGGTCAATTACGGGTCCAGACGCGTTTATAGAAACCAACGTTATTGGCACCCACAGTTTGTTGAAGGCCGCGAAAAAGATTTGGTTAGATGAGGGACAGAACCCCGAAAATCACCGCTTTCACCATGTTTCTACTGACGAAGTTTACGGCACACTCACCGCCGATGATCCGGCGTTCAGTGAGACCACAGCCTACGCCCCGAATTCTCCCTATTCCGCGAGTAAGGCCGCATCCGACCACCTGGTCCGAGCCTACCATCATACCTATGGGCTCAAGGTTACGACGTCAAACTGCTCAAATAACTATGGCCCATTTCACTTCCCTGAAAAGTTGATTCCGCTTGTAATTACGAATATTTTGCATAACAAAGCCCTCCCGATTTATGGTGATGGTCAGCAGGTTCGCGATTGGCTTTATGTTGTCGACCACGCCCGCGGTATAGATCTCATTCTTGAAAAGGGTGTGATTGGTGAGACCTATAACATTGGTGGAATCAACGAATGGGCGAATATTGATATTGTAAAACTCATATGCGAATTGATGGACAAAGCTTTCGCCAGTGACCCTGCGCTTGCACAACGCTTCCCAGCTGCCGTTGCAGCCAATGCGGGCGATTCGCAAAGCCTTATTACTTACGTCAAAGACAGGCCCGGTCATGATCGCCGCTATGCTATTGATCCTGCCAAGGCAAATAGTGAACTTGGCTATCAACCGGCGGAGACTTTTGAGACAGGCATACGCAAGACGCTGAATTGGTATATAGATAACACTGATTGGTGGGAAAAGGTAATGGATGGTTCGTATCGAAACTGGATTGAAAAGCAATACGGATAATATTGGCGTAGAATCTGCAGGCTCGGTGGATATTTTAATAATTGGGTGTATTGACCGCGTATATAAGTGACTTCGCATAAAAAATACGTCGGTATTCCTTACATTTGTACAACTTCGTTTTTGAGGACTTGATAATGAATAAGCTCAAGATGGCATTTTTGTGTGTGTTGTCGCTAGTTATTGTTGGCTGCGGTTCCAACCAGATCGCATCCAGCTCTGCACCCGCAGAGGTTGGCGATAAGTATGCGGTATACAAAATAGGTGTGGGCGACCAACTGACAGTCAGCGTTTGGCGTAACCCAGAGTTGAGTTTGGATGTCCCTGTGCGTCCAGATGGAAAAATTTCGATGCCGCTTGTTGGGGATATTGAAGCGGCGGGCCATTCGGCTGCCGAGCTGAGTGAAGCTCTGAGAGCGGAGTTGGTAAATTATATTCGCAATCCGCAAGTCGCGGTTATTGTTACCAGCGCGACTAGCACCGATTACCAGAGACGAGTGCGAGTAACGGGCGCGATTGAAAAGCCCTTGTCCCTGCCCCATCGCGACGGAATGACGGTACTGGATCTTGTGTTGGAAGCGGGCGGTTTAACAGAATTTGCGGTACCAAACCGGGCGGTGCTTTACCGTAAAACTGGAGAAGGCGTACAAGCTCATAGTGTGAGACTTGGAGATATTCTCAACAAGGGAAAATTAGAAACGAACTATAATCTGGCGCCTTCCGATATCGTTTCTGTTCCCGAGAGAACGTTTTAATTACTGGTTAAATATCTATGGATAACGTCGATTTTTTAAAAGAAGTATTGATTGCGCTTAAGTTTGAGCTGATTCGCTATCGTATGGCAGTCGCTGCGCTGGCAGTCCTTGTGCTTTTTTCTGTGTTGGCGCTCGGCTGGCATTGGCAGAGTATGTATGTCAGTCACGCCACTCTCGCTGTGGAAGTTAACAAAATTTTTCAGCCCCTACTCAAAGGCAAAACCGATAACAGTAAAATCGACCATTTAGCGCAAGCGACCGACCTAATCACTTCGAGCGCAGTGCTAGAAGAGGCGGCACGTAAACTGGGTTACATCGATGATCAGAGCTCAGTAGAAGATGTCGGTGAAGTGATTTCAGTGATGAAGTCGGGTATTGAGATACAAAACAACAAAAATCGTAAAAACTTTCTCGATATTTCCTTTAGCAGCGCCGACGCAAGTGTCAGTTACGAAACCTTGAAGGTTTTAGTGGAACTTGTGGTAGAACACCATCGACTTGCGACTAAAGCAGAAGAGCAAAGCGAATACGAGTTTTATTCAAAGCAGGTCAAAATTTACGAGGAGCGTCTGATTCAATCTGAAGATGCAATACGAGAGTTTAAGCTCCGCAGTAAAGAGCTCGATGAAGACGCTGCACAGGATCGCGTTGCAAAGCTGACCCAGGAAATCCAAGACTTAAAGCTCGGTATTCAAGAAACTGAAACAAAAATTGATACAACTCGCTCGCAACTTGGTAATGAAAGTGAATACCTTGGTATCCAGGGGCGCTTGTTTAATTTAAAACAGCAGCGTTTTACGCTCCAAAATGAATTGAGTTCGTTGCGCATGCAGTTTCAGGAGTCTTATCCCGATATTGTTTCAATTAAACAGCAGCTAAATGAAATAGATAGCCAGATAAAATCGATTACTGACGAATACGGTGCGCATATTACAACCTTTGGCATCGGTGAACAGAACGAATCGAACCCAGAAGTTCTTTACGATGAGCTCAGACGAGAATTAGCTGATTCCGAGCGACAGCTCAAAGCACAGAAACAGCGTTTGGTTTCACTCGAAGGTTTGCTCGAGGAACAGTATGAACGTATTAGTGTTGTTGCAGCGAATCAGGTTGAACTCGCCGATTTATTGCGCGACTACAATGTCACCAAGGATACGCATGCCGAGTTATTGAGCCGAAAAGAAAACGCTGAAATTTCTGTTGCCGGAACCAAGATTGGTCAGGGTCTAACATATCGTGTTGTCAACGAACCCTCTTTTCCGTTGGGTCCATCGGGTTTAACGTTTAAGCACTTTCTAATTGTTGCTCCAGTATTGGCGATGGGGGCTCCAATCGGCTTGTTGCTCGCTTTAATTATTTTGGATCCTCGCGTAAGAACGCCGAGTAATTTGTCTCAGGGTACGCTTCAGGATTTTGGTGTTCTCGCTGTTATTCCCCATTATCATTCGATGTTTAGCCACCGGCTTCTTAGGAAAGATATGTTGATACTGTCGATAGCCGCGGCAGTCAGCATTATGCTATTCGTGTATATTGCAGTTTTAGGATTAAGCGCTTAAAAACTTTTTTCGAGCCCATTATGGAATCTAAAAACTATAAAATTGCGCTGCTGGCAGCGTGTGCTTGGTCAGCGCCGTCAATACACGCACAAGAGTCCGAAACCGGATTTGATGCATCGATCTTGATTGAAACGCGTTACGATACGAATGCGAATAGAGTTCCTGCTGGAGAGGCGTCGTTAAAAGAACGACAAGGTGTTTACACCCTCGATGTTGGCTATTCACATGTATCATCGAACGTTAATTTTGATGGCGGCTATCGGATATTTTATGAGGAATATGCCGAAGATAGCCAAGACAGTGACACGAATTTTGCCGGCAATTCGGGAATTGTTCTGGGAACGGAAACATCCCTTTTTGGTTTGACCGCCGAGCATGGCCTCAGCCGAGTATTGCAGTCCCCTGAGAACGAAGACACTACGGCTAATCTAACGGATAGAGAGGACCTTTCTTTTACGCCTCACCTGCGCTTGCGGCCATCCAAAGTCGATTCGATACTCATTTCCACTGCTTATTCTCAGACGGAGTTTGAAGACTTTCAGCGTAATAATACTTCTACGTTAAGCACCAGTGTGCATTGGGAGCATGATATTTCCGCGACACAATCTGCGGGTCTTATTCTCACGCAACATGAGACCGAGTTTGATGATAACCCAACACTTGATTACGAATACCGAGCGTTGGGACTCACGTATACCAGTGAGCAACGCGCGCTTAGTTATGCCTTGCAAGCTGGAGTCAATGAGATAAAGCCGAAAGAAGCCGGTGATGCTGAGACGAGTGTCTTTTATAGTGCAGACATAGAATACGAAACACCCACAACAGTGTTTTTATTTAAATTTAATCAAGAGCTCACCGATACTGGAAATAAAAACAGTTTGGCCGACCCGACAAGTGAAACTGGCATTGCCGGGGATTTGCAGGTTCAAGACCGAATTGATTGGCGTCTTTATCAGTTTGAGTTAGTGTTGAAATCTGTTTTCGGGTGTGTGCGATGTGAGGCTAGAGGGTTAGTTGAAAGCCAGGAATTGCAATATCTAAATTTAGATGTAAATGACAATGATGTAATGCAGTTTTTAACCAGCTTCTCATATCGAATCTCCAGCCAATCTTTAGTGAAGGCGAGTTACCAGGATCGCTCTGTCACCTATGAAAACAACGCTGCGCGAGATGTCGATATTGAACGTTATCGCTTTGCCTATGAGCGAAGGGTTGGTCGCGATATAGATATTGCTTTGTTCTATGAATATTATCAGCAGGAACAGGAAGTTCGAGAATATGATTACGACCGGTTCGGCGCTTCATTGAGATATGAATTCCGCTGAACGAAATGCGTGTGTACTTGTAAGTTATGAAGAAAGATTTTTTTTTCATTCTCGCAGTATTTTTGGTTGGCGTAGTTGGCATTATTTATTCAAAAACTAATCACAACGACGTTCTTACTGAAAAACAAAAAGCGAGTCTTGCAGAGAGTGAAGCGCAAGAAGCTGGCAAGCCTGAAGGCCGATTGGAAATAAAATATCAATCTGCACGGATTTACTCGCCTCGTTACAGTAGTGACACAGACGGCCTGACTGCGGATATTAAGGAATATGAGCGCGATCAGAAACTGGATGAGCTTAGCCGAGTCGATTGGGATGCGCCTACCGGCGGTAGTGAAAGTACCACTGCCAGTTGGTCGGAATTATTTAACGCCTGGTATGTCGTTATGGTGGATAGTGCTTCGGCAGAGACCAACATTGAAGCGGTGACAAGCAGGCGTGAATGTGAACTGATTTTCGAGTTTAAGGACCAGGATCTGGCGGTGCTAAGGCTTGCGGAAACAGCAGTTGTGGGCCGGGATGAAAAAAGAATATGGATTGAGCCAGAAGTGGGTAATCGTGTAGATATTCTTCATCTCTTGTCCCCGGCTGAGCTTAAATCTGCGTCAGAAACACTTAAGCTTTTCTGTTCAAAAAATCAGTAAGTTCTTTTGTTCAATGCTTCCATATTTGTGCCGTGATTCAGGCTGGTGGCGTTCCAGATAGAAATTATCCTTTTCACGTGTTGTCGATAAAGGTATGCCAAATTTATTTGCTTATATTGTTCTACTGGCTTGGCCAATAGTCATTATTGTTTTATTTAACAAGCTGCCTGTTACCAAAGCTGTCATTTGGTCGATGTTGCTTTCGTATATGATATTGCCGGCCAGAACCCTCATAGACTTGCCGCTGGTTCCCCCGATAGATAAAAAAACTCTGCCGCCAATTGTCATGTTTGCTGTCTGCATAATGAAGTACAAGGATTTTAAAATAGCACCCTCTGACGACACAGCCAGGCGATTGCTGTTACTGTTTTTAATTACCCCTATTTTTACCATCGCCACCAACGCCGATACGCTCTACTTTGGCGATGTCATTATTCCTGCACTCACTTATTACGACATGATTTCAATCACGTTTAATAACATCTGTGAGTTTGTGCTTCCATTTCTTATTGGACGCTATTTTCTCGCTTCGCAAGAAGCGCATAAAGAGTTGTTGATAGCCATCGTCATAGCTTTTTTCTTTTACAGTCTGCCGATACTGTGGGAGATACGGATGAGTCCCCAGCTGCACGTAAATTTCTATGGGTTTTTCCCGCACGATTTTCGTCAACAAATGCGCGGAGATGGTTTTCGACCCGTCGTCTTCATGGGGCACGGGCTCTTGGTGGCATTTTTTGTCAGTACAGCTCTGGCCGCAGCCATTGTTTTGCATGCAAAAAAAATAAAACCCATGATCAACATGGGGGCGCTCAAACTTGTCTTTATTTCTGTTGTATTGGTTCTGTCCAAAACGGCATCTGCGTTGATATATGGCGTATTTTTCTTTCTTGCGCTGCGTTTTGTCAGTCCCAAGATGCATGTTCGTATTTCTCTGGCCGTGGCTCTGCTCGTCTTGGCTTTTCCTGTCATGCGTACAGAGAAAATTATTCCGACCGAAGAACTTGTCGCCTACGCCGCGACGAAAAGTGAAGAGCGTGCCCAGTCGCTTGAATATAGGTTTGATAATGAAGATATTCTTCTCGACAGAGCGAATTTGAGGAAATATTTTGGTTGGGGGACTTGGGGAAGGAACCGTGTCTATGATCCCAATACTGGTTACGATATTAGTGTGACCGACGGTATTTGGATAATTGTGCTGGGCATGTACGGTTATACGGGCTTTTTTGCGCTGTTTGGCCTTTATGCTTACGTTTTATTAAAAATGCACTTATCTGTTCGCAAAACCAAAGGCGATGAACTTTCGATTTTTACCTCGGGCATTTGTTTGATATACGCAGTAAATTTATTTGATTTGCTGCCAAATTCGTCCCTGTCTATGTTAACAATCGCTATGGGAGGGGCGCTATTGGGTTATGCAGAAAGTCTTAAAGAAAAAAAAGCCGCTGATTTACAGCAACCAGCTTCTCGCTAAATCACATATATTGTCTGGTCAATATTCTCGGAGTCTAAAATGGCAATTCGCAATCTAATTGCTGTGTTTATAGTGGTTTCCCTATCCGCAATTTTTGTTGGTGGATATTTTGCTGATGCAAAAGCTTCCCGTGACCGCCAATTAAATGAAGTTGGCGCGAGTGATTTACCAGCTGCACAGCGAGACACCGATATAAACGTTCGGTCGGAAATTACTTTTGATGGCCCAGCCAAGCAAGCGTCACTGGGTATAGGCTTATCGATAGTCAGAGATTGGTCTACGGCGATGCCCTTTATCGATTTGATGAAACAATCACGCAAGTGGCACGATTGGGACAATAAAATACAGGGCTTTGATGTCGATAGTGATGGTTGGATACGTTCGCTAAAACCGAACCAAACTGCCGGTACAGTTTTTCTCGCTGTTAGCCAACCGGAACAGGTAGCGTATGAGCGTGTCGTTGTCACCTATGACGGTAAAGGCGCAGTGGAATACGCATGGTCCGCCAAAAAAGTTCCAGAGCTATCTACACATGGCCGCGATGTTGTAAAAATTGGTAAAGGTAATCACCTGCTAAAAATTACCAAGACCGACCCACTCGATCCGATAAGAAATATCAAGATTCTAATTGAAGACCATATTGATCTCGCGAAAACAGGCGAAATATTTAATCCCGATTGGGAGAGCAAAATCGAAGGTTTTTACGCTGTGCGCTTTATGGACTGGATGAATACCAACCAATCTAATCAAGAGCGCTGGTCAAAACGTCCACGCGTTGAACAGAGGACCTGGGCTATCGACGGTGTGCCAGTGGAAGTCTTGGTTCGGCTGGCGAACAAGCATCGCTTTGTCCCTTGGTTTAACATACCTCACAAAGCAGATGAGTTGTACATAGAACGCTTCGCACAGATGATAAAACGCGATTTGGACCCCGCCCTGCCGTTTTATATTGAACATAGTAACGAAGTTTGGAATTGGCAGTACCAGCAGGCGCATGATGCGCGTGATTTGGCCAAGGAGCTTTGGGGAGTCGATGGCGATGGGTTTATGCAGTGGCACGGCGTGAGAACTGCGCAAATGTGTGAGATTTTTAAGAAGCGCGTTTTTACCGAGCAAACGCATCGGGTGCAATGCGTTGTTGGCGTGCAGACGGGATGGCATGGGCTAGAGACAGCGGCACTGGAATGTAAGGCATGGCGTAAACTTGGTAATCCGGCTTGCTTTACTTATGGTATCGATTACATTGGGATTACGAGTTATTTTAGTGGCGGCTTAAATGGTCCTCATGATCGCAAGGATGAAGCGTATAAGCGAATAATCCTCGATATGGCGTCTAGCGGAGCCAAAGGGCTGGATAGAGCGTTTAAGCAGTTAAACTCCGGGGGTGAGCTCAGGAGCGTCAAAAAGTACCAACACTTTACGGGTGCTAGTGGCCGTCTATTGGAGCAGCTGAATTATTGGTCGGGAGTGGGCGATAAATATGGTTTGGGCCTTGTTGCCTACGAAGGAGGTCAACATATTACCGCTAACGCTTACGCCCTGCAGGAAAACGAGGACGTTATCGATTTTCATATTGCGATTAACCGCGATAAACGAATGAAACCCCTATATACGGATATTCTTCACGCATGGAAGGATGGAGGGGGTGAGCTGCATATGCTCTTTGATGACTTTAGATCGCCATCCAAATGGGGTGCCTGGGGCGCTTTAGAGCATTTGAATCAAGATTCTTCGCCAAAATATGATGCTTTGATTGAGTTTAATCGATCGGTTACTTGTTGGTGGTATGGCTGTGCCATACCCGCTCCTGCAAATTAGTATTAACAGGAAGGCCCTATTGGCCAACCTATTTCATTTATTTAGTTTTTAAGAACAGATCACGCTTATGACAATTGCTACACGACGCCGACGCCTTTTGCAAAATCACGACACTCTCGTTCAGTGGGTTCAGCACATTTTAAATGCTTTGGTTGTTGTTGGTACGCTCGTTATGTTTGCTTATTGGCGAGACGGTGAAGTTGGACCTCAATATCGCTCGATGCTGGTATTCGCGGTGTTGGTGATGTTGATTACCTACCATATTTTTGGTGTGCATCGAAAATTCGAAAACTCATTGGGTGGTATTCAGCACCTGGCTCGCGCGTGGGGCGTTGTGATTATTATTTTGGCCTGGGTGGCATTTTTGACAAAAACATCCGAGCAATATTCACGGCAAATCATCGTCTATTGGGCGATATGGGCGTTTATTGGGCAGGCAGCAGTGCAGCTCGTGGTATTGAAGGTTTATCGTATTTATAGCACTAAATTTCGTGAGCGAGTGCCAGCAGTGGTTGTCGGGACCGGGTCCGTAGCAAAGCATCTTGCAAAAAGTATTAGCAAAAATATCTGGTTGCGCGATCAAATGGTTGGCGCAGTTGCCATCGATATGGATACAGAAGTCGATTGGTCAATAGAAGATATTCCAATTTTAGGTTCCACCAAAGAGTTATTGGAAATTGTTGAGCAGCATGGCATACGCAGAATTTATCTCGCACCAAAATTTGAGCAAAACGCTCAAATTAAAGGCTTGCAAGAAATGCTTATTGATACCAATATCGACTTGGTCTGGGCCCCGGATATTTTTGAATTCCGCCTGCTAAATCACAGTGTTAGAGAAGTAGCGGGTGTGCCGTTGATCACTATTAACGAGACGCCACTTATGTCGGGAGGTCCGGCATTTATCAAAATGTTAATGGATCGATCCGTGGCGCTATTGCTTATTCTGATGTTTTCGCCAGTGCTTATCGCAGTTGCAATTGCGGTCAAATTTTCCTCCAAGGGGCCGATCATTTTTAAGCAGGTGCGAGACGGTTGGGACGGCAAGAAGTTTCACGTCTATAAATTCCGCAGTATGTACATGCACCAATCGGAAACCATCGTTAAACAGGCGACCAAGGGTGATCCCAGAATTACAAAAGTAGGCGCGTTTATACGCAAGACAAGTTTGGATGAATTACCTCAATTATTTAATATTTTAGAAGGCAGTATGTCATTAGTTGGTCCGCGGCCTCACGCTGAATCCCACAACGAATTTTATTCGGATAAAGTAAAAGAATATCTGGCGAGACATCGTATTAAACCGGGTATGACGGGCCTGGCCCAAATCAACGGCTTTCGGGGAGAAACCGATACGATTGAAGCGATGGAGCGGCGTGTTGAGTTTGACCTGGAATATATTAGTAACTGGTCGCCATTACTGGATATCAAAATACTTTTTTTGACTCCAATAGCATTGTTCACTAAAAACCAAGGCGCCTACTAGGGACTGAATAATTAGCGCCAACAAATCCTACGTGGCTAGATAGTGATTTTTCAACTCGACGTAGTTTTGTGCGGAGTAGCTAAAAAAGCTTTTTTCCGTCTCTGTCAGCGGGCGGATTTTTTTTGCTGGAGATCCCACATAAAGAAAGCCCGATTCGAGGGTTTTTCCTGGCGGGACTAGACTGCCAGCGCCAAGTATGACCCTGTGCTCAATGATGGCGCCGTCGAGCACAATGGCGCCTATACCTATGAGCGCTTCGTTACCTATCGCGCACCCATGAAGGCATGCCTGATGGCCGACCGTAACGTCGTCCCCAACGGTAAGTGGCCATCCATTGGGGTTATAGCTACTTTTATGCGTCACATGCAAAACCGCACCGTCCTGAATACTGGTTCGCTTGCCAACGTGGACTTCATGCATGTCTGCGCGAATAATTGCGCCCGGCCATATGGAGCTGTCGTCACCGATTGAGGCTGCGCCGATAACAACGGCGGAATCGTCAATGTATACCCGATGTCCTAATTCAGGCTTTTGGTCGAGATAGTGTTTGTATTTGCTATTACTCACGTTGATTAATCCGAGTGCCTATATGAATTTATTCGCTGCGACAAATGCGCTGAAGCATGTTGAACTGAGCGCATTTCTGTATATTCGGGTACAGTTATATCACAGCTGTTAACAGGAGACTAACTTGCCAAAACGCCGATTTATCGCGGGTGCAGAGTGCCCGTCCTGTAAAGCGCTGGATACAGTTTTTGTTTATTTGGACAGCCGCTTGCCTACATTCGAATGCGCCAAATGCGGCCACAAGGAAGTGCTTGTTCCGTCCGAGACAGTTGATGAAAAACAGGCAAATGTTGATGTTGTGAAGATAATTGAGCCTTGATGGCAGCTAAATTATGCTAGGCTTCTAAATGCCGGGCATATAGAAGCACAACGATGAGCCCCCAAATGTTTTATATATCCGTGTGCGCTATTGCATGGTTGGCAATTTGAAGAAATATATTTAGGTCTGCTGTTAATCCGATAATTTTCACCTAATGTTTTTGATGTATAGAGTGCTTTGCGTTAAGTGCTGACAAGGGAATGCGCGTCGAGGAATCTGCGATTGGGAATGAGCGGTGCTCTGAAGCAATCGTTATAATTCAGCAGTCAACATGTTTGCGGGTGCGCGCTTTCGTCAACGTGGGTTGGCACCTTCAGTAGTAATTAAATAAAAGGGTTTTATAAGTCATGGTCAGAGTGGCGCTTATTGGTGTGGGTAAGATGGGTTTGTCTCATTTTGCGATTCTTTCAGCCCACCCCGAAGTTGAGATTGCTGCGGTATGTGATAACGCCGCGTATCTCACATCCACAATCAGTAAACAGTTGGGCGTTAAAACCTACAAAGATCACAAAAAAATGTTTAAGGAGTGTGAGTTTGATGCGGTTGTTATTTCGACCCCTAATTCCACACATTACCCGTTGGGCAAGATGGCTCTCGAAAAAGGCATACACGTTTTTCTTGAAAAGCCTCTGTGTTTAGATCCGCAAGAAGGCCAGGAATTGGCGCGGATTGCCAAGCAACATAACCTGGTTAACCAGGTCGGCTATCACAATCGTTTTATTGGCACGTTTCAGGAAACTCGTCGTTTAGTGAAGGCAGGCGCGATTGGCGATGTCCATCATGTGGAGGGAAAGGCCTTTGGTCAGGTGGTGATCAGGCCAAAAACAGGGAAAACTTGGCGCTCAAAGAAATCTGAAGGAGGCGGCTGCCTTCACGATTACGCCTGCCACGTGCTCGATCTTATGAACTTTATTGTCGGCCCGCCGAACGCGGTCAAATCTGCGCAGCTACAGTCGATTTTTTCGACAGATATTGAAGACGCCGTTTACGCGACGATGGACTACCCCTCTGGAGCGACGGGGCTATTGGAAGCTAATTGGAGTGATCAGTCCTACCGCAAGATGAGCACGACAATTTCGGTATATGGCAAGAAAGGGAAAATTGTTTGTGACCGCCAGGAAATGAAAGTCTACCTCGCTCCAGGTGAAAGTTTTGAATCACTCGGTGATGGATGGAGCATTAAATACATTACTGAGTTACAGAAACCCGTTAATTTTTATATGCGTGGAGAAGAATATTCTGCGCAGCTCGATCATTTCGTTGACCTAATACAAGGGCGAGAGGGAGCGGTTGAAACGGCGTTTGATACAGCAGCGGAAACGGATTTGGTTATCGAGAAAATAGCAGCGTTAGGAAGTAAGTAATTATGACTTTGCAACGAGTACTTTTTGGGGATAACCAATTCTTTGGTGTCAACCACATGTCCGAGGAGAAAGCGCGGGCGCTTTCGATGAAGTTTCGAGATACGCAGTCGATTATGCGCGTATTGGACGACGCCTATGATGCTGGCATAAAAGTTTTCATGTGCACGACCTATGATCGTGTCGCCGAAATAGCACAAATAGTCAAAGACAATCCAGAGCGCTATCCGGACTTTGAATTCTATCCTTGCATGCCCTACGCACATAAATACGCGAACTCTGTCGGCGAGATAGGTATTTTGGAAACGCTGAAAAAGTTTTCCCCGTCTGGCGTAATAGACACCATGTTCACTGGTGCGTTATCGGTGGTTCGGCAGGATGTGAACAAAATGCTGCAGATGCTGGTCGATGCTGAAATGAAGCATTTCGAGGGTGTTAAAACACCTGTGATATTCCTGCAGAATGTTATCACTGACCTTATTCTGGGTGTAAAGGGCTACCAGTTTCTCGGCGAGTTTCATCGGTATATCAAAGAAAAGTATCAAGCCGAAGCCGGTTTTATCACCATGAATTTGCCGCTTTTGCTGCGCGTGCTTAAAGAACAGGGTATTGAGTCTCCAATTGTGTGTGCGAACATCAATAAGATTGGTTTTCGTATGTGCGGTGGCGTGGAGGAGTACAAAAACGTTATTGCTGAATCTGATGCACGCGTTATTGCAATGTCGATATTTGCTTCTGGTGCGATCGCGCCGAGCGAGGCCATTGATTGGGTATGTGGGTTGGAGGGTTTAGACTCTATTGTTTTTGGCGCCTCCTCGAAAGCCAATATCGTTCAGTCGATGAGCTTGATTCACGAGCGCTGGAACATTGCTTAAACCTCGCGCTTCAAAAAAATTAAAAGTTTGTGTCGGCGCTTCATCCGGCGGTCATATGACCGAGTTACTCGGTTTATTGAGCACGTCGGAAACCTGGCCCGTTCAGCCCTCAGTTTATGTGACAACACGCGAAATTTGGGCGCAAAAACTTCGCCAGCGAGGCCCCACTTACGTCGTGGGTGAATGTGATCGAAATAAACCGATAAAAATGCTCATGACTTTCTGGAAGTCGCTTTTTTTTGTTATCGTTGAGCGCCCCGATGTGGTCATAACCACCGGCTCATTGCCGATCGCAATTGTCTGTGTGATAGCAAAGTTCTTTGGCAGCAAAACCGTTTGGATAGACAGCGTTGCCCAATTGGACGACCTTTCGATGAGTGGCAGGCTAATGCTAAATCGTGCGGACCTCTTTTTGACTCAGTGGCCCGAAGTCGCGGAGCGCTATGAAGCTGCCCGCTATGTCGGAGAGTTGCAGTGATCTTCGTGACATCGGGTAGCATGTTGCCTTTCGATCGTCTGTTTAAGATTGTTGATTCGGCCGTTG
This sequence comes from Cellvibrionaceae bacterium, assembly GCA_028281575.1. Lineage (GTDB taxonomy): Bacteria > Pseudomonadota > Gammaproteobacteria > Pseudomonadales > Cellvibrionaceae > Agaribacterium. The sequence goes on from JANQJP010000090.1 coordinate 55,316, forward strand.
AGTCTGGCCTGATTAAAGATCAAGTCTTTGGCCAAATTGGTGAGGGTAGCTATGAGCCAAGACACTTTGATTACACACGGTTTTTAGATAAAACAGAATTTGACCAGCGTGTGAAATCGGCCTCATTGGTTATTGGTCACGCGGGCATTGGCGTTATTATTCAAGCCTTAGACTCTAAGACTCCACTTTTAGTGTTGGCGCGCAGGTCCGAGTTTGGCGAGCACGTTAACGATCACCAGGTCGCCACGGCCAATAAGTTTGAAGAGCTTGGCCATATTTTGTCGTTTGACGAAGATTCGCTCGCGACAAAATTGCGTCAGGTTGCTTCCTTTACTCCTGTCCCGAGAACGCCGAATGTAAAAGGCGTGGGAGAAGCGGTCAGCGATTTCCTGCAAACGCTAGTGCATGACCCAAGCCGCGCGTAAATATTTATAAATTAAATAGAAAAATCTGAAACAGCTTTCCATAACAACGTTTCAAGATCGTCAAAAAGTCTGACGAGAATTTATTGAAAAATATTAATGGAACGACGCAGGATCAGGACGGTTTTCCAAGTTCAATTTTATTGACGAATCGCCAGCGAGGCAGGGCCATTCGTGCAACAAATCATTCCAGCCCTCGGCTTTGTGCAGACGGATATAATCGTTAAACGGCGCATTTTTAATAATGCGGTCGTCTTCGAAGAATACCTCGACGGAATAGTGCACAGCGAGATCTAGCTCGTTTGCAAACTCGTCGCCGATAAGGTGGTGCACGACAATGTTGGATAGCGTCATATCCATAGGCACCAATGGGATACCGCAGTTCATCATGATTCTGTCGTTGACCTCCTCCATCAGGCGATGGGCCAAATACGCCTCGTCGATTAGCGCGTGCAAGCCACCGTGATTGGATACCAGTTCGGGCGGCGAAGCAAAATAGGACTGAGCGATATCAATCAGCTTCTTGAGAAACTGATATATTCCCGCGCTTTTGGCAAGCTCAACCAGGGCTTCAATGAAGTCGGGCACATGGTCAATATACCGGGTGAGGAAGTCTGTGAGGTATTCGGTTTGTCCCTGGGCTGGGAGTTTAATCGAGTGGTGCAGTCCGTCCAGGCGCGATTCAACGTAATTCTTGAGCGAATGTGTACGTGTTTCTAATTCCCTTGCTCTGTCGATGGATGCGCGTATCTGCAAGTTTACTTCAAAGCTCATGTCGTGCATTGTGGGTCTAGCTAAAGGATTCTAGGCTCAGGAACTGGCGCTAAAATTCCCCATATGTCTTAAAAACTTAATGCAAAATGCGCGAGTTACAAGTCATAGAGCATATTTGACTAGATCGGGTGATTCTTAGAAGGCGGACCCGCCGGGTTGTTGAGTTAGAAGAGACCCAAGCGCATTTGAAATATCAGTAATCATTATCAAAACTAAGGATATGTAGTTATAATCTGCGCGTTGCGGCAATTTGTCGCAGAAATTGGCATCATGAGCTGATCTAGTGACGTTTACTTGGGCGCGTTTAGGTCTATCCGCCCGGCATAGTTGCCAGGGTGATCGATGGCCATTAGAGAATAATCTATAAATAAAAACTAGTGACTAATGGAGACGGGCGATGAGGTTTCCCCTAAGAACACCCATTGCGCTGTGCGTGCTTTTGTTTTTTGTTTTGTCAGCTTCGATCTCGTACGCGAGTGAATGGCGGCTCAATATGACAGAAGGCGTCACGGCTGTAAGCCAGGAAGTATTCAGCCTGCATATGCTGATTTTCTGGATTTGTTGTGGCATTGGCGTTGTCGTATTCGGGGTGATGTTCGTCAGCATGTTCCTGCACCGAAAATCACGTGGTGCTGTTGCAGCAAATTTTCACGAGAGCACGGCGCTCGAATTCGTTTGGACAATTATTCCTCTTCTTATTCTTGTTGGCATGGCCTACCCTGCCACGACCACGCTCATGAAAATCTATGACACTGAAGATGCCGAAGTCGATGTGCTCATCACTGGTTATCAATGGAAGTGGAAGTACGATTTCCCCGAACAGGGAGTATCCTTCTTTTCAAATATGAGTACACCCAAAGAGCAGATTTTAGGGGGTGCTGAAAAAGGTGAGCACTACCTGCTTGAAGTTGACGAACCGCTATTGATTCCCGTCGACAAAAAAGTCCGTTTTTTAGTGACGGCCGCAGATGTCATCCACAGTTGGTGGGTGCCCGACTTAGCGGTTAAACGCGATGCCATCCCCGGCTATATCAACCAGGCCTGGACGAAAGTGCAGGAGCCAGGTGTGTTTCGTGGGCAGTGTGCTGAGCTTTGCGGAAAAGACCACGGCTTTATGCCAATTGAAGTTCACGCCGTTTCACAAGACGAATTCGATCAGTGGATAGCCGCGAAGCAGGCGCGTGCTCAAGAGATTGCTGAAGCGGCGAAACAGACGTTAAGCTTCGACGAACTCTATACCCAGGGTGAAGCTATTTACGCTAATCAATGCGCAACCTGTCACCAACCGAACGGAGAAGGTGTCGCAGGTGTTTTCCCAGCAATTGCTGGCAGCCCGATAGCATTGGGAGCGCTGGATGAACATTTGAGTCGGGTTGTGAAAGGGCTGGGCGCAATGCCCGCCTTTGGTGAACAGCTCACGCCAGTTGAACTCGCGGCAGTTGTCACGTTTCAGCGTAACGCTTTTGGCAATAACATGGGCGACATAGTACAGCCCATTGATATTGTTAATTACAAGCAAGGCCAATAGGAGAATAAAACAATGGCACATGGTCCTGCGAAAGGTTTAAGTCGGTGGTTGTTCACAACCAACCATAAAGATATCGGTACGATGTACCTGTGGTTTAGCTTCCTGATGTTTTTCCTTGGAGGCCTATTTGCGTTGGTTATTCGGGCAGAGCTATTTCAGCCTGGTCTGCAAATTGTTGAGCCCGCATTTTTTAATCAGATGACAACGCTGCACGGTTTGATCATGGTATTTGGTGCCGTCATGCCAGCCTTTGTTGGCTTAGCGAACTGGATGCTTCCGATGATGATCGGAGCGCCGGACATGGCGCTACCGCGTATGAACAACTGGAGTTTCTGGATTCTGCCGTTCGCGTTTGCGGCGCTGGTGTCTACTTTGTTTATGGAAGGGGGTGCGCCCGATTTTGGTTGGACTTTCTATGCGCCTCTGTCTACGACCTATGCACCACCCAGCGTCACCCTGTTTATTTTCTCTGTGCATATCATGGGTGCCAGCTCGATTATGGGTGCGATCAATATTATCGCGACTATTCTGAATATGCGTGCACCGGGCATGACTTTGATGAAGATGCCGCTGTTCGTTTGGACCTGGTTAATCACAGCCTATCTGCTGATCGCGGTGATGCCTGTGTTAGCAGGTGTTGTCACCATGATGTTGATGGACATCCATTTCGGCACCTCATTTTTTGATGCTGCTGGTGGCGGTGATCCGGTGTTGTTCCAACACATATTTTGGTTCTTTGGTCACCCCGAAGTGTACATCATGATTCTGCCGGCCTTCGGAATTGTCAGTGCCATTATTCCCACGTTTGCGCGTAAGCCCCTGTTTGGATATTCGTCCATGGTCTACGCGACCGCATCCATTGCCTTCTTGAGTTTTATCGTTTGGGCGCACCATATGTTCACAGTGGGCATGCCGCTTGCGGGTGAATTAATTTTTATGTATGCGACGATGTTGATCGCTGTTCCTACGGGTGTGAAGGTGTTTAACTGGGTGACCACGATGTGGCGCGGTGCGATGACTTTTGAAACGCCAATGCTCTTTTCGATCGCTTTCGTTATTTTGTTTACCATCGGTGGCTTTTCAGGTTTGATGCTCGCGATTGCGCCCGCTGATTTTCAATATCATGATACCTACTTTGTCGTTGCGCATTTCCATTATGTGTTAGTCCCCGGTGCAATTTTTTCGATTACCGCTGCTGTCTACTATTGGTTGCCTAAGTGGTGCGGTCGTATGTATGACGAAGCCATGGGTAGAGTACATTTTTGGATTGCGTTTATTGGTTTAAATGTCACGTTTTTTCCGATGCATTTTTCCGGCCTTGCAGGTATGCCGCGGCGTATCCCCGACTACAATCCACTGTGGGCAGATTGGAATATGATTTCGTCCGTTGGTGCGTTTTTATTTGGCGCTGCGCAAGTGCTGTTTTTGTATATTGTTATTCGAACGATTATCGGTGGAAAAAAAGCCAGCGACGAAGTTTGGGAAGCCTCACACGGTTTGGAGTGGACGGTTGCTTCACCTGCCCCCTACCATACCTTTTCTACACCCCCGGAAGTGAAATAAATGTCAGCGCGGACGGAAGGTAAAGCGGTTAAACGCACCACTGTAAAGCTGGTGCTGTTGGCCGTGTCTATGTTCGCGTTTTGTCTTTTTGTGCTGCCGCCGATGTACACGCTGTTTTGCGAAATTACGGGTATAAACGGTAAAACATCCAGTAAACCCTATACTGCTGTTCCAGCAGGCGTGGACACGACGCGCACAGTAAAGGTGAAGTTTATCGCGACGAAAAATTCGGCGATGCCCTGGGAGTTTTTTCCTATGAACTACTCCATAGATGTGCATCCCGGTCAAGCAATGACAACACATTTTGTCGCACAAAACCCGACGGCGAAATACATGGTTGGTCAGGCTGTGCCGAGTATGGCGCCCAAAAATGCTATCGACTATTTTCATAAAACAGAGTGTTTTTGCTTTAACCAGCAGACACTTGCCCCGGGTAAAAGCGCCGAGCTTGGCTTGCGCTTTATCGTAGATCAGGATCTACCCAAAGCGGTTAAAAGCATTACTCTGTCGTACACATTATTTGATGTGACTGCGTCCTCGGCTGAAATAATTGAAGCCGAAAAAAACGCAGTGCAAGAAGCATCTTCTAATGAGCAACCTACGGTAGGCCAATATTTAGCGAATCTTTAATAGCACGCAGTATAAAAATTAGAAGATATAGCGGAGTTTAGAGCTATGGAACAAAAATACGAACCGTACTACGTCCCCGAACAAAGCAAATTTCCATTATTTGCAACGATTGGGCTTTTCCTTACGGTTATGGGCCTCGGCAATTGGCTAATGGAAATGTCCAATGGTACTGAGGGCAAAGGTCAGCAGGTTTTTCTATTGGGCCTCGTCATTTTGCTGTTTGTCATGTGGAAATGGTTTGGCCAGGTGATAAAAGAAAATCATGCCGGTTTGAATAGTGCTCAGCTAAAGCGCAGTTATGTTTGGGGCATGGGTTGGTTTATTTTTAGTGAAGTCATGTTTTTTGCCGCGTTCTTCGGCGCACTGTTTTACGTACGTACTTTTGCGCTGCCCTGGTTGTCGGAAGGCCCTACCGCCGAATATCTTTGGAACGATTTTGAAGCCGAATGGCCGCTTATGACGACGCCGGACATGGCGGCAAACGGGGAGGCAGCAACTGTGCTCGGCCCTGAGAAAAATATGAGCAACCCGGGCATTGCCAATTGGTTTGGCTGGCTGCCGTTTTGGAATACTGCATTGCTCTTGGCGTCAAGTGTGACGGTGCATTTTGCTCACACATCTTTAAAAAGCGGTAAGAACCAGCGTCAATTTAATCTGTGGCTCGCCGTTACTGTTTCGCTCGGTTTTTTGTTTTTGGTCCTTCAGGCGGAAGAATATATTGAAGCTTATGAGCATCTCGGCCTGCAGTTAAATTCAGGTATCTATGGCACGACGTTCTTTATGCTCACCGGTTTTCACGGTGCGCACGTGACGCTGGGTACTATTATGCTGCTGGTTCAGCTCGCTCGCTCGGTAACGTCCTGGGCCTGGCGCTTGCCACCCATAATCGCTTTGATTGTTGCGTTTTACGTGGCTTTGTTTGGCGGGCACTTTGCACTTTCAATTAAACTGGCGATGGTCGGTGCTGCGTGCGGCTTGTTAATTTTTGTTGCCGCGATGAAACCAAATGGTATTTTCCATCACGACGACTGCTTTGGGTTTGAAGCTTCCAGCTGGTATTGGCACTTTGTTGACGTTGTTTGGCTTGGCTTGTTTATCTTTGTTTATATTCTCGGCTAAGCGATATGAATAGGGCATGATGAAAACCCGGCGTATGCCGGGTTTTTTTTATTGTCTGCTCGGGATGACACTTCTGTCCCACGGTGCGGTGCTGCCGAGTTGACCTGTGTGCAAACCGTAGGCTATGAGGCCGAGTAGCACGCTGGCCAAACTAATGCGAATACCCAGTGCGTAGAGTGTGCGCTTGGCTTCGGGCGCGCCCATATCTTTGAGTAAAAACACGAGGCCGCTGCTCAAGCTCACAATGACGGCGATAAACAAAATGATGATTAAAATTTTTAGCATTGTGGCTCACCATGGATAGTGGCGTGACTAGGTTTAAGTGGCAAATCAATGTAAGGCTCAGCATTTTTACACTGTTGTTTTTGCCGCTATTGACGACGCTGGGTTTTTGGCAACTGCATAGAGCAGATGAAAAACAAACCATACTCGAAAACCACAGTGCGCAACAAGCATTGCCGACGTTGGCGCTGTCGAGCAACACCGTTGAATACCTTAGCAAGTTCAGGCGGGTGAGCGCGAGTGGTGAGTTTGTTGTGGACCGCTACTGGCTGCTCGAGGGGCGAATTCGACACGGCGTGCCGGGTTATGAAATCATGGTTGCATTTGCGCCTGACGAGACGAGTGATAAGTTATTACTTGTTAATCGAGGTTGGGTTGAGGCTGCGCAGGACAGGACAGTATTGCCTGACATTGTTCATCCCCACGGTGAGGTGTGGCTCGAAGGTTATGTGCTGGCTCCTTATGATTCGCCGCTTATTGATGAGCGTAAAAATACACTTTTCTCATGGCCGCACCGAATCTTAGAAGTAGATTTCGATATAATGCGCGACCAAATAGGAGAAGATTTGTACCCTTTTGTTTTGCAGCTTGCCGAAGACGACCCACTCGCCTTTGATGTCATGTATGTGCCGACAAACATGCCTCCGGCAAAACATCGCGGCTATGCAATGCAGTGGTTTGCGATGGCGTTTGCACTGATGTTGCTCTGGCTGTTCGCAAACTCGAACCTTTGGCTCTTAATTAAACACAAATTGCAGTAGATCTATGACAGATAGCAAAACAATGAAAAAGAAAAATTACACTATTTGGTTGATTCTCGCAGTGGCTATCTTGCCCATGGCTTCTGCATACATCGTATTTTTTACCGGTTTGGGCGTACCGAAACACACAGTGAATGCGGGACGTTTGCTCAGTCCCGCTCAGCACATCGCCGATTTGGTGGGTGAAGACGCTATGCAGGCTTATGCGCGAGAAAAAAAATGGCGTCTGCTATTGCCGGTTATGGCGGAATGCGATGAAGCCTGTGAACGCAATCTCTATACTTCGCGTCAAGTACATATTCGCCTGGCCCAAAAAAGCGAGCGCTTGGAACGCGTTGCCGTGCTCGGTGAAGACCAGATATCTGAGGAGCGCTTAAATACCTTGGCGCTTGAGCATCCGCGGCTTAAATTTGTAGAGGTGCCAAGCGAGACATGGACAACTTGGTTGTCCAATATGGCTTTGGGGGCCGCCGCCGGCGAGAAACTCTACTTTTTGGTGGATCAAGAGGGCTTCGCCATGATGGCGTATTCGAGCGACGTCCATGGAAACGACCTGTTGAAAGACTTAAAGCGCGCACTAAAATTCTCTATCGACTACCAATGATGTTGTTTCAGCCCACACTGCGCGTCCTGGCGACGCTTATGCTGCTCGCGGTCATCGTGGTTGTGGTTTTGGGTGCGTATACGCGCCTGGTAGATGCGGGGCTCGGTTGTCCGGATTGGCCAACCTGCTATGGCCATTTGTGGGTGCCCGACAGTGCAGAGGAAATTGCCGCAGCGAATCAGGCCTTCGTCGATACACCTGTGGAGACCCACAAGACATGGCCTGAGCAGATTCACAGGATATTCGCATCGAGCCTTGGCCTGCTTGTCCTGATATTCTTTTTCTTTGTAAACCGTGGTTTTGCTAAAGCACGTGATTTTAGTGTTTGGAACAGTGTGTCGCTTTCATTGATTTTACTGGTTGTCGGCACATTTGCTCGTGTGGCTTTCGGCAGTGTGGTTGAACCGCTGCTTGGTCTCCTCGTCTTTGGCTATTTTGCGAATGTGCTGCGACTTCGGTTTGCGCTTAAGGAGCGCTCACCCCAGCAGTTTATCTTTGTGATTACTGCGATTCTCGCCGGTTTAGTCATTGTGCAGGGGCTGTTCGGCATGTGGACGGTTACGCTCAAGCTTTGGCCCCAGGTCGTCACCGCGCATTTGCTCGGAGGTTTCGCAACCTTATGTCTGATAAGTCTTATTTGGATCACACTGGTGTGGCCTAAAGCCAGGGTGCGAGTGAGCAGTGGTTATATCGCACGATTTTCATTCATCGTTTTGTTGGTCGTCATACTGCAAGTGAGCCTCGGAGGATGGACGTCGAGCAATTATGCTGCACTGGCGTGTCCCGACTTTCCCAAATGCCAGAATAGCTGGTTGCCGGAAATGGATTTGGCGGGTGGTTTTAATATATTTCAGGGCCTTGGGCCAAACTACCTGGGAGGCCAGTTGGACAACCTATCGCGCGTTGCCATTCACTATGCTCATCGCCTTGGCGCATTGCTGACAAGCGCGATGGTCCTTGGTTTGTGTGTGTATTTGTGGCGATTGGGCGCGCGGCGTGTTGCTATGGCGCTCAGTGCGGTGTTGCTTAGCCAGCTCGCTCTCGGGGTGGCTAATGTGGTATTGGCATTGCCTCTTAGCATCGCGGTGCTTCATAATGCCTGCGGCGCATTGTTGCTCGTTTTAATTTTCATTGTCACCACCCATAGTTGGCGTGAACACGCTCATTACAATAAATGAACGAAAATCTTCTGATAGCAGAACGGCCTTCGTGGCGTGATTACTTAGAACTGTGTAAGCCCAGGGTTGTGGCGCTTATGCTACTCACCTGCGTCATTGGCATGCTGCTTAGTACCGAAACGTGGGTCGCCTTGGATATTCTGGTTTTGGGTAACCTGGGTGTTGCGTTTTGTGCTGGAGCGGCAGCGGTGGTCAACCACGTTGTCGATCGCGGTATAGATACCAAGATGGCACGCACCTACAATCGCCCGGTGGCTCAAGGGCGAGTCCAGCCGCGCTCGGCAATTATATTTTCGGTGGCGCTTGCAACGCTGGGGTTTAGTCTGCTTGCCTTTTTTGTCAATGTGCTTACCGCTTGGTTGACGATGGCTGCGTCGGTCGGTTACGCGATGATTTACACGCTGTTCTTAAAACGCGCCACGCCGCAGAACATTGTTATTGGTGGTATCGCCGGGGCGGCGCCACCGTTACTCGGTTGGACGGCGGTCACCGGTGAAATTCACGGTCACGCGCTGTTGCTGGTGTTGATTATATTTGCCTGGACACCACCGCACTTTTGGGCACTTGCCATTCACCGGCGGGCGGAATATGAAAATGCAAATGTGCCGATGTTGCCTGTGACTCACGGCGAGCAATATGCAAAATTTCATGTTCTCCTCTACACTGCCATTCTTATTGCCGTGAGCCTGCTTCCCTATGCAACGCATATGTTGGGCTGGCTTTATCTTCTCGGAGCGAGCTTTTTGGGCTTGGGCTACATTTATTTTGTTGTGGTGCTCTGGTTAGGGGAAAAACCGCGGGCGGGTATGGATGCGTTTTGGTATTCGATCGTTTATTTAATGGCCTTGTTTGCGGTTATGTTAGCGGATCATTATCTCATTGGCGGTAATACTTCTCTGTAGAGATTTGCATATGGTTCAAGCGGCGTATCAACTAAATCACAGACAGAAAAAAAATATCCGAATCACCGTAGTCAGCATTATTGTGACGATGGTGATTTTTTTTGGCTTATTTCTCAATAAGGTATTGGCACCGACACCGATAACCAAGGAAAGTCTAAGGGCAAACGGTATCGTGCTTTTTTCGCAACCGCGAACGATTGCCCCTGTCTTGCTCGAAGACCACAATCAACAGGTTTTAAATAAAGAGCGGCTCATTGGCAAATATTCACTTATTTTTTTTGGTTTTACCCATTGTCCTGATATCTGTCCAACGACGCTGATGGAATTGGCAAAAATACTTGAACGTGTAGATAGTTCCACACGGGAAAACTTCCAGGTTATTCTTGTAAGTCTGGATCCCGCACGAGATACGCCCGATGTCCTCAAGCAATATGTTACCTATTTTAATAGTGATTTCTTAGGTGCTACGGGAGATTTCAAGCAAATAATGAGTTTTACGAATAACGTAAATGTTGCTTTTAACAAAGTGTTTTTGGATGACGGTTATACTATTGATCACACAAGTCATGTCGTTGTTCTGAACGACCGAGCCGACTATATTGGCTATATTAAACAACCCATGGATATTGAAAAGATTGCATCCTCGCTCGGTGCTGTCACCAGCTTTTATTAGTGTTAATAAGCCTTAATCCGTGTCATGAATGAGATAAAATATCTCTTAAATAGTGATCTGCAAATGGGTTGCTTTTTTTCTGAATAAGCGAACGCAAACAAAGCAAGCCGTAACAAACGGTAAGTACGATATTCAGCAATATTAAATACGTCCTGCCAAAGTTCTTAATATAAAAATGTCGGCGCGATTCGTACCAGTATTTGGGAAGTCGCTTTGGTTTATTCTGTTTTCGAGTATTTATGCCTGTGGATGCGCCTGAAGAATGAAAGATAATACTTTCGGGTGTTGACCAGGCTTGATAACCCGCGCGAGCCGCACGAAGAAATAAATCAACTTCTTCATAATATAGAAAAAACTTCGTGTCGAATCCGTTTAATCCTGCAAGCACTTCCCGCTTTACCATAAACGATGCGCCGGTTAACCAGTCTACCCGAAAAGGTGCCTGCTTCATCGGGATTGCTGTTGTCGTTGAGGGTAAGAGTTTATCAAACAAGCCGAGTTTTAAATGGTGAGAGATAGTGTTTAATAGCTTTGGAAACCTAAATCCGCCTGCTCTCACTTCGCCATCTTCGTCTTTTAAAACACTGCCAACAAATGTTGCTTCGGCATTTCTGGTAAACTCGTTAAGCAATGCATCTGCGGCTTCCACACTTATAACTGTGTCGGGATTTAAGAACCATACCAGCTCAGTACGGCCGCTCTTCGACGCATGATTTGTGCCCGCATTGCATGCGGTGCCAAAACCGGGGTTCGTATCTTGTGCTATCAGCGTGACACGGTTTTCCAAGTTGTGTTTAGAAATAAATGATTTTATTAACGCGCAGGTTTCGTCCGAAGAGTTATTATCGACTAAAATAAGCGTGTAGTTTTGTCTCGAGCCGAATAGTTCGGCGATAGAACGCAGAAATTCTTCGATAAAACTCGCGGCGTTATATGTCACTGTGACAATGGCTACAGTCTGATGCATCACTAGGGCCTGTTCATACTAATTTGATCACCTCTGCTGGAGGAAATACTGCTACTGGCTTGACTCGGCTCAGCGAGCGTAAATGATATCTGCATTATCGTCACTCGCTCACTCTCCAGCAAGCCAGGGGCTAGAGAAATTTATTTCTAACAAAAAGAGATTATATGACTAAGAACTCTCTACTTGGCGTTGTTATTATCGGGCGTAACGAAGGGGAGCGTCTGATTAAGTGTATTCAGTCCGCTCGTGAAATATCCGACCTTGTGGTATATGTCGATTCCGGTTCGGCGGACACAAGCGTTGAGCGCGCGCGTGAGCTCGGATGCTTATGCATAGAACTGGATATGGCTGTCCCCTTTACTGCTGCTCGTGCAAGAAACGTTGGTTGGCGAAAACTCGCTGAAAAACACGCTGATGTTCAGTTTGTGCATTTTGTTGATGGTGATTGTGAAATTATTTCCGATTGGGTCGAGCAAGCGCTCCAATTCTTTGCTCAGCATGACAATCACGCGGTTGTGTGTGGCCGGCGCGTTGAACGCTATTCGGATCGCTCAATTTATAATCGCCTATGCGATATCGAATGGAATACCCCAGTAGGTGAGGCTAAAGCTTGTGGCGGCGATGCCATTATCCGCGTCTCTGCGTTGCAGGCTGTCAACGGCTACCGCGATGACTTTATTGCTGGTGAAGAGCCCGAAATGTGCCTGCGAATGCGAAAACAGTCTTGGAAAATCGAGCGCATTGATGCAGATATGACGATACACGATGCGGCTATGACGACGTTTTCGCAGTGGTGGAAGCGCAGCAAACGCGCGGGTTTTGCTTTTGCTTTAGGAGCCTATGTGCACGGAGCTGATACTGAGAGGCACTGGGTTAAAGAAACCCTGAAAGCGCTCGTTTGGGGAGGTGTACTTCCGTTTACTATTTTGATGCTAAGCGCGATTAACGCGTGGTTTTTATTACTGATAGTTATTTATCCCGTCCAGTGGTACAGGCTCACCCGATTGACCTATATCGACGCTGATGTGCGAGCGCAATGGAGCTTTTTTATCGTACTGGGAAAATTTGCAGAGTTTACTGGCGTTTGTGAGTTCTACTGGAAAAAAATAACAAAGCGCCGAATGCACCTAATTGAATACAAATGAGGGGTAGCTGGCAAGTTGGTGAATAAGTTAAATCCCGCACTATGGTGAGTTAGTACGTAAGATAAAGCTTTTAAAACCGTCGATTCATGGATGAATCGCCGGAGCTATAGGGACATATCCATGCGTTTTTAAAGCTTTATCTTACGTACTAACGGCTCGAAGCTACTGATATAGCTTTTTCAACGACCTACTAGGGCTTTGTTAACACTTATTGTTTAATCGTCGGTATGCGGCGAACTTTGAATGTCGGACAACGTAATAATCAGGATTTAAGTTGGTGAATATTTGTTACTTTGTAAATCAGTACCCAAAAGTGAGTCATACTTTCATACGTCGTGAAATTCTTGCGCTGGAGAGTCTCGGGGCGAAGGTCGTTCGCGTCGCTGCCAGAAATGATCCTGAGGAACTGGTCGATAGCCGAGACAAAGACGAGTTGGGTAAAACAATCTGCATTGCCAAAGGAAATATGCGCGGCTTGCTTAAGGCTGCAGCGCGCCTGGCTGTGCGTAAACCAATAACCTTTATTCAAGCTCTGGGTAAAAGTATTGCGCATGGTCTTCGAGACCGAAATCGCCTTTCCTTCCATATTATTTATCTCTTTGAAGCCTGTGAACTGCTCGAGATATGCCAACGTGAAAATATTCAACATGTCCACGCGCACTTCGGAACAAATAGCACCAGTGTTGCAATGCTTTGTTCAATCCTGGGTGGGCCAGGCTTTAGCTTTACAGTACATGGGCCGGAAGAGTTTGATCGACCGGGTGAAATTTCCCTCGGTGAAAAAATTACGCGCGCGCGTTTTGTTATTGCGATTACCTCTTTTTGTCGCAGCCAGTTATTTCGGTGGTGCGATTATGCACACTGGCGCAAAGTTGTAGAGGTGCATTGCGCTGTGGATGATGAGTTGCTTAAAAAAGAGAAAGTAACTATCAGTACAAATAAAAAGTTTGTATGTATTGGGCGCCTGTCCGAGCAAAAAGGTCAAATGCTTCTATTACAAGCCATCGCAAAGCTCAAGGCAAAAGGCGTTGTGATTGAACTCGACCTTATTGGCGATGGCGAATTGCGTGAAGACATCGAAAGCTTTATTGAGAACAACGGCATTCGTGACCAGATTAATATGCGTGGCTGGTGTTCGACTGAAGAAATTATTGCGAGTTTAGACAGCAGTGCCGCCCTGCTATTGCCGAGTTTCGCTGAGGGTTTACCGGTTGTCATTATGGAGGCCTATGCGCGCAGTCGGCCGGTGTTAAGCACCTATATTGCCGGTATACCAGAGCTTGTCTGGGATGACTCGGGTTGGCTCGTGCTCGCCGGTTGTGCAACAAGCCTTGAAACAAAAATTGATGAGATCGTTCAATTAAGTTGTGAAGAGCTTCAGGCGCTTGGTGACAGAGGGCTCGAAAAAGTTGTTGCACGTCATTCGAGTGTCGTTGAGGCTCAAAAAATACTTGATGCGATAAATGAGGCGACCGCAAATGATTGAGCCGTTGACCCTGATTGCTTGCGTGGTCAGTATTCCTTTATTTCTCTACGCGCTCGAATGTTTTTCGCTGCCGTTGTATCGGGAAGAGGACTGTCCAGATACAGACGCCTCCTGCGTAGTGTTGATCCCTGCGCACAATGAAGAGCTTGTGCTGGCGGCGACGCTTGAGTCGATTAATAGCCAGATAGGAGACGGCGATAGTGTGCTGGTTGTCGCAGACAATTGCACTGATGCAACAGCAGAAATCGCACGGAAGGCCGGCTGCGAAGTCATTGAGCGCACACACGACACTGATAGAGGCAAGGGCTTTGCGTTGGCTTTTGGTTTGGATAAGTTGCGCGAGGCACCGCCCGAAATCGTTATTATTGTTGATGCTGATTGCGATGTGGCTTACGGCGCTTTGCAACGTTTGAAAAATGCTGTTTTGCAAGTGGACAGGCCCGCACAAGGTCGCTATCTGATTCAATCGTCGACGGGCGCTACCATCGCGAGCAAAGTTTCTGAATTAGCTGTGATGATTCGAAATCGCGTACGTTGCAAAGGTATGACTGCCCTCGGAATACCCGTGCCCTTGTTGGGTACCGGTATGGCGTTTAAATGGCAGGATATTACGCGAGTGTCGCTTGCTTCAGGTGAAATTGTTGAAGATATGAAATTAGGCGTGGAATTGGCGAGGGCTGGTCGCGGTGCGCACTATGTCGATTCCGCGGTTGTCACGAGTGCCTTTCCAGAAAGTGACGACGCGATGAAAACGCAACGTGAGCGCTGGGAGCACGGGCATTTAGATATTTTGCAACGTTACGTGTTACCAAACTTGTTTTATGCATTAAAGCGTGTGAACTTTCGTCTGCTTTTTTTTACGCTCGACCTCGCTATCCCTCCACTGACGTTAATGCTGTCGATTCAAATCGCATTTGCAGGCCTATTCTTAGTGTTCGGTGTATTTTTAGGAAGCTACACACCGTTTCTTGTTTTTTTACTCGGTCTCAGTCTTGTCAGTCTGGCGCTAGCGTTTTCCTGGGGCGTTTATGGCAGGACAATTTTGTCGTTGCAAGAGCTTGGTAGCATTGTGTCCTACATTATGTCGAAAATGTCTATATACAAACGTTTTGTGAAAAAACGTGAAACAAAATGGATACGTACGGAGCGGGATACTAAAAAATAAATTTTACCTTTTTAGTTTGCGTATGATTTTTTTAATCATACGTTTGAGTTTAAGGTAGTGTGGATTTTTTTCCCGATAGTACCGGCTTACTAGTTTGATAAACGCTTTTGCGACAACGGAATCCAGGTTGCGATAATAGGCAGCCCGCCAATTTGAAATGGTGAATTCACTGCTGAACTGTTTTGGGCGCAGGATGACATCTAACGTGCCGCGCTCAGGATCTGCAAATTTAGGGCTTACCTCTGCAGCCAACACATTTGATTCATAGGGAATGGCGCCCACTTGCTTTGCTTCGTTTGCGCTTGGATTACGAATAAAGTCCATAAGCAGATGTCGCATCAATGGCATCGGTGCATTTGCCTGCAAGGCTTTTGGCAGGTTTGCGTAATCGCGAATATAAGCTTCGGCACCCCTTTGGATTTCTTCTATTGTTTTATCCAGATGGGGGTTACTGTTTTCCCTGACGTAGCGAGGTACGAGTTCACCGTCAACTTCTTCGAATTTTTTAAAACTCTCAGATGGCGCGCTGAGGAAAACTTCAATTAAACGGGCCAGCTCCAAAAATTCTTCAATGTCGCCACCGAAGTCATCAAAATTAAATAAATATCCGTGGCCTGGTGATTTCTCAGAAAATTTATCCGTAGCCTTCTTATGTAGGGCGAAATAAAAGCCGTACAACATGGCATTTGGATTTTCTCCATGAACGAGCTTGTCTAAGCGCGCCTGGCCGCTACCAAACCAACCTGAGTCGACCAAGCCAGCGGCATCGGATGCGAGCATGCCAACTTCGTTTAGATAGCGTAGGTAACAGTTCTTTTCGCGTGTAGCCGCTTCAATCACCACTGATGAAATATTATCCATTAGCGTGCTCAGTTTATTGGCGTCTTCTTCCAGGTGATAGGGATCGATGATTTGGTTTTCGCCTTCGAACCCGGCGGCTACAATATCGTTATGGTTCGCCGAGACCTCGATGATATCCAAATACTGTCTTATGCTCGCCGGTCGGCGTGAAACGGCAAACGATAAAAAAACTTCACCTACGTTTTCAGAAATTAGTGGAAATATTAATGAGCGTCGTGAAGCGAGCAAATAATGGCTTTTTGCGTTGACTGCGTTGCAGTCAGCAAGCAAATCGTAAGCGCGTTTTAAAAACCAGCCCTCCCGCGCAATAAAATATAAATCGGTTATTTTTTTGCTTTTTGCGTGTTGGCAAAGCCAGTTTGTGAAACCGCATACGATAGGTCCCAACACCTGATAGCCAACATCAAAAACACTGGCATTTTCTTTCAGTAATTTATAATTTTTTTGTAGAGCGCGAAAAGTACTCGCTCCCAGGTTACTGGCGTCGTCTTTATGGTAGTAGCGGTCCCGACTGAGAAGGCGAACACCCTTGGTTACATG
This sequence comes from Cellvibrionaceae bacterium, assembly GCA_028281575.1. GTDB lineage: Bacteria > Pseudomonadota > Gammaproteobacteria > Pseudomonadales > Cellvibrionaceae > Agaribacterium. The sequence continues at coordinate 71,916 of JANQJP010000090.1, forward strand.
ATGTGACTTAAGACCTCGTGCAGCGGCCTGGGTTACATCTGAGTGAAAGCTATCGCCTAAATGCACTATTTTTTCAGGTGCAATGTCGAGTGAACTTATTACGTAGTCAAATAATTTGCCCGACGCTTTATTAGTGCCAATTTCACAAGAGACAAATAGCTTCGCGTAAGTATCATACTGGCATTGTGAAAGCAGTTTTTCGATATGTGTTTTTGGTAAATATATATCAGAAATAAAAATGATTTTCTTGCCCAGGTCCCGGGCTTGTTGGTAAATAGAATAAATCTCGGGGTTTTGTACGGTAACAAGGGCTTCTGTTTCGAGTTCCAGGGCTTTGATCTCGGCGAGGGTCGTTTCAAATTCGGGATGGAGATGACATAAGTTATGGTAAATATCGTCCAGATCGATCTCTAGCGCCCGATCATCGGCCCACGTTTTTGTCACGATATCGAGTTCTGCAGTGAATCGCTTTTGTGCGAACCCTCTATATCTACTGTCTCCGTGTTGATCTATTAAGATCTTTTCCATAATTAGAAAAAGATCTTTTGGTTCGCATATGTTGCGAATAACCGCCGTGTCAAAAATATCAAACGAAACAAACTCGCACGCTTGTAAGTCGTTCCTAAATACGTCTATATTCGACTGGATTATTTTCAAGTCGCGGCCTTAAAATTGTAGTTGAACACCAACAGCTGTTTTAGATTCATAGCGTTAAAACGGTGGCATTTATGGTGTGCCTCTAATGCAAGTGCGTAATTCATATCTCGTACTATCAAAATAGCGAGCTTGTAAACTCGGCAACATATTCACTCAAACCGACCATGTCCCAAAACATCGATCCTGATACATAGAGCGCAGTAAGGGTAAATGTGAAACAAAACAAAATCGTAAGCCCATCATTGCTGACTAAGCGGATTTCATGTTTCCTCACCATATATAGCAAAATAAAGTGGCTGAGTATGGGAATAAGCGTGTACGCAAGTATCAATCCAACCGTACCGCTATAGGTTCCGCCCAGATAAAGCCCGACTAATAATAGTACAGACAAAAAGAACTGGTAGGCCATCACCCCATAGGAGTCGCCCTTGGCCAACATATAGGGGGTGAGTGTCGCCGAAAGTACATTGCCTATCCTTCCAAAGGCCAATAGTTGCAACATCCAGCCGGCGCTAAGGTAGCGGTCGTCATATAGCAGTTCGATAATAAGCTGACCAAACGCGGCGATAAAAAGCGCGATGGAAAGAAAAAACAGGTGCAACTTATTGCGTATACGTCGGATTTTCGCGGTGAGTGCCACTGCGGTCGAATCGGCGATTAGTTTATTGTAGTACGGATGCAGTACGCGCCCAGAGATCGCACCGGTTAGGATCACAATCAGGCTGGCAAACACCGTCGCGATAGAATAGAGGCCGAGCTCTTCCATCGGCATCCAAAACCCCATAATCATGATGTCCGCTTGGGTTTGTACTACAAACAACGCTGATGATAAGAAAATCCACTTGCCGTAGCCAAAAATCTCCTTTAGCGCCGCTTTTTCCAAACGGAAACCTACAATGTGCGGACCTGGAAACAGGGTGTAGCTGAACACAAGCCGCAGTATGACGCCGGAAACATGACCGACCATCAGCGCCCAATAGCTGCGTGTTAGGTAGGCTGTGATAATCATTACGACAATGGTGACCGCAAGTGCGAGCGATTCCGATATAAACCGCGGGCGCTGATTTAGCTTGATGTCGGCCAAGATCATTGCGGTTGAGCGGCCCGAGTCGAACAGGCTGGCGAGGCTGGCGACCACCAACAGCAGGAATAATTCGGGTTCGCCATAGGCGACAGAAATAGGGTGGCTCGCAGCGAGTAGCAGCAGCGCAACAACAGCGCCCTTCAATAACTGCAGCGTCCAGGCGGTCTGCATGAATGCTCTGTCGTCGAGGCGCTTGGAATTGTATAGCGCCCCATTCAGGCCAATGTCTGTCAGCATCGTGACAATGACAATCGCGCTCTGAACGAGCGCCATAAGACCAAAATATTCAGGTACCAGCATGCGCGTCAGAATGAGATTACTGAGTAAGCGCATGCCCTGGACGGCCAGGACGTTTCCGAGCGCCCAGGCGCTGCTGCTCGCAAGTTTAGATTTGGTGACTTTGTGTTTAAGTGGCTTTAATAGTTGGTTGATCAAAATTTCGCCTGGATCTGTCTCTGGCTATGTGTTCGTGGTGGTGTGGGCCGCTTTTTAGGAGAGCTGTTTTGAGTGTAAGTGAAATATGAATAGTTAGCCAAACATGCACGCCAGCAAAACAAATATTTTACTATCTTGCCGGCCTAGCATTGCAATATTGTTAGCGACGATTCGCAAATAGAAATTTAGCGAGCCGATCGAATTACACGTCTTTGCTCATATTCATGTCAAAATTATCGACGCGCTGGGACTTGAGCTACACTATCTTTTGTCGGCTATGGCGTGAATTTTGAGATTAAGCGTTCAGCCAAGCAACTAAATACCCATAAGCCTAAGGTTGGATTTGGCGCGTGGTTTGCATTTAACGCCGGCTCGCAAAGATTATATTTGGCACACCTGATTGTCTTGGTGAATTAGAAGAGAATATATGACAGGCTCTAAATTCCTACTATCGTTCGGTCTGTGGTGGGCAGTTTTTTTGTTCGCTGCTTTTGCGATTTGTCGGTTTCGCCTCGCATTCGATACGCTTACCAGGAAAGATACGGTTAACCCCTGGGCTATTAGGTTGGTACTGCTATTTCCTGCAATTCTAGCGCTTCCTTATCTTTCAAGCGCTGTCGGTACTGGTGATGCAGCGTTTTATAACACACAAATTGAGTCTGTTGACTTATATAACCAGTATATTCATTTCGGCTACTACCTTATAGGTGTGGCTCTGCATTTCCTTGTGCCAATGCAGATAGATTTGCTGATGAACGTGGCTTCGTACATTCAAGGCATTGCTATCACCCTGTTACTTTTTTCGATTTTTCGTTATCACGGAGCGTCTTCTTTGGTAGCGGCTCTGGCGGCGGCAACTTTTAGCTCTACCCCCGTCGCAATTTATTCTTATGTTTATTCCGAAGTGTATGTTACAGGGCTGTTTTTGTGCTTGCTCTCCTATTGGTTGTTGATCCGCCGTTTGGCACCCCTCGCGGGTTTAAGCTTCGCTCTGGCGTTAACAGTATCAATATTAAATATCGTTTTCGCCCCGTTGTTTATCTATGCCACTGTGGTGAGTCAGCGCATGTTGTGGACAAGGGCGCTTATATTTTCTTTTGCTGTAGCAGTACCTATAGGGATTTTTATGATGTTCTATGGCGAAGGTTTACTCTACGGTGACCGCGGTATTCTTACAGGTGCTGGTGCTGCAAAGTCGATTACAGCTCTGGCCCAAGGTTGGGTACAGAGCATAAAGATATTATTAGGTTCATTCCCTATATTATTGCCGATATTTGTCCTCGCGGCTTTTGGGTTGATACGATTTCACGGCCTAAAAAAAATATACGTGTTATTGCCCGTGGCATTGACAGTTATAGTACATGCGTTGACTGCCGGTGCCTTGCTAGAGTGGGGCTTGGATCTGCTCATTACACCGCTATTGTGCCTGCTTCTCGCCCAGGCTTTGATGTTGCCTAACCCCATCGGGGTGTTTGTCGGCATATCCCACGCACAAAAAAAAGTTATTCTTCTAGCCGCGCTTATCTGTAATAGCGCGTGTGGTTTAATGTTGTGGACCGACGGATTTTTAACTGAAGCGAAGGAGCACAAGTATGAATACGAGCGCCTCGGAGTGTCTCTAGGTAAAAATCTGGCTCAGTCTATTGTACCTCTGGGAGGATTTAGTGAAAAAGGGAAGTTTTTACGTGCTCAGAGTCGACCCTACATTGCTACTCAAAAGAATGAAATCTTCGACCCGAATGCGACAGAAATAAAATATCTCGTGCTCAATCAAGACGAAAAACTTGTGCTTGAATCAAGGCCAGATATATCGGCATGGAAATTCGTGCAGTATGAACTCAATGACAATATTTATTGGATACTGGAAAGCCTCGAATGAAAAAAATACATGTTTCCCGCTTTTTTGTAAGGAAATAATCTAAATGACAGGTGAAAAAAATTCAGAAGTACATGAAGGTGAGAGCTCGATCGGCACTTTGCCGTTGTGTGTTGATTTAGATGGTACTTTACTTAAAACGGACAGTTTGCACGAATTGTTAGTCAAGTTTATTAAGTACAACCTCTGGTCTATCTTCAAGTTGCCATTTTGGGTGTTGGAAGGAAAAGCGGCGTTTAAATCGCAACTGGCTGAGCGTGTTTCTCTCGCGCCGCATTTACTGCCATATAATGAAAAGGTACTCGATTTTGTCAGGCAGGAAAAAGAAAAGGGCCGAGAGGTCTATTTATGTACCGGGGCGAATATTTCTGTTGCACAGGATATCGCCAGGCATATTGATCTGTTCGATGGTGTGATTGCCTCACAAGACGCCAAAAATATTACCGGTGGCAATAAAGCCGGTGAGCTTGTAGAGCGGTTTGGTGTAGATGGATATGCTTATATCGGTAACCATCATGTGGATTTTCCGGTATGGGAATCTGCTGGGGAAGTTCTGGTTACTGGTGCATCCAAACGCCTGGTTGAAAAAACCAAACGCCGCTTTGAAAACGTGACTGTTTTTGAGCGGGATGAAATTAATCTCAAAGTCGTACTTAAAGCTGCGCGCGTGCATCAATGGGTAAAAAACGCTTTACTTTTCGTTCCTCTTCTTTTGGATCATAAGCTCGCAAATATGGGACTGGTTTTGGCCACCCTACTCGGGTTTTTATCTTTTTCACTTATGGCATCGGCCACATATGTTATCAACGACCTCCTGGATTTAGAGGCAGATCGCGCTCACCCCAAAAAGAGCAAGCGACCTTTTGCCTCTGGCGAATTATCCGTCGCGACGGGTTTTGGGATGGCTCTGTTGTTTTTTTCCATTTCCTTTTTTCTGTTGTTTTTTCTGCCACCATTGTTTGCCTTTGTCGCGTTGGTTTATCTTGTCTCTACCCTTATTTATTCTTTCCATATTAAGACGATGGTAATTTTGGATGCCTGTTTGCTCGCAGGTTTATTTACCATCCGTGTTATTGGTGGCACCGTCTTGATCGATGCCAATTGGTCTTTTTGGTTATTGGCATTCTCAATGTTTTTCTTCCTCAGTCTCGCTTTTACAAAGCGTGCGTCGGAGTTAAACGGTCTTATTGAACGGAAAGGAAAATCCACTGCTGGTCGAGGCTATATCGTTGAGGATATGGCGTTGGTGGTTTCCATGGGAGTTTCAAGCGGATATATCGCGGTATTGGTTGTCGCTTTCTATATTAATAGCGATAAAGTAAAAGGTATGTATGCGTCGCCTGAAGTGCTCTGGTTAATTTGTCCTTTGCTGCTTTACTGGGTGGGCCGTATGTGGATGAAGACGGTGCGCGGCGAGATGAACGAAGATCCAATTGTATTTGCGATTAAAGATCGTATTAGCCATCTCACGGCAGTTGTGAGTACGGTAGCCGTAGTAATTGCATCCATCGGAATTTCTTATGGTTAAGTATGAGCCCTGGGGTCGCTACCCAAAGGCCGAACAGCGAGCGATTTCTATTGTTGATCGCTACGCAATGCTTGATAACGATTCGACATGGTTGCCATTTGGAAATGGGCGCAGCTATGGCGATTCGTGTTTGAATTCTGATGGTACGCTCGTTCATACGCAGTATTTAAATAAATATCTTGCGTTCGATAGTTCTACGGGAATATTGCGTTGTGAATCAGGTATCAAGTTTTGTGAAATCATTGATACCGTCCTGCCGATGGGCTGGTTTTTGCCGGTGACTCCCGGAACAAAATTCGTTACGGTTGGTGGTGCAATTGCAAATGACGTTCATGGAAAAAATCATCATGTCGACGGTTGCTTCGGACATTTTGTTGTGCAATTTGAATTATTGCGCTCAGACGGGACACGCCTGATCTGCTCGCCGACGGAGAACGAGGCCCTTTTTAAAGCGACAATTGGCGGTTTGGGTTTAACAGGCCTTATTGTTTGGGCAGATATTCAACTGAAGCCGGTGAAATCTGCCTATTTGGATGTCGAAACCGTGCCCTACGCGAGCCTGGACGAATTCAGACAATTGAGCGAAGCGTCGAAAGAAAATTTTGTATATACCGTTGCTTGGGTCGATTGTTTGGCCCGCGGCGAAAACCTGGGGCGTGGCATTTTTTTGCGTGCTAATCATGCGGAACACCAAGGTCCACCGCAGCGTGTGAAAAAAAAACTTACAGTGCCCATTGATTTTCCCGGCCGGTCGTTAAATAAATACACGATCAAAGCATTTAATCATTTGTATTACTGGAATGGCGCGCGTAACGCGGGTTTGTCTAAACAGCACTATGATCCCTATTTTTATCCACTTGATGGGATAAATAATTGGAATCGTATTTATGGTGGCGCTGGTTTCCTTCAATACCAGTTTGTTGTGCCATCAGATAATTATGATGCGATTCGGGAGATTATGGCTTGTATTGCGAGCGCGGGAGCAGGCTCGTTTTTAGCGGTACTAAAAGAGTTTGGCGAAATCCCTTCGTTGGGAATGTTGTCTTTCCCGAGAAAAGGCGTATGTTTGGCCCTCGATTTTCCAAACCATGGTAAGCAGACCTTTGAGTTGCTGGACCATTTGGACGAGTACGTCATGGCTGCGGGCGGCGCAATTTATCCCGCCAAAGACGCGCGCATGTCGCGTCAGGCGTTTCAGCAGTTTTTTCCGGCGCTCGACAATTTCCGTGCTCACGTTGATCCGGCGTTTTGTTCCGATTTTTGGTTGCGAGTGGCTTAAGAGTTGAGAGACTTATATGAGTAATGTAGTAATAATTGGCGCGACAAGCGCGGTGGCGCAGGAGGTGGCAAAGCTACATGCGGCCGAGCGTGATACTTTGATTTTGATCGGGCGTAACGCGACGCGCCTGGAAGATATCCAAAATGATCTCATGGTACGCGGCGCTGCAGATGTTTCTATCTTGGTGTATGACCTGCTCGAAGATGACAAACATGATGAGCTTTGTGAGCAGATTTTCGAACACATGATCAAGCCTGATTACGTCTATATGGCGCACGGCGTGTTGCCAGATCAGAACACCTGCGGCGGAAATTACGTTGCAGCTAAAGCTGCGTTTAACGCAAATTGTTTGAGTCATATATCGTTGCTGATCCGAATATCGACGCGTTTGAAAGCACTTCAGGCAGGTACCTTGGCGGTTATAAGCTCAGTTGCGGGAGACCGCGGGCGCAAAAGCAATTACATCTACGGTTCGGCCAAAGCCATGTTGAGCGCCTATCTGCAGGGACTTCGCAATGAATTATTTGCTTATGGTGTGCACGTGCTTGATGTGAAACCGGGTTTTATCGATACCCCGATGACAGCTGATATCGAAAAGAAAGGTGCACTTTGGGCGACGCCGCAAAAAGTAGCTGAGGATATCATTACGGCAGCGAGGAAAAAGAAAAATACACTATATACACCCTGGTTTTGGTTTTTAATTATGACAATTATTAAAAATATTCCAGAGTCGATATTTAAACGGTTAAACCTATAATTTGTTGATGAAGTAGTTACCTATGGCTAAGTATATTCCTTTAATTCTATTTACTGTGTTTACAAATTTTGGTTCGCAAGTACTGCTAAAACACGGTATGACATCGATTGAAAAATTTGAAATCAGTTCTGAAGGCTTAATGAAGTCCGCCTTTGATATCATTTTTAACCCGTTTGTTATCTCTGGGCTGCTCGTCATGGTGGTAAGTATGGGATCGCATTTGGTGGTTCTTTCCCGCGTGGAGATCAGCTATGCATACCCCTTTTTAGGTTTGTCGTTTGTGTTGACAGCCCTATGGGGTTATTTCGTTTTGTCTGAAGATGTCAATGTCTGGCGCATTTTAGGTGTTATGTTGATTTGTTCTGGTGTTGCCCTTGTAGCAAAAAGTTAATTCTCTTTTTAATTGGAAAAAAACATGAAACATATTATTTTTGGCGGTGATGGTTTTTTGGGTACAGAGCTTACCAAGAAGCTTACAGCCGCTGGAGAAACTGTCGTTATTTGTGATTTGAAAAAAACAGAAGCGTCCGGTATTTACGCAAGTGATTTGGTTACTTATATCGAGATGGATGTCACTAAAGTTGAAGACTTTAAAAAAGTTTCAATCGAGCCGGAGGACGTGCCGTATCATTTTGCTGCCCGTTTGTTAGTGCCCATCATGCCGCGCGCAGAAAGAAAAGAGTATTTTTGGACCGCATTGTATGACGGAACTAAAAACGTGCTTGATTTTCTCGAAAAAAATAATTGCAAGCATATGATTTATTACACAACGGATATGGTTTACGGGCATACTGTCCATCACCCCCGTTTTGAAGATCATCCGCGCGAACCGCTTGGCCCCTATGGTGACGCAAAATTGCATACTGAATTTCTGTGCGAGGAATATCGAAAAAAAGGCTTCAATATTACGATTTTTCGTCCCCGCCTGATTATTGGTCCAGGGCGCCTGGGTATTCTCGAAAAACTGTTTAAGCTTATCGATGCTAATTTACCCGTGCCGACAATTGGTGATGGTAAAAATTATTATCAGTTTATTTCCGTTAGCGACTGCGCTGAAGCAGTGATCTGCGCCGTTAAAAAAGGTATCCCCAACGAGGCGTACAATCTTGGCTCGCTTAATCCACCGATTGTCAATGACCTGCTTAAAAAGCTGATAAAGCGTGCGGATAGCAAATCGTTTTTAATTCCCACCCCTGCGGGTCTGGTTAAATTCGTGCTGGATATTTTTGATCGTATTGGCAAGCCGATTATGGACCCAGAGCAATATTTAATTGCAGATGAAACCTGCGTATTAGATGTAAGCAAAGGCGAACGGGACTTGGGTTGGGTGCCGCAAGATACAGACGAAGCGATGCTTATCGCCGCTTACGACAGTTATCATCAGGCGAAAAAATAGAACTAGTGTTGCGAATGGGGTTTTTGTTGGAAGCTCAGTACCAGCAAAAATATTAACAGGGATGTTGAAACGATGGCGGGTCCCGCCGGAACGGCCATAAAGCCAGAACCGATTAAACCCACGCAACTTGCGGTAGCACCCAATAGCGCTGCAATCAACGCCATGGCTTCTGGCGATTTACTGACAAGCCGGCTTGTTGCAGCGGGGATTATCATCAGGGCTGTAATAAGCAATACGCCGACAATTTTCACTGCAATGGCAATCGTAACCGCCATGAGCACCGTTAAGATAACGTTGAGTTTGCGGGTGTTGTGGCCTTCGACTTTCGCCAAATCTTCGTCAATCGTGCACATCAACAGCGGTCGCCAGTATGTTGCGAGTACCAGAAGACCGACCAGTGTAAGTGCAACAATTAATAATAAATCTTCTCCTGAAACGGTCAGGATGTCGCCGAGCAATAAGCTCACCAAATTGATACGCTGGTTGGCCAACAAGCCCAAGGCCATAAGACCCAGTGCCAGACTGCCATGGGATATAAGCCCCAACAGTGTGTCCGTCGGGAGTGTGCGATTGAATCGCAGCGCTGCGAGTGCGATTGCGCTAAGTATCGCCGAAATTACGATCGCAACAGTGAGGTTAATGCTCAGCAGTACACCAAAGGCAACACCTAGCAGAGCGCCGTGGGCGACTGTGTCCCCAAAAAAAGCCATTCTTTTCCATATCATAAAGGTCCCGAGTGGACCGGTAATTAATGTGAGAAATACGCCTATAAGCAATGGGTAGATAAGCAGCTCAATCATGTTGGCAATCCTCTGAGCATGCGGTGACATCGCCCTTTAAGTCGTGGTGATGGTCGTGGTGGTGGGTATATACCGCAATATCCTGAACTGACTGCTGGCCAAACAGTTTTAAATATTCTGGATGTTGGCTGACATTTTCGGGTTTTCCCGCGCAGCAGATATGCTGGTTCAGGCATATGACATGGTCAGTTTGCGCCATTACCAGATGCAGGTCGTGGGAAACCATAACAATACTGCATCCAAGCTCCGTTCTAATATCGGATATCAGTCGATACAATTCTGTTTGTCCGGTAACATCCACGCCCTGTAGTGGCTCATCAAGAATTAGAAGTTGAGGTTGACGTGCGATCGCGCGCGCAATTAGCACGCGCTGTAATTCTCCTCCAGAGAGTGTGTGGATTTGGTTCGACCAAAGGTGGTTCGCGCCAACCTGGGTGAGTGCTTTGGTCAGCGAGGCTTTACTGACATTTGCCAAGCTCAAAAAACGACTTACTTTAATTGGAATACTTTGATCGACCCGAAGGTTTTGTGGTACATATCCGTAAATAAGCCCTGATTTGCGTTGGATATGTCCGCTTGATGGTTCAGTCAATCCGGCAATCAGTTTTACCAAGCTGCTCTTGCCCGCGCCATTTGGTCCGATGATGGTGATAATTTCATTTGCGCGCACCTCAAATGAAATTCGCTCTAGAATTTGCCGGGGGCCAGCGTATAGGCTTAGGTCGTTCAATGAGACGAGTTTTGCGTCGCCAACTTCTTTCATCGGAAAACAGGGATCATATCGTTTGTGATATAATATATCATTTTGTGGTGGACTTACGTTTGCTTTTAGCACGATTTTTAATAAGGCTGTTGGTGCTTTGTTTGGCCAGCTCAGCCGTTTTATCTGACACTGTTGTCAGTTCTATCGCACCGCTAGGTTTACTGGTAAACGATTTGAGCCCGGAACCAGAAAATTCTTCTGTCTTAATCACCGGTATGCAGACGCCACATAGCCAGAGCCTTCGCCTTGTGGATCTTAAGCGCATTCGTGAAGCATCTCTATTTATTTGGGTCGGACCGCGGTTTGAATCAGAGTTTGGCAGTGGCATTTCGAAATATCTGTCCAAAGACCGGGAGTTACGACTGTCTGATATCCCCAGCCTTAAGCAGAAATTAGATGAGTCTACGTCCCACGCTGGGCACACTCATGCCCGCGACGCGCACCTGTGGTTGAGCTACGAGAACTCAATAATTATTGCGCGGGAAATCGTTAAACGCCTTACGTTGGTCTATCCGAACGAGCGCGAGCAGATGCAACTTAAGCTGCATCAATTAATTAGCCAGCTGGAAAATGACAGGCTGATCATTAAAGATCGGTTCACCAAGTACAAAGGCCACAATTTTGGTGTTTATCATGACGGTTACGGAGAGCTGGTGGATGAGTTTGAACTTGCGCAAATCGCGCATGTAACCCTGGTTCCCGACGAGCAAATTAGCTTGCAACAACTCGTTTTACTAAAAAATCAGCTTCGTGATGCAGCATGTTTATTAGCCGACATCAGAGAGCTTGAACAGGCGAAAAAAATTGGTGCTCGCTTGGATTTAAAGGTTATCGAAATAGATTTGTTGGCAAATCAGTTGATTGCGACTCAGACGGAGCGAAACACGTTTGCTTACCCGAAATACTTAACAAGTCTGATGGGGTCGTTTGAAAAGTGCTTGATCCAGTAAAGCATTGTTGTTGGACGGGAAAAGATGGACCACCGGTACAACATAATCCGGCAGTCCGAAAAGGTGGGCTACCAGTACAACTTAACCTGGCAGCCCGAGGAGATGGACCGCCAGTACAACTTAACCCGGAAGGTCCAAAAAGACGGGCCACCAGTACAGCTTCATCTGGTGACCCTAAAACGTTACGAGGGCCGTAACTAGAAATTTTGAGCTAGCTGCTAACTAGGTCGTCGAGCAGCTGGCAATAAATCTTACGATTGGTCGGGGCGGCGTAGAGCACGCCCCTCGCTAATTAGTTGATCAGAGATTGTTCGAGCTTTTCAGCAATCACAGCATCGAGTTCTTTGCTGATTTTCGCGTTCATTTTTTCAACGCGTGCGTTCAGCTCAGAGGTTTGATGTGATGTTGCTTCGAATTGAATCGGCTCTACTGTCCAGGTCGTGCTGGCACCTTTCTCCGTCAACGCGAGTTCAACTGCTTTTTCGGTTGTCTCTACATTCGATGGTTTCTGGGTACCAACCTCGCTAGCGACAGCGCTGTCCACCGCAAACAACACACCGAACAAGACCGATAATGCTGTCACTGCGAACATTACAACTAATGGTGCTGCTAGTGTTCTCATAGTGATTTCTCCTTGTGAGAGTATGGTTGGTTACCGAAGAGCGGTTTGGTTTACCGTTCTTTCGTGCTAGGTGTTACCTTGCGTTACGTATGGTAACGATGCGATTTTGTAGATGCAAATCTTTATTTTGTAAAGTTGTAAGAGCCTTGAGGTATTTTTTTAGAAGTTTGGCGTTAAAAACCCTTTATATAGTGCCTTTTGTGATTAATTTGGCAATATATGGTGCTTTTAGCTATATATAAGTAATCAAAAAAATTTTTCATATAAACAATTTGTATAGGCGTGTTTTTAGGTAACACTTAATTTTTGTGACAAGCATCCAGTTTTTGTAGGTTTTCGGGTATGCTTGCGGCCTCATCTTTATATTGCCTCAAGAATAATCATGACATCTTCCAATACTCCACTCGTGCTTGTGGACGGGTCTTCCTATCTATATCGCGCTTTCCATGCACTGCCTCCCCTCAGCACGTCAAAAGGCCAGCCGACAGGCGCGATAAAAGGCGTGCTAAACATGTTGCGCCGTCTGCAAAAAGATTATCCGGGGAGTGATATCGCGGTCGTATTTGATGCTAAAGGTAAAACTTTTCGCGATGATTTATACCCGGAATATAAAGCTAACCGGCCACCGATGCCGGATGAGCTGCGCTCGCAGGTTCAACCGCTGCACGATGCCGTGGCGGCGATGGGGTTTCCGTTGTTAGTGATAGAGGGTGTAGAGGCCGATGATGTTATTGGTACTTTGGCCAACCAAGCGACTGCTCGGAAGGTACCAGTGGTGATCTCGACCGGCGATAAGGATATGGCTCAGCTTGTAAGTGAGCATGTGACGCTTATCAATACAATGACGGATACAACAATGGATTTAGCTGGCGTCGTTGAGAAATTTGGGGTGGAAGCCGGTCAAATCATCGACTACCTCGCACTCATGGGCGACAAAGTTGACAACATTCCGGGCGTCGAAAAATGTGGCCCGAAAACTGCCGTGAAATGGCTGCACAGCTACAAGAGTTTGCAGGGCGTTATCGATCACGCAGACGAGATAAAAGGAAAAATTGGCGAGCATCTTCGCGCGGCCATTGCCCACCTGCCACTTTCGTACGAGCTCGCAACAATTAAGACAGACTGTAAATTTGAACTTGGCCTAGATGATTTAAAACTCAATGAGCTCGACGTAGAGGTACTTCGTCGGTTATATGCAGAGCTCGAGTTTAAATCCTGGTTGGCCGAACTTGACGAGCACAATCACGTTGCGGCGTTTGATACCGATACGCCGCCCCGTGCTGCTCCAGCGGCGAATTACGAAACCATTTTGGATGAAGCATCACTAAATGCCTGGTTGGATAAACTGAAGAAAGCCGAGTTGTTTGCGTTTGATACGGAAACTACCTCTCTTGACTATATGTCCGCGCGCGTTGTTGGGGTGTCATTCACTGTCGAACCGGGCAGCGCTGCTTATCTCCCATTTGGTCACAGCTATATTGATGCACCTGAGCAGCTCAATGAAAATTTGGTGTTTGAAGCGCTTAAACCCATTTTGGAAGACCAGAAGATTAAGAAAGTCGGCCAAAACTTAAAATACGATAAAAGTGTATTGGCAAACCACAATATTCATTTGCGTGGTATAGCTCACGACACCATGCTCGAGTCTTATGTTTTGAACAGCACGGCGAATAGACATGACATGGATACGCTCGCTGAAATACACCTGGGGCATACCACAATTCACTTTGAAGATATCGCGGGCAAAGGTGCTAAACAACTGACTTTTGACCAGATCCCGCTAGATCAGGCAGGTCCCTATGCCGCCGAAGATGCCGATATCACCTTGCGCTTGCACCAAATACTGAATGCAGAACTTTGTGTCGATGAACCTTTGCAACGCTTGTATGAGCGGATTGAATTACCCCTGCTTGAAGTTTTATCGCGTACGGAAAGAAATGGCGCGCTTATTGATGTGTCGGCGCTACATCAGCAGAGCCAAGAACACGCCGTAACAATGAAAAAACTTGAGCAAGAGGTATTCGATATTGCTGGAGAAGAATTTAATTTATCTTCAACCAAGCAATTGGGCCGCATCCTGTTTGAAAAGCTTGAATTGCCGATAATAAAAAAGACGCCAAAGGGGGCGCCCTCGACAGCGGAAGACGTTTTGCAGGAACTGGCCCTAGACTACCCACTACCTCGAATTATTATGGCGTACAGGGGGCTTGCCAAATTAAAATCAACTTACACTGATAAGCTTCCTCTTTTGGTCAACGCTGAGACGGGGCGGGTTCACACGTCTTATCATCAGGCCGTTGCCGCGACAGGCCGCCTGTCGTCCACCGATCCAAACTTACAAAATATTCCGATAAAAACGGAAGAGGGTCGGCGCATTCGCCAGGCGTTTATTGCGCCAGAGGGTTATAAAATTCTCGCTGCGGACTATTCGCAAATTGAGTTGCGTATTATGGCGCACTTAAGTGGCGACAACGGCTTGCAGGATGCGTTTGCCGAGGGTTTGGATATTCATCGCGCGACTGCATCAGAGGTTTTTGGGGTCGCATTGGAAAATGTTTCTGCGGAGCAGCGCCGTAGTGCCAAAGCCATTAACTTTGGATTGATCTACGGCATGTCTGCTTTTGGCCTGGCCAAGCAATTGAGAATAGGCCGCTACGAAGCACAAAGCTATATCGATACGTATTTTGCCCGCTACCCTGGAGTTGCCGACTACATGGAGCGCATTCGCAAGTCGGCATCTGAGAAGGGCTATGTTGAGACAATTATGGGACGGCGACTTTATTTGCCTGAAATAAATGCCCGCAATGGGATGCGCAGGCAGGCAGCAGAACGAACGGCTATTAATGCGCCTATGCAGGGAACGGCGGCGGACATTATTAAAATAGCGATGATTGATGTTGACCGTTGGTTGTTAGACGAAAATGTTGACGCGAAAATCATTATGCAGGTGCACGATGAGCTTGTGCTCGAGGTCGCGGAACCAGAGATCAAAACTGTTTCTGGCAAACTTTGTTCGCTCATGTCTGAAGCATGTGAACTCAAGGTGCCTCTTGTCGTCGAAGCGGGTATCGGCGCAAACTGGGATGAAGCGCATTAGGGTGAAATTATGTTTTTATACGTGCCGTTTTGATAGAGACAACGTTTTAATTGGCTTAATGAGTGCGTTATTTTGTGTCGAATTCATACTTCGGTTCAAAAAAAAAATATTTTTTTTAGATTTAGAGTGAACTTTTTTTAGGGGGCTTAGTCTGAAGGTACATACATGTGGCTTCTCCCAAAGCTTGATGTACTTCCCCCAAAGTAAGCTGTTACCCCGAGTTGGTTTTCCTTCTCGGGGGTTTTTTTATTTTACTCTGTTCCAAATACACCTTCGACCATCATCCAGCTGGCGACACGCTGTTCTAGCGCTTCGAGCCCATCGCCTTTCAAGGCCGAAAAGGTTTGTGCGCTCACAAGGTCGTCTACATTGGCCTCGGCGATGTGTTTTTCCACCATCAACAAGGTATTTCGCGTCGCGCCGCGCTTAAGCTTATCGCTTTTTGTTAACAGCAAATGGGCGGGCAGCTCTGCAGCAACAGCCCAATTAATCATCATCGTGTCGAGTGCCTGCAACGGATGCCGGATGTCCATCACAATAATAAGGCCCTGTAATGATTGCCGTGCGTGCAGATACTCCGACATATTTCTTTCCCAGGCTTTTTTTGTTGCCAACGGAACTTTGGCGAAGCCGTAGCCGGGAAGGTCGACCAGTCGAAGTGCTTCGTTGTTATGCAGGGAAAAGTAGTTAAGCAGCTGCGTTCGTCCGGGCGTTTTACTTGTGCGTGCCAATTTTCCCTGACGCGTCAGACGGTTGATCGCGCTGGACTTTCCCGCGTTGGATCTTCCTGCAAATGCCACTTCTACACCGTGCTCGGCGGGGCATTCCTGAATGGAGGGAGCGCTGCTCAGAAAGCAAGCGGTTTGAAAATTTATTTGGTTCATATATGTTGGAAAAAGCGTTATGCAGATGTCACGGGCTATTAGCCTATCCAGATGCCTTCAGCTAACCTTATTTCGCGAGCTTGAGCTTTTGATCATGTGTCATGGCGGTATATAATGCGGCGCCATAAAAAAAATTGAAAGCTTGGGCTGTGTAGCCACATATTTTATATTGCCGATGCGCGTTAATAAGTGTCACTCGCTGCATTGCCACCTCATTTTAATGGAAGAGCGTAAACAACAATGAAAAATAACGTATTTACTTCTCTTATTGCTGTTGGGCTAACGCTCTTTAGCACGTTCAGTTTAGCCTCGGGCGACCCCACAAATGGAAAAGCTATTTCCGACGCCAAATGTGTCGCTTGCCATGGTGAAGACGGCAATAGTCCCTCCTCCGCGTTTCCTAAAATTGCCGGTCTCGGTGAAAAGTATATCTTGAAGCAGTTGGTCGATATTCAAAACAAAACACGTGAAGTGCCTGAAATGTTGGGCCTGTTGGACGAACACTCAGCGCAAGAGTTAAGCGACCTGGCCGCCTATTTCGCCGCTCAGAAGATGCAGCTGGCGGGCGCCATGAATGCTGAACTCATGCTCAATTCTGGTGAAAAAGTGCAAGCACTGGATCTCGGTGAAGCGCTATATCGTGGGGGAAATCTTGAAACCAACGTTCCAGCGTGCACAGGCTGCCACTCCCCGCGTGGATTGGGCAATGCGCCAGCGAGTTATCCACGTTTGAGTGGCCAGTATGCGGAATATATTGAGAAGCAATTGCTGGCTTTTCGCGCGGGCACACGGGCCAATGATGGCGAGTCGCGAGTCATGCGTTCGGTTGCGGAACATATGAGCGATGTCGAAATCAAAGCTGTAGCGAGCTACATTGCTGGTTTGCATTGAGTTGTTTCATTAATTTGAGTTAAGGGCAGCGGTAGCTGCCCTTTTTTATGCGCGGGTTCAGATGTCGTTCATTCGCTAGCGCTATTATCACGCTGGAATTTTAAATTAGGAGATTCGAGGATGCGTTTTTGCTTATTTGTTATTGGGTTTGTTGTCTCGCTAGCGGCTTGCGCGCAGGATGCACCCCCTCCGTTGGCGCAGCAGGCATTTAAAGAAGGTACCCACTACGTTGCACTCTCGGCACCCGTGCCCACCATCGCCGGTAAAGACAAAGTAGAAATAACGGAGATTTTTCGTTTCGGGTGTCCCGCGTGTTTTCATTTTGAAAAAGCGGCGATCGAATGGCAAAAAACCAAGCCGGACTATGTTGAACTCGTAAAGAACCCGGTGGTTTGGAACAATGACACCGAAATACGGGCTCAGGTTTATTACACCGGTTTGCAGTTGGGCATTGGTCAGGAAACTGCCCTTGCGGTATTCAAGTCCATTCATGAAGCAAAATCTCAAAGCGAAGCAAAGAAAGCGCTGTTAAAAGAAGATGGCATTCTCGACATGTTCGAGTCTTTGGGTGTTGAGCGTGAAAAGGCCAAGAAAATGTACAATAACTGGTTTATTAAGAGCAAAGTGCGTCAAGCCGATGGTCGTGCGCGCGATTTTGCCATTGCGGGCACGCCAGAGATTTTTGTCGATGGCCGCTATCGTATTACCACGAGTAGCGCAGGCAGTTTTGACATGATGCTAAAAGTTGCGGATTACCTCGTTGATAAAATTGCGACGGAACGCGGCTTAAAGTAAATCATAAACCTTCTTTAAAAAGCCGCGCCAGTCGCGGTTTTTTTTCGTCTGAAATTTGCTAAAAAACGAGCCATAATAATGGGGGACTCTTCAACGGATAATAAATATGGTTGAAAACGCTTCAGGCAATTATCGCGAAAAATACTTCCAGGCGCTCAAGGATCAGGAGCGCATAGAAAAGCAGACAGGCCTCCAGCTCGAACTCTTGCGCAAGACCATGTTTTCGCTGGCAACCGCAGCGTCTGGGATGGATCAGCAGCTCGATGCAAACGTTATGCGACTGCGGGAAGTGGTGAGAGGTGGCAGCGGTGCACAGGTGGCTGATCAAATTGACCGGGTTCAGGCCTCAGTTGAAAATTTTGAGCGCACGCGCAGCGTTGAAAGTACTAAAGCGGCAAAATCGATGGGGCTTCTGATCGAGCAGTTTCTCGAATTGCAGATGCCCGCAGATATCAAAGCCAGTTTGGCGAGTTTCAAAAAGGCGCTGCAAAAACGTTTGACCAATTACCGCCAATATCCGATTGCGCTGGAAGATTTGGCCAAGCTTCAACAGCTCGCCCTGGAGGCAGCGGCCAATCCGAAAGCCGGACTTTGGACGCGCCTGAAAGGTGGCAAAACATTAACGACTGAGCTACAGGCGCGCGCTCAAGAAGCCAATACTGGTGCAGCGGAGAACAGTCAAGCATTTCCCGAAGAGCCAGCGCCGCCATTGCCTGCTGGCGGTGAGCTCTCCGGTGTTGATGAAGATAGTTATGAACAGGTATCGGCTCGTATTGCTTCAACGTTGACAAACCTTGTTGACAAGATCGAGCCCAACGATGTTATCAAACATCGTGTGGACATTGTTCGACACAGAATTGAACGCGGTATGGATTGGTATGTGCTCGCTGTGACACTCGAGGACATTCGCGACATCCTGTTTTTGCGTTATTTGCAAGCCGATGAAGAATTTAGCGAGTATTTAAACCAAGTCAAAGAAGAACTGGGCACTATTCGAAATAGTCTTGCCAATGCGGTTGAGCTCGATGCAGATCAAAACAGTGCGGCTGATACCTTTAGCGATCGCGTATCGACCGGGGTTGGCGGAATAAAAAAGTCAGTCGAAGAGCATGACCAAGTGGATGAGTTAAAACAGGAGGTTACAGGGCATATTAATTATATTGCTGACGCGTTAAAGGAGTTTAAAGCCCAACGATCAGAATCGCTAACGGATCGCTTGCAGAGCCTTGTCAACCAGGTACAAAATATCGAGCGCGAATCGCAACGCACACAAGAAGCTTTGGAAGAACAGCGTCACAAGGCGACCCATGATCCTTTGACAGGGTTGCCAAATCGAGAGGCTTACAGCGAGCGCGCCTATCACGAAATGCAGCGATTTAAACGCTATTGTCGTCCGTTGACACTCGCCATTTGCGACATCGATTATTTTAAGAAAATAAACGATAGCTATGGCCATCAGGCTGGAGACAAGGTGCTTAAACTTATTGCAAAAGTGGTGTCGACCCGACTGCGTAAGGTTGATTTTATCGCGCGTTTTGGTGGGGAGGAATTTGTTTTACTGATGCCCGAAACGACAGCGGAGCAGGCCTTCAAGGTGCTCGATAAAATTCGGTCCGCGGTTGGCAATACGCCATTTCGTTTCAAAGAAGACCCGGTACAAATTACAATTTCTTTTGGTATGTCCGCCTTTGTTCAGGAAGATACGCTGGAATCTGTATTTGAGCGTGCGGATAAAGCGCTGTATAAAGCAAAATCGGAAGGGCGAAATCGTTGCATAATAGAGCCGTGCTCTTGATTTTTCGATTTGTTAAAAAACAAAAAGTTTTGTTTTTTCTTACGACACATATTTTTTGTTTTATGGTTCTGTGCAAGCGCGGTGACGCAAGCATAGTGCATTGGAGATGGCAATAGATATTTACTATTACTCCATCGGCGATCACGGATATCTTCCCGATATACCCAAAAAAGTTCAGGTGCTTGATGAGGCAGAGCTCAAGCGCTATCACCGGTTTAAATTTGATAAAGACCGATGGCGTTTTTTGTCCGCCCGCTACTTGTTGAAAGAAGAGCTCGCGCGTCGTTTAAATACTGTTCCTGAAGAAGTACGCTTTTTTTATAACCCCAATGGCAAACCCTATCTAGCTGGGGGCGAGTTGCATTTCAACCTTAGTCATTGTCAGCAGGCCATCGCGTATGTTGTTTCCGCTCAGCCCGCCGGAATAGATATTGAAGCCTATGACCATCGTACCGATCCATGGAATTCGCCAGCAAACTATTTGCACGAGAGCATCGCCCAGCATATAACACGTTGCTCGACAAGCGATGCAAAAAAAATCATGTTTTATCGATACTGGTCGTGTATGGAGGCGCTTGTAAAACTCAAAGGGGCGACATTATTTTCGGTAAAGTCCACGTTTGGGGCCGAAGGTCTCGACATACCCGATGATGGTCAATATCACTATGACGGCGATATATTATTTACGCGCGCTCTAATGGCACGAGAACAACTCTCGCTGGCTTATAGTAGAGACGCAGAGTTAAATTTCTTCTTTTTTGATGGTAGAGATTTTATTGAACAGGCGGGGGGTTAAATAAATATACGTCCGGTTCGTCCTTGAACCGGAGCCCCACTCGGGAGGATTATTTTTCGAGTTTGAGCGTTTTCAGTTTGAGTGTCACATCGTCGCCGTCGCGCAAAGAAGATACTTTTTTCTTGGCGCCACTTGCGGTCTTGATGCGTGCTTTTTCATGGTAGCGGTAAGTTTTTGATTTTCCGCTCTTTCCCTCGGTAATAGAAATTTGCTTATTCTCAGCGTCTACGTTTGTCACAACGCCGGTTACATAGTCAACTTTAGCAGCTGCCAAACCAGATACAGCGACCAATGAAGCAGTAAGAGCAAATGCAGTAAGTTTCATAATAGGTCCTCAAGTTAGTGTGCGATTTAACTAGCGAATAAATGGTAACAAGATAAGTGTTACCTGAATGTGAAATGTTACTCATAGTTACGTCGTTTTGTTTTTTGCTAGGTTGGCAGTGGTATTTATATGTTTTTAAGTACTTATATGCTTTTTTTATAGCGAAATTATTATAAAAATGTACGCGGACATGTCGTCAGGTTACTCTTTGTAACAATCGTGCCAATGATGCCGCTCTTAGCACTCTAAGGAGTAAAACAACGGTGGGCGGAAGATATAGCTCTGTTAGTCTATGGTGATATTTGGAAGCCGAGCATCGAACAGCTTGTAAGTTCTCTGCCAACTGCAAATAAGGCATTTAAATTTTGGAAAACTCCCACGAGCGCCAGTCTTTATTGGGACTCTACGACACACTGACGCAGTTTTCTGAGGGTGTTTCCGAGTTCGAGCTAATGCAAGTACTGGATGCCCAGGGGTTTTTTGGGAAACTGCCCGAAGATGTCACGTTGGCCCTCTTCCACAAGCATTTTTGGTTGATGCACGCCCTGTACCGTTTGCAGGAAGATCTTTGTGCTGAGCGGGCTGCTGTATTGACTATTAACCCCTTGTCTATTCACCTGGATAAGTGGCGTGAGGTGGATGCAGAGGCGCCCACGTTGGACGTCGAAGCTCCGGAGTTGAGGGCCTACTATCTGGATTTGAATAATTTAAGCAAAGCGAGCAGCGCGAGTGTTGCCGATCTGATTGGCAGTTTTTGGCAGCGCTATGCAAAGGCATGTGTCGTGGCCGACGAAGATGGTGTCAATGCCTTAGCAACATTTGATTTAGATACTGATGCGACTCTAGGGGATTTGCGCGCAGCGTACCGGCGTCGAGCGCAATCCGTTCATCCCGATCGCGGAGGCAGTAAAGACGAATTTGTCGTGCTTAAGCACGCCTATGACACCGCTTATGCTTTCCTCCGCAGCGGCGGTTCAACCTAAGTTTTCCGAGGTGAGTCCGTTAAAGGATCAAAATTCAAGCCGACGATGGCTTCTTCACCGCGCTTCAGCGTCTCTTCGATTTTGGGAAAATCAAAGGCTTTGATGCCTTCGGTATCTGGCTTTATCAGTAGATCGACAGGGTGCTGCTCCAAAGCGCGGCGCGTTGAATGGCACAGCATAATACTGATGCCGCCATTGATAACATCGAGAGGTTTGGGATTCTCAATGCGCGTAAGGCCAATGACGTCACTCGCAATCTTTATGCGGCAGTTGCGAATATGGCTTGTCGGTAGATTGTTTACCAGGCCGCCGTCAACAAGCAATTGGTCGTCGATAGTGACTGGTGCGAACACTCCAGGTACAGCCATGCTCGCGCGAATTGCCGGCAATAGCGGCCCAGAATGTAATACAACTTCTCTGCCGCTATAAAAATCCGTCGCGACGGCGACAAACGGGATCTCGAGGTCTTCAAACCGAATATCGATGAGTTCGCTGAAAAGGTGTTCGAATAAGCCGTCGGCTGCGACCATTCCGCCGCGTGCTTTTTCAAAAGAAAAAACTTTGGTCCATTTAAGCAGATTGCCGCGCTTGCGATAAATTTCTTTTACTGGCTCTCCCGCACTAACAATGTGTTCGCGCACGCGAGATTCGATCTCGTCTCCACTGAGACCGCTCGCGTAGAGCGCGCCTAAAATTGCACCCATGCTCGTGCCACTTATCGTGCCGGGCCGGGTTTTGTTCCGGTCCAGCCACTTAAGCAAGCCGATATGTGCCAGGCCTTTTACACCCCCACCGCCGAGCGCCAGCCCGATGTTGGCATTATTGTGACTACTCATCGTCCAAGGCTCGGTTTAAAGTTATTGAGGTAGGCCGTCGTAAGGTCAAAATACAGCTCGACAAACGTATCGCTATCCGCGGGAATTGCATAAAAAATTGCCAATTGACGATTGCCAACAGCGAAAGAGCTCTGCCGAAACATTA
Organism: Cellvibrionaceae bacterium; assembly: GCA_028281575.1. Lineage (GTDB taxonomy): Bacteria > Pseudomonadota > Gammaproteobacteria > Pseudomonadales > Cellvibrionaceae > Agaribacterium. The sequence goes on from JANQJP010000090.1 coordinate 94,610, forward strand.
ATAAGCCCTGCAGCCTGAGAAACGCGCGAGCCTCGTTTGCACTATTGACGATAAAGGCGGATTCCGGGTTCAGGCCATCGCCGCTAGCGTAAATGCTGCGGATAAGTCCCGCTAAGATATAGCCGTGCAGATCAGCATCGGTGTGCTGATCCAGGGCTTGGTTGCACTCGTAGGCGCCGAAGTGGCCATCTAAACTAGTAAAGTTTTTCTCCAATAGCGTGTTGGCAAATGTCAAACATAGTGCGTGGTCTCGATCTTCGAGTGCGTTTAACATCGCGAGGCCCGCTTCGTGTTCAGAGGTATCCCACGGAGCATAGTCCTGCGTTTGGGTGAAGTGGCGGCGCAATGCCCCAAAATCGGCATCTGGTGATTTTGTCAAAACTCTTTGTTTTTCAGCGTTGTATTGCACGGGTGATTCTGGCGTCAACGAGAGATGAAAACGGTCACCGACTTCTTCTGCGCTTTTAATGCCGCTACAGCCGTTCATTAGTATCGTAAAAAGAAAAATGGCAAAGGATCGCAGGTACATGCAGCTCTGTCCTAGGGCCTGTTCACACTCATTTAATAGCCTCTGTCGGAGACCAAAATTTTTTCAAGCCAGGCGATATGAGCGCTGTGTAGTTGGCCTACATGAGCGAATATCAACGCAGCTGGAGGAAATTTTGGCCCGACCCCAAGGGTTGCGGCTAAATAAGCACCACTCGGTGTTGCTTGTCGTTTATTTAGCGTCACTAAACTTCTCTCCTCGCGCCTTGATCGGCGCTTATTTAGCCACAACAGAGGCTATTAAATGAGTGTGAACAGCCCCTGGCACTGTCAAAGCTTAAATAAGGGCGGCGACTGGCACTTCAAGCGTTAAAGCGTGCTAAGATCCCGCTCCTTCTAAAGAAACTGATGCCCATGATTGCCAGGGACCTACAAAAACCACAGCACCTCCTACTGACAATGGCCTTTCTAATGTCATTTGGTTTTGGCACCTGGCAGGTTTTGCTCAATAACTTTGTGATTGAGCGTGCGAACTTTAGCGGCGTCGAAATAGGCATATTGCAAAGTTTACGCGAAGTTCCGGGTTTCTTGGCGTTTACCGCCGTTTTTATTCTTATTTTTATACGTGAGCAACGCTTTGCGCTAACCGCACTGTTATTTACGTTTATTGGCATAGCGATGACGGGCTTTTTTCCAAGTGCGGTAGGCCTGTATATCACGACTGTCGTGATGTCGACGGGTTTCCATTATTTTGAGACGATCAATAAGTCGCTTACGTTGCAGTGGTTGGAAAAGAAAGATACACCTGAATTTATGGGGCGGGCTTTGGCATACAAATCCGTCGCGTCGCTGACAGCTTATGGCCTAATTTGGGTTGCAATGGGTCAGCTCGACGTTGATTTTGTTTGGATGTATGCGCTTGTTGGTGGGCTGGGTGTGTTTATTACGCTGGGTGTATGGGCACACTTCAAGAGTTTTGGTCAGCACGCGATACAACACAAAAAAATTATTCTGAGAAAACGTTATTGGCTTTACTATGCGATGGTGTTTCTCAGTGGCGCGCGGCGGCAAATATTCGTTGTTTTTGCCGGGTTTATGATGGTCGAAAAATTTGGTTACAGCGTTGCTGATATAAGTATGTTGTTTATTGTTAACTATGTTTTTAATTTTCTTTTTGCCCGGCGCATAGGAGCGCTTATTGGCAAATTTGGTGAGCGGCGTATGCTTATTCTGGAATATTCAGGGTTGATTTTTGTTTTCCTCGGCTATGCCTTCGTTCAACATGCAGAGCTCGCTGCAGCGCTTTATATTATTGATCATCTGTTTTTTGCATTATCGATTGCTATTACAACCTATTTTCAAAAAATTGCGGATGATTCAGATATAGCAGCGACAGCGAGTGTGAGTTTTACCATTAATCATATTGCAGCGGTGGTGATTCCGGCGTTGCTTGGGGTTGTATGGATTTATTCTCACACCCTGGTTTTTATGGTCGGTGCTGTATTTGCATTTATGTCTTTATTGTTGTCGCTTTTAATTCCGAATGATCCGGACAGGGGCAATGAAACCTTATTTTTTAAGCTAGGTGTTTCACCTCTGCGAGCAGAATAAGATACTTGTTTATTTAAATAGTTGTTTAAGTTTATCTACGGTATCGCCATCCAAGTGTTTTTCAAGTAGGCGCTCGGCTTCATTTTGAAGGCGTTGTTCAATTTTATCTTTGCCTTTTTCCATCTCCTTTTTGATACGTGCACGTGCAACATCTTCTATGTAGCTCGTATCTGGTAAGCATGTCGTTATACCCACTTGGTCGATAGAGCCTTTGCAGTGAAATGGAATTGGCCGGTCTTTCCATTGCTCGTCGATAAAGTTGCAGCTGTCTGTGCTATCCCCTACTTCTTCCAGGCTGAGTTTTAATGGGAAATCAAACTTGCCTGAGGTGAGTTCGTAAGTTCCCGATGCGCGCGTATTAACATTTTCCAGGGCACCGTGAAAATGTTCCAGCGAAGCAACGCCGTTTGCAAAAGTGCCATTAAACGCCAATGTTGAAATGTCGGTATATTTAACCCAATTTTGTTTAGGGCGCGGTTCGCCTTCAATAACCGCGAGCGCTTCGCAGTAAAGTTTAAGCAAATTGACCGGCGCAATACGTATTTGCTCGGATGTCATACTTGCATTTACGCGGAGATTGTCTAGTAAAATATCGGTGTTATTTCCCTCGCTCGAACCGTTGAGTTTGCCGCTGACCGAACCTTCGAGCATGTCGAAATCAGCCAGGTTTGTCGCGATAAATCCAATATCTATATTGACAAGCTCTGCGTTATAGTTGAGTCGGGCTGTGCCCAGGCGCGCGTCAAGCTTAGCGTTTGCAAGCACAGATCCTTCATGTAAATGTACGTTTAGTTTTTTTAGCGTAACGACACCGTCACGTGCTTCGATATGGGTTTGAATATCGGTGAGAGGGATTTTATTTATGCGCACTTCTTCAAAATTTAAGTGGGCATCCAGGTTAAGTGATCGGATTTGCTCAAGCGGCAAATCGGTTTGAGCCGTTGTATTTGGATTCTCCTCAGCTTTCGTGGTATCCGTTGTATTCGGTAAATAGTTGTCTAGATTAATTTGCGTTCCCTGCCAGCGGGTATTTATTTCCGGTATAGCTCCCTTTGTGTCGTAGTGTAAATCGCCATGGAGCTGTGTCTCGTCGAAACTGATCTCGGCTTCAGCGCTCGCTTGGTTGGAGGACGTTATCTCTGCAGAAAGTTTCAGTTGAGCTTGATTCAAATAGTCGCTTGTTATGGCTTCGGCTATGTCGATATTTAATGCCTGAAGCCATCTGCGCGCGCTGGGGGTGCTCAGGTCGACGAGCGCCGTGATGTTTTCTCTGTCCAGGGCTGCTTCAAGTGTCATGGCGGCGTCCAGTCTTGCTGCCTGATTTGGGCTCGAGATTGTGGCGTTAGACAGCGAGAGTTCCGCAAGCCCGGTTGTTTGGTTATATTTTGCATAACCGTCAATGTCATAAGTAAGTGCCGGTAAACCATCACTTTGTACAATGCCAAAACCGGAAATATGCATTGCGTCGCCGGTGAGATTCACGTTACTCAGCTGAAGCGAATCAATACTAAGCCTAAGTAGGCTCGCTTGGCTTAGATCCCTGTAGGTGAAATGAATTTCGGCAAGTGAGATATTCGCGATAGCGAAATCTATCGGTGCTGATTCCTCTGAGGGCTCGGGCACGATTTGCGCGTCTGCCGATTCTGGGTCGGTGGCAGAGATAAGCGTGTCCCAATTAGATATGCGGTCAGCGTAAACGACATAATCCAGTTTCAAGCCGTTGATGTCGATGGCTTGTATTCTTATTTGCCTCGACAACAGTGGCACGAGATCCACGACTAAGGCTATTTGTTCCAATTCCGCCAATGCTTCGCCGCTGTGCTCGGCATTATTGAATAATGCTGCCTTATTCACTTTTAGCCCAAATTCAGGCCAAATTTGCCACTCGATATCGCCTTCGAGTTGAGCAAAAATGTTTTGCTCGGCGAGCTGCTGTTTAAGCGTCGGTTTTACCGCATTTGGGTCGAAGCGCGCGATCAGGGCAAAGGCAGCGCCAATCAAAAGCACGACAAAGATCAAAAAACCGATAAAAATACGTTTAAGCAAGCGCATATACTATTGCCCCTGGGGTGTGAGAATTTATGCTGCGCAATACAATCGTTAAATACTCGCTATATCTTACTGACAAATGATTAAAGACATTGTTGCAGAACTTTACGCGTCCAGGCCACGAGAAACACTTTATCACTACACGACATTTAAAGGCGTGTTTGGCATTGTACAATCCAAGGCTTTGTGGGCGAGTGATATTCGCTATATGAATGACTCGGCGGAATTGCGCCACACTGTGGACTTGATCAAACGGGAAACGCGCGCGCGGATTGACCGAAATAGTGGAAGCGCCAAGTTGCTTAACGCCTTTGGCGAATGGCTTAACCGCAAACTCACCCACGGACATTTATTATTTGCTGCGTCATTTCGTGAAAACGGAAATTTACTCAGCCAGTGGCGCGGTTATAGCACCGTCGGTAAAGGTGTTAGCCTGGGCTTTGATCCCGCCATGCTTGAGCAACGCGCGCAACGACAGGGTTTTAAAATCGCTCGGTGCGTATATGTTGAACGGGAACAGAAAGCGTTGATCAGTCAATTGGTCGATGCAGTAGAGTTTCTAGCTAACGACCTTGCCGAAGTCGATGGCAAGGTTGACTATCTCGCGGCCTTTGCAAAGATTGAAACCGACTTGCTTACAGTCGCAGCAGTACTTAAGCATCCGTCCTTCGAAGAAGAAGCTGAATGGCGAGTGATTTCTCCGGTTTATTCAGAGCGGGAAGTGCCGGACATTAAATTCCGCGAAGGCAGCTCGATGATTGTCCCCCATGTTGAATTTAGCTTAGCAGATGGGAGAGGTCTCGGTTTACAGCATGCTTTCCTTGGACCTTCACCGAATAGCCAGAACTCCATTGATAGTCTGGGAATGTTTCTGCGTCTTCACGATGCCGAACCCAAGGAAGGTATTAGCGATTGTATGATCCCTTATCGCTTGCGCTAAAGCGCATTTTTAGCTTTGATATCAACCGCGTGGCAAATTTAGTTGTCGAGTTATGCCGCTGAGCAGCTTGGTGAGAGGCAGATGATAAATATGAGATCTTGGTTGACGGCACTATTTTCTGATCCAGTAAACGACGACCCTGAAAAAAAACGGCACCTTATTGGCCTCAGTGCGTTGTTTTTATTCGGTGCAACGATCTTCGTCCTGAGTGTATTTAACGATACCTTTAACCCCCTGTTTGCTTTCGATCGTGACGCTATTGTCGCCGGTGAATGGTGGCGCCTTATAAGCGCCAACTTTGTCCATTTAAACGTTAATCATATGCTGTTCAATGTCAGTGTCTATATGTTGACGACTTTGCTATTTAGTTCTTCGGTAAAACTGTGGCAGTGGTTCGGCGTGCTGGTTGTGTGTTGTCTTTCGGTGGGACTAGGTCTTTATATTTTTGATCGCGAGCTCGATCACTACGTTGGACTATCGGGAGCGCTTTACGGTCTTTTGGCTTTTGGTTTATTGCGAAGCCTACGTTCTAATCTTTGGTTGTATTTAGTGATTTATACGTTTATTCACTACAAAGTCATTAAACAACAAATGCCAGGTTTCGATGCTGATTATATGCGGGATTTTATTGGTGACTCCGTTATTGCAAGCGCACATTTATACGGTATTGTCGCAGGTAATATTATTGGCCTGGTCTTTTTTTGCCTGAATAAAAAAACAACATCTTCACATGATATATCTTATTAAGCGTGCAAAATATGCGATTTTTTTAGCAAGTATTTTGTTGCTCGGTTCGTGCGCTTTGCAAAAAAATGATGGTAATCGTCAGAAATCGTATCAGGCGCCTGCACGTGCCTGGCAAAGTTCATTGACGCAAACCTACGCCGCTTACCGCAGTAGTGTGATCTCTGAAGTTAAGTACGACCTATCGATTGATCTTGATCAAGACAAAAATGAGTTTAACGGTGCTGTTCGGATTAGCTTCTTTTTATCAAAGCGACACAAAGGACCGTTGACGATCGATTTTGATAGCGGTGTTGTTGAGTCCCTGATAGTTAACAATGTCAAGGATGTTCCGAACTACGAGAAATGGTTTATTTCTATAGCTGGTGAAAAACTCAGGCCCGGCGAAACAAATGAAATTGATATACAGTTTCGTCGAACATATTCGAAAGATGGAGACGGACTTCATCGCTACGACGATTCGAAAACAGGTAATACCTATCTTTATACAAACTTCGAACCCTATAACGCAAATAAGCTGTTTCCGCATTTTGATCAACCAAATATAAAAGCCAAGTACACACTTAAAGTTGTTGCGCCAAAAGACTGGCATGTGATTTCGGCAGTGCGTGAAATAAAAGTTGATAAAGGTGAAGCCTTTAGTGTCTGGTCCTTTCCTGAAACACCGTTGATAAGCTCCTATATTTTCCCTCTGCACGCGGGCCCCTACCATGTTTGGATGGATCGCTTTCAGGATGTTCCGCTGCGTTTATTCGCCCGTCAGGAATTAAAACAATATGTAAAAATTGAAGACTGGTTCACTTCGACTAAGCAAAGTTTTGCTTTTTTTAATCAGTATTTTGCTTATGAATACCCGTTTGAAAAATACGATCAGGTTATCGTGCCAGATTTCCATATGGGAGCAATGGAAAATCTTGCCGCAGTTACTTTCTCGGAAAGATATGTCAGCCGTGGAGAGAAAACAGAACAGTTGCGCCTGCAATTGGCTGATGTGATATCACACGAGCTCGCGCATATGTGGTTCGGTAACCTGGTTACGATGGATTGGTGGAATGGTTTATGGTTGAACGAAAGCTTTGCGACTTACATGTCAAGCTTACAGCTCGCTGAAGCGAGTGAATTTGACAGTGTGTGGGAAAACTTTTTCGCGAGAATGAAGCAGTGGGCCTACGAGACAGATCGGCTTGTGACCACGCATCCGATTGAGTTGCCTGTTGCCACCACGGACGAAGCGTTTGCAAACTTTGATGGCATTACCTATGGCAAAGGCGCATCGGTACTAAAACAGTTGTCGCATCTTATAGGAGAAAAAAAATTTCGTGCAGGTATTGTCCGATACTTACAGGAAAATGCTTACGGTAACGCCGAGTTAAATGATTTTGTTGGCAGCATAGCAGCGGCATCGGGTCGCGATTTACAGCAGTGGACCGACCAGTGGTTAATGAGCGCAGGACTAAATGCAATTCGAGTTGAGTTCGCATGTAGAGACGATCAGCTCACAAAGTTAGTGCTGCGGCAATCAGTAGTGTCGGGCGAACCTATTTACCGGTCTCAACATATACAAATTGCGCTGTTTAAAGACACGCCAGAACGTATGGAAAATCTGGGTGTTATTGCGACAAGCTACTCAGGCCCAGCGACCCATGTAGCGTTAAATCAACACTATGCTTGCCCCGATTTAGTATTTCCAAATTACGATGACTGGGCCTACGTCAAGGTTATTTTCGATAGAACATCGATCGCAACGTTGCAAAAGAGTATCGCTAAATTTGATGACGAAGGCCTGCGTTTGGCCATGTGGACCGCCATGTGGGACTCTGTTATTGACTATTCACTGCCACTCGACGAGTTTATAGCTTTTTCAATCGACAAGCTTGGTCAGGAGTCGAGTGCCAAAATTGTTCGCAAAGTCAATCGTGAGCTGGTGGAGTCGTTTAATTATTTAAATACATTTCAATTGGATACCGCTGGTGCTACCTCTTTACGAATTGAAGAATTTGTTTGGCGCGAGTTTGCGCGGGCGGAGAACTATAGTGATCTTAAGCGTCTTTGGCTCGGTACGCTTATTCAGGTTACCCATAGTCGGGAAAAATTAGCAGCGTTGCGCAAATTTCTCGATCGGTCATCCAAAGATTTGGGAATGTATTTAAACCAGGATTTACGCTGGGATATTGTTATTCAGTTAAACAGATTTCTGTTTGCAGATTACGAAAACCTGGTCGAAGAGGAGAGCAAACGGGATATTTCAGATCGTGCGTTAATCAAGCTTGTTGTCGCGCAAGCGATTCGCCCAGATGATGTCATTAAATCAGAATGGATGCAGCGTTTTATCAGCCGTCCCGACGCAGATAAATTTGTTCTACAGCGCGCAGTGATGCGCAGTTTATTTCCCTCTGAGCAGCGCGATTTGCACGCAAGTTTTGCGCAAAGTTTTTATGATTCGTTGTCCAGTTTGGAAAGCGCAGCGAGCACGCGTTATTTGAGTGAATATGTAAAGAGTTTAACGCCGCAGCTGTGTGATGAGCGCAGCCAGGCCGACATGGACGCAGCAATAGTGGCTGCGCAGAAAAAACCGGACACAGCGTTATTAAAGCCCTTGCGAATTGTGCGGCAGTTGGATGAGCGCTGCGTAAAGATTAAGCGCAGAGCTTTAGAATGATATGGGTGTAGAACATGAAGCAGTGTAAAGCTTATTTAATTTTTTCTTTGGCATTCTTGTTAATAAACCTGAATGGTGCAGCTATTCGCGCTGAGAGCTTTCAGCAGGCGTTGGTGCACGCGGCTATTGAGCGTACCCATCATAGTGTTCGCTATGACGGTAGCTATCGCGCGATTAATTATCCCTGGGGGGATGTTCCGGCTGATATAGGTGTTTGCACGGATGTTGTCGTGCGTGTTTATCGGGCACTAGGGACAGATTTACAGCAGCTGGTGCATCTCGATATGGTCGAGCATTTTTCGGCCTATCCTTCACGGCGAATTTGGGGACTGCGCCGGCCCGACACGAATATTGATCATCGGCGAGTGCCGAATTTGCAAACATTTTTTAGTCGTCACGGTGTTGAGTTAGAGCCCTCAGCTGACGTCGATAACTATAAGCCTGGTGATATTGTCACTTGGATGTTGCCTGGAAATTTACCGCATATTGGTATTGTTATCGATAAATTTGATGCGCGTACTCGACACCCGCTGATTGTGCATAACATAGGCGGAGGTCCGGTAGTTGAGGATAGTTTGTTTAGCTACCCAATCACCGGCCATTATCGCTATGTGCCCAATGCTTATTCCGCATCGAACTAGGGAACATATCGATTTAGGCTCTGCGGGCAACTACTTCGGAAATATATTGTTCTTGGTTACCGCTGTTTTTTACTGGAGTTTCAGATTTTTCCACATTAGGCAGCCGGCCGAAAATTTTTAACATATCGGCATCGCTTAAGTTGACGACTTTGGGGTCGACAGCGGTTTTACGGTATTCGGCGACCATGAATGCAGCGTGCGGTTCGCGCTGTTCCGTTTTGAGGTAGCGCGCTCGCAATATTTGGATAATCGACAATGCATCCGTCCGTTCATCCTCGCTTAAAAGCGGCATTAAATCTTTGACTTCTTCTGTTTCAGGCAAGAACACTGGCAGCATTTGTTTGGCTGTTAGCGCGTCCATCAGATAATAAGCGCTTTGAAAGCTCTCTACTCCTGGGATGGAAGATTCGTGACGGAAAATCGGAGATGAAACGCCATGCTCGTGTGGTGGATCGAAACGTTTTGCTATAGCGCTATGTTTTGTTGTTTTGAGTTCTTCGATGAGCGGCGTCGCGTAGTCGATCGCATTGCATAATGCGTGATCGTATATGAATAAGCCGTCAATATGCACCACAAAGCCGTAGCTCAACATTTTTATATCTAACATAACTCGGACTGCCTTTTGCACTACTTTTGAACACATTAAGGTCTTGTTCAAGTTTTGGGCCAATTCTCCAAGTTTTGGGCGGATAAGCATAAAAATAGCGTTTTAAGCACTCATGGTTATTTCCAGAAAGTGCCAACTGAATGTTTAAGTCATAAAAACGCAAAATTCGAATGGTTGATAGCAGAAAGCTATTAATGGTTCTGTGAACTCTGTCAAATTGGCCGACAGCGTAACTGGACTGTAATTTAAGTCTGTTATAGCGAGGCTTTGTGCTTCTTCAGCAGTGCGCGCAACTGATGATAGCTCATACCGAGATGCTCAGCAGTGATGCGTTGGTGGTGATTGCATCGTGAGAGCGCTTCGCGAAGCAGTTTTATTTCGAGAGACTGTATTGTTTCGTGAAAAGAACGTTTGACTGAATAGAGGTCAGCTTCGGGTTCTGATTCATCGGATTCAACTTTGCTTGTCTGGCGTGCAAATGTCGAAAAGGGATCGATAACGACCTCGGCAATCGGTTCATCCATATTCTGCCAACGGCACATGCTGCGCTCGACCACATTCTTCAACTCGCGGATATTGCCCGGCCATGAGTGGTTGAGCAACGTTTCAAGTGCGGTTTCATTAAAACCTGCGTAATAGCGATAGCCGAGTTCCGAACACATTCGTGTTGCGAAATGTTCTACCAGGCTGGGGATGTCTTCGCGCCGATGCTTTAGTGGTGGCACAGTGATGACATCAAATGCCAGGCGATCGAGGAGATCGTGCCGGAACTGTCCTTTTCTGGCCATTTTGGGAAGGTCAGCATGCGTAGCGGCCACGATGCGCACATCGACTTTAAGCGTCTTTTGGCCGCCGAGACGCTCGAATTCTCCGTATTCGATCACACGGAGAATTTTTTCCTGTATACGCAACGGCATTGCGCCGAGTTCGTCTAAAAATAACGTGCCGCCATCGGCTCTTTCGAAGCGACCGAGTTGCGTGCGTGTGGCGTTGGTAAAGGCGCCGGCTTCGTGACCGAACAGCTCGCTATCCAGCAGTGCTTCACTGATTGCCGCGCAATTTGTTTTGAGGAAGGTTTCTCCCCAGCGAGAAGACAAAAAGTGCATACGCTCGGCAATCAGCTCTTTGCCGCTGCCGCGCTCTCCCAAAATCAGTACGGGTCGATCTATTGGGGCTAAGCGAGAGACATGGTCGAGTGTTTCAGCCAGAGAGCTTGATTCGCCAACAATTTGCTGCATGTATTGGTTAAATTGACCAAGGATATTTGGTCAATTTAACTAAATATTAGTTTTTAAGGCCAATTTTTTCTTTGAAAAATATGCTCAAATATAAAAAATCTTTTGTAATCAATAAGTTATTGTTTTGGCACACTTGCTGATAAGTACTTAAGTGAGGAGCAGATTTGACACTCTTACTATGCCAACCGATTTTTGGGAGTAAATAACATGGGAATATTTTCTCGCTTTACCGATATTATCAATTCCAATATCAACGCGTTGCTCGATAGCGCAGAAGACCCTAAAAAGATGATCCGCCTGATTATTCAGGAAATGGAGGAGACTTTGGTCGAAGTGCGCAGTTCTTGTGCCCGTATCATTGCGGATAAAAAAGAGGTACAGCGTCGCTTGCGTCGCTTGAGCGATGATATTGTGGAGTGGGAAGCTAAGGCCAAACTCGCTATTTCCAAAGGGAGAGACGATCTCGCGCGGGCAGCCATTGCCGAAAAGTCCCTGAGTCAAGAGGCCGCAGCGGAAGCGGAGGCTGAGCTGGCCAATTTTGAAGAGCAGCTCGACGTGATCAATGATGAGGTGGCTCAGCTGCAAGTCAAGTTGGATGATGCCAAGGCGCAACAAAAAGAACTCATGTTGCGTGCAAAAACCGCAGAAAATCGTTACAAGGTGAAATTGCAATTACATCGCCGGGATACGGACACTGCATTCACCAGGTTCGAATTATTCCAGCGGCGTATGGACGAGCTGGAAGGCAAAGTAGAGGCGATGGATGTTGGTCGCAGTCATTTAGCCGACGAGATTGATCAGCTTGCAAAAGATGATTCGATCAACGAAGAGCTCCAAAGGCTAAAAGACGAAATGAATAAATAAATTGAATCGCTATAACGAGGAAAACGAATGGAATTCCTATTTGTTCCGTCCATCTTATTTTTGGTAATTGTTGCGCCGCTTTGGTTACTGCTTCACTACCGTTATAAATCGAGAATGTCCGAGGGAATTAGTGAGAAAGAACTCCACAATATTGAGGACATGCTTGTGAGCATCGATAAGCTCGTTGATCGGGTCGAAACCTTGGAATCCATTCTCGACAAACAGCAACAAAATTGGCGCGACGCTGATCGCAAGCAAAGTTAGGTGTGATGATGAGTGGAAAATATAACAACTTTTTTGAAGCGCGCCGCAACGGCTTTGGCATGAACCTATATCGCAATATGCGCCACAAGAAAATTGGTGGTGTTTGCGCAGGTGTTGCCGATCATTTTGAAATTGATCATAACATTATGCGTTTGATCGTTATTGCAATGGCTGTTTTTACCGGAATGCTGGCGGTTTGGGCGTATATTGTTTGTTGGGTGGCGCTGATGCCGAAGCGGGAGAGCCGGGAAAACGTCGATATGGAATACGATGAGAATGAACGTTGTTACCGCAAACGAAAAGTATTTCGCTATCGCAAAGCGGCGAGCGAGCGAGTGCGCGATGCTTCAACGCGTTTGCGCGATGCTACACAACGTATTGAGCGAATGGAAAGGTATGTGACGTCGAGGCGTTACAATTTAGATAAAGAATTCGCTGATTTAAAAAATTAACAGGAGTGAGTAACATGCCATTAAATGTTTTACTCAGCGCAACTATCCTGTACTTTGCGGCGTTGGCTTTTGCGCTAAGCCTGTTTTTCAAAAACCCGGCCTTTGTCGTCTTGAGTTTTGTACTGCTTGCGGTAATTGCTTTTCGTTTACTGGTGTTGGAATCTGACTTCAGGTTAAGAATGCAATCACGTCGCGAGGAGCAACAATGAATAAAGTTAGCACGCACTCGAAAGTTATTGGGTATCTCACCTGGATATTTGGTTTTATGGGAGCACACCGCTTTTACTATGGTAAGCCTATCACTGGCACACTATGGTTTTTTACCTTAGGTCTTTTCTTTATCGGTTGGATTATCGATTTATTCCTTATTCCTGCGATGGATAGAGAGGCAGATTTTCGCTTCGAAGAAGGTGATATCGACTATTCACTCAGCTGGGTGCTTCTATTACTTGTCGGTTTTCTCGGAGTGCATCGCATGTATATGGGTAAATGGTTGACAGGAATTCTTTACGCACTCACGCTCGGCCTGTTGGGCTTGGGGGTTCTCTATGACTTGTGGACTTTGAATTCGCAGGTGAACGAATTAAACCGGGAAAATAAATATCGCTATTCCTATTAACCCTCTTATATTCTTGTTTAAACATGATACGCTTTGTCATTCTAAATTATTGCTAGAGCGAGGCGCTGAGGGTGCGAAGAGAGAATCTTGTTGTAGTTATCACAGGGGCTAATCGTGGGATTGGTTTGGCGTTGGTTCAGGAATACAAAGCGCGGGACGCTTTTGTAGTGGGCATATGTCGCAGTTCCTCCCCAACATTGGACGCACTTGCTGATAGAGTCGTCGCCGATATTGATGTTTCAGAGGCGGCTTCAGTCGCCAGGCTCGCAGACGCGATTGACGACTTGGAGGTCGACCTACTAATTAACAATGCAGGCGTGCTGTATGGTGAAACACTAGGCAATATAGATTACGCGACTGTCCTAAAACAATTGGAAGTTAATGCCATGGGTCCGCTGCGAGTTACGGAGCAATTATTGCCATACCTTAACGACGGCGCAAAAATCGCTTTGATTACCAGTCGCATGGGTTCAATTGCGGACAATGGTTCGGGTGCATATTACGGTTACAGAATGTCTAAAGCGGCGTTGAACGCGGCAGGAAAGTCACTTGCGAGAGACTTGGTGTCGAGAAAAATCGCCGTTGGTATTTTGCATCCCGGTTTTGTTCAAACAGACATGGTAAATCATGCTGGTGATATCAGCGCAAGTGTGGCTGCATGCCGACTCGCCGAGCGGATCGATGGACTTACCCTCGAAAACACCGGGAGCTTCTGGCACAGCAATGGTGAACTACTGCCTTGGTAAATTATTGTGGATAGTTATTGTTGCTTGATTTTAGCAAAGAGCAGAACAAGATGAACGAAGTAAAAAAAACACAAATTGAAGCGGCTGTTTTTAGACGGCTATTGCAGCATCTGGATTCGCGTAAGGATGTGCAAAACATAGAACTAATGAATCTGGCCGGTTTTTGCAGAAACTGCTTATCCAAATGGTACAGTGCTGCTGCGGAAGAATTAGGTGAATCGGTAGACTATGACGAAAGCCGCACCTTGGTTTACGGCATACCTTACGCGGAATGGAAGGAAAAATATCAAAAGCCTGCCACCGAGGAGCAATTAAAGAAATTTAATGCTGAAAAGTAATTATTTTAGATTGGGACATTAAAGCTTATCGACACATTCAAGTTTCTGCGCCGCTAATAGATTCAAAAACCGTCAATTCATGGATGAATTGGCGGAGCTACAGGGATGTATTCATGCGTTTTTTGAATCTGTTAGCGGCGCAGAAACGGTTCGAGGGCACACATTTAAAGTTTTTTAAGTAAATGGCTGAGAACTATTTTAAATGCTACCTAAGCACTTGGTAGCGCAAAGCGGAATGTCGTTCCCCGGTTAATAGCGCTTTTTACGCTAATCGCTGATTCATGCAGGTCCAGTAGTTTTTTAGTAATTGCCAAACCCAGGCCGCCGTGTGCGGTATTTTCTCTAACGCTATTGCCCGCTTTAAAATGTGCGTCGAAAATATAGGGGATATCCTCTTCGGGGATGCCGATACCGGTGTCGGAAACTTCTATGGCGACGAACGCGGAGTCCTTAAGTATTTTGACGGTAATGCTTCCGCCGTTGGGCGTATGACGCAGCGCATTTTCGATCAAGTTGGTAAAAACCCGCTCGAGTTTTTCGATATCTGCACGCACAATAATACTGCTGTCTTTAGGTTCCACATCGAGTGAGACGCTGCGCTTGCTCGCCTCGATAGAAAATTTCTGCAACACATCCTGGATGAGCTCCGCAATCGCAACAGGCTCTTTTCTAACCGTGACATTTTTGCCGTCCAGATGGGCGAGTTCAAATAACTGTTCTATTAAAGTCGCAATTTTCTGTGCACTGCGCTTCGCTGTTGAAATATATTCTTCACTTTTTTCGGGCGTTAAGCTCGCCTGCTGCATCTCCCAGGTCTCGAGGTAACCGAGCAGAGACGCGAGCGGTGTGCGCAGATCGTGGCTGACATGTGAAAGTAACTCTTTGCGCAAGTCATCTATAGATACGACGTTTTCATACTGCAGCTCTAACTTTTTCAGTGCCTTGAAAAAAGCGTGGCCGAGAATATGAATATCATTGGCGCTGTCTTGCTGCCAGGATTTTAAATCATTTAACGTTGCTTTAAAGCTTGAGTCGAGCTCGGCAAAGCCGCCTTCTTTAATCGCCTGAACCTGACGGGTGAGTTTATTTAAAGGACGCGTGACAAATGCCACCACAAGTAGCAGTGCAATAAGTGTCAGCGTCAACGCGCCGACAAAAAGCCACAGGCCGGAATAGAGAATTTTGCTGTTCCATATTTTTTGGGCGAGCGCGTCTCGTGTTTGACTGCCGATAACGACATATAAATAACCGTAGGTCTCGCCCATTTGGATAATCGGTGCCGCAGAAAATATCTTGCTTTTACCTATGTTTTTAGGGTCGTCGCCGCAAATAAAACCTTCGCTGAGCTGCGGGTTCAGGAAATCGTAAACCGGTTCTAAGTCGATACTGTCGAGTTTTACTTCATGCGGTTTTCCGTCGTATGCGACGATCTCGCCGTGTTTATTGAGAAGATAAAATTCAAAGTTAGCGCCGAGTATCATCAAGTCGTGAAATGTTTCCTTGGCAGCTTTGTAATCGGGTTTGCCGTCACGGAATAAGAGATAATTATCCACCACGTGCCGGGCGAGGTCTTTGTGAATTTGCTGCGTGACCTCTTGTTCATAATTTCTGGAAGAATTAATCAGCAGGATAGAACTCGTTGCACCAAAAATCAGAAAAATAATAATAAGCGCAAGAATTAAGCGGCCAGAAATACTGCGGACGAATTTATTGATCATTAAATTTATATCCCACACCCCAAACGGTGAGCACAAATCGAGGCGACGCCGGGTGCCTCTCAAGCTTGGCGCGTAAACGATTGATATGTGAATTTACTGTGTGTTCGTAGCCATTGTGTTGGTAGCCCCACACAGCGTTGAGCAGCTGCTCTCGTGTAAAGACTTTGCCTGGGTACGAGGCCATGTAAAGGAGTAAATCGAATTCCTTGGCGGTTAATATTATGTTTTCGCCGCCCAGAATAACATTTCTTTTTTGCACGTCTATCGTGAGGTTGTCGAATTTAAGATTTACCTCGTCATCAGCGTCACTGTCAATATGAAAAGCAACCCGACGCAGCAACGCTTTAATTCGGGCTTGCAGTTCGCGAATGCTAAATGGTTTTGTCAGATAATCGTCGGCCCCAACTTCTAGCCCGACAACGCGGTCGGCTTCAGATTTTTTTGCAGTTAACATAAGAATAGGTGTGTGATCCGCTTGTTGGCGAAGCGCCTGGCATATATCCAGGCCACTCATATCGGGCAGCATAATATCGAGCAGAATCAGATCGTAGGTTTCGGCTTTTGCTTTTTCAAAACCTTCCAGTCCCGATTTGCAGTGCGTGACTTGAAAGTTCATGCTCTCCAGGTTGAGGGCAATGAGCGCTCCGATATCTTCTTGGTCTTCGACAACGAGAATTTTGGTAGTCATAATTTTCTTCAAAAAAGGCCCGGCGGATGCCGGGCGCTAGGTTTGCTTATCTTACTCCATTCGCGTCACAGTTACGTGGAGAGCACCCTGGTCAAAGCGGTGGCTTTCGTCCAGTGCAGATGTGCTCAAACCATCGTCGGCGGTGACGACACCTGAGTGGCGCACGACATAGTCAGCGACGTCGTCACGCGCAGCGTTAAAACCTTCACCACCAGCTGCGGGTCCAGGTACGCTATCGATGGATTCCGTATTTGCTTCAGTGCCGGCGTCATAAATTGGCAGCAACGCGCGGGTGGATTCGCCCGGTGCAAGCTGAGCGATATTCCAACCCGTTGTTCCGGTAAAGGCGTCATTGGTATTTACCGGCATGGACGCAATGGTCAGGGAAAGGTCTTCGCGCCAAACCGCAGAAACACTGACTGAACCAGAGCCACCGGGCGGAATAATACCTGCTGATGTGGTTGAGTCTAAAGCGTCAGCTTCAGCAATAAAGTCTGCCGGGTTGCCAGATTCTGCCAGGTTTTCGAGGCCGGCAGACGCAGGGCTGCCAATCTGCCAGCCGTAGTAACTGTCATCGTGGAGAATAATTGCCGTCGGCGCCAAAGGTTGATTGGCCGTCGCGTTTACGAGGGTGATCTGGTAGGTCTCGGCGTTAACATTTTCCAGTGCGGCGAGCCGGTCCTCGATGTCGTTGAGCAGGTCAGCGATTGACGCGAGCTCATCACTGATCGTGGTATCGGATTCAATCGCTGCGAGCCGGGCGTCAATGGCGTCCAGGCTGGCGCTGATCGAGGTGGTGTCGGTGTCAATACCGCCCAGGCGGGTTTCAATGGCGTCGACGCGATCTTCCAGCACGCGGATATCGTCGTCGTTATCGTCATCACCGCCACAGGCGGCAAGCAGTAGAATTGCGCTCAGCGTGGATGCGCGCAGTGTAAGCCTAAATAAGTTCATTGCAGACTCCCTCTTATTCAACTGTCACAACAACTTTGGCAACTGGGTTTAGCCAGCGGTGAATGCGCGAGTCGAGGTCACTGGCACCGCCAGCAGCATCTGTATCACCGAGCACGCCGCGGTGAATATGTACGGTGTCGTTGGTTTCAGTATTGGTTACTCCGGTCGCGCCTGTGCCCTGATTCGAACCCGGGTCAATGGGAATGCCCGCTGCGCCGAGAACGCCGCCGCCGTTAACAATTTCGTCGTTGGCTTCGCTGCCCGCGTCATAAGCGTTCAGGTAAATTGTATAAGTGCCTGCAGTGCTTGGAATCGCCCAGGAGTCGAGACCAATAAACCCGTCATTGGTCGGTAAAATCATTGCGGCAATACTGAGGTAGCCGAGGTCGCCGGTATCGATGTCGTTTGCGGTTGCGGTCATTGATGGTGCCAGCATGCCCACTGCAGGGTTTTCAGATACGACACCGCCAGCCGCTGTTACTGCTGCTGATACGCCGCTAATATCGCCGCCCTCTGCCAGGATTGCCATATCGACGCTCGCTTGTTCGCCAACGCGAAACATGTAGACATCGCTATCGTGAGCGCCAATCAAGATGGGCGTGAAATACGTGCCTTGAGTGAGGTTTGTCACGCTGACGTCAATAATTTCCGCAGACGCTGAGGCCGCACAAAGAGATAGTCCAAAACTGCAAAGGTAAGCTTTTATTTTCATAACACTTTTCTCGTGGTAGTGAGTAGGTGCTGAAAGCTTATGAGTGATAAATCAAGCGAATGTCACGGATTTATCACGTTTTTATCACAGCGGAAAAAGTGCAGTTGAGATGTTGGGAGAGGAAGGCACTCCGCGCGCTTAAGCAATAACGCGCGGAGCTGCTGCACAGGTTTGTTATTAAACAACCATAATGCCGTCGGCCTCAATAAGCGCGCCCTTAGGCAGTTCGCTGATACCAATCGCGGCGCGGGCCGGATAGGGTTCGTTAAAGTACTTACCCATAACGTCATTGACGCTTGGAAAGTTGCTGAGGTCGGTAAGATAGATATTGAGTTTAACGATGTTCTCCAAACTACCGTTAGCCGCTTCGCACACCGCACTTAAGTTTTTAAATACCTGATCGGCCTGTTCGGCAAAATCGCCTTCCACCAAAACCATGCTTTCTGGGTCGAGTGGAATTTGTCCCGATAGGTAAACGGTATTGCCGCATTTGACGGCTTGGGAATAGGTGCCGATAGCTTCGGGCGCCTTTTCCGAATGGATAATGGCTTTATTCGTCATAATTCATGGTCCCGGGTTTAACCTAAATAAATCCGTTGGATCTTCAGCATCTTAGACACTCTCGTTACGAGCCAACAGAGTTGTTTAGGTTTAATGGCGTAACTTTTTGTGATTTTTTACACGGTAGATGCGTTCCACAGAGTGCATGGTGCGCACGGACCGCATAATTTTGGCTAAGTGAACGCGGTTTTCAACGGCGATTGTTAAGGTGATAACGCTGTGCTCGGCGTCGCGCTCGTCAACCTGTATGCGCTCGATACTGGTGCCGGTGCGTGAAAGTCGCGTGGCTAATGATGCGATTATGCCTCGCTCTGTGATGACTTCAACACGAATTTCGACAAGAAACTCGCCGCTGATATCGGCTGACCAGTGGGTATTGGCGATATTTTCTTTTTTACTGCGCAGATCGGCAATGTTATTGCAGGTTTCCTGGTGCACGACGATGCCTTTGTCCGCGCTCAAGTGGCCGACAATCGGATCGCCCGGTATTGGCCAGCAGCAGCGTGCGAAGGTAATAAGCAGGCCATCTGCCCGGTCGATGGTGATCGGCGCAGGCGTTGCGCCATCCACATTGGCTTCGGGGTCCAGTGCCTTAACGACGTTCGCTGCGGCGACGTGGCCCAGACCTATGCACTCGAAAAGCTCGTCCAGCGAATCGGTCTGGGTTTGCGCCAATAATTGGCCGATATGCTCATCCGTAAGTGATTGCAGGTCGGTGCCCATGTGAATAAGTGAGCGCTCCAGCATACGTTTACCGAGCTCCACAGATTCAATATGGCGCTGATGCTTCAGATAGTGACGGATCGCGCTGCGCGCCTTCGCAGTGACAACAAAGTTCAGCCAGTTAGGGTTGGGCTGGGAGTTGTCAGATGTAATGATCTTGATTTTTTGGCCGCTCTCCAAGCGTTGCGACAGCGGTGCAGGCCTGTCATTTAAGCGGCAAGCCACGCAGCGGTTGCCGATGTCTGTGTGCACGGCGTAGGCAAAGTCGACAGCGGTCGCGCCGCTCGGCAGCTCGATAATGGCGCCTTTGGGCGTAAACACATAGACTTCATCCTTGAAGAGGTCGATTTTGACATTTTCGACAAACTCGAGTGAACTGTGCGTATGCTGCTTAATTTCCATCAAGCGCTTGATCCAGCGATTGGCGCGATCAAAGCTCGCGACGGTCGATTGGTCGTTATCGTCCTTCGATTTGTATAGCCAGTGCGCAGCGACCCCCGAACTTGCGAGTTCGTCCATCTCTTGCGTGCGGATCTGGACTTCAATCGGTACGCCCTGTTTACCAATAACGACGGTGTGTAGAGACTGATAGCCATTGACCTTGGGGATAGCGATATAGTCTTTGAATTCGCCCGGAATAGGCTTGTACAGGTTGTGTATTGAGCCGAGTGTGCGGTAGCAGGTGTCGATATTGTCCACGATGATCCTGAACGCATAGACATCCATGATCTCTTTAAAGCTCTTATGTTTGTTGCGCATCTTCTGGTAGATGCTGAACAGGTGCTTTTCACGGCCGATAACCAGGCCGCGAATTCTATCCCGCTGCAGCCGCTCTTCTATCGCGAGCTGGATTTTTTCAACGATGGATCGCCGGTTGCCGCGCACGGTTTGTAATGATGCCTGCAGGCGCGAAGAGCGCAGCGGGTGCATGGCCTTAAAGCACTGGTCTTCAAATTCGACACGCCAGTCGTTCATGCCCAGGCGCTGAGCGATCGGTGAATAAATCTCCAGCGTTTCTTTTGCGATACGGCGTTTTTTCTCGGGTGGCATTACGCCGAGCGTGCGCATATTGTGCAGGCGGTCAGATAGCTTGATAACGACCACCCGCAGGTCTTTGGCCATCGCCAGGGCCATTTTTTGGAAGTTCTCCGCCTGCTTTTCCGCCTGGGTCTCGTACTCAATTTTGGCCAGTTTGCTCACGCCGTCGACCAGGTTCGCAACCACATCGCCAAATTGCGCGTCGATGGCTGATTTGGGAATGCCGGTATCTTCGATGACGTCGTGTAACATCGCCGCCATCAAGGTTTGATGGTCCATGCGAATGCTCGCGAGAATATTGGCGACTTGCAGGGGGTGGGTGATATAAGGTTCGCCGCTGCGGCGAAACTGGCCCATGTGGGCCTGTTCGGCGTAGTAGTACGCGCGTTTAACGGATGATACGTGATCCGGCTCGAGGTAAGAGGAGAGCCTGTGAGCAAACGAATCGATCGTTATTGCAGGCGTTCGCTCCTCCATTTTACACTCGATACCGCTGGAACCCTCAGGCCTCGCTCGTCGGGAGCTGCTGACCTTCGGCCGCCTCTAGGTTGACCATTTCTTCGAAGCCTTCTTCTTCAGCTTCATTCAGCATGCCTACATCGATTAAGCCTTCTTCGATTTCGCGTAATGCAATAACTGTCGGTTTGTCATTATCGACCGGTACCAGGGGGTCTTTGCCCATAACGGCGATCTGACGTGCGCGTCGGCTGCCCAATAAAACCAACTCAAAACGGTTGTCTACATACTGTAGGCAATCTTCCACTGTAATTCGTGCCATGAAACGTTCACTTCTCTAGTTGTACTGTGTTCAATTATTGTCGAAAAAACACACAAGCGCCAAACTTTGCCGCCTAGCGTGATCATCGACATTCTGGAAACACTTCCCCGGAAAACAGCTTGCGCTGCGCGAAAGGGTGCAGATTGTACGAAAAACGACTAGTTACGACAACAGCTGTTCCAGTAAATCATGGTGGCGCAGGCGCTGTTTTTCCAGCGAGAGGCGCTGGCTTTGGACGATGGCTTCCATCTCGTAAAGTGCGCGATCGAATGTGTCGTTGACGACAAGGTAGTCTGCTTCGTCAAAGTGAGAGCTTTCGCTCTTGGCTTTTGCCATGCGCTTGGCGATGGTTGCGCCATCGTCTTGCCCGCGTACAGTAAGGCGTTGCTGCAGTGTTTCCTGGGAGGGCGGCAAAATAAAAATGCTCGCTGTATTGCTCAATTTACTGCGCACCTGCGCAGCGCCCTGCCAGTCAATTTCTAAAATGACGTCGGTACCCTTGGCGAGATTAGTTTCCACCCAGCTTTTGGATGTGCCGTAATAGCGGTCAAAAACGGTTGCGTGCTCAAGGAACTCGCCCTGTTCGACCATCGCTAGAAACGTCGCCTCGTCGACAAAATGATAGTTTTCGCCGTCCACTTCGCCGGGGCGCATGTGCCGGGTTGTGTGGGATATCGAAACACAGATATTGTCCAGGCGTTCTATCAACGCCTTTACTAATGAGGTTTTGCCAGCGCCTGACGGCGCAGAAACGATAAATAGCGTGCCCTGAGTGGTCATAGTATTCATGGCTTGGGGAGAAAGGGACCTTATTCGATATTTTGTACTTGTTCGCGTATTTGCTCGATCAGGACTTTGAGATCAACTGCACTCTGTGTTGTGTCGGCGGCGATGGACTTCGATGAGAGCGTATTCGCCTCACGGTTGAGTTCTTGCATAAGAAAGTCCAGGCGCCGGCCTACCGGTTGCGCGTTGTCGAGTGCGAGCGTTACTTCGGCGACATGTGCGTCGAGGCGATCGATTTCCTCTGCAACATCGACCTTTTGTGCAATATAAACAGCTTCCTGAGCGAAGCGTTCCTGGTCGATTTCTACTTGTAAGGCCTCGAGTTTTTCGCGTAGCTTGGCTTTATGGGCGGCCAATATTTCGGGTAGGTGTTCGCGCACGTTTGCAACAATACGCCCGATATCGTCCAGCCGTTGCAGAATACAGTGCTTTAATTCAGTGCCTTCACGTTCGCGGTTTTCGACGAGTTTTTCGAGTGTGGCGTCAAAGTGTGTCAGCGCGGCTTGTTCCAAAATATCCCTGTCGACTTCAGCTGCTTGGATAACACCTGGCCAGCGCAGGATTTCCAGTGGATCTATGGCGCCGGCATCGGGCAGCTTGTCCGCGACTTTTATCGCGAGGGCCTGAATTTGATCGGCGAGTGCTTCATTGAGAGCGAGATCTTTGTTCTCAGCTGATTCAAGCTTCAGGTGGACAATGGCCTCGACTTTTCCCCGGCTAAGCTGTTTTTTCAGTCGCGCTCTAAATTCGCTTTCTACGCCCTTGAGACTGTCGGGCAGTCTTAATGTAGGTTCCAAGTAGCGGTGGTTTACCGTCCGAATTTCGCAGGCAATTGTGCCCCAATTTTCTTGTCGTTCCAATCGGGCGAAACCCGTCATACTGCGCGGCATAGTTAACCTTATCGTTGTGGAAATGTGCTGGGGCCTGTTCAACGAGTGTGAACAGGCCCCAGGAGAGCAATGTTAACACCCTTTGGCGGCTCGGTTCAGCAGTGCTTTGGCTGGCAAAGTGTTTTTCCACGAATAGCCGCGTGACTATGCGTATAATGCGCGCTGCCAAAAGGGGAGCACCATTATGAAAAGGCCAAGTGGACGTGCGGCGAATCAACTCCGTGACATCAAAATTACGCGCAACTATACCCGTCATGCCGAAGGCTCAGTTTTAGTCGAATTCGGTCAGACCAAAGTGATATGCAATGCCACTGTCGAAGAGGGTGTGCCGCGCTTTCTCAAAGGCGAGGGCCGCGGCTGGGTGACGGCTGAATACGGTATGCTGCCGCGTTCGACTGGCACCCGGATGGGACGGGAAGCTGCACGTGGAAAACAGGGTGGACGCACGGTTGAAATACAACGCCTTATCGGCCGGTCACTGCGCGCTGCTGTCGATATGAGCTTGCTCGGAGAAAACCAGGTACTTATCGATTGTGATGTGGTGCAAGCGGATGGTGGTACCCGCACGGCTTCTATCACCGGTGCATTTGTTGCGCTTGTCGACGCGCTGCGTTTTATGCAGCGAGAAAAAGTGATTGAGACAGATCCTCTGTTACGCATGGTCGCGTCAGTTTCAGTGGGCATGTATCAGGGCGTGCCGGTGCTCGATCTCGATTACGACGAAGACTCCAACGCAGATACCGATATGAACGTGGTGATGGCAAACGACGGCGGTCTGATTGAGATTCAGGGCACTGCTGAAAAAGAACCTTTTTCGGAGCAACATTTTCTCGATATGTTTGCGCTGGCAAAAAAAGGTGTTGCAGAATTAAACGCGCTTCAGACCAAGGTCCTTGCAGAGTAGGCTTAAAGGCGTTGGCAATGCGTGCAATAGACACTCGTGCGCTGCGCAATTCTTTTTTCGGTAAGTGGTTTGCCGCACTGTTTACACGGCTCGCCACCGCGACCGTAGACGTTTAGCTCCTGCGCGAAATAGCCTGGTTTGCCGTCTCCACCGACGAAATCTCTCAGTGTTGTTCCGCCGCGCTCAATCGCGTACGACAATACGGCTTTGATTTCGCAGACGAGTGCTTCGCACACAGAAAGACTGAGTTTACCTGCGGGTTTGAGTGGATGCACACCTGCGTTAAATAGTGCTTCATTCGCGTAAATATTGCCCACGCCCACGACGGTGCGGCTGTCCATCAAGAAGGTTTTTGTGCCTTGGCTGCGTTTGCGCGAGCGCTTATACAGATAGTCGGCGTCAAAAGTGTTTTCCAGTGGTTCAGGCCCGAGATGAGCTAGCAGTTCGTGCTCGGCAATGGGCGCCCCGGTCCAGAGAACGCAGCCAAAACGGCGTGGGTCATTAAATCTCAGGATTTGTTCGCCAAAGCGAAGGTCGACATGATCGTGGGCATTGAGCGTCGTTTGTGCGTCGACAATCCTAATGCTGCCGGACATCCCCAGGTGAATGATCATGTGACCGTGGTTAAATTCAAACAGCAAGTATTTTCCACGGCGGTGAATTTTGTTGAGCTTATGATTTTTTACAATCGTCGGAAGTTCGTTTGGGATCGGCCAGCGCAGTGAATGATTGCGCACACGCACTTCAGTCAGGCGCTTACCTTCGGCAAAGGGGGAGATACCTCGGCGTGTTGTCTCAACTTCGGGTAGTTCTGGCATAGAGTGACAGTGTTATGCGCATAAAAAAGCCCGGTGTTACCGGGCTTTATCATCTGAAGAAGTGCTTACTTAATTTTGCCTTCTTTATAAAGAACGTGCTTGCGAACCACTGGGTCGTATTTCTTGATTTCGAACTTGCCTGGCATGTTGCGCTTGTTTTTGTCGGTGGTGTAAAAGTGGCCAGTACCTGCCGTTGAGTTCAATCGAATTTTATCTCGCATGATGCGTCCCCTTAAACTTTTTCACCGCGATCGCGTATATCAGCGAGCACATTTTCAATGCCTTTTTTGTCGATAATACGCAAACCTTTAGAGGAAACGCGCAGCTTAACAAAGCGCTTTTCCGACTCAATCCAAAAGCGATGAGAATGAAGGTTCGGCAAAAAACGACGCTTTGTGTGATTTTTTGCGTGAGAAACATTGTTTCCTGTTACCGGTCGCTTGCCGGTAACTTGGCATACTCTGGACATATCCGCCTCTAAATTTAACGCCTGCCCGAGTGCATGCTAAGCAGGATTCATTCAATTTTAAGTCTACAGCCAGCTCTCGATCCCAAACGCAACGCGCTAGCATAAGTACGGCGGGGAGAGCTCTGCAAAAAAGAGGCGCGATTTATACCAGAATGCTCTTTTGATCGCAATGATTTTGTTCGTCAGAGCTGGACGGCACTTATCTTAAAGGCAATTTTTCCCTGGTGCGGCAGAAGCGAGGGTGCGAT
Source organism: Cellvibrionaceae bacterium (assembly GCA_028281575.1). Classification (GTDB taxonomy): domain Bacteria; phylum Pseudomonadota; class Gammaproteobacteria; order Pseudomonadales; family Cellvibrionaceae; genus Agaribacterium. Next base: position 120,155 of record JANQJP010000090.1, read on the forward strand.
GAGACACGATGTAAACCCCCGCAAGCGGGTCCAGCCCAAAATCCCGGATTTTGGCCATTCCACGGAGCAAAGCAGCGCTTTGCTTAATCCGTTCCGCCCATGGGGTCTCGACGCCCGAATTCCTCGGGCGACGGTCTCATCACACCCTCGCTTCCGCCGTACCTAACAGCATATTTTGCCTTAAGTAAGCGCCATTCTAGTCAGAGCGCCTCAATGGATTAAGCCCCGTTCAGCCATGGAGACGACTTCGGCGTCGCCGATCACAAAGTGGTCGAGCATATCGATGTCAACGAGCGAGAGAGCCGCTTTAAGTCTGCGGGTCAGGCGTACATCCGCCTGACTCGGCTCGGCGCACCCCGACGGGTGGTTATGCGCGAAAATAACCGCGGCGCAGTTGTGCTTTAGCGCGGCTTTTACGACCTCTCGGGGATAGACGTCCGCTCCGTCGATGGTGCCTTTAAACAGTTCTTCATAACTGATAAGCCGGTGCTGGCTATCTGTAAACATGGCGGCGAATACCTCTGAGTTCTGATGGCGCAGGTGGGCCAGCAGATAACGCTTGACCGCCTCGCTCGAATTGAGGACATGCTCGCGATTAAGTGTTTCAGCGAGGTGGCGACGAGACATTTCGAGCACAGCCTGTAATTGGCTGAATTTTGCCAGGCCGAGTCCTCGCGCCTGGCAAAACTCGCGACTCGAACACTCAAGTAAAGGTCTTAAGCCGCCAAAGCGCGTGAGTAAATCACGAGCGAGATCTACGGCTGACAAGCCGGCGCAGCCGGTCCTTAAAAAAATGGCAAGGAGTTCTGCATCAGATAGTTGGCTTGCGCCGCGGGTGAGTAGTTTTTCTCGCGGCCGCTCTTCAGCGGGCCATTCGCGAATGGTCATCGTCTCTCCTTGTACAAAAATTAAATCCGTTTAACCGCGCTAAAATAGTGGGCACTAACAAAGTACGAGCTTTGATGCTATCTTAGCGCCTGGAAAACTTAGCATATCCATATCCCCTATGTCATCTCTCTCGAATAAACGCATTCTGCTCGGCGTGAGCGGAGGTATTGCCGCCTATAAAAGTGCTGAGCTAATCCGCAGAATGCGTGATCACAATGCCGAAGTGCGTGTCGTTATGACCGCCGCAGCGCAAGAGTTTATTACGCCGTTAACGCTTCAAGCTTTGTCTGGAAATCCGGTGCATACAACGCTGCTTGACACAGAAGCTGAAGCGGCGATGGGGCATATCGAATTGGCGCGTTGGGCCGATATGATTGTGATTGCTCCAGCGTCTGCAGACTTTATTTCAAAGCTTGCGGTTGGTGAGGGTTCAGATCTGTTATCAACGCTCTGTCTCGCCTCCAGCAGCCATATTTTTGTAGCGCCGGCGATGAATCAGGCTATGTGGGCAGCAGAGGCGACGCAGGGAAATGTGCGGGCGCTCGCACAGCGCAACTTCAGTATAATTGGCCCCGCTTCAGGTGATCAGGCCTGTGGCGACGTCGGTCTCGGGCGCATGGAAGAGCCGCTTGCGATCATTGATGCGTGTGCGGCACATTTTGAAACGGGTGCGTTGGCGGGCAAAAAAGTCGTTATTACAGCGGGGCCGACTCACGAGGCCATCGATCCGGTCAGGTATATCAGTAATCGGAGTTCAGGAAAAATGGGCTATGCCCTGGCCGCCGCTGCAGTAGAGGCCGGTGCTTGTGTAGTTTTGATCAGCGGTCCCGTAAATATAAGCGCACCTGAGCGGCTCCGGCTTGAGCGAGTGGTCTCCGCGCAAGAAATGTATCACTCAGCGATGGCGCATGCGCAGGATGCAGACATATTTATCGGCGCAGCTGCGGTTGCCGACTATCGAGTAGCTCAGATCGCGCCGCAGAAATTAAAAAAGCAAGCTGACGCGACTATGATTTTAGCGTTGGTCCAAAATCCCGATATCATCAAGAGCATTGCACAGCTGCAGCGAAAACCGTTTGTTGTTGGTTTTGCAGCGGAGACGGAAAATGTTTTGGACTATGCGCGGCGCAAGCTAAGCTCAAAAAAACTGGACATGATTATTGCTAATGATGTGTCGAACACAGACATCGGATTTAATAGCGATAATAATGCGGTAACAATTGTCACCGAAGAAGAAGAGCGTTTTTTAGATATACAAAATAAGTCGGTGCTAGCGCGCGAAATTGTCTTAACGATCACCCGCGCCCACTTATTTAATAAAGGAATAGCGTGAAACTCACAAAAGAAAAGAAGGCAGCGGCCCCTGCAGAAGCGCAGGTAGAAAAAAAGCCATTTCTACCTGGTTTAAGCATGACTGTTTGGGGGCTTGTTGTCGGCGCAGTGTTGGGGCTTGTTGTCGGTCTCGCGCTGAGTTACGTCATTTACAGCGCGAAGGTTGTTCAAGAACGCGATGCTCAGGTGCGGGAATTTAGTCGTCAAAAAGCGACGCTCTCCGCCAAGCGCATTGAATCGCACTTTCAGAATATTTCTGATCGTGTGGCCTTTTTTGCCGGGCAAACACTGTTGAACAATGCACTGGTGGAAGGTGATGCGGTGACAGTAGGCGCCACCAAGCAGTCTATAGCCCGACAGTTGGATAATGTTGTGGCGGTGAATGTACTTAAAAAGGAAGACGTTGTATTAGATAACAAAACGTTTCCGCCAATTAATTTTTCTGAGCTTGGCCTAATAAAAACGGCTCTGCGAGGTACGCTCACTGGCCCAGAAGCAACGCGCGTGGATGGGAAATGGTTATTGAACGTCGTTGCTCCCGTTATGCAGGCGCCTGAGGGTGAGGTTACTGGTGTTGTCTGGGTGTCCTTGGGTATCGATGCTTTTGATGAGCTGCTTGCACAAGAAAATATGGGTTTAGGCCAGATACAACTTTTTCAAAATTTTGGTGAACGCAGTCGCGTTATGGTTGCCGAGTTGGGCAGTGGAGATCTGGAGGTAAACTTTGTCAGCAAAGTTGGAAGCTCTCATTGGGAAATCGAGTTTATCGCTTCGAGAGATCTTTACTTGCTCACGCATATTGATATCGGTTTGGTTTATGCGCTTATTGCTGCTGCATTCCTACTGTGCCTGGCCGGCTTTAGCGGTGCAGGTTTTGTCATCGGGCGGATGCTCAATGCGCGAGTTGAGCGCAAGCGCATGATGGAGCAAATGTCGACGACGTCTTCCGCGGCTCAAACAGATGGGTTTATTGACCCGCTTTATCAGACTAAGAATTTATTTGATGTCGCTATTAATAAAGCTGACGAAAATTTGCTTGGCATGGATGACGATGATGGTGACGAAGCCTCGAGCGATATAGAGGAACTCAGTCTTGATGATGACGTCTTCGAGATGGGTGACGATGAAGGGCTCGATATGAACGCCTACCCCGCGGAGGTGTTTCGGGCGTACGATATTCGAGGAGTTGCGAAAGAACAAATTGATAAGGGCTTTGCTATAGCGCTCGGTAAGGCGCTGGGTAGCGAAGTGATCGATCAACGTGAAAATACTATGGTTGTTGCCAGAGATGCGCGAACGCACAGCCCCGAACTAACAGAATGGCTAATTCGCGGAATATTAAGTACCGGGTGCAATGTGCTAAATGTTGGCACTGTGCCGACACCGCTGATGTACTTTACCCTCGAGACAATGGAAGAAGTGGCGAGCGGTGTCATGGTTACGGCGAGTCATAATGATGCGGAATACAATGGTTTTAAAGTCGTCATGGGCGGTGTCTCGCGCTCTGGTGAGGATATTCAGGAATTGCGCAAACGCATGGTCTTAAAAAACTTTAGTCAGGGGCAGGGCCACGAGCACCATCACGATATTGTGCCTTCTTATATCGACACAATTTTTTCTGATGTGGCACTCGCGGGCGAAATGTCTTTGGTTATAGATGCAGGTAATGGTGTTGCAGGAAAGGTTGCGCCGCAGTTATTTGAAGAGTTAGGTTGTCGAATAATTCCTCTCTATTGCGACCTCGATGGCACTTTCCCAAATCATTCTCCAGACCCATCCAAAGAAGAGAATTTGCAAGACCTCATCGCTAAAGTTAAAGAGGAAGAGGCAGATCTTGGCATTGCATTGGATGGCGATGGCGATCGCCTCACCGTGGTCACCCCCTCGGGAAAAATTATCTGGGCGGACAGACTGCTGATGTTGTTTGCTAAAGATATTATTTCGCGTAACCCGGGCGCAGATGTTATTTTCGATGTTAAGAGCACGCGCCACTTAAATGCCTGCGTCGCAAGTTTTGGCGGTAGGCCAATTATGTGGAAAACCGGTCATTCTTTGATGAAACAAAAAATGATGGAGACCGGTGCTTTGGTTGGTGCGGAATATTCAGGTCACATTTTTATTAAAGATCGCTGGTTTGGTTTTGACGATGGTATGTATGCTGCTGCGCGGTTACTCGAGGTGCTCAGTTTGCAGGGTGATGACATCGATGTGGCCTTTGACGAGTTTCCGGATTCCATCGCCACACCGGAAATTCGTATTCCGGTTGCTGAAAAAGATAAGTTTGAAATTATTGACAAATTGAAAGAGGAAGGTGACTTTGGCGAGGGTCGACTTACTCTTCTCGACGGCGTTAGAGCAGATTTCTCCTACGGTTGGGGTTTGACTCGTGCGTCCAACACCGGTGCTGAAATTACGCTTCGTTTCGAGGCAGATGACGAAGCGTCCATGCACAAATTGAAGGCACTTTTTGTTGGTGAGTTACGAAAAATTGATAGCGGCATCCAAGTCGATTGGACTCAGTAATGCAATTAAAAGAAAACGCAATAAAAGTTGCTGAAGTTCTTACCGAAGCGCTTCCTTATATTCAAAAGTTTACGGGAAAAACAATTGTCGTAAAGTTTGGCGGCAATGCGATGACTGATGCTAAGCTACAAAATAGTTTTGCACGTGATGTCGTGTTGATGAAACTCGTCGGTATGAATCCGATAGTTGTGCACGGCGGCGGTCCTCAAATAGGAAAACTGCTCGAAAAACTTGATATCCAGTCGACGTTTGTCGATGGCATGCGAGTGACTGATAGCGCGACAATGGATGTTGTGGAAATGGTTCTAGGCGCATCTGTAAATAAGCAAATAGTCAGTCTTATTAACAGCAACGGTGGCCAGGCGATAGGCATTACCGGAAAAGATGGCAACTTGATTCAGGCGAAGAAATTAGCGTTTCGAAAGAATTCTCCTGAAATGAAAGCCGACGAAATTATTGATATTGGTCATGTGGGAGAAGTGAAGTCCATTAACCGTTCGGTTATCGACCTGCTGGTTAGCAGTGATTTCATTCCTGTTATCGCGCCAATTGGTGTCGCCGATGATGGAAGCTCTTACAATATCAATGCAGACCTCGTGGCAGGCAAAGTTGCGGAAGTACTGCAGGCGGAAAAATTAATACTGTTAACGAATGTTGCTGGTTTGAAAGATAAAGGTGGGGCGGTATTGACAGGCTTATCAGCGCAACGCGTCGACGAGCTGATTGAGGACGGCACGATTTTTGGCGGCATGTTGCCTAAAATTAGCTGCGCGCTGGAAGCCGTTAAATCGGGCGTGAAGAGCGCACATATTATCGATGGCAGAGTTGCGCACGCGGTGTTGCTAGAGATATTTACCGATACCGGTGTTGGTACTTTAATTAAACAAAGATAAGTGAGCTGGGCAATGGCATGAACACATCGCAAAAAAAGACAAGAAGGCAGCAAATTCTTGAGGCCTTAGCGTCGATGCTCGAGGCCAGTCCCGGTGCCCGAATCACAACTGCCGCGCTCGCAAATGAAGTGGGTGTTTCCGAGGCGGCGCTCTATCGCCATTTTCCCAGTAAGTCCAAGATGTTCGAAGGGCTTATCGAGTTTATTGAAGAAACTCTTTTTTCTCAAATTGCCGTGATTCTCGAAAAGGAGTCGGAACCCTTCGAGCGCAGCGAAAAAATATTGTATCTGTTGCTTACCTTTTGTGAGCGCAACCCCGGCATCACTCGTTTATTGACGGGCGATGCTCTCACAGGGGAAACAGAGCGTTTGCGTGCGCGTATTATTCAGTTATTTGATCGTCTGGAAACCCAGCTGCGACAAATTCTCCGTGATGCTGAGCTTAGGCAGGGTTATCGTTTTGGTTTATCGGTGAATGCAACTGTAAATTTAATTGTGAGTTTTGCTGAAGGTCGAATTGCGAAATTTGTCCGCAGTGAGTTTAAGTTTTCGCCAACGGAGAGTTGGCAGGAACAGTGGCCGTATCTTATCTCAGGTTTGCGTGTTTAAGGGCGCTGGGTGTCTTCTTTCTCCAGCTGGTGACCGGCAATAAATGCACGGATATCTTCGTCATATTTTTGGGTAACTTCTCGATACTCTTGTTTTCTATAAGATAGTAGGTCTTCAGAAATTCTGAGTTCAGCTTTGGTATCTTCTAGTTGGGTAAGAATGTACTTAGGGACACTTCGGCCCTTTCTCTCACTTTCCGCTGCTTTGCCCACGAGTTCATCAACACGGGTTTCCAGCTTTTGAATATTGCCGTTTAAAATCGCAATATTCGTGTTGATATTATCCAGCTTTCTTTGTTTAGCGCGTTCAATGTCAGCGATGCTGCTATAGCGGCGTTTTAGCAGTTTATATGCATCCAGGATTTTACGTTGCTGATTAGCTTTTTCGATGGCATCTTTTGTCGGTGCTGGTGGAACGGTTTCAAGGATCTCGCCTGCGGCGTTGATAACTTCATAACCAAATTGAGAATATTCAGCGGGAATCGAGCTATTAATTACCTGGACACCAGCCGAGTTTTTGTAGCGATAAAGCTTGACCTCAGCGCTTGCTGTTGCGCTGTAGCTCGCAACGGCAAGCCATACAATGAACCCTGTGTATAGAGGAAGGTGCTTAAACATTAGTAATCTGAGACTCCAAAGTCTTCTCTATATTGCTCGATTGTCGCGAGGTCTTCGTGTTGGTTGCGTTCGCGTAAATAAGCAATGATATGCTCTAATTTGATAATACTAATCACCTCGACACTTGTTTTTTGCCGAAGTTCTTGAATGGCGGAAAGCCCGCCCTGCCCGCGTTCCTGTCTGTCGAGCCCGACGACCACTGCTGCCGGCGAGGCGTCGTGAGCGGCAATGAGCGTTAGGACCTCGCGAATTGCTGTGCCGGCCGTAATCACATCGTCAATAATTGCAATTCTGCCTCGCAATGGTGCACCGACTAAGGTGCCGCCCTCACCGTGATCCTTGGCCTCTTTGCGATTGTAGGCACAGGGGTAGTCGCGTTGATAGTCGTGCGCAAATGCTACAGCTGTCGCTGAAACGAGCGGAATACCTTTATACGCGGGGCCAAAAAGCATATCGAACGATGCGCCTGAGTCAATAAGCGCCTGTGCATAGAGTTGGCCGAGTCTGGCGAGCTGAGCGCCATTGTAAAACAAGCCTGCGTTAAAAAAGTAGGGGCTAGTGCGCCCCGACTTTAGCGTAAAACGACCAAATTTTAGCACCGACGCCTCAAGCGCGAGCTCAATAAACTGTTCCTGATACGCTTTCATCGTTGTCTGGGCCACGTCTTTAGTGCGTGACATTATAAGAAATATTTATTAGCAAACGTATAACTATTTCGTATATCCAACCCGCACCTGAGTTTTTTCAACGTTTATGCAAACTGCAATATGTGGATTCTAGGATAGCTAAGCTGAATAAGATCTGAATTTGCCTGCATATATGTTTTGGCAACACTTATGCATAACAATGTGCGAACTCCAATAAGAATCGGTATGATAGCGCGCTTTTATCCTACCCTGGTTAGACAAGCCTCCTTTGATGGGGGAGTGCAGGGGCGGATTTGCCCACTAGGTGAATGGCATAAATCGTGTGGGGTTTGATAGCAAAATAAAATCTCCAGTTGGTTTAGCCAGCTGAGAGTCGAGTACTAAGGGGCTACCATGCGAATCATCAGTCTTAGCGTTGACGGCATTCATCAGGCCGCACAGCGTGGGCTTTACGACTGGCTAATTACTCAGGATGCAGACATCATCTGTCTACAGGACCTCAGGGCTCTGGAGTACGAGCTCGATCACGACGTTTTCCACCCCGACGGCTACTTCTCATACTTCTTTGACTCTGGCGTTAAGCACTACAACGGTGTGGCAATATATACACGCCACCAGCCCAAGGCTTTGATTTACGGTTTGGGTTTTGCCAGTGGTGTGGATATGGAAGGTCGCTACCTGCAAATCGATTACGAAGGTTACTCCATCGGTTCACTTATGGCACCGGAAGCGTTTAGTGAAAATGAATCAATTGAGGTGAAAACGAAGTTTTTCGACGATTTCCAAGGCCTGTTGCACAAGGTTACGCGCAAGCGGCGCAGTTTTATTATTTGCGGCAACTGGGCGATGGCGCATACCAAAAAAGATGTTGAGAATTGGCAGGAAAACATTGGCCGAGCTGGTTTTCTCGGGCATGAGCAGCAATGGATGAATCAACTTTGCTCTCAGTTGGGTTACGTCGACGCATTTAGAAAAGCGGTGCCTGATGGCGGTGAATACAGCTGGGTACCTCAGCCGGGCAAAGGTATGCGTATCGACTATCAAATTGTTTCCGCCAAGCTTTCGCGGCGCATCGAATACGCAGCGATTTATAAAACCAAAACTTTCTCGTCTCATCGCCCGGTGATTGTCGATTACGACATCGACGATCTCGTGCAGCTATAGCACCCTCGGGCCTGCAGCAGGCCTTAATTAGGCGCGTTGTTCCAGGCGATCTTTCGCCTGTTTGGCCGCGAGTTTGACCTGTTCGGGAGCGGTGCCGCCAACGTGGTTGCGCGCATTTACTGACCCTTCGAGTGTGAGTATGTCAAACACGTCTGCCGAGATCTGCGGGCTGAAGGTTTGGAGCTCCTCAAGCGTCATTTCCGCGAGGTCTTTATGCGTAGCAATGCCGTGAGCGACAGCTTTGCCGACAATTTCGTGAGAATCGCGAAATGCTACATTCTTGCGCACCAGATAATCCGCGAGGTCCGTGGCGGTAGAAAAGCCCCGCTTCGCCGCTGAATACATTTCTGTCGCGTTGGCTTTAATTGCCGGAACCATGTCGGCGAAAGCCCTCAGGCAATCTTTAACGGTGTCGACCGCGTCGAATAAGGGTTCTTTGTCCTCTTGGTTATCCTTGTTGTACGCGAGTGGCTGCGATTTCATTAAGGTCAAAAGACCTACCAGGTGCCCGTTCACACGTCCTGTTTTACCGCGAACGAGCTCGGGTACGTCGGGGTTCTTTTTCTGCGGCATGATCGACGAACCCGTGCAAAATCTATCGGGGAGGTCGATAAAGTTGAATTGCGCAGAAGACCATAAAATAAGTTCTTCGCTGGCGCGTGACAGGTGGGTGAGCAACGTCGCGGCAAACGCGCAAAATTCGATCGCAAAGTCGCGGTCGCTGACCGAATCCAGGGAATTGCGTGTCGCATGGGCAAACCCCAACTGCCCGGCGCAAAATTCGCGCTCAATGGGGTAGGTCGTGCCGGCGAGCGCTGCAGCGCCGAGCGGGCACTGGTTCATACGCTCACGACAGTCCATCAAGCGACCGTAGTCGCGTTCGAGCATCTCATGCCACGCTAATAAATGGTGGCCAAAGGTCACAGGTTGCGCGGTTTGCAGATGGGTGAAACCCGGCATGATCGTCCCGGCATAGCGATCAGCTTGCGCCACTAAGCCCTTTTGCAGGCGTGTTAACTCGCCTGCGATCAGGCCAATTTCTTCACGCAAATAGAGGCGAATGTCGGTCGCCACTTGGTCATTGCGCGAACGGCCGGTATGCAACTTTTTCCCAGTAATGCCAATGCGCTTAGTGAGTTCCGCTTCGATGTTCATATGCACATCTTCTAAACCAACTGACCAAGTAAAGTTATCTGCTTCGATATCTCTAAGTATGTCAGTAAGCCCGCCGATAATGGCGCGTTTTTCTTCGGTGGAAAGCACGCCTGTTTTTGCCAGCATTGAGGCGTGGGCGATCGATCCCTGTATATCATGGCGGTACAATCGCTGGTCAAATTGGACCGAAGCGGTAAAGCGCTCAACAAATGCGTCGGTGGCCTCACTAAATCTTCCGCCCCAGGGTTTTACAGAATCGCTTTCTTCGCTCATAGTTTTAAAAACACCTATAGAGGGCACACTATGCCCGAAACAAAACCGAGCATTATACAGAAGGATGTTGAGTGACAGGAGATCAGAAATCGCGTGTGCCAATGATGATGTTTGAACATCAGAGAGCATCGATTAATTTTATGCCTAACCTGTGCTCGGCAGCCGCTGTCTTTACGTTAGTGCTTGTCGGTGAGCTACTGGCTGTCGCTTTGGTGCTCGCTCGCAGCAATTTTGCCGGATTCGATTGGACCGAACTCGGGATGATATCGATTTTGATCCAATGGGTTGCGCTGACGAGTGCAGCAACGCTTTGCCTTTTGCGAGGTCGTTTAAATCTGGTGGGTCCTGCGCCTGCGGTAACGATCAGCTACATTGTTATCGTTTGCTATACAACCGTGTTTTCAGCAATGGGGATGCGCTTGCTTGGCGGTAACGACGGTGTCTCATTGCAGCAAATTGCGACCAATGTTGCAATCGCAGCAATTTTTGCCGGTGTTGTGTTGCGCTACATGTATTTACAGGCTTTGCTTAAACGCAAAGAGCAAGCGGAGTTAAATGCGCGTGTTCAGGCCTTGCAGTCGCGTATTCGTCCGCATTTTCTTTTTAACAGTTTGAACAGCATTGCCAGTCTGATTGCAATAAATGCGGAGGAAGCGGAAGATCGCCTAGTCGATTTAGCGCATTTATTTAGAGCCAGCCTGCAGTCGCCTCAGCTGATTCCGATTGGAGAGGAAATTGACTTGTGCCGACGTTTTGCTGAAATTGAAAAGGCGAGATTGAGAGAGCGCCTCAATTTAGATTGGCAAATTGAGGCTTTGCCTGAAGGTACGCAGATTTTGAACCTGTTGCTGCAGCCCTTGCTGGAAAATGCGATTTATCACGGTATTCAGCCGCTGCCGGATGGCGGTACCGTGCAGACTAATATTAAAGTCGTTAAGCATGATGTGGTGGTCAAAATAACGAATCCGCGTATCTCCGGGCAATCGAGGTCGACCCTGTTGGGCGAGGATGGCTCCGATAGTGGCAATGGTATTGCGCTCGGCAACATTCGTCGGCGTTTGGAAGCGTTTTATTCTCGAGACGCTTATTTGAGAGTCGTGAAAGGGGAAACAGATTTTACAGTTGTCGTGCGATACCCTCTTAGGTCCAGCGATTAAAGATGAAGCTGGATCTAATAAAAAATGAGAGTGGCCCGAAATGCATATTTTAATTGTCGATGACGAAGAACTCGCGCGCGCGCGCCTGCTGCGTTTAATAAATCAGATTCCTGGATGTGATGTCATCGGCGAAGCGGTGAGTGGCGAAGATGCTTTGGAAAAAATTCAGGTTCTGGATCCCGAGCTGGTGTTTTTGGATGTGCGCATGCCGGGTCAAGATGGAATCAGTGTTGCAAAAACTTTGGCGGACTATACGGATCCACCCGCGATAGTTTTTTGCACGGCCTATGATGATTACGCCCTGGAAGCTTTTAACACACTGGCTCAAGGATATATTGTGAAGCCTGTGCAGCTTGAGCAGCTTATCCAGGTTATCGAGAAAACAAAAAAGCTTACCCGGGTGCAGCGGAATTTATCGTCATCGTCGAAAGAACAGCGCCGCCACATTTCTGCTAAGACACGTCGCGGTGTCGAGCTTATTCCACTGGAATCCGTTTTTTGTTTTTTGGCGGATCAAAAATACGTCACGGTTATGCATCAGTCGGGCGAGACTTTAATTGATGAAACACTGAAAGAACTGGAGGCCGAACTCAATCAGCGTTTTGTGCGGGTCCATCGCAATTCACTCGTTGCCATTGCCGAAATTGTTGGTCTCGAACGGGACAGCGCAGGCCACCATTGCTTGCGTTTAAAAAACTCGGAGTATCGGCCCGCCGTCAGTCGACGGCATCTCGCCAGTGTTAGGGACTTGTTGTCCCGGCTCTAAGGTGTGCTGACACGAATAAAGGTTGCTCAAGAAAGTAAAAGCATATCTGCTATGATTAGACCCAACACTACATCTGCGTTTAATCTCGCGGGCAAATCAAGATACTGAGGCAAGCATGGCGAAAGTGAGAATCGCTACGCGTAAAAGTGCGCTCGCGCTTTGGCAAGCTGAGTTTGTAAAAACTGAGCTCGAAAAACACCATCCCTCCCTCCACGTTGAACTGGTGCCGATGAGCTCGCGGGGAGACAAAATTTTAGACGTGCCGCTGGCGAAAGTGGGTGGCAAAGGATTATTTGTCAAAGAGCTGGAACAGGCGATGCTCGATGGTCGCGCCGACATCGCCGTGCACTCTATGAAAGATGTGCCGATGGCGTTTCCAGACGGTTTAGGGCTTGCGGTTATTTGTGAACGCGAGGATCCACGAGATGCCTTTGTTTCAGGAAAGTTTCCCACGCTTGAGGACTTGCCGAGAGGCAGCGTTGTCGGCACTTCAAGCCTGCGCCGGCAAAGTCAATTGCTCGCTTTGTTGCCGGATCTGGAAGTCGCGTTTTTGCGTGGGAACGTCAATACGCGGCTCGCCAAACTCGATGCGGGAGAGTTCGATGCGATTATTCTTGCAGCGGCAGGTCTCAAGCGTCTGGGTTTGGAGCAACGGATCAGTAGCTTTATCAGCCCCGACATCTGCCTGCCGGCCAGTGGCCAGGGTGCCGTAGGTATCGAATGCCGAACAGATGACACCGATATCCACGCGCTACTTGCGCCACTTCACCATCAAGAGACGGCTTGGCGGGTGCTCGCCGAGCGAGCGATGAACCGGGGTTTGAATGGTGGTTGTCAGGTGCCGATTGGCAGTTATGCTGAGATCGATAGTGATGGGCTCGTTTTGCGAGGTTTAGTCGCTGATCCCGAGGGTCTTGAAGTGGTGCAAGACGACATTGAAGGGCCCGCTGAGCAGGCAGAAGCCTTGGGTGAGGCGCTTGCAGAAAAACTTCTTGCCGCCGGCGCCAAACGCATTTTGGACGCTGTCTATCAGCGCGAGGTCTAGTCGCGCGTGCGTGTGTTTGCCACTCGCCCCGAACAGCAAAATAGTGCGTGGATCACTCAGTTGGAACGCAAGGGTTTCGAGGCGGTCGCGTTGCCACTACTGGAGATCAAGTCACTCGGTGCGCAATACGCTGCGTCTATAAAGCGGCGTGTGTTTGATCTCGACCACTATCACATCATCATTTTCGTCAGCCAAAACGCTGTGCGCTTCGGCATGGATTGGGTTGATGATCTCTGGCCTCAATTGCCCATCGACGTGAGTTGGGTGGCGATTGGGGAAAAGACAGCAAGCTCTCTCAATTGCCGTTTAAGTGGCCTCGCCGAGGCGCAGTCATCCTTGGCGATGACATCCGAAAGTCTGCTGGAGCTAGACCTTATGCAGCGCGTTAAAGACAAAAAAATATTAATTTTTCGCGGATTGGGCGGTCGCACAGTTCTGGCAAAAGAATTGTCTAAACGGGGTGCGTTGGTAGATTATTGTGAGACATACCAGCGCTTATTACCGCTGTCGAGTATCGGCCTTTTGGTGGATGCCAAGCTGAGTAGTGGCGATGCAGTACCGGTTTTTAGCGGCGAAGCGCTTGCCAATTTTCATGAAATCGCCAGTGAGGCTGGCGTATTAAACTGGAGTGAGGTAAAACTGTTTGTCCCTGGTGAAAGGGTTAGAAATAGTGCGTTGGCGCTTGGGTTTAAGCATGTGGTTACGGCGTTAAATGCTGGTGAATCGGCCATGTTGAAAGCGATTTGTACATATTATTGAAACATATATAAGAACCGCATTGTTTACAGCAGAGTACGAGGCATGGATTGGGTGCTTATGCTTGGACACGCCTTAAATACGTCCATGTAGGCTCTGCACCAGCATCTCGACAACTGCTCCTGCATTGTTCTAACATCCGCCATCCATGGCGGGCGCCTGCTGGTGAAGGTCTCAAGCATAAGCACCCAATCCATGCGTCTCCGAGTTAGCGTTACAACAATGTTCGAATAAGAAAAATTGTGAGAGTTGGGTTTAATGGAACCGAATAATGTTGATGAAAAAGATAGCGCAGGGTCAGAGGAAGATGTCGTTAAAGACGTTGCGCTACCTGAAGAAGAACAGACGGTTGAAGCAGTAGTTGAAGAGCCCGCTGCCGAAAATGAGAGTGATGTTCAAGCTCTTCCTCCAAAGAAAAATAAGTCATTGAAAATACTGCGTTTAATTTTCAGTTTATTGTTATTTTTTGCCGCGGTCGCTGCTATTGCTTTTGTTGTCTGGCGCAGTCAACAAATCAGCTCTGCGCAAAATGCGAGAATTGAGGCGTTGACGCAACAAATTTATGCTTTAGATACGCGCGCATCTGAATTACGGGATAGCAATAAGCAGACGGAAAGTGCGCTGCGCGGAAAAGTGGTCACGCTCTCTCAGCGGTTAACCAGTGCGGAAGACCGTTTAAAGGCTCACAATCGACGTATTATTTCAATGTCGACGACTGATCGCGACGATTGGTTACTGGCGGAAGCAGAATATTTGTTGAAACTGGCAAATCAGCGTGTGCTTATTGAAAAGAGCCCAGGTAGTGCGATCGCTTTGCTCGAAGAGGCCGATGCGATTTTGCGCGATCTGGCCGATCCTGATCTTTTCTCGCTTCGCCAAGCCATTCAAAAAGACCTCGTGGCTTTGAAGCTTGTAGCGAAAGTTGACGCAGAAGGGATCTATTTGCAACTTTCTGCATTAGCGGAACAGGCGGAATCCATCGCGATACTTCCCGACACTTTTGCCAGTGCTGATTATGCTGAAGGTGATTTATTACTAGAAGAAGAGACCAGTGAAAGCACAGCCTCAAATGCTAGAAATAGTTTTAACCGGTTTTTTTCAAGCTTTAAAAGTTACTTTCGTATTATCGAGAACAGTGAAAAACCCCAGGCCTTGCTACCTCCGGAAGAGACGGCTTATTTGCAGTTAAATTTACGTATGCAAATAGAACGCGCTCAGTTGGCTCTGCTAAGAGAACAGCAAAACATTTATGTGGATAGTCTCGTAAAAGCTGAAACCTGGGTTGCGCGTTATTTTCCGAGATCGTCGTCATCAATGTTGTTCAGGCAGGAGCTTAACAATTTAAGTAAAAAAAATATTCTGCGACAATTGCCTGATATTTCTACGTCGCTTGAACTATTAAAGGAATATATTTCAACGCGGCATCAACTTGGAAATACGCATAATCGGATCGAGGATGTTTCGCAATGAAGCGCTGGTTGTTACTCGGCCTAGTCTGTGTCATCGCTGGTATTTTTTTGCTTGAGCTTATTCAGCGCGATGCAGGATATTTGCTAATAAGCGTGCTTGACACAACAGTAGAAACCAGTTTTTGGTTTGCTGTGCTTGTACTGCTTGTCGTTATTGTTTTTGTTTATTTAACGATTCGACTAATTAGGCGAATTTTGGGCACTTTTGTGCACAGCACCGCGTGGCTTCGCGGTCGACGTACGCACTTAATTGAGCGGCAATATCGCGAAGGCCTGTTGTGTTTTCTCACGGAAAATTGGCAAGATGCAAGTAAACAATTGTCTGCCGTTTCACGTCGAAAGGATTTACCTGTAGTCAGGTCTATTGCAGCGGCGTTGTCTTTGGCAAAACTCGGTGATACTGCCCGGGCGTTAAATTTGTTAGAGGAAGCTGAACAGGAGTTTGTCGAGGACCGCGTTTGGATATTAAAAGCACGTTTACGCTTGCAAATGGATGCAAAAAAAATAGAGAATTCAGAACAAACGTTTCGAGATTTAAAACAGCTTGTGCCACACGACAGGCATTTAAATGTGCTTGAGTTAGAACTTAGAATGCTCAGTGAACAATGGACGCAAGCGGCGGCACTGCTGCCTTCAACGGGAAAGGGTACAAAAAAATCAACTGTTGTTGAAACTACGGCACTTGATAAATTTATCTATGCGTTAGACGCTCTAGCAAAAACTTCAGACATTGATGATGCCGCTGTGGACGAACTCTGGGTGCAAGTTCCGAAAAAGTTTAAATCGGAGCCGCGCTTAGTCAACGCTTATGTAAATTTATTATTGGCCAGTGGCCGAGCTGGATTAGCTGAAGATATTATTGTTTTTACACTCGACAAACAGTGGGTGCCCGAGCTGATCGATAGCTATGCAAAAATTTCGTCGAGTGATACTGAAAAGCAATTGGCCAATGCGGAACGGTGGCGAAAAAAATATCCAGAGAGCAGTGATTTGCTACTTACCTTGGGTATGTTATCTGCAAAAAATCAGCTCTGGGGTAAAGCGCGTGCCTATTTAGAGCAGGCTTTAACGTTGCGTGAGACGCCGCAAGCTTATTATGTTCTTGGTTTGGTCGCTGAGAAGTTGGGTGAGTCAGATTTAAGTAATGGTTATTATAAAAAAGCAGCGGGTATCAATTGGAGCGTATCTCCAGAGAAGCGTGTTTAGCAGGTTGTCGAAAAATTTTTACGACATTAGCTTCGAGTCGTCAGCGCGTAGGGGCACGCTTTTAAAAACGCATAAATACCTGCTGCAGGCCCGGCCCAAAATCACAGATAAGGGTCGTTGCGTGGAACGAAGCAGTGCTTCGTTTTAATCCATTCCACCCTATAGCTCCGGCGATTCATCTCGGCAACTGCTCCTGCGTTGCTCTAACATCCGCCGTCCATGGCGGAGCATGAATCGACGATTTTAAAAGCGTGGCCCTACGCGCTAACTCGTCAACGTGCAGGATTTGACTTGTTTAATAAACTGCTTGGGGGTTGCTTGTAGTGCTCGTTCTGTTCAAATACCTAGCTTGCTCCATATCTCGTCAATCTTGTCTTTTACTTCCCGCTTCATGTGAATAGGTCGTCCCCACTCGCGCTCCGTTTCGGCTGTCCATTTATTAGTGGCATCAATGCCCATTTTCGAACCCAGACCTGAAACGGGCGACGCGAAGTCTAAATAGTCGATAGGTGTATTGTCGATGATGGTTGTATCCCGGCTGGGGTCGACTCTTGTTGTCAGTGCCCAGATTACGTCGTGCCAATTGCGCGCGTCGACGTCGTCGTCGGTGACGATAACAAATTTGGTATACATGAATTGACGTAGAAAAGACCAAACGCCGAGCATAACGCGCTTGGCATGGCCGGGATATTGTTTTTTCATCGTGACCACTGCCATTCGATAAGAACAGCCTTCGGGAGGTAAATAAAAATCGACAATTTCGGGGAATTGTTTTTTTAACAACGGTACGAATACTTCATTTAATGCGAGACCTAACACGGCCGGCTCGTCGGGAGGTCTTCCGGTGTAAGTGCTGTGGTAAATGGGGTTTGCCCGATGACTAAGCGTTGCCACAGTAAAGACAGGAAAGCGTTCAACTTCATTGTAGTAGCCGGTGTGATCGCCAAACGGACCTTCGTCTGCATATTCTTCCGGATCGATATACCCTTCTAAAATAATTTCTGCCGTTGCAGGTACATGCAAATCGTTGGTCAGACTCGAGCATATCTCGGTTTTTTTGCCGCGCAGGAGTCCGGCGAAGGCGTATTCGCTCAGAGAGTCGGGTACCGGTGTAACGGCGCCTAAAGTGGTGGATGGGTCGGCACCCAGTGCAACTGAAACAGGGAATTTTTCGCCTGGATAAACCTGTTGCCATTCCTGGAAATCGAGCGCGCCACCGCGATGGCTGAGCCAGCGCATAATCAGTTTATTTTTGCCGATGACCTGCATGCGGTAGATGCCGAGGTTTTGTCTTTCTTTATTTGGTCCCCGGGTAATCACCAACGGCCATGTGATCAGTGGACCGGCGTCGCCGGGCCAGCATGTTTGAATGGGCAGTGTGTTTAAATCGACCTGGTCATCTTTAACAACGCATTGTTGGCACTGGCCCCGGTTGATTCGCTTCGGTGCCATATTTAATACTTGCTTAAATATTGGAAGCTTTTCCCATGCGTCTTTCATACCCTTGGGAGGGTCGGGTTCTTTAAGAAATGCGAGTAATTCACCAACCTCTTTTAGTTTGGAGACTGAATCCTGGCCCATGCCCAGTGCGACACGCTCTGGTGTACCAAATAAATTTCCGAGGACAGGAATGTCATAGCCGGGAACGTTTTCGAATAGCAGCGCTGGACCACCCGCGCGGAGCGTGCGATCACAAATCTCTGTCATTTCCAGTTCTGGGCTAACGGGAAGGGAAATACGTTTTAGCTGGTTTTTGGACTCAAGCGTATCGAGAAATTCTCTGAGGTCACTAAAAGCCATGCCGTGCACTCTTCGTTAGTGTTAGATGAGGCCCGGCAGTTATTTAGATTTCATCGACAAAAAGAATTCGTCATTGGTCTTAAAGTTTTTAAGACGCTCGACCAAAAATTCTGTTGCGGCAATATCTTCCATATCGTGCAATAACTTACGCAGTATCCAAACGCGTTGCATTTCCTCGTCGCGCATCAACAAATCTTCGCGTCGTGTGCCAGACCGACGAACGTTAATTGCCGGGTAGACACGTTTTTCAGAAACTTTGCGGTCCAAATGTAATTCAAGATTACCGGTACCTTTAAATTCCTCGTAAATAACCTCGTCCATTTTTGAGCCGGTGTCGATCAGTGCTGTGGCAATAATTGATAGACTGCCGCCCTCTTCAATATTTCGCGCAGCGCCAAAAAAACGTTTTGGTCGTTCTAGCGCATGTGCATCGACACCACCGGTAAGCACTTTACCTGACGAAGGGATAACGGTGTTGTAGGCGCGAGCCAACCGAGTAATTGAATCGAGTAAAATCACACAATCTTTTTTATGTTCGACCAGTCGTTTAGCACGTTCAATTACCATCTCGGCGACTTGGACATGGCGGGAAGGCGGTTCGTCGAAGGTGGATGCAACAACTTCACCACGGACTGAGCGCTGCATTTCTGTCACTTCTTCCGGGCGTTCGTCAATCAGCAGCACAATAAGGTGGCACTCAGGGTTGTTGCGCGTTATCGCTTGCGCGATATTTTGCATCATAATTGTTTTACCCGCTTTCGGCGGAGCGACAATAAGTGCGCGCTGGCCTTTACCGATTGGTGAAATCAGGTCGATAATTCTTCCGGTGAGATCTTCGGACGAGCCGTTGCCCGATTCCAGTACCAGTCGCTCATCTGGAAAAAGTGGCGTAAGGTTTTCGAATAAAATTTTGTTACGCGAATTTTCGGGTTTATCAAAATTAATTTCGTTAACCTTCAGCAAAGCGAAATAGCGTTCACCTTCCTTGGGTGGTCGTATTTTGCCTTCGATATAGTCGCCCGTACGGAGGTTAAATCGCCTTATTTGGCTGGGCGAGACATAAATGTCGTCTGGACCAGCCAAATAGGATGAGCCAGCTGAGCGCAGAAACCCAAAGCCGTCTTGTAATATTTCGAGTACGCCATCACCGTAGATGTCTTCACCGCTGCGTGCGTGTTTTTTCAAAATATTAAAAATCACATCTTGCTTGCGCGAGCGAGCCAAATTATCCATGCCCATTTCTTTGGCAAGCTCGATGAGCTCTTCGATCGGTTTGGTTTTAAGATCGGTGAGGTTCATAAGCGTCGAGTCACTCTTGTGTTGTTTACGTGTTTTGGGTTTTCTTACAAAGCTTTTATCAAAGCTCAGTTGTTCGGGAGTTCGTTTAGTTTGCCGCAAGGTATTATTCTATTCGGTTAAGTCATGGACGAATGAAAACCTCTTTTGCAGGTTTTCAAATGCTATATGTTTGATCTGAGTGACTGTATCTTTCAGTTTGTTAACTTTTATAGTTGATTCTTCGCGCGGGTATTGTGTGAATCAATTCAACGAAAATATTTCTGGCTCAATAAGACTAAACCTGGCTTTCAATGTGACGTGTTGAGTCGGGAAAAGTCAAGGGAAGGGGAAACCAGAACTGCGCGAATGTCAGTTAAACCGAGTATAGCCGAATTTCAGTGAGGTGCAACTAAATTTGCCGATACAGTAAGAAAGGTATCGGCAAATTAATCAAAGTGAGGAATCAATAAACTCTTTTAGCTGGGATTTGGAGAGTGCACCAACTTTGGTTCCCTCAGCGTTGCCACCTTTGAAAATCATAAGCGTGGGAATACCGCGGATATTGAATTTTGCTGGGGTTTCCTTATTTGCGTCGACATCCATTTTACAAATCTTAATTTGCTCGCCGTATTCTCCTGCCAGCTCATCGAGTACAGGGGCGATCATTTTGCATGGGCCGCACCAGGCCGCCCAGAAGTCAACGAGCACTGGGGTGCCCGCTTTGAGGACGTCTTCGTCAAAACTTGCGTCGCTTACGTGCACAATGGCATCGCTCATACTGGTTCTCCATAAATCGTTGTATCAAAATTGCGCCTAATGATAAGGATACCAGCGCCTAGTGACAATAGCTGTCGGTGCTATCCTCAAGATCCATTTGGCTTTCCGACGTTGTAGCCGGAAAGCTCGGCCAGGAGTTTCTGCTGCGCTGATGGGTGTTCGCCTCCTTTTACGTGCTCATAGGAACCATCGGATTTCAGTTGCCACCGCTGCTGGCCATCTTGAATATGCATTTCCAATTCATTGCGGATGCGCTCAGCCAGTGCTGGTTGTTCAACAGGGAAACAGGTCTCGACACGGCGGTTCAGGTTGCGCTCCATCAGGTCGGCGCTGGCACAATAGACGTTGGGGCTGGCGTTGGCAAAGAAATAGACGCGAGTGTGTTCCAAAAAACGACCGATGATTGAATGCACACGAATATTCTCCGATACGCCGGGAATACCAGGCCTCAGGCAACACATGCCGCGGATGACCAAGTCGATTTGAACACCGGCCTGCGAGGCTTTTAACAGCGCTTGAATCACTTTGGTTTCGGTCAAACCGTTACATTTCAGGATGATCCGGCCGACACCTCCCTCTTTTTGAACACGCGTTTCTGCTTCGATCAATTTAACCAGTTGGCGGCGCAGCGTGAATGGTGCGTGTAAGATTTTTTTTATACGCTCGGTCTTGCCCATGCTGGTCAGCTGCTGAAACACGCGATGAACGTCCTCTCCGAGGACGGGATCTGCAGAAAGCAGTGAATAGTCGGTATAGAGGCGCGCGTTACCGCTGTGATAGTTGCCTGTACCCAAGTGCACATAGCGACGGATGTTGTCGCCCTCACGACGCACCACCAATACCATTTTCGAGTGCGTTTTATAACCGACGACGCCATAAACGACGACGACGCCAGCTTCTTGCAGCTGGCTTGCCAGCTCCAGGTTCTCCTCTTCATCAAAACGCGCGCGTAGCTCAACCACAGCGGTAACTTCCTTGCCGTTTCGGGCGGCGTCGACAAGTGCACTTACAACTGAGGAGTTGTCCTCTGTGCGATAAAGTGTCTGCTTTATTGCAATCACGTTGGGATCCTTGGCTGCTTGACGCAAGAGCTGAATCACCGGTGTAAAGCTCTCGTAGGGGTGCAAGAGCAAATAGTCTTTTTTCGCGAGCGCTTCAAAAATATTGTCTTTGCGACTCAGGCCCTTGGGCATTTTAGGTGTAAATGGGGTATACATCAGGTCTTGCCGGTTGATGATAGACGGCACCGCAAATAAACGCTTGAGGTTAACCGGGCCATTTACACGATAGAGTTCGTCCTCTGTGAGCCCCACTTCGTTGAGCAGAAACGCGGTGAGTTCGTCTGGACAATTGTCGGCTACTTCCAGGCGAACGGCGGTGCCAAACCGGCGTGAATGCAGCTCGCCGCGTAGCGCGCGAGCTAAATCGGCAATACCTTCCACATCGACGTCTAAATCAGCATTTCGTGTGATGCGGAATTGATAACACCCTTTAACTTCCATGCCTGAAAAAAGCTTGTCAGCATGGGCGTGGATCATCGACGATAAAAAAACAAAGTTATATCCCGATTCGCCGATGTCTTCGGGTAGTGAAATTAAGCGCGGAAGTGATCTCGGCGCTGGCACAATGGCGTAATTGAGGTCCCGGCCAAATGCGTCATTACCATCGAGCTCGACAATAAAATTAAGGCTTTTATTTACCAGGCGCGGGAAGGGGTGTGCGGGATCGATGCCAATTGGGCTGATAATAGGCAGGATTTCGCGGTCAACATAGTGCTCGATCCATTCCGCTTGTTCACGTGTCCACTGGCTTCTGCGCAAAAACCTTACGCCCTGCTGCTCAAGCGCGGGCATAAGTGTCTGATTCAATATTTCGTATTGCTGATCGACAGTTTCGTGGCAAATCCGGCTGATTTCCGCAAGTGTTTCTTTTGGGTGAGCACCATCCAATCCGCGCGTCTCGCGCTCAAATTTGATGCTTTGCATCAGGCCTGCCACACGAATTTCAAAAAACTCGTCCAGGTTAGAGCTAAAAATAAGCAAAAACTTGAGCCGTTCAAGCAGGGGGTGAGCTTCGTCAAGCGCCTGTGCCAAAACGCGCTGGTTGAAGGCGAGATGACTGAGTTCACGATTGATGTAGTAAGAGGGGTCGTTCAGAGAGAGCTCTTCAGATTCGACGGGTGGTTCAGCTATATTCATTGCGGAATTTACCTTTTTAAGAAGAGTATAAATCGTGTTCTGTTACAAGAGTTTTGCGGAGAAGTTGCTACAGTCGAGCGTGTCGATCAGCCTAAGGGGTCTAAAATAACATGTATCCCTGTTGCTGCGTAGCTGTGACTGGTGCCGTGAAGCCAGGTGCGTGTCAGGGGTGGCAGCTGGTCGTTCTGGTTTGGGCTTGTCGGCGGGCGGGATTATTGCGGAGTTATCTATGAAAAAGGTATTAGTGGTAGCGGCCCTACTACTGGTATTCATACTTTATTTTGCGTTGGATTTGGGCGACCTACTCGTGTTTGACACTTTACTGGCGCTTGTCGATGAAAATCCATCAAAAGCCTTTGTTGTTTTTTTCTTTTTATACCTGTTGGTTGCGGTGCTGAACCTGCCCGGCATTGGTCCTCTCGCTTTTGTGTCCGGTGCCGCTTTTGGTCTGATCAATGGTACTTTGGTGGTTTCTTTTGCGAGCGCGATTGGTGCTACGATATCTTTTTTTACCGCCCGAACGTTGATTCGCGACTGGGTCGAGCGTCGTTTTGGGTCTTTTCTAAAAATAGTTAATAAAGGCGTGGCGGAGGATGGCCTGGCGTATCTGTTTACGCTGCGAATGATTCCTTTTATTCCCTTTTTTATTGTCAACCCTGTGTTTGGTTTGACCAATATGCGGCTTTGGCAATTTTATCTGGTGACACAGCTCGGTATGTTGCCTATTGTTTTGCTTTATGTGAATGTCGGTACGTCTATTGGTGCAATTGATGAGGTTAGTTTTTCAGGAGTTTTTACTCCGCAAATTATCCTGTCTTTTACACTTTTAATTACTTTCCCTTTTGCGGCCAAACGCATTGCAAAAACTATTAAAAGTTATAGGAAGCTGTAGTTTCTCAAAATTATAAGCATTTGTAATAGTGTCAACAAATACTAACAGGTCGTTGAAAAAATTAAACCCTACTTTGTAGAGAGTTAGTACGTAGGGTAAAGTTTTTAAAACCGTCGATTCATGCTTTGCTATGGATGGCGGATGTTAGAGCAACGCAGGAGCAGTTATCGATATGAATTGCCGGAGCTATAGGGGTGGAGCGGATTAAAACGAAGCACTGCTTCGTTCCGCGCAACGACCAAAATCTGTGATTTTGGGCCGGGCCTGCATGCAGGTATTTATGCGATTTTAAAAGCTTTACCCTACGCGTTAATGGCTTGAAGGCTGTGTCCCAGGTTTTTTAAGCCTGTGAGGTTTCCGATATTATTTTAAACCTACAGAACGTAAAGCGTTGGTTATCTTCTCAAGTGTTACAGGTTTGCTCACATAATAATTCATTCCTACATCGATAACACGTTGGCGGTGTTCAAATTCAACGTGAGCCGTGAGTGCAATTATTGGGACCTGATTTGCGCTGCGGGTACTCTCCCAGCTGCGAATTTTTTTTGTTGCTTCAAAGCCGTCCATTTCGGGCATTTCGCAATCCATTAAGACCAGGTCATAATTTTTCGAAGGGTCGCAATAATTGTTTACGGCTTCAAGTCCGTTTTCACTAAAGTCCGGTGTGATATCGAGTTTTTCAAGCAGACCTTCAATAACCATGCGATTGACGATATTATCTTCTGCAACCAACACATCTAATTTGCGTTCGCTGTCACTGTGTTCGCCACTCGCCCCATCGAGTGGAACTTCGGTAGCGCTTGGTGTGTTGCCGTGCAGCGTTGAAAAGATGGTTTGAACACACGCGGGTCGTTTGATTATCGACAAGGTTTCTGGAAGGTCGTCGAGAGAAAATGCCTTAGGTTGTTGATTTGTTATCAATATCACGGTTGAGTTAATCAAGCGTTCGAGCGAGCTAATTTTTTCAGCCAATACCAGACCGTTTGACTCTTTGATCCTGTCGGAAATTAAAATAATATCGGCGGCAAAATTATTACTGTTAAGTGATGCCAGTATCTCGGACTCACTTCGATAAATATCTATATTACAATTCTCAGATTTTGCGTGATCAACCAGAGCGGCGTCCATAAAATCAAACTCGTGCACATACAGAAGGTTTTTTCCCGATAAGTCTATGCCTCTATTTTTCGGAGGCGGACTGTCTTCCATTACCTGTTGAAAATTGGCGGTGAACCAAAATGTAGATCCTTCTCCTTCTTCACTGTGCAGGCCGATTCTTCCTTGCATCAGTTCAATAATTTGTTTGCAAATGGTGAGCCCGAGCCCGGTGCCACCATATTTTCTCGTTGTGGTGTTGTCGGCCTGCTTAAATGCATCGAATATCGCCGCTTGCACATCGCGCTTTATGCCGACGCCACTGTCGCGTACAGAGAAATGCAGAGAGCGCCGACCCCGTGGTTCATCGGAAAGGAAGGAAACATCAATAAACACATAACCAGAGGGTGTGAATTTGAATGCGTTGCCGATCAAGTTGACGAGTACTTGTCGCAAACGCGTGGGATCGCCGATCAGTTTCTTGGGCGATTCGGGAGCAATGTTGCCCATGAATTCAATACCGCGTATATTAGCCGTGCCCCCAAATAGTTGAAGGCAGTCATTAATAAGTTCCTCCAGGTCAAACTCGATATTCTCCAACGACATTTTTCCCGCTTCGATTTTTGAGTAGTCGAGAATGTCATTGATTATATTCATTAACGTTTCGCCGGATCGCGATATGACGTCTAAATAATGCATTTGCTCCTTATTTAGCTCTGTGCTTCTCAGCATCTCAACCATGCCGATAACGCCATTCATCGGTGTACGAATTTCATGACTCATGGTTGCAATAAACTGGCTTTTAGCGCGATTAGATGCTTTTGCATCTTCGATCATTTTTCGCGTTTCTATTTTTTCTTCTTTTTCCGCGATCAATGCCAGTTCGATTGCTCTTCGTTGGTCCAAGTCATCAATCAAGCGGTTCCGCATTTGCTCGAGTGCGTCAACGACATAATCAATCTCGTCCTGCACATTGTCTGCTCGGCTTCGGTTAAGTTTGAGTGACTCGCTTAAGTTATCTACGGACATTCTTTTAGCGAAAAAAGCAATCCGCCTTAAATGTCGGAATACCAGTTTTTTGACAAAAATTAGCATGCCGAGTGCAACGGCAAAAACGACTAAAAGATTGGTGAATAAACTTAGTGCTATGGCAAGGCTGTTGCGTTTAAGAAATGGGTCTTCATGTGCAAAAATTTCGACGGAAACAAGACTGTTTTCCATATTTATTGGAAATTCGAAGCGGCGCCCCTCAGATACGAAGTAGATTGATTGTGGGTTGTCGTATACCACAGAATAATTTGCGTCATCACCTGTGACGCTAAGCCGAGCTCTGCTTACCATATCTAAACTGGCGAGTTCTCTGATAATAGTATTTGCTTTCTCGATCTCGTATAACGCCAGCGCACCTTGCAGGTGGGGCTCGCTGAGTAAAAAAGCCTGTTCAACCCGGCTATCCAGCTCGTGAGAAATTTCGTAATGATAAATGCTTGTTTGAATTATCACACCAGCTGCGGAGACAACCAGGCCCAGCACGATAGCGAGAATCAGCAGGCGTCGGGCCAACATTTGGTTACGAAAATATTTGATCAGTAAGTTCATGTGCTACCGCCGGAGCTCAGGTTCCTTTTATCGATTGTCGCGTGAGCGTGTCCGTGCGTATTGACGAGTGTAGTTTTCAAAGTGTAGCACTCTATAGTTCTCTACATAAATTCTTCGAGAACGCTGTTAAGAAATAGTTGTCCTTTTTGTGTCGCTCGCAACTGGTTTGAGTCGTTTATTAAAAGCCCGCGTTGCTCTAGATGTTTCCGGGTTGAGCCAATTGTTGAAATATCCAGGCCGGTGCGCTGCGAAAACAAAGCACTGGCGACGCCGCGTGACAGGCGCAGAGCATTCATCATGAATTCCAGTGGGCGCTCTGCGTGCTCTATGTGCCAGCGTCGAGCAGTAAACTGTTTATTGTCGTCCATATAGTCATCGGGTATGCGTGTTTTTTGAAAGCGAACGATCAAATCGTCTTCAGGCAAGGTGATTTTCCCATGGGCCCCCGCGCCGATAGCCAGATAATCACCAAAGCGCCAGTAATTCAAATTGTGTTTTGACTCAGCGCTTTGTTTTGCATATGCCGATGTCTCGTAGGCGTCTAAACCTTCTTTTTTTAGTAGGGCGCGACCAGCGTGAAAAATATCGGCCTGTATTTGTTCACATGGCAGCGTTGGTCGCTGTGAGTAAAATGTTGTGTTGGGTTCAATTGTCAGCTGATACCAGGACAGATGTGGAGGATCCAGCGCCAGCGCTGATTCTAAATCAAATATGGCATCCTCGAGATTTTGGCCGGGCAAGCTGTGCATGAGATCAATATTGTAATTTTCGAAACCGTTATCGAGTGAGTTAAAGATGGCTTTTTTTATTTCGTCGGCACTGTGAATTCTGCCCAAATTTTTGAGCTGCTGATCAGAGAAACTTTGCGCGCCAAAAGATAAGCGTGTTATCCCGCTGTCTTTTAGCTGAGCGAAATTACTGTATTCGGCAGCACCTGGATTGGTTTCTAACGTGATCTCCGCGTCACGTTCGACAGTGAGAATAGCGTTAACGTTGTCGAGAATTTCTGCAATTGCAGCTGCGGGCAGTAGGCTGGGTGTACCACCGCCAAAGAAAATACTTTCGATGCATCGACCTTGAGCGAGGTGTGCGTCTTGGCGCAGGTCTTTGTTCAGAGCGGCAATGTAAGTGTCGACGTGTTGCCGCCACTCGCCGGCGTGGGAATTAAAGTCACAGTACGGACATTTGCGCGCGCACCAGGGAATATGTATGTATAGACTTAATGGAGGTAGGCAAAGCATGGTGTTGAACGCAGTGAATTTGTGAAATCTGTAGCTCTGTTTTTATCGGGGCCTGTTACACTCAATGAAAGTCAGTCCAATATTCAATAGCTGCAGTGAAAGTGTGAATTGTATGAATTTTTGCCCAAAAAAACGAAGATTAGTTGTACCCAAACGAGTACTCAGATCGGTCGTTGCGTTTATATACGGTGTAGGCGTTCAATATGCTGTGGCGATTGACTACGGAATTTACGATTCCCGGGCGCTGGCGATGGGCGGCACTGCAGTCGCCGTCGCAGATTTACAAAACGCGCAATTTTATAATCCTGCGCTACTTGCCTTATCCGACGGTGCTGAAGAGGACACACGCAAGGGCCGCGTGTATCTGCCCGTGATTGTTGGACAGATTGCCGACGGCGTTGAGACGACCCTGGATGTGCTCGATGAGGAGCTGGATGATCAGCTCGACGCAGCTGTCGATGCTTTCAATGCCGCTCCTTCTTCAGTCACTGCCCAGCAAGTCAGTACCGTGAGTCGTGATCTTCAAACAGCGCTTGTCGATTTGAACGGCGAAAACCTCGACGCCGATATTTTTGTCGGTTTTAGCGTTTCTGAACCCAGCGACCGCTCAGGTGGCGCTTTTTATCTCGGGGCCCGGGTTATCACGGGGGGGCAGAGTCAGGTGACGCAAGCCGATCTCGACCTGCTCGAAGACTATATTGAAGCTATGGATTTTGTCGCCAGTGGCGGCAGCGCGGGGCAGCCCCACCCCGAACTGCTTGATGGCGATGGCAATTTGATCGATCCCACACCGAATATCACCTCGTCTTCGAATATCGGCTCGGCGGTGTTTACCGAATGGGGGGTATCGGCATCCAAAGAGTTTAGTTTCTGGGGATTGCCAATCGCGCTCGGCGCTACCCCCAAACTGATGCGGGTGGATATTTTTCGAGAAGACTTGATGTATGGCGACGCCGATATTGATTATCAGGATGATAAGCGCACCCACTTGACGCTTAACGCAGATCTGGGTCTGGCGATGGAGCTTGGCAAATATTTTAGAGTTGGTCTCGCCGCTAAAGACATCATTCCACAAGTCTTTGAAGCGGGTAGTGGTTTGACTTTGGAGACTCGGGCACGCGCGAGGCTCGGCGTTGCGTTTGTGCAGCAGTATGTGAGTTTTGGTATCGACTACGACCTTCAGCAAAGCGAAGCGTTAGGCAGCGAACGCCTCGGCAGGCAAGCGTCTGCCGGTTTGGAACTCAGACCGTGGTCGTGGGTCAGTTTTCGCGCCGGCTATCGCCAGGATATGGAAGGTTTAAAAGAGGACCTGATTAGCGCAGGCGTCGGTTTTCGCACAGGTCGCTTCGTCGCCGACTTGGCATACGCGACCAGTGATGACACTCAAGGCGGCGGTCTGCAATTAGGTTGGACGTTTTAAGTTTCATCTGTTTGTGTGCGGAGCACATGCAGAGGCGTCTCATGCGTGACTCCAACGGTTGCGGCGTAGCCGATAGCAGCGACCAGCACTGTTGTCAGTGCTGGTGCAATCGCCCATATTTGCCAGTGGATATGGGGTTCGAATTCGAATAATTTTACCTGAACAAAGTACAGGCAAGCTTCGGCGCCTGCGCTGGCAAATATCCCCGCCAGTAAACCAATACTCGCGAACTCGACAATTAACACCTGTTGCACAAAGCTTCGGTTCGCGCCGAAACTTCGCAGCAGTGCGCTTTCGCGTCGCCGCTCGGACACCGTTGCCTGAATGCTTGTAAGCATCACCAGGATGCTTGCTCCGAGGACGAGCATCAAAATAAATTCTATCGCCATGGTCACATGGTTAAGGATTTCTTGTACCGCAGCTATTGTTTGGTCGAGTTCTATAAGCGAAATGGTGGGGTGATCTGCGAGTAGTTTATTCAGAAAGGCTTTTTCTGAACTCGGTAAATAAAAACTCGTGATCCAGTTTGCGGCAAAGTTGTCTGCGATAGGACGATCAAAAATCATATAAAAATTTGGGTTCATGGAATCCCATTTTACGCGGCGGATGCTCTTTAGTTCGGCGCTAAATTCGCGACCTGCAACGCTAAAGGTAATTGTATCGCCAAGTTTTAATCCGAGGCCGAGGGCATAATTGTATTCGGCGGAAACACTGAGCTGGGAATTTCTATCGTCGGGCCACCATGCGCCAGCGTCTATGCGGTTGTCTTTCCCCAGAGTCTCGGACCAAGTGAGGTTTAATTCGCGCTCATAGTCCGAGCGTTGCATATCCGGAATAATTCGTTCTTTTAACGACTGACCATTTATTTTTACCACCCGCCCGCGGGACATTGGGTAATATTCACTTACGTTAACCTCGGCTTCGGAAAATGTATTTTGAATTAATGCCAGCTCATCATGAAAAATATTAAACACAAAGTGATTGGGTGTTTCCGCCATTTGTGGCTGCCACTGTTCAACGAGACTTGTGCGCAACTGGGACAAGACTGCAACCAGCAAAACGACGCTAGCGAATACAAATATTTGCAGCGCGGTAAATTGTTTTTGTCTTTGCAGGTTAGATAGGCCGACGCGCCAATAGCCGCGCAATTTATTTTGAATGGTTTTGGTTAGTTTGAGCAATATTTTTGCTGTAAGTGCGCTGGCGGCGACACAAAGCAGCATGGCGCCAAATAAAATAGCGGTGATATAAATATCTAAACTGTAAAAACCGATCAATAAAGCTGTTGCCAGCACGCCGCATACAACGCTTATCAAAATTGCGTTGCCTTTGTTTTTTTCCTGGCGAAGAATTTGTGCCGGTGCGATGGACTTTAGTGTAAGCAGTGGCGGCGAAGCAAAAGCGAAAAGCGTGACGGAACAGGTAATTGCACCAATAATATAGGGTTTGGTCCCGGCGCTAGCGAGATCCTGCGGAAATAAATCGGCAAGCAATGCGACTATCACCTGATGCAATAGCCACCCACCTGTAGAGCCAAAAATAAATCCTGTACAGCCAGTTAATATTAGGAGTAATAGGTAAAATTGTTGAATACCTTTGGGGCCTATACCAAAGGTTTTCAATAAGGCAACTTGCGTTTGTTGGTGCGCGGCAAAATGATGTGCAGCAAGCGCAATGGCAACGCTTGCGAGTAATACGCTTAAGCTTCCAGCTAGCAGAAGAAAGCGTTTTGCGCGATCGAGCGCACTGGAAAAAGCAGCGCTGCCCTCCTCTGGGCTAACCCATCTATAGTGTTCCCCGAGTTGCGGATATATTTGTGTTTTTGCTGCATCTATTGCCTGTGGGTCGCCAGCGAGCATAAAGTCGTGATTGACGCGGCTGCCGAGTTGAATTGCGCCAGTCGCGTCGACGTCATCGATATGTATCATAGCGCGAGGCGCCATCGCAAAAGTACTGCCGACACTGTCGGGTTCCTGCACAATAATTTTTTCTGCAATAAATTCTGCGTCGCCGACTTTTACTTTGGTGCCGGGGCGAATATTAAGTGCTGTAAACAGGCGCGGAGCTAACCACAGTTTCCCCACTGTTGGGCCGGAGCCAATTATTCTAACTTCTTGATTTGCGGCGTCACGAATTTGAAGGCTACCGCGCAGTGGGTAGTTTGTCGAAACGGCCTTTATTCGCGCAAGTTGCATGGCGTTTTGTGCAAAGATCATTGCGCTAAATTGCGTGGTTTGAGCGACATCAAGCTCATTCTTTTTTGCAATTTGATACCATTCCTGGGGCGCAGGCATACTGCCCTGCACTTTTGCGTCTGCGGCGATAAATTCAGCGGCTTCTGAATACAACGTATTATTGATGCGTTCGACAAAAATACTGATTGCTGTGATGGACGCGGTTGCAACTGCGAGAGAGATTAGCAGGAGCGTAAACGATTTACTGCGCAGCATCTTGCCGAACAATTTAACAACAAGGCGAAACATTTTTACTCGAAACCTTAAATAAATTTTCCAGCGTGCATTTTCAGGGTACGATCGCAGCGCTCTGCGAGTTCGCTTGAATGTGTCACTAAAACGAGTGTGGTTGCGTGTTCACGATTGAGTTCGAATAGTAGATCGGCTATTAAAGCGCCAGTTTCCGCATCGAGGTTGCCAGTAGGCTCGTCGGCAAAAATAATAGGGGCTTCGCAGGCAAAAGCGCGGGCAATGGCAACGCGCTGTTGTTCGCCACCAGAGAGTTGCTGGGGGCTGTGTTTGCTGCGTTCGCTTAAACCGACGCGGTTCAAATAGCGTATTGCTTTGGCATGCGAATCGCGATCGCCTCTGACTTCGAGCGGCAAAGCGACGTTTTCAGCCGCGTTTAGACCGTTGAGCAATTGAAAGTTTTGAAAAACAAACGCGACGTAACGCTGTCTGATTTCTGCCCGTAGTTCTTCATTGAGTGCAGAAATCTCGGTTTTATCGATAAATATCTGGCCAGCGCTGGGACAATCCAGTCCAGCAATCATGCCGAGCAGGGTAGACTTGCCAGAGCCAGAGGCGCCGACGATAGCGACGCTTTCACCTTTAGTGATGTTTAAATCGATGCCTTTGAGTATGGCTAAGCGCCCTTCTGCCGTGGGCACTTCGTGAAATAGTTGTCGAGTCTCTAACATGAATAGTTTACTTTCGTTTACGTTAAATCGTTTCAGTTATGCAGTGTTAATGGTTGCGATCAGTTCATATTCAAATACCGCTACTGATGCGCGCACCATTGTTGTCCTCGGCGATAGTCTCAGCGCTGCTTACCAAATGCCAGTGGAGAGAGGTTGGGTGTCGTTAATGCGCGACGAATTGATCAAAACACATGATCAGGTCGAGGTCATTAATGCGTCTGTAAGTGGCGCAACGACAGCTGCAGGTCTGCAAATTTTGCCCTCAGTAATGCAACAGCATCGCCCCGATATTCTCGTTTTAGCGCTCGGTGCGAATGACGGCTTACAGGGCAAGCCGCTGCCCTATATTCGCCGTAATTTAGAGCGCTTAATTTCTCTCGCTGAGACTGGAGGTGCAACGATTTTACTGGTGGGTATACGCATTCCACCTAATTACGGTTCTGCTTATACTGAACCATTTTTTCATCAATTTGCAGATTTGGCTCGCGAAAGACAGCTGGCTTATTTGCCTTTTTTGCTGGACGGTGTTGCTGGTGACGACGCGCTTATGATGAGTGATGGGCTGCACCCTGAGCCCGAAGCGCAGCCGCGAATTTTGCGCAACGTGCTCGAGGCGCTTCGTCCAATGCTCTCGAAATAAGGCATTTTGCAGTGTGCGTTAACTCGGCGAAGCATGAATTGACGGTTTTTGAGCGTAGCACCGGCGCGCCAACGTGTAAATGCACCACCGGTATATATGTTTCAGCAGCATAAAAAAATGAGGTATCAATTTGCGTGAACCAATATTGTGCAAAGTGCCGTCATATTGCTTCTAATTGGGGCGGAAGCGAACACGCGTTCACTTTTCCATCATATTTATCCGCTTTAATGCCGGGCCAACTATCTGTGAATAGCATCACATTTTATTTTTTGTATTAAATGTGAACAAAGTGGCGGCTTTGTGATCTATAGCAATAGTGAGCAAGGTGTGGGTACGAAATGTGCTGACCTTCGCTGACTGGCCCTTGTTTGTTGGGGTCAATATCGAAAGTTTGCCGATAAATTAGAAGTAAAAATGTGAGGTATTTGATGAAATCTGATACGTTGACAGCAGCGGCAGTGATTTTTTTAATAGGATTAGTTGCCAGTGGCTTGGGTGTGACAGAGATATTTTCATCTGAACCAGCGGCACCGACAGAGTTGCAGCGCGGTATTATTTCGGTTGCGGATTAAACGCTGGGTTTGGGTCTAATCGTTTCTCTGTCACTGACAATACAATCCAATGATATGTCCCAGTGATCGTGGGGCACCAAAGCTGTTTTTTGTGCATCGTGCGCTACACCCACCAAGAACGGTTTGCGCCTCCACCTTTTATTTGAATATGCGAAACAGCGGTCATAATAGCCGCCCCCTCTGCCTAGGCGCCTCCCCTGTCGATCAAAGGCTACCAGTGGTAAACAGACAAAATCCAAATCCTGCGCAGGGTGTTTGGGTGCAGACTTAAGTGGTTCGGGGATACCAAATTTATTGGTTTCCAGTTTATCGCCTCTTCTGAAACGAGCAAAAAACATGTGCCTGCCTTCTATGCGAGGTAGATAGCAGTGTTTATTTTTACGCGTGATGGTATTTAACAGGAGCAGCGGTGAAATTTCCCCATCACTGGGTAGATAGAGTGCAATGTGCTTTGCATGGATAAACTCGGGGACGCGGAGGAGGCGGAATCGGAGTTTTTTTGCGGCGAGTAATTGCTTCGCGGGACTTATTGCGCGGCGTCGTGACCGCATCTGATCACGTATCTGCGATTTGAGAGACTGCTGCACTAAATTTGCCGCCAAGAGAATTTAATCAACAAATTGAAGGGAGGCCCGGGAATGCCGCTGTCAGCTTTACCTTGAACCGTAGAGTTCAAGGGGGAGGTTACTGCAAAGTATCGGGCTTTCCGTGACAACGGACATGCACTCCCACAACGCGAGTGGCCTCCGGATAAGGGATTATCGGCTCAGGGATTGGCCAACTGGCGAACACCCCAGGGTATTTTCAGTATATCACCGGCAAGCCTTTAAACCAGTCTTGACAAATAGACATTCCCGCAGGCGTGGGACGGTTTGAAAAATTTACTGAGAAGCCAGAGCAGAGTCGAGCTTTTCGTTAAGGCGAGTCAGAGAGCGTGTGAGTTCGGGATCGTTCCCGGATGATGGGCGCTGCTGTAATTCATGGCATAAGTTGAGTGCCACCATAATAGCTATGCGCTCTAAGCCAACAATGCTGCCGCTCTTGCGTACGGCACGCATGCGGCTATCCAGCTCACTGGCGGCGCGCATTAATTCATGGTGCTCTTCCGGTTTGCAAGCAACTTGATACTCCTTGTCAAGAATGCTCACAGACACGCGATTATCTTCGGTCATGATGCTCGCTGTTCAGATTCGGTGGATAAGTTTTGTAACAGTTTGATCATGGCTTCTACACGCGAGCGGGCTTTATCATTCTTTTCAATAAGTCGTGCGCGTTCGTTTTGCCAGGCGAGTTTGTCTGCACGTAGTTCTGCTGTCTCTTTCTCGAGAGCTGCGCAGCGGGAAATCAAGGTATCAATTTTTGCTTCAATATTTTCGAGCATGGTATCTGGCATAGTATGGGCTGCAAGAATATTGCGATTAACGCTAAAATAACGCGCTAGGACTCAATTGCAGAAAAAAGTTCGCTTGCAACAAATACTTCTATTTAGTGAGCGCAGGCCCTAGAAATTCCAGCGATTTCATATCTTAATGTGAATTCTAGAAAAGTATAGTCTTTGTATTGAGATATAACGAATTCCCATCCAGCACAGGCTTGTTGATGAAGCTTCTATATGATTTTCAGATTTTAAACGACCTTCTCCTCGCCGAAGGTGCGATTTGCTCAGTTGCCGAATTACAAGGCATGTACTGCGGGCAGTTGGCCGGCGGTCGTGAGCGCGATAACAAAGACTGGATAGAACAGGCGCGAGAGTTTGCAGATCTGGTCCATTTTGATCTCAACCCAAAGCAAGAACAGTTATTTTTATATTTATTTGAAGAGAGTAAAAAGGGGGTGGCAAGCGAGGACTATTCTTTCTCACCGTTGCTACCCGACGACGCCTGCCCGCTCGCTGATCGCGCGCGCGAACTCGGTGCGTGGTGCCGCGGCTTTTTACACGGCTTTGGCGCTTCAGGTGTGAACAAGGACACGACGCTAAGTGCGGAAGTTGCAGAGGTATTGCGCGATTTGGCGCAGATTAGTCAAGCGACCAAGGCGGTAGAGGACGATGAAAATGAAAGCGAAAATGATTGGTTTGAACTCGTCGAATATTTACGTGCCGGCGTATTTACCATTTACGCTGAAATGAATCATTCTCGACCCACCACCTACCACTGATATACGTATATGAGTAACGCTATTTCCAAGCAAGAGTTTGCGCGCCGACGCCAGCGGCTGATGGAACAGATGGAGTCCGACAGCATTGCTGTTTTGCCGGCGGCGCGAGAAAAAGTGCGCAGTCACGATACTCACTACCCCTTCCGCCAGGACAGTGACTTCGCCTATTTGAGTGGGTTCCCTGAACCGGATGCTGTGATGGTACTCATCCCCGGGCGCGACCACGGCGAATTTGTGCTTTTTTGTCGGGACAAAGATAAGGCGCGCGAGATTTGGGATGGGTACCGGGCCGGGCCAGTAGGGGCAGTAAACGATTACGGTGCTGACGATGCTTTTCCGATCGATGATATCGATGATATTTTGCCGGGCATGATCGAAGGGCGGGAGCGGGTCTATTATGCGATGGGCCGCAACGCCGAATTCGATAAGCGTGTCATGGGCTGGATCAATGCCATTCGGCAAAAGGTGCGCTCGGGCGCGACGCCGCCGGGGGAATTTTTAGATCTCGATCACTTCCTGCACGACATGCGCTTGTTTAAAAGCGCCGCTGAAATTCGTCTGATGGAAAAAGCGGCGGGCATTTCGGCTGAAGCCCATTGCGAAGCGATGCGGGCGTGTGCTCCAGGCGTGCACGAGTTTCAGTTGGAAGCCGTGATTCAGCATTACTGCGCGGTTCGTGGCGGTCGCCATCCTGCGTACACCACCATTGTTGGAGGTGGTGCCAATGCTTGTGTTCTGCACTACATAGAGAACAAGGCCAAACTTAAACAAGGTGACTTAGTATTGATTGATGCCGGTTGTGAATTGGAGGGCTATGCTTCCGACATTACTCGGACCTTCCCCGTCAGTGGTCGATTTAGTAAGGACCAGCGCAGGCTTTACGACATTGTGTTACGCGCGCAGGCAGCCGCGTTGGAAGCGATAGCGCCGGGAAAGCATTGGAATGACCCTCACGAAGCTTCTGTGCGTGTGATTACGGAAGGTTTAGTTGAATTAGGTTTGCTGCGGGGCTCTGTGCAAAGCAATATTGATGACGGCAAATACAAGGACTTCTACATGCATCGAATCGGGCATTGGCTCGGCATGGACGTGCACGATGTTGGCGATTACAAAGTGGGGGGCGAGTGGCGAGTGCTCGAGCCAGGCATGGTCATGACAGTCGAACCGGGACTCTATGTGGCGGCGGACAATACCGATGTTGACGCGCGCTGGCGGGGTATCGGTATACGCATAGAGGACGATGTACTCATCACAAAAGATGGTTATAGGGTGTTGAGCTCGGGTGCTCCCAAGGAGATCGCCGATATCGAAGCTATGATGGCGCAATAAATGAAAGACCAGATGCGCGGATCGGTAGAGCCTGAATTGGAACAGACAGACGTAGCGATTGTTGGCGGGGGTATGGTGGGTATGAGCCTCGCTGCGATGTTAGCAAAGCTATGTCCGACGCTTCACGTCACGCTGATTGAAGCACAAGTGCCTGGCGCTGCAACTACTGATTCGTCGACCTTCGATGCGCGCAGTACGGCGATAGCGGCTGGCAGTGTGCGCATGTTTGAGCAGCTCGGTCTTTGGCGCAAATTGGCCGCTGAAGCGACCCCGATTCATGAAGTACAGGTTTCTGATCGTGGGCAGGTCGGTTGGGCGAAATATAGCACCGAAGCAAATCATGGGGAGCCACTGGGCTACATCGTCGAAAATACCTGGCTGCTCAATACACTTCGCCGTTGGGTGGGAACGCTCGACACTTTAAGTTATAAGGCGCCTGTTGCAGTTCAGAGCATCGTTCATACTGCGGCTGGCGCCATTCTGAATCTCAGTTGCGACGGTGTACAATCCAAATTACAGGCGCAGCTCGTGGTGCTCGCCGATGGGGCAAATTCGCCGATCGCTAAATCTATCGGTATAGCGTTTGACCAACACAAATACGGGCAGTGTGCCATTGTGGCAAATGTAGCGCATGAAACCCCCCATATGGGGCGTGCGTTTGAGCGATTTACCGAACGCGGCCCATTGGCGCTATTGCCATTGCGTGATCATCGCCAAAAACATCGTTCGGCCTTAGTCTGGACGCGAACAGATAGTGAAGCAAACGATCACCTGGCGATGTCTGAACAGCGCTTTATCGAGGCCCTTCAACATGAATTCGGCTATGCTTTAGGTAAGTTCCTCGCCGTAGGTGAACGCAGCGCATTTTCGCTAAACTTGTTGTTTGCGCGTGAACAGGTGAGGTCTTCACTGGTGTTGATTGGCAATGCGGCGCACTTCCTTCATCCTGTTGCAGGACAGGGTTTCAATTTAGCGCTGCGCGATTGCGCAGAACTGGCTCAGCAGTTGTTAGACGCACATAGAAAGGGCAAACGTCTGGGCGATTTAACCGTGCTCGATGCCTATTTGGATGCGCGAAAGCAGGATCAGTGGCTGACAACGCAACTTAGCCATCGGTTTATCGATATGTTTGTAAGTACTCACATAGCAAAGCGCTTCGCGAGAAACCTTGGTTTATTTGCAATGAATCAGCAAACGCCGCTCAAATCGTTATTTTTTCAACAAATGATGGGTTTAGGTGGGCGTGGAGAGCAACTCTCGTGACTACGTCGGCCGACGTACATGTCGATATCGCCATCGTTGGTGCTGGCATTGTTGGTGCTACTTTAGCGTCGCTGCTCGCTGGGTCTGAGATAACGGCAGGTTTAAGTGTCGCGTTAATAGATAAGCAGGCATCGCAGTTAGACGTCGATCTCGAGCACTTTGATCCACGTGTTGTCGCGCTGTCGCCAGCGTCTCAGACCATACTCAAAACTGCCGGCGCATGGGATGAAATCACGTCGATGCGCGCATGTGCTTATCGGCGCATGTACGTATGGGACGCCGATGGCACCGGCCATATCGCGTTTGATGCGCGAGACATGCGTCAAGATGCGTTGGGTCATATCTGTGAAAACAGTGTTGTTGTCGCCGCGTTAAACCGTGCTCTGAGTGAGGTGCCAAATGTTCACCAGCTCAGGCCAGTTGATGTTGTGGGCCTCATTAGTGGTGATGAGCCGCGCCTTTTGCTTGCTGATGGCCGCTCGGTCTCATCTAAATTGGTTCTCGCGGCAGATGGTGCGCATTCGGAAATTCGCCGTCTCGCTGGATTTGATATGCGCGAGTGGCATTATCAGCATCATGCGATCGTGACCACACTAGAAACAGAGCATTCCCATGAATTTTGCGCGTGGCAACGCTTTTCCACCGACGGGCCGCTGGCCTATCTGCCGCTGAGTAGAAATGGCACGGACGACCGCTCGGTTTCCATTGTCTGGTCACTGCGTTCCGGCGTTGCGAAAAAAAATATGGCGCTGAAAGACAGCGCATTTTGCGAAGCCGCAGCCGTTGCTATGGAGAAACGCCTTGGGAATATAAAAAAATGCGACACGCGTGTGAGCGTTCCTCTAATGCAGCGCTCCGCCAGGCAATATATTAAGCCGGGTGTGGCTCTGGTTGGTGACGCCGCGCACACCATTCATCCACTTGCTGGGCAAGGCCTGAATCTCGGCCTGTACGACGCGCATACCATCGTTGCGCAAATCCAGCGTGCGACGCAGCGCAAGCTTCCGTTAAATGATATGTCGGTGCTGCGGCGCTACGAGCGCGCCCGGCAACCTGAAAACCTGATGGCAATGGCCGCAATGGAAGGTTTTAAGCAGACCTTTGGCAGCGATAATATTTTTGTGCGCTGGGCGAGAAATACCGGCTTGAATGTTGTCGACCAGCATTTTTTCCTTAAACGCGTATTCGCTCAGGTTGCCGCGGGGAGGTCATCCGGTGGCTGAGGAAAATAAAAATGAAGCGCTGCATTCAGAGCATCGCGATTGGCTGGTCTGCCACAACTGTGCGCAAGTGCAGAGTATCGTCGCCGTGTCACCGGAACACGAATTGTGTTGTTTTAATTGTGGTGCGGTGCTGCATGAAGGTCACGGTCGATGGCTCGAGGTGACAATCGCGCTTTCCATTGCCGCGTTGCTGCTTTTCTTGATCAGTATTTTTTGCCCTATTCTCACGCTCGAAATTGGTGCTCAGAGTCAAACTATTACTGTTATGGATGGTTTTTGGGCACTTATAGAGCGCAATAATTTTATTTTGGCTGCACTAATTGTAACGACGCTTTTTTTGTTTCCGCTGTTTGAAATAAGTGCATTTTTATATTTGTTGATCCCCTATTACTACAATAAACGCATGCCCGGTCAGCCAATGATTTTGCGTTGGTTAAATCAGGCGCAATCGTGGAGTATGTTAGAGGTTTTTTTGCTCGGCATGATTGTCGCTTCGATAAAAATGGCCGATATGGCAGTTTTACATTTTGAGGTTGGCTCGTACGCATTATTTCTTCTGGTGAGTATGCTTATTCTCGCACATATAAAATTAAATCGAATTAAATTCTGGTCCTGGATTAATACAAACAACTATTTTACCAATGTTGTTGGTGAAAGAGTCGTTGATTGCAAAGCTTGCGACGCATTGGTGGGGCAATCTATTGTGGAGAGCGACGGACATTGCCCAAGGTGTGGTTCTGAAGTGCATGAAAGAATTCCGCACAGTATACAAAAAACCGCAGCATTTACCCTCGCGGCAGCTATCCTGTATATACCTGCCAATGTGCTGCCCATCATGACGTACTCAACACTGGGTGATGTTGAAACCGATACAATTTTATCCGGTGTTATTGAGCTTGTTATGGTCGGTCTCTACGGTATTGCGCTGATCGTTTTCGTCGCGAGCGTCGCTGTGCCGATGTTAAAACTTGTGATTCTGACTTATCTAATTGTCGCAGTGCACTATAAATTAAAAATTGGTGTCAAGCATCGGGCTTTTTTGTATCGATTGACAGAAATTATTGGGCGATGGTCTATGGTGGATGTATTTGTCGTCACTATATTTGTCGCGATCGTTCAATTTGGTTTTGTTTACACGGTTGAAGCTGAAGGGGCGATTATTGCCTTTGGTGCGGTGGTTGTACTGACAATGATCGCCGCTGAAACGTTTGATCCTCGCTTGCTTTGGGATGCCCGAGAAAGGAAACATGATTCACAAACCCGTTGTTAAAAAGATGGCGCGTGTCTCGCCAGTATGGATTGTACCGATTGTTGCGTTTGTTATTGCCATTTGGCTCGCAGTGCAGGCGCAAATGGAAAAAGGTACGGAAATTCAAATTACCTTTGCTAGTGCATCGGATATCGTACCCGGCCAAACCCAGATTCGCCTCAAAGATGTTCAAGTCGGTGTGGTCAAAAAAATTCGCTTAAGTGATGATTTAAAAAATGTCGTTGTGACTGCGGAAATAGATCGGTCAGTCTCCAAGCATCTCAGCAACAATAGCCGGTTTTGGGTGGTCTCGCCGAGAATCAGTGCAAAAGGGGTATCTAATCTTGGTACTTTAATTTCAGGGGTTTATATCGTTATGGACCCCGGTGAAAAAGAAGGTTCGGCGAGTCGCTTCGTCGGCTTAAGTGAATCGCCACCACTGCGCTCAGACGAGGCGGGTACGCATTATGTACTGCAGGCAGACACGCTCGGTTCGATGGACGTCGGTTCACCGATTTATTATCGACAAATTAAAGTGGGGGAAGTCACTGGGTTTAAGTTGGCAGACAGCCAACAACACGTTGATATTAACTTTTTTATCCGCGCACCGCATGATGCAATGGTGCAAAAGCGTTCACGGTTCTGGAACGTTAGCGGTTTCGGTGTAAGTGTCGGTGCCGAAGGTATGAAAGCAAAAATGGCATCGCTGGCATCACTGATTGCCGGTGGTGTTGAGTTTGATAATTCAGCAAGTATCGGCACCGACGAGCGCGCAGAAAACGGTCACCGTTTTTTTCTTCACCCGGATAGAGATTCGGTTCTGGAAGAACGCTATACCATTAAACATTATTACTTATTAAAATTCAGTGGATCGGTACGCGGTTTGGCTGTCGGTGCGCCGGTTGAATTTAAGGGTATTAAGGTTGGCGAAGTCGTGGACGTTGTGTTGACGAGTTCCGACAACATAGCAAAGAGTTTACATGTTTATATTGCGATGGAGCCGCAGCGTTTTGATCCGGAAATATCACCTTCGCGTGAAGAAGCGGACGCACGTATGGCTGCGATGGTTGAGCAAGGGCTGCGCGCTCAGATGAATACTTCCAGCTTAATTACCGGTTCGAAATTTATCGATCTGGTTTTTATGGAGCATGTAGATGCTGGTGAGTTCTTACAGACCGAAAATTATACCGAGTTACCGACAGCTGATGATTCAGTTGCGCAAATTACGCAGAAACTCGATGGTGTACTTGCGCAAATCGCATCGATCCCGATTACTCAAATTGGCAATGATTTAGCGCAAAGCATGTCGAGCTTGAAATCCATCTTGAGTACACTGGAAAAAGAAAATACCGCTGAAAAACTCGATGGTGCTGTCGCCGGACTTGAGAATACTCTGAGTTCCGCCGCGTTGACGCTAGAGGAAATGGAAGATTTATTGGAAAATGTCAATCATACGATTTCGCCGGATTCGGAAGTGAAGCACGAGCTTGCATCCATGTTAAAAGCGCTGTCTGAAGCGGCGACCTCACTACAATTATTTATGGACGAATTAAAGCGTCATCCGAACGCGTTGATTTCCGGAGCGAAGAAAAATGACTAGCGCAACTCAAACCATCGACAAATGGCTTCTGTCATTCATCGGTAAATTAGCCATCGTTCCGATCCTTATGAGCTTGTTGGCTTGTACCTCGAGTGGACCGGCGACGAGTTATTACGCATTGAGTCCGAGCGCCAGTAGTGCTGCGCCTATTGATGCGACACAAAGGTCAATTGGGGTGGGACCGGTTAAGCTCGCTGGTTATTTACAAAATACAGCGATTGTTTCGCGCGGTGAGGGTCAGCGTCTAAATATTTCTGGTTATCACGCCTGGGCTGAACCCTTGGATGACGCAATTGTCAGAGTGCTTTCCGCTGATCTCGCCCATAGTTTGAAACAAAAAAATATCTGGCCTTTCCCCTGGGATATGCGCAACCGTCCGGATTTGCAATTAAAAATTTCGGTGGATCAATTTGACGGTGTCAGAGGGTCAGAGGTCAAGCTTAATGTACAATGGACCCTGTTTAAGCTGGATGACGGTTCAGTCCTTGCTGTCGGCAGAGAGCAGCTTGGCGTTCAGGCCGATGGTGCATCTTATTCAGCGTATGTCGCCGCGATGAATCAACTGCTCGTATCTTTAACTGCAGCATTAGCGGATCAATTGCAGTCATATTAATTTCTAGCCGCGGTGCGTTTAGCTTAAAGGTTTCAATATATGTATGTGCCTTCGAATCGTTTGCGAGCCGGCAATATGTTCAAAAAGCGCATAAATACCAGCAAGCAGGGCCGGCCCAAAATCATAGATAAGGGTCGTTACGCGGAGCGAAGCACCGCTTCGCTTTAATCCGCTCCACCCATATAGCTCCGACAATTCATCCTTGAATTGACGCTTTTTGAACATATTGCCGGCTCGCAAACTCGAATGAGCCAAAATTGAGAAAGAAACTTTTCTAAAATGCACCATGGGTTAATTTCTGTTTTGTTGTATCTGATTGCTGTTGAGTTAACTCGAAGAGGCATGGGTTGGAGGCTTATATTAGAGACCTTCACCAGCAGGCGCGCGCCATGGATGGCGGGTGTTAGAACAACGCAGGAGCAGTTGTCGGGATGCTGGTGGAGAGCCTACATGGATGTATTCACGGCGTGTCTCTAATATAAGCCTCCAATTCATACCTCGTAGCCAGCTTAAACTGCACGATCCTTTTGAGTGTATATTTCGGTAGCAATTGTTTGAGGTCAAATTTTGGAAAATCGTTGGTTAAATCAACTTAAACAACTTCGCGCGCTGGCGACAACGGGTTTGCGGTTTGCCGAAAAAGCCGTGGCGGATCCAGATTACCCAGATCCTAAAAGTCACTATGAGCGCGATCGTTACGAAGAAATTTTAACTATTGTGATGGCGATGCTGGCTGATTTGGGTGATCTGCCTGTTGCAAAACTGTCGGAGCTTTTGTTGGATCAGGCGAGCGGTTACGAAACGCCAAAAGTTGATGTGCGTGCGGCGGTAATAAAAGACAATAAAATTTTATTGGTCCAGGAAAAAACAGATCGACGTTGGTCGCTGCCTGGTGGTTATGCCGACGTGGGTTTATCGGCTGCGGAAAATGCTGTTAAAGAAGTACGTGAAGAAGCGGGTATCCGTATCCGCGTGAAAAATCTTTACGCGTTACGTCATAAGGCAAAGGGTGCCTATCCTCCGGATGTAAGAGATTTTTACAAAATCTTTTTTCTCTGCGAACAGTTGTGCGACGCCGATGTTGTGCCGGGATCAGAGGCTTTGGACGCGGGTTTTTTTGCATTAAATGCCTTGCCTGAGCTGTCACTT
This sequence comes from Cellvibrionaceae bacterium, assembly GCA_028281575.1. GTDB lineage: Bacteria > Pseudomonadota > Gammaproteobacteria > Pseudomonadales > Cellvibrionaceae > Agaribacterium. Next base: position 163,903 of record JANQJP010000090.1, read on the forward strand.
GGTCGCGTCTTAGAAGAGGATCTAAAGGCGGCCTTTGATTGTCTGGCTGCAGATAATCTGGAAGTATATTTCGACCAATAATTCAGATTAACCACTGCTCTCGACAAAGAAAAAGTTTAAAAGCTCATCTGTATCGTCAGGAGCCTGTGCATTGCACGCGAGAACTTTTGTTGTTGTACCCGAAGGTGTTAAATCCGTATTGATAATACAGGCGATATTGGCGCTTGTTTGAGGAACAGCGATCTGCGTAATTTCGCCGCTTGCTATACCAGCGCCAGCATTGTTTAAGCTGTCTTCGTCGAGATCGAAGCTATAGGTCTGGGAACCATTGTTTGTCTGTGTATAGTCGTTAAGAAAAAACACATCACATTCACCAGCGCTGCATTCCGCAGTAGCATAAGAGGTATCTTCTGTTTGGGAATATTTTCGCGCGAAGCCCACGTACATGCCATCGACATCCGCGAGTGCGGCAATGGTTCTTTGGGGAATGCTGACTAATCGCTTATAGCCGCCTATGCGATCTTCAATGGCGACGGTTGTGCTCGATAAATACTGGTCGCCGCTTGTAAGTTCATCGAAACCGTTACTACATGTAACTTGATCGAGTGAAATTTCGTTTTGTGGCGGAAACCCGTTGGTCAGTGCAATGCCACTGGAGAGACGAACGGTTTCAGCCGAGGCGGAATAAAGCAGCGTACCCAAAAAACGCGTGTTGGCGTCTGCGGCGTTTTCGTCGCTGTCAAAGTAAAGCCAATTGCCGGCGACATCATTTGCCGGGCAGTCATTTTCTGGCACAAGAGCGATCAATTCAGATGCATTTTGTTCAAATGGAAAGAGTATTAGCGCGGTGTCGTCAAGCTCCAGTCCAACAACGATCGTTGTGGGCACTTCACTTGGGCGTGGTGACGTTGTGATCGTCAATTCCAAAAATCCTGAACTCAAACGCTCGTGATTGCCCAGCAGGTCGTAATCTGTAATGGCGCCTGGGTCGCTGCGTTTTGACAGCGTAAAGGTACCACTATTACTTAAATCGAGTTCCCATGACGCGTTTTGGCTGGGGCCGCGAAAGCCGTTGATATTATCGTTTTCTTCGCCTTCGTTTTCCGTATCTTCGAGGTCAAAACCCAGATTACAGGCGTTCAGCGCGATGATTAGGCTCGTAAACAAAATTAAACGGCTAAGTTTCATGTGGACTCTCGCAGAGAAATTAGATTGCGGACGGTTTTAGATTAATTCTATAGACAGCGTAGCGGTGAAAAGATCTCAAGCACTGAATTAAATACTACAATCGAGAGTTATTCTATTACGATTTTGTAACAAATGTAGTTTTTTGCTTTTTAACCAGTGATTCGCTAGTAGTTCATCGAGATAAAAAAGCGAATAATATTGGCGTCGAAACTGTAAAACGGCTCGTTACCAAAACCGAACTCTTCACTATTTGCGGGTGTGTTTTCGCGAAAGTTTTTATAGTCAAAGGTGATCTGGTCCCAATATAAATTGAGCGTCGTTTTATCCAAAAACGGAATCCAGCTTTGTTTTAGCTCATAGGTAAGGCCCAGGCCGATAGTGTTCGTCGTAAATTCGCTCATCTCTTTGTCGCGTGCGAGAAATTGCTGAGCATCTTCGAATGGGAAGAGATCGGAATAGAAATCAGCCTGTGTCTGGCTGTAAGCGCGGTATTTGGCTTCGACTATCCACTGGTCGCCAAATGGATGCACGTAGCGAAGTTCGTAGTTATTGGCCTCAATTCCCCAACTGTCCAAAAACGTCCGGTACTCTAATCTCAGCGCTGCGCGATAGGGGAGGTAGTACATGGTGCGCAGCGCAAACGCGTCGCTGTTGCGTGTGGTTGGATAAATTTCCGGTTGGGAGCCTATGCCACCGTCGCCAAGCGAATAGCGCACACTGCGATAGGGGTTGTTGAGGAAGCCGTCGTCAACAACCGTCTCTGCGTTAAACGAGAGGAGCCATTTGCGGGTGAGGACCTGTGTCAGCCCAAGGCCAAAGCGTTGATGCCGGGCTTCGCCTCGCTTAATGGTGTCCACAATAACTTGATCTTCGTAGATATTTTGGCGGACCTCATCGTTACCTTGAGCGTAATTCAACGTAAGTGTTGTCATGTCACCAAAAAACTCCTGGCTGACAGCAAAAGCATAACTGTTTGCTTCATAGTCGCGCTCAGAGCTATTGGTATAGCTTAAGCTCAATACTGTGCGGTCATTGAGATAGTCAAAGCCTGCGCTATGTTCGGTTCGCTCTTCCCGATAAAAAGTACTGCCTCTTGCCAAGAGGTCGATCGACGCACCAGAAATGTTATCAGCGTAGTGATTACCCCAAATGCTAACGGTGCCTTTAAATTCTTTTCGCACCAATACTGAGGGCCCATCAATCACAACGCCACCGCCGTCGTAGCGATGATAAAGAATATCGGTGCGATCCTCAGGCAATACAGCGGCGTTGACAATAGCCGAAGCCATAGCCAAAAAAAGCAGCGTAATCGCGCGGATGATCGAAGCTCCGCTAATTACAGCCACAGCCACCCCCGGCACTGCCTTCGGCACCCCGCGCGGCCTCACGGGCTTCGTACACGTGATTGATGAAGCGAGTCGAGGCTGGATGTTGCTCGAATGCCATAATGGGGTCTGCCAAGATACCGCGCTCATAGGATTGCACCCAGGGCTTTATTGCGCATGAAGGCAAAACGGTGATGGCAAAAATAATCGTTAACGTTTTTAAGCGGAGCATGCGCGTATTAACTCTTTTACTTTTGCAATATATTTTTTGTCGTCGCCGCGTGCCTTTTTGTAGCCGCGGTGAATTTCGTTTATGTTGCCGTCGCAGTCGACAAAGATTGACACAGGCATCCCACTATATTCTTTAAAACGATTGCGAACTTCCAGGTCGGGGTCATACACGATCGGAAAACTCACCGGTCGCTCTTTTAAAAATTCGCCGGCTTTCTCTTCGGTCAGATCGTTGTTAACACCGAGTATAACAAAGCCAGTTGCTGAGTAGCGTTGATAAATTTTTTCCAATACGGGCATTTCCTGTACACAAGGTCCGCACCATGAGGCCCAAAAGTTCAGCATAACCACTTGTCCGCGCAACTCAGACAAACGGATATTTTTTCCCTGGTTACTTTTTAGCGTAAAGTCTTGCATCTTTTCGCCAGCGTTTGCAGCGAACGAAAAACCTAGTAACGTGAAAATCAAAAACATTTTTTTCATCGGATTCAGCCTCTGGGTTAAAAATACAGGGATAGCCCCATATTAGCTTCAAGGTTTTGTATGGATTTATCGGCCCCGAGAATGTCGTGCGTAAATAAATGGTTGCGGAACCCTATGCGTAATGCAATCCAATCCGTTGGAAATATTCTAAAACCTGCACCGTAATTAAGGGTGAAATATTCGTTGTCTGCAAATTGTGTATTGCCGACACCGGCGATCACGTAGTAGCTCGTATTAAACGCGTGTTTGGCAATAAAAACTTCACCCGGTAATAAGTTCAAGCCCAGGGATAAGTTGTAATAGGAGAGTTCACGTTGATCCTCAGTCAATAGGTTAGTTGAGCCGCTTAGTGTTTCAAAACTTGTTTCGCTTGTATTTGTTGTGCCGTAAGCCGCTTCTAAAAACCAGTCTTCAGAAATGTGATACGCCATGTGAACGCCATAAGAATTGTTCGTGCCAAAGTCTTCGACGCTCATTACCCCGGCCGTGAAACCCATTTCAAAATTTTCTGAATCGATTTTGCTTTCGTCGATTTTGCGCCGTTCAATATCGGGATTGATCACGCTATCGAGAATCGTCGCGTCGTCCTCCGATTCCTCTTCCTGTGCGACAAGTGGAAGACTTGCGCCTATTAGAAGAGTTAAAAAAAGACGCTGAAGCCAGCTTTCCATTGGTGTACCTCTTCATTATCAGCGCGATTCGTCAGCACTGTATGGCTGTTGTATTCGGTGCGAATTAAAAAGTTTCGCGAAGCGTAAATAAAAAAACCGCCGCCGACAGTGACTACGCTGTCTTCGCGATCTTCAGTTTGCACAAGCCCTGAATTTGGAGACGTTTGCATTATCCCAGAGCCGAGAGTGAAAAAGGGTGAAATCCACCATTCTGGCCACGGCGTGTGCACAGCATTCGCGCTATAAAGTTTAATTGTAGAAAACTCACCAAAGGCCTGGGTAAACTCGAGTTCAGCTGAGATATTGGGTGTCAGGTGATACGCGAGATACGTTGTTTGGGCTTCTGCACCCGAGAAATCGCCGGCGGAAACACCCAATTCCCAGTCGCGATCCTTGTAAGCTTGGCGACCGGGTCGTGAAAAATCGGCATATGAACCATCTTCAGCACGCGTATCAGTAAGTGCATCGCGTTTCACCCAACCGATAAGGCCGTTGTCAGTTTCAACTTTGTACCAGTCTGTTTGGCGTTTAAACACCCGCAGTGCTTCGCCTCGCTCCACCACATGAAAAACCGGGTAGCCGCGCCCGGGGCCGGTGTGCATTTCTATATAGGGTTGAGTGACGTCGACGGTAACGCCCTCCTTTGCTGCGAAGGGGTTCCATGCATGGGCGGGCGTATTAACGACACAAAAAAACAGTGTTGCCAAGTTCAGCAATAATTTGTGGTTCAACGGCCAATTCAAGTGTATATCTCGATTAATTCCGGTTAACAGGACCTAGTTTAATCATCCAGCGGTGCATCAAATGGATTGTTATAGTATTGGGCGCCTATATCGAGCCATTCAGATAATAATTTTAGCTCGGCTGGATTGAGATAGTCGTCGTGCGAAGCTCCCGGAGCAAAAATATTAAAAAAGGTTTGATTGTTCCGCGCGCCGGCAGAATTGAGATAGGCGTCGCGAGGTGCAACTGTAACAAGAATCGGTATTGGATTGCCATCTTCGAGTATGAGGTTGCCCTCATCGTCGCGCAAAAATATTACGTTGCCATCTGCGTCACGCGCAGGTTCTGTTTCGTCGACAAGCACGCCATCGACAACTTCTTGGGGAATGTCTTGAAAAAATAGCTCTGCGTAAGAGGTAAGAAAGTCATTCTGCGTATCCGATTGTTGATTGGTAAGCTCGAGCTGGCCCGCGGGCACTTGTGCGTCGCCCATACCATCAACACGGTTGTGACAAGAAGTACATGTTTGATCCTCGATCAGCATGCCACCCCCGTCAAATTGCTGTCTATCAACTTCCCAAATGGGTTGAATGTGGTCGATGTAATTAATCACTATGCGGCACAGGCTGCTCCAGTTCGCCTGGCAGGCCGCCGAGACAGGAGGTGTCGCGGATGCGAGGTCGGCATAACTAAGGTCGAAAGCGGCGGCTTTTGCGGTTACCGATTCGTCGGTCCACTCATCTACAAATTCGATGTTTACGGAAAGCGGGCGCACACCATTCATGCGCGAGTAGTATTCTGCCATTGTCTCGCCATTTTCCGGTGCCGGGTGTGCGGTGTTGAACTCGTCGAGAAGTACGGTATTTGGGAACGGCGCACCGCCGAGGGCTCCCGCGTAAGAGGAAGGCTCCTCTGCAGCGAGACGGCCATGAGGTAGTTCATTATCGCGTGCATGGCATCCGCCACATTCGCGTGTCTCACCCGCCTTCACCGTCAGCCAGTTTTGATGGCGGTCGCCAAGATAGCCCGGCACGCGACGGCCGTTCGCATCGAGTATGGAAAAGGTAAAAGCGACATCCGCTGGCACTTGGAATTTAGCTGAACCATCTGGTTCTATGGGCACGTAACCGAGGATGTCTTTCATTTGGCCGCCAGAACGGCCAAAGGCACTGTTGTCAAAATCGTAGACGTCGTCATCTGGCATTGATACGGCTTTTAGCACGCGAATAAAACGTGTCGGGCGCTGTGTCGGCGCTGTTTGAAGCGGGTCTGACATGGAATCAATACCATTGGCCGTGTTGTCGATGCCATGGAAATCATAAATGCTGCGTATATGCACAACGCCGACATCTGCATCGATAAGTGCTTGTTGCGCCTCGCTGACTGGCGGCGGGACAAAAAAGTTCGGTGTGAGGCGCGACTCAAATACAACAACTTCGGTATACATCATGTCTTCATCAGCAAGCACAACCGGGCTTTGCGTGCCGTTGGCAATGTCGAAGGTCCAGATACCATATGTTGGCGGTGCAGCTGAGATATTGCCCGCAGTGATAATATCGCCGCTGCAAGGGAAGGTACCAATTTCGTCTGCGTCGGGAATGATTGCGGCTTCGCCTTCAGCGAGCACGTTGCCGCTTCGGTTAACCAATTCACCTCTGTCGTTAACCAGTTCGCCATTGTCGCTGACATAAATACCCAACCGAATACCATTTGCGAGACATGCGCTCCAACTCGCCATCAAGCGGCCGGTGCCATCAAACAGAGGGTAGCTTGAGCTAAAGTAACCACTTGGCGACACGCTGTCGTCAGTAAAGACAATACCCGATGATGCGCTCACCTGTGCTGGTCCGGGGAGGCTGCTGCCGCTGACCGGCTGATTAATTTCACTAAAATTAACCGGGTCGATCAGCACCATGTCCCCGCCCTGGCTTAAAGATTCGCGCAGGCGCAATGACGCAAGCAGGCGTCCATCGGGAGTCTGGATCGGGTCTATAAATGCGGCTTCGCTATCGTTTGAGCCGGTATCCTGGCTGTGATAGCCGTAGTAAAGCGCCGTTTCACTTCCGTCGGGCAGCGTCTTGTAAATGCTGACGCGATTGTGGTTGCCGCCGACATAGTTATCCCAGCGCAGAAACACGATTGAACCATCAGCCAATACGGTTGGTGCCAGATCGTGGCTCTGATTATAGGTAATTTGTTCTATATTCGTGCCGTCCTCGTCCATGGTGTGCAGGACAAAGGTTTCCTGATCGTCATCACCTTCGGTGAGTGGAGCGAACTGCGGTTTATTTTCGTCGAGCAAAATGGCTTTTGAGCGCGGTTGGCGCGTCGATGAGAAAACAATGCGCCCATCAGACAAGTAATGAGGATCGATATCGTGACCAGACTCGGCAACAAGATCAGACACAATAATACGCCTGAGCTCAGACGTTTCCCGATCGTATTCCCAGATGTTCCAGGTTGGCTGTTCATCTTCGTCCGCGTTCTCAATTTCGGGAGCGCGCATTGAGAAAAGCAGCTTCATACCATCGTAAGATGCAGAAAGATCTTTGACGTCATAAAGCGGCATTGGTGTGTCGGGGCCGGCATCCGGTTCGATAAAAACACTGTCTGTGAGCACGACTTCTGCAGCGGGTACTGAGGCACGATCTTTAAAAATGAGTCTTGCCCCCGGTTTGAATGCGGCGGGTTCGAGCACCGCATCGGCAATAATATTGCCGTCTTCGTTGCGTGGAATTGGGCGCTCAATAAAAGCGATTGGAAAGTCGACAACCACCGGGTCAGGCTCTTGTGAACCTGCAGTACCAGTATTTGTACCACTGCTCGCATCACATCCCAATAATGTGGCGACCGCTCCACCAGCACAGATGATTTTTACCAGTGAGAATATTTGCATCTTGATCATTGTTATCACTTTGCGTGACACGCTTTAGTAGTTGCCTGTCATTTTGCGGGCTTTTTTTAAACTATTCCGTCGATCCAGTCACGAACTTATTTCAAAAAAACAATACGTAAGTCTAAATCTATACTTCAATTACAGCACTAATTATTTGTTATCAAAGGTTGTGCCGGATCAGTTCACTTTTTCATCGCCGGTAAAAGTGTGAACTATCTTCAAAAAAACTTTGTGATTTTTAGTGAACACTTTATTTGGTCTATTTATTGGATTCAGAAATAAAACTCAGCACTCGAGCAGTTTAAGTTTAGTTGGGATCTCAGTGCATGTACGAAGAATTTGCCGCTTATCGGAAAAGCGGCGTGATTTACGCAAAGCGTGGAACACTTCTCATGCGGTATATAATGTTTTTTTGCATAATTATTGACGTGAGCGGAACAAAAATTTGACAGGTTTCTCAGTTTAAAAAAAGCGTGTGCAGCTCTTCACGTTTTTTGAGTTGGCGGAACAGAAAGTGCCTAAGCAGTTATTGTTATTTTGGAAAGGCAACATTGATATAGCTAAATATTAGCTCTTTTTAAATTAACCTGATTGTTTGGTCTTAAACTTTCAAAAAAAAAATTTGCAATGAAATGATCAGTTTTTTTTATCGCGAAGTGTTATTTGGTTAAAGGTTTTTTTGTTGATCAGATGACAAAAATTGGCGCTGATGGGCAAAAATGAGAAGTCGCTCCATATGAACCGATCTTAACTGGTCCTTATAAAAAAGGTTTCAAGATGAAGATGTTGAAAAAAATGATTCTCACAGGTATTGCCATTTATGTGGGAAGTATGGCGTCGGCGCACGCTGGGTCATTGGAGCAGGCGAAACGCATCCACGACCGATTGGCCGGCGTGCCACCTGATGAAGAAGTCCTGGTCCTGATGATGCAGGATATTGATGGCGGGAACCCGCTGACGGCTGCTGGAAGAGCCATGGAGAATGATGGTTTTTACAATGTCACCATTAAAAACTGGGCGGCGCCTTGGACAAATCGTGATTTCGATGTTTTTGTGCCACTAAACGACTATATCGCGACAGTCGTGGGTTTGGTGCGTGATAGTGACCAAATTGATTTTAGAGAAATGCTTTACGGTGATCACCTATATGTCGCCGATCCCGCACTAGGTTTGGATGCTTATGAAAATGATAATAACGATCATTACGAGCAGTTAGAGGAAGGTGGTTATAGCCTGAAAGACAGCCTCGTATATCGTTCCCAATCTTCGGTCACGGGCCTGCCTTCAGATGCAACAGCAGGTGTTATCACCAGCCGCGCTGCGGCCAAAGCCTTTTTTATTGCCGGCACTAATCGCGCGAATTTTCGTTTCACTTTAGTCAATCATCTATGTATGGATTTAGAACAGGTCCACGATGTTAACCGTGTGCCTGATCGTATCCGACAGGATGTGTCGCGCAGTCCGGGTGGTGATTCGCGGGTGTTTCTAAACACGTGCATCGGTTGCCATTCCGGTATGGACCCTATGGCACAGGCATTTGCCTACTACGACTATATTTTCGATGAGACGGACGACCCGCTCGGTGAGCGTGGAAGTATTGAATACAACACAGGCCCTGACGATATAACCGGCATTCGGGTCCAACCCAAGTACTTTAATAATGATGCGACTTTTCCCGCGGGTTTTCGCACGGCCGATGATAGTTGGGTAAATTATTGGCGCCAAGGACAAAATTCCGTTTTAGGTTGGGATAGCACTCTGCCTGGCCAAGGTGGCGGTGTAGATGCAACACAGGGCGCTGCAAGTTCCATGTTGCAAGAGTTGGCGCACAGCCAGGCTTTCGCTTCCTGCCAGGTGAATAAAGTCTTTAAAACGGTGTGTCTGCGCGAACCGCAGGATCAAGCGGACCTCGATCAAATCAGTGCCATGCTTACCAGTTTCTCCAGCGGCGGTTACAACATCAAAGATGTGTTCGCCGAGTCAGCAGTCTATTGCTCAGGAAATTAATTATGAACGCGCTTGTGACGATAAAGAAAGTGATTGGCCCGGCGCTTGTCCTGGCAGTATTGACTGGCTGTAGCGGCGGCAGCGGTGAAGATGTGCAACAAAACCCACCACCGCCCGCGGACGGTGGTGAAACAGGTATTGTCTACAATGGACCGTCACCGAGTACAGACGATGTACAGAACTTCAGACTCAACCTTTGGGACAATATTGCGCGCGCAGATCGCTGCGGCGGTTGCCATGTGGTTGGTGGACAGCAGCCAACGTTTGCGCGGGCTGACGATATAAACCTGGCGTATTCCGACGCGAACCCATTAGTGGATTTGGCTGCACCTGAGTTATCGCGTTTAGTTACCAAGGTTGCAGAGGGTCACAATTGCTGGCGGCCTGAAGCCTCGGTATGTGCAACCACGATGGCTGGATATATTCGTGATTGGGCGACTGCTTCGGGCACCGAGTCTAATCAAATCATACTTACCGCACCGGTAGAGCGAGAAGTTGGTACGAGCAAGAGTTTCCCTTCAGATGGCGGTAATTTTGCGACAACGGTATATCCGTTAACCAGCACCTACTGTGCTAACTGTCACTCGGAGGAATCTGCCACGCAACAGCAACCATTTATTGGTAGCTCTGATGTAGATGTTGCTTATCAAGCCGCCCGCAACAAGATTGATTTAGATGATCCAGGCAATTCCCGCCTGGTTCTGCGCCTGCGGTCGGAATTCCACAATTGCTGGGACAATTGCACCGCTAACGCGCAGGCGATGGAAGATGCTATTCAAGCGTTTTCCGACAATATTCCGTTAACGGAAGTTGACCCGAACTTGCGTGTCAGTCGCGCTCTTGGTTTGCCCGACGGTATTGTCGCGAGCAGCGGTGGTCGGGTCGAATCCAACGCAATCGCACTTTACGAATTTAAAACGGGTTCGGGTTCGACCGCATTTGATACAAGTGGTGTCGATCCTGCGCTCGATTTGAATATTACTGGGAATGTGGAATGGGTCGGTTCATGGGGTATTCGAATTAATGATGGCAAGGCGCAGGGCCCCACCAGCGCAAGTAGCAAGTTACATCAGTTAATCACGAGTACTGGTGAGTTCTCCATCGAAGCCTGGGTTGTTCCCGACAACGTATCTCAAGATGGTCCGGCGCGTATTGTTACTTATTCCGGTGGTTCTGATGTAAGAAACTTTACGCTTGGGCAAACGCTCTACGATTACAATTTCCTGGCGCGTAGTTCAGAGTCTGACGCTAACGGCATGCCCATGCTGTCCACGCCATCGAACCTCGAAATATTGCAGGCTACTTTGCAGCACGTTGTTGTGAATTACGATCCCATTGATGGGCGTTCTATCTACGTGAACGGTGAATTGATTGCTGAAAATACCGACCAGCCCGGTAATTTAAATGATTGGGATGAGACCTTTGCGCTGGCCGTCGGTAATGAGGCGGACAATCAGCAGTTGTGGATGGGTACTATGCGCTTGCTCGCCATCCACAATCGCGTGTTAAGCGCGGACGAGATAACCACGAATTTTGACGCGGGCGTTGGCGAGAAGTTTTTCCTGATGTTTGGTGTGTCGCATTACATCGACATGCCGCAGGCGTATATCGTTTTCGAAGTGCAGCAGTTTGATAATTACGCTTACTTATTCGACAAGCCGTTTTTCATTAGCTTGGATCGGGATGCGCAGGTGCCAGACGGCTTGGTTATCCAGGGCTTACGCATTGGGTTAAACGGGCAGGAAGTCGCGATTGGACAAAGCTACGCAAATCTCAATATGCCGATTACCGCCGACATTTACGACGCCAGCGTGGGTGTTCCACTTTCCGATCTCGGTGCAATTATCCCGCTGGACAGAGGTCCAGACGACGATCAATTCTTCCTGAGTTTTGACCGTATTGGCGGTGTTGAATACGTTCGCCCGCTCGAAGACACGCCGGACGCGCCAGACCCCGTGCCCGCGGGTGAGCAGAGTGATATTGGTGTACGTACCTTTGGCGAAGTAAATGCAACCCTGTCGTCGATCACTGGGGTGCCTGAAACCAATCCTATCGTTGCTGATATTTATAACAACGTTCGTCAGCAGCTGCCAACGGTTGAAGACATTGATGGCTTCCTGGCGTCGCATCAGAGTGGCGTTATGCAACTAAGTGTGGCTTATTGCACCGCGCTCACAGATAGCGTGGCGCTGAGGTCCAATTTGTTCCCAGATTTCGATTTCACTGTGAGCTATGCAGAGGCGTTTACAGGAGGCACTGATCGTCGCGATTTGATTATCCTTCCTTTAATGGATGGTTTACTTGCGAACGACATTACGATCGGCGCATCAGTCGTTTCTCTCGAGACCCAGCCGCTGCCCGTGGATATGGAATCTGAATTGAGTGCGCTCATAGATCGTATGGTTCCGGCCCCAGAGGTTCCAAACCCTAGTGATCCTTCACATACCGTTGCCGCCGTCATTGCAACCTGTGCTTCGGCATTGGGTAGTGCAGTGATGTTGGTGCAATAAACGATTAGGTAAAACGACATGGCTAAGAAAAATTATTTTGTTCCTCCCGACCAGCCGCTGCGCCACCCGGACCACCCGAAACCGCGCACACGCAGGGAGTTTCTCGCTCAAGGTTTTACGGCTGGTATGGGCACAGTGTTTACCGGTTCCATGTTCGCGTCGTTGCTGAGTTCCCCCAAGGTTCACGCAGAGCTTTCGCTTGAAATGCAGCAGCGAGTGGTGGAATGTGGCTTGGACGGTGGCAGTAACCGTAAAATCCCGTTTATTACGATTGACCTCGCCGGCGGCGCGAATATGGCAGGATCCAACGTACTTGTGGGTGGTCCTGATGGTCAGCGGGATACGCTCAGCACCGCGGGTTATAGCAAGCAGGGCTTACCTGGAGATATGTTGCCTGGGGGAGATGAAACACCGCCTGTTGACGCCCCGGTCGATGATGATGGCAATCCCACTGGCAACGGTGATTTTACCGATAATAGCCTCGGTTTGTTCTTTCACTCTGACAGCGCATTTTTGCGCGGGATTGTTCAAAGCACTTCGAATGAGACGCGCAATCGTATAAACGGTGCGGTGATTCCTGCGCGTTCCGAAAATGATACCGGCAACAATCCGCATAACCCGATGTATGCCATCGCACGCATCGGTCAGTCTAAAGGCAGTCTGCTCAGCCTGATCGGTTCGCGTAACAGCGAGTCCGGAGGCAATTCCATGGCGCCGGCACAATATATACAAGCCGATTTGCGTCCGACCAAGGTGGATCGTCCGTCTGACGTAACGGGCCTGGTCGACGTTGGTGATTTTGGCACTTTGTCATCAGATGCCGTTGTTGCGGTGATGGAAAGCGTCGCGCGTATGAGTGATGCCAAGATAGACAATGTCAGCACATTACTTTCAGATGACGCGAGTGTTCGCGAAAAATTGAGCTGTACCTATGTTGAAAATGCCAGTTTGGCGCAACAGTTCCCGACGCCATCGATCTTGGATCCGGCGTCCGACCCCGACATTGTGGGCGGTCCTAATAGTATTTTTAGCGCCGCAGAATTTATGGGGGAGAACGAATTCCGCAAGACCGCGTCGGTGATGAAACTCGTTATCGACAGTCCCCCCCAAGGTTATCCCTATGCCGGTGCGGGTACGATTGCGATGGGAGGTTACGATTACCACGGCGGTGGCCGTTCAACCGGAGAAGTTCGCGATTTTCGTGCGGGCCGCTGCATGGGAGCTTGCCTCGAATATGCCGCGCGAAAGGGGCGCCCTCTTATGTTGTATGTCAGTAGTGATGGCTCTCTGTCGAGTAATGGCGTTACCGAAGACACTGATCTCGGTCGAGGTAAGGGTATGTGGACGTCTGACAATCAGCAAACGGCTGCGTCGTTTTTCCTTGTCTATAACCCCGGTGGTCAGCCCAATTTATTGGGAGCGACAGATGCTGCACGCAATAGGCACCAGCAAATTGGCTTTATGCGTGCCAGCGGTGATGTAGAGACCTCTTCAAGCCCGGCCGCGAACAACGTCGATCAACTGGTGCAGATGGTGGTGTTGAACTATCTTGCGTTGCATGGCGAGGTCGGTGAATTTGCCTCGCGCTTCGACGCCGAAGGTTTGACGCAGGGCCTCGGTGCAGCGGCGCTTGACAACTATGTCGCATTTGAGCCGATTTTGCCCGGTGGTGTACTTACTAATGAGAGCCCGACTTAGGTTGGGGCCTAGTTCAAGTTAATAATTTTTCTGATTTGGCTCTTATAGCTGCGGCTCATTTTCAAACGTGAGCCGCAATTTAATACCAGGTGATGCTCACCGTTAATATGTGAACAGGATTGCTTGATACGTGTCAGGTTGACAATCGTTGATCGATGAACGCGCTGAAACACTTTGGGGTCGAGCAGTGCTTCGAGTTTTTTCATCGTCGTGCGCATTACGTGGATTGTACCGTCTACATGCAGGCACATGTAATCGCCGGCGGCATCTACCCAATCGATATCTGTTGTTTTCACGATGGTGACATTACCCGCATCTTTAATTGCGACGCTTTCGGGATAATGTTTTTGGGCGCCATCGCTCACTTCCAATGCTTCCTGCAGGCTGCCGGGTCGATTTCCGGTAATATTGCCAATAACTGAGAGCAGGGTTTCCTTTTCCGAAAGTGCGTTTCGCTCTACAATTTTACCCCGCACTCGTGTGATCGCTTCTGCGAGCCGGTCGTCCTCGATTGGTTTGAGCACATAATCGACAGCGTGCACTTTAAAAGCGTCTATTGCGAATTCATCGAACGCAGTAACAAAGACGACCATTGGCAAAATATCAACTTGCATGGCGTGCACAACGTCAAAGCCATTCATGCCGGGCATTTGAATATCCAGAAACAATACATCGGGCATATGTTCTTCGATAGCGCGCAAGGCTTCTCGACCGTTTGCGCACTCTGCGACAACCTCGATATCTTCGTATTCTTTGAGACGTATGTTCATCCCTCGTCTAGCCGGCGGTTCGTCATCGACAATAATGGTTCTTAATTTTTTGTTCACGGTGTAATTTCCTGTGATTTTATTTCATAAGGTATTCGGATACTTATTTTTAGGCCGTGCGGACTAGCTTGTGTAAAGCTGCAGTTGTGTTCTGATCCGTAAAGCTCTTCCAGGCGATTGCGAAAATTGCGCAGGCCAACACCTGTTGTTTGGCGGGGGTCGTCAACGGTGGCCTGTATGCCGGGGCCGTCATCGGCGATTTCCATTAAAAGTGAGTCGGCAAATGCTTTGGCGCTAATTGTGATGGTGCCGCCGGTTTCGCTTTTTGAAATGGCATATTTAATCGAGTTTTCAATAAGTGGTTGCAATAAGAGGCTCGGGACCAGCGCATTTTCTGCTTCTTTATCGATAGTTATTACAACGTTAAGCCGGTCTTCGAAGCGTACTTTTTCAATGTTTAGGTAGAGGCGCAGTACTGCTATTTCCTGCATGAGAGGTACTTTTTGCATTGGGTCTGTTTCGAGTGAATAGCGCAGAAATTTTGACAACTCGGTAAGCATATTGTTGGCTGCGCGCGTCTCTTTTTCGAGCACCAGTGTCGAAATGGCATTTAGCGTATTAAATAAAAAATGGGGGTTGAGTTGATAGCGGAGCATCTTAAGCTGCGCTTGTGTCGCCATAGATTCCGCTTGCATAGAACGTCGATGTTCTTCCTGGTACATCAAATAGTATTTAATGCCTGCGTATAACGCGACCCAGCTCAACAAAACAAAAAAATGAAATTTAAACCAGCCGATAAATTCGTAGATATGGAACTGCATTTCCGGGTTGCAAAGCTTTTGATAGCCGTACATCAACATAAGTACCCAGGCAGAGGTAAAAATGATTGTGATAAAGAACATCAACGAAAACTTTTGATTACCAGGAAGATGCCATATCCGCTGATAAAAAAAACGCATCATTAAGCTGATAAGAAATCCGGTGAGAATAGAATAAGGTACTTGATAGAGCTGGAAGGTACTGCCTTTACTCCAAAGAAATCCGGTGCCTGACAAAATGAAACCGTAACCGAGCCAACCCATGCTGTTGAGAAGCCAAAAGGTGTAGCGCTGGTTGGTTAAAGCTGCTTTAAACGTGGAACTGAAAGAAGACAGCATGCAGAACGGCCCGTGCAATAGTCGAGGGTTTGGTAGCTTGATATGTATTAAACTCTATTGGAAGTTTAAGCTAATTATTTATAAAGCATAGGGCTTTTGTCGCTGAGATCGTGCACTTCGACGTGTTACTTCAACTTTTTTGAGCCCTTAACCATGACATGAATTATTCTGGATACGCCATGCCGATTTCACCTCTATTGCTCGATACGCTGCGCTGTCCCCTGAGTGGTCAAAAACTCGAATACAGGGATGATCAGCAGCTGACAACAGTCGATGGGCAATATGCTTATCCACTACTCGATGGCATTCCGTGGATGTTAGCCCGACCGAGAAACTCCCTGCTCGACTGGGCGTCAAAATTAAAACATTTTCAGCAGACATTTATTGCCGAGATAGCTGTACTTGAACTGGACTGCAAGCGGGCGGAGGGGGTCACATCCAAGCGCTTGCAGGCTTTACTGAAGGCAAAAAAAGATTTTTTGCTGGAAATCACGCAGCTGGTGCAACCGCTGACGACGACGAAAGTCACTCAGCTTGAGGTTTATAATGTGCTGCGTGATAGAGCGCCGAACATTCAAAACCTGTTAAGTTACGAGGCGAATATTTATCGCGATTGGGCTTGGGGTGCCGAGGAGAATGCACAAAGCGCCGCGCTGCTTGAATCTTTAGCGCCAGAAGATGTTGGGCGTTTTTGTGTGATCGGTGCTGGGGCGTGTAAGCTTGCGCTCGATCTTCACCTTCAGTTGCAACCTGAGTTTACCGTTGCGACTGACATTAACCCCCTGTTTTTGCTTGCTGTGCGACGGCTGTTGGAAAATGAGTCGTTGGTTTTGACGGAGTTCCCGCTCCAGCCTAAAAATTTAGATTGTGTGGCGGTCAGGCACGAGCTTTCACTCGACGCCAATCAAGTTGATAACTTTTTTCTCTGCTTCGCCGATGCCGCCAAACCCGCTTTCGAAAAGCACAGATTTGATACTGTATTGACGCCATGGCTCATCGATATCCAACCTTATGAGCTTGCGCGCTTTTTGAAACAGTTAAATCAGTACTTACCTGTTGGAGGTTGCTGGTTGAACTTTGGTTCGCTTGTCTTTAACCAGGGACGCGATGCGCTTTGTTACAGTCGTGACGAAATTGAAAGCGTGGCTGAACAGGCGGGTTTCTCACTGGAGCTTGTTAAAGACGCCGTTATGCCTTACTTAAAGTCGCCCTATAACGCAGGGCATCGCGTTGAGCAGGTATGGGCCTGGCGCGCGCGAAAGTTACGCGACGTTGAAGCGGGAAAAGATATGCAGGTGCTCCCCGACTGGCTGTTAGACACGCAGTTACCGGTTCCGGTGTTTGCGGATTTTGAAGCCCTGGCGAATCAGAGCCTGTTTAACGCAGAGCTCCTATCCAGGTTCGATGGACAGCCATCAATTGCTGCGCTAGCGCGCAAAATAGCGCAGAAATATGATGCGGATTGTGCGGAGTTGGAGCAAATGCTAGTCAGCTATTTAATTGAATTATGGAATACTAGGCGAGATCAAGGCGTTGACTTATAAATGATAATGGTTATTATTTTCATCTTAGGGGTTGAGGCATGGATGGGGTACTGGTATTCGAGACCTTCACCAGCAAGTGCCGCCATGGATGGCGGACATTAGAACAACGCAGGAGCAGTTGTCGAGATGCTGGTGCAGAGCTTACATGGATGTATTTACAGCGCGTCTCGAATACCAGTACCCCATCCATGCTTCTCCGAGTTAATACGAAGCAATGACTATGACTGATGAAAATTGAATTGGAAATCGCTGAACATGAGCTGGAATCACTGCTCGCTTCGGGCTTGATTGGCCTCGAAAATATGCGTAATCTCGATGGCCGCGCGAAAGAGACTTTACGACGTGTTTGCTTGCGTCGTTTGGATGCTTGTCTGTCCAAAGCTGATTTGGCGCAGGGCTCTGTCATACGCCTGCCATAAATAACACTTTTACTTTTAGCCTCGTTTGTACTCGAATTTGGCGCATATGTCTGTATTCAACACGTTGCGTTTAACGCCCTATAACCAATACCTCGCCGAGTTTATCGGTACATTTTTTTTAGTGCTTTTTGGCTGCGGTGCCATGGTGGTCAATGACACTTTCGGCGTGCCGGGACATGGCGGTGTTGCCGCGGCTTTTGGTTTGATCGTGATGATCATGATCTACGCGATTGGCAATATCTCAGGGGCACATATGAACCCGGCAGTCACTATTGCCTTTGCGGTGGCACGGGGTTTTGATAAACGCCGCGTGCTTCCATTCATAGCCAGCCAAATTATTGGAGCTGTATTTGCCACAGCCGCGCTGAAGACTATTTTCCCAACCCATGAGTTGCTGGGGGCAACGCAAGCTCATGTCGGCATTTTGCCGGGCTTTTTGGTTGAATTTCTGCTGTCGTTTTTGCTCATGTTTGTCATCTTAAATGTCACGACCGGCCATCAGGAAAAAGGCATTATGGCCGGGGTCGCCATTGGCGCGACGGTGGGTTTGGAAGCGCTTGTTGGGGGGCCGCTCACCAATGCGTCGATGAATCCAGCGCGTTCGATTGGGCCGGCGCTTGTGTCCGGGCATTTGGATGCGCTATGGCTATTTATTCTTGCTCCTATTCTGGGCACTGTCGCCGCAACGCCCTTTTGCGCGTTGATTCAGGGGCCGGGCTGTTGTGACGACTCCGCGTCTGCCGATAGCTCTGCTTCATAATTTCTTAGCAAAAACAAGCGTGTTTTAGCTGAAAAAATCGAGCATAATTCGCGCCCTTTTCAAGTAAGGCACTAGGGGAACTTCTGAATAAGTCTGTGATATCGCTGGCTTTCAGGCATGTTTCCCGTGTAGGCGATCGAGTAAGGCGGGCTGGTTGCCCATCGAATGAAATCAACGCAGACGGGGACATTCCTGAAAGCCCCGAAGGCTGCGGCCTAGAATGATCATTTACGGTGTTGCACTTCTTGTTAATGCCTACACGGATGTAGGTAATTAGGGCAACGCAGGAGCAGTTGCCGAGGGCTACGGCCATTAACGGCGAAGCGCGCCTTGCGACTAACCATTCTAGGCTACGCAGAGACATTACAGACTTATTCAGAGGTTCCCCAGCCATGTCCGATATTTCAGCACTCATCGCCAGCGAGCTCGATGTTCGCGAAGCCCAAGTCACTGCAGCAATCAATTTACTCGATGGGGGTGCGACTGTGCCCTTTATTGCGCGTTATCGAAAGGAGCTGACCGGGGCGCTAGACGATGCGCAGCTGCGGCGTCTCGACGAGCGACTCACCTATCTGCGCGAGCTCGCAGAGCGCCGGGAAACGGTATTGAATACCATTGACCAACAGGGGCAGCTCACGCCAGAACTAAAGCAGCAAATCTGTGCGGTCACAACCAAAACGGAATTGGAAGATCTGTATTTACCTTACAAGCCGAAACGCAGAACGAAGGCGCAGATTGCACGCGAGGCTGGCTTGGAACCGCTTGCAGAGATGTTATTCGATAATCTCATGCTCGACCCAGAGCACGAAGCACAGGCGTTTATCGATACTGACAAAGGCATCATTGATAGCAAACAGGCCTTGGACGGTGCCAAGCAAATCCTTATGGAGCGCTTTAGCGAGGATGCTGCACTAATGGCCAAGCTGCGCACCCAAATGCGCGATATCAGTTTTGTTCATGCAACGGTCGTTGAAGAAAAACAAACACAGGCAGCCAAGTTTCGCGATTATTTTGACCATCGTGAAGCTTTTACAAAAATCCCATCTCACCGCGCTTTAGCGATGTTTAGGGGAAGAAACGAAGGCTTGCTCAATCTCGCTTTCACTTTGCAGCAGGATTTGGAGCCGGGACAGGCTCATCCGTGCGAGGTACAGCTCGCTGCGCACTGGGACATCTCAGACAGCGGGCGTCCGGCTGACCCCTGGTTGGCGGAAGTGTTACGCTGGACCTGGCGGGTAAAGTTGGCGACACGCTTGGAAACGGATTTGCTGGCAGAGTTGCGCGAAGCTGCCGAGGCGGATGCTATCGAGGTCTTCGCTTCAAACCTGAAAGACTTGTTGCTCGCCGCCCCCGCGGGACAAAAAGCGACTATCGGCCTCGACCCCGGTTTGCGCACAGGGGTTAAAGTTGCCGTCGTCGATGCCACCGGCAAGGTGCTCGATCATACGGCGATTTTCCCAAATCCTCCTCAGAACAAGGTGCATGAGGCTCAGCGCAGCTTGATTGCACTTATTGAAAAATACGATGTTCAACTTATCGCTATTGGCAATGGGACCGCCAGCCGCGAGACTGAAAAGTTTGTGGCCGAGTTGCTCAGCGCCAACTCCCTGTTGTCCGTGCAAAAGGTGATTGTCAGCGAGGCGGGGGCCTCCGTGTACTCTGCGTCGGAATTTGCCGCGCGGGAATTTCCCGATTTGGATGTCACCATCCGCGGTGCGATTTCGATAGCGCGGCGGCTGCAAGATCCGCTGGCCGAGCTGGTTAAAATTGAACCGAAATCGATAGGTGTCGGCCAATATCAACACGATGTTTCGCAAACGCGTTTGGCCCGTGCCCTGGATGCCGTAGTCGAAGATTGTGTGAACGCCGTCGGTGTTGAAGTGAATACGGCCTCCGCGGCACTGCTGACGCGTGTTGCGGGTTTGAACCAGAATATTGCGCATAATATTGTTGAGTTTCGCAACAAAAACGGTGTGTTTCAAAATCGAAAACAATTACTCGACGTAAGCCGTCTCGGCGCCAAGGCATTTGAACAAGCGGCGGGGTTTTTACGTATTTCTGATGGCGACAACCCGCTGGATGCTTCTGCGGTGCACCCTGAAGCTTATGATGTGGTTTCGGCCATTGCCAAAAAAAATGGACGCGACGTAAAAGCGATGCTTGGCGACAAGGCCTTTCTGGGAAAGCTACAGCCGGGAGACTATGTTGACCAGAATGTTGGTTTACCGACGCTTATCGATATTCTTGCCGAGTTGGAAAAACCTGGCCGGGACCCGCGCCCGGAATTTAAAGCGGCGCGTTTTTCTGAGGGTGTTGAAAAAATTAGTGATCTCGCAGAGGGGATGGTACTTGAAGGTGCCGTGACGAATGTAACGAACTTCGGTGCTTTTGTGGATGTCGGTGTACATCAAGATGGCTTGGTGCATATATCTGCGCTGGCAAACCACTTTGTTAAAGATCCACGTGCGGTTGTTAAGGCCGGAGATATTGTTAAAGTCAAAGTGATGGACGTCGATGTCGCTCGGAAAAGAATTGCGTTATCCATGCGTATGGATGACGCACCTGTAAATAGTAAGCGCAAAGAATCGCCTGCCGCTAAGCAGGCTTCGTCTCATAAAAATCAACGTGCGCCGAAGGGTACGATGGCATCTTTGTTGGAAGCAGCGTTGAATAAGGCGGGTGAATAAACAGCGAACATTGCTGCTGTTCGGTTAACTCGAAGAGACATGAATTGTGCGCTTGTACTAGAGACCTTCACCAGCAGGGATGCTGGTGCAGAGCCTACATGGACGTATTCACGGTGTGTCTCTAGTACAAGCGCACAATTCATATCTCGTGGTCTGATTAGATGACTAGACCCGAATGGCACTTACTTAAAGGCATTTTTTCCCGGTGCGGCGGAAGGTAGGATGTGATGAGACACGACGTAAACCCCCGCAAGCGGGTCCGGCCGAAAATCCCAGATAAGGGGCGTTCCACGGAGCAAAGCAGCGCTTTGCTTAATCCGCTCCACCCATGGGGTCTCGTCGCCCGAATCCCTCTGGCGACGGTCTCATCACATCCTACCTTCCGC
The DNA here is from genome assembly GCA_028281575.1 of Cellvibrionaceae bacterium. Taxonomy (GTDB): domain Bacteria; phylum Pseudomonadota; class Gammaproteobacteria; order Pseudomonadales; family Cellvibrionaceae; genus Agaribacterium. The sequence continues at coordinate 185,355 of JANQJP010000090.1, forward strand.
TGCACCTAACAGCATATTTTGACTTAAGTCAGCGCCATTCTGACGAGATGCTTTTAAATACTTGTGTTTTTAGTCGCATTACAAAAAGTTAACTTGGATAGCGGTGAGTGAATATGCACTTGCTATGGCCGAGTCGCATCTTCCATTAACGTGAGAATCTGCAGCGCCTCTTTACGATTGTTGCCGCACGAAAACGTCTCTGCTTTAAACTGGTGACAAAAAGCTGGGTAAATCTCGGTGTCCCAAATTCGGCAGCGAAGGCTATTCGGATCGAGGTTGACACAGGTTTCGCCAGCCTTTTTTCCTTCGGGCATGCCCGGCAGTGGTTGTTTGATTGAGGGTGCGATACAACATGCAGCGCAACCCGAACGGCATTCCATAGTAATAAGCGGGCTCCAGTTTATTTCTTTCGGAATAAAAAATACCAAAAGTTTATATATTGCGCCAAATTCAAAAGGTATTGCAATCGTCGCTTTTTTTCACAGAAGAATTTCTATATTTTTGCGTGGCGCAATTAATTTCGTTGCCTAATTTTCTCGTGTATTAAGACGCTTACTAGGACGACTGCCATGGAATTTAATCGAAAATTTGGCCCTTGGGCGCTTATCACAGGTGCATCTTCAGGTCTTGGGCAGGCCTTTGCCGAAAAGCTTGCGCAGCGAGGTATTAACCTGGTGTTGACGGCGCGCTCTGAGGACAAACTACAAAAAAGTGCGAGTGAACTCGAACGCAATTATGGTGTGAACGTCCGCGCTATCGCAATTGACCTAAGTGTTCGCGATAGCGTCGACGCGCTTTATGTTCGTTGTGCTGATCTCGATATAGGGCTTGTTGTTTCAAATGCCGGTGCTACGCAAATGCGTGACTATATGCACTATGGCCTCGACGAAGTACGCAGAAGTGTGCAGTTAAATGTCGCAGCACACGCCGATTTAGCGCGTTTTTTTGGGGAGGCTATGTTGTCCCGGCGCAAGGGGCGTGGCGGGCTGCTTTTTATTTCTTCGATTGTTGGCTTACAGGGTGCGCCTTACCTTTCGGTTTATTCGGCGTCAAAGGCGTATTTACTCAGTTTTGCGGAGGCACTTCACTACGAGAGTCGCAATAAGGGACTGCACGTAACCGCAGTTGCGCCGGGCCCAATAAAAACACCGATGATGCAGCTGGGGCCCGCTGCCAAGGAAATTATTAAGCAATCGCATTTGAGCTTGCTTGAGCCGGAAAGAGTTGCCAGCGGTGCACTCGATGCGCTGGAACGCAACACGAGTATCTACATTCCAGGTCCCTATATGCGCTGGCGTTTTGGTATTTTGCGTCGCTACTTTTTTAGCCGTTCTGCAAATGTAAGTTATTGGGGAAAAACCATAAAGCGCTATATGAAGGTTTTTGTAAATGCGACGATTATGCGCGCAGACTAGACCTGCCCACAATATAAGTTTGTGGGCAGGCGAACAGTGTTAGCTGCTAGCGATAAGTTTCGCTTCGCTAAAATTCACTTTACCCGAAGCGAGCTTGGGAATTTCATCCACAATTTTATATTTCGCCGGTAGCGCCAGGGTGCTTAAGCCCTGATTTTTTAACGCTTCTGCATCAATAAGCGGTTCGATTTCTACAGTGCTAAGCGCGACAAGTTGCTCGCCCTTTTTTTCACTTTCTATTGCGACAACCAGCACTTCTATATCTTCATCGTTTTTGTCGCTTACTATGGTTCGAATGGCAACTTCGACCTGAGACAGTCCGACCATTTCACCGCCGATTTTTGCAAAGCGCGAGTAACGGTCGACAATAAATAAAAAACCATCGTCGTCGATATAACCTTTGTCACCCGTCACATACCAGCGCATACCGTCGATGGTTTTAATCACGCCGTCTGTCTTTTCAGGGTTATTTAAATAACCCTGCATCACTTGTACGCCGCCAATAAGTACCATGCCCTGCTCGCCGGTATCGCACTCGGTGAAATGCGTGGGATCTACGATACGAATGCTCGTGCCTGGCAGTGGCATACCCACCGACTGTATTTTGTTGCCTGTTTGAACTTTAAAATCCTGCACGCCGATTTTGTCCGGTAGGTTGACGGACACAACTGGTGTGGTTTCCGTCGTGCCATAACCTTCATAGATGGGGCGTTTAAATTTGTCTTCAAATTGTTGTTTAACATCACTCTGTAATTTTTCTGCGCCACTTACTACCAGGCGCAAGCTCGACAACATCAGTGGATGGACACGTCTATTTTTAATATAAAAACGCAGGAATGTTGAGGTGCCAAACAAAATACTTATTTGATGGCGTGTAATTAATTTTGCGCAGCCAAGTGCATCCGTTGGGTCGGCATGACAAACAACAGGGATACCTTCAAGCATTGGCAGCATTTGCGTTACCGTAAGACCGAAGGCGTGGAACGGAGGTAAATTCCCGAGAATGACATCATCGGCTTGCGGATCGAGCACCGTCATAATTTGCTTTATATTTGCGCTGACATTTTTATGCGAGAGACAGACGCCCTTGGGTTTCCCCTCGCTGCCGCTGGAAAATAAAATACACGCGGTACTTTCTGCATCTACTTTTTTGCACAAAATTTTTGTTGCAAGTACGCGAGGCAACAATCGAGCGTATATCAGTGCGCTTATCTTTTGTGTCAGCGTGATGGTCGGTTTTATATCTTCAAGGAAGACCAGGCGTGCGTCCTTGCATAATTCCGCGAGATTAATTCCGCGAGAGTGCAGTTTTTTCTCGAGTCTGCGCGAGCTGATAACCACTTCTATATTGGCCTGCTCCAGTGCCGATTGAAATGCGGCCTCACCGGCGGTGAAGTTAAGGTTGACCAGCGTTTTCCCCTGCTGCAACAGCGCCATATTGCCAATCGCACAGCCGACACTGGCGGGCAGAGCGACACCGATATTGGTACCGCTTAGGTGTTTTTTTAGTGCAAACGAAAGTGCAGATGAAGCGACCAGGGCTGCGTTGCCAGATAGGCTGGTACCCATGCCGTCGCTGATAAGTGTTGAACGCCCGACCCGTCTGGCACTTTGAACCCATTGTTCCGACAGTGGTGAAAGTTCGTCACAGTATTCGTTCCAGGAATCGACCGACAGTTCAAAAATTTTACGTTTAAGTCGGTCGCTGGATATGTTGTTCGCCAGTGGTTTACCCAGCGCGATAATCAGGTCGCGGGCACCGAAGCTGCGCGAACGACTTTTAAATTCCGCAGTTGCTCGGGACCACTTGCTACCCCAAAGCCCATGCAGGTAGAAAGGAATAATTGGGATGTTCTCGTCCATCATGCCACTCAGCTTTTCATAGCCTTTGCGAAATTCGACCATATGACCGGTGCGGCTTAATGTGCCCTCGGGAAACAGGCAGACGATTTCTCCCTGCTTCAGTCGCTCCGCTACGATATCCAGCGATTTTTTTGCTCCGGGACCTTGTTCGATGGGAATGCAGCCAAACAAATCGAAAAACCATTTTAGGTACCAGCGCTCATAAATGCTGCGAATCATTACAAAGCGGACTGGGCGCGGAATGGCGAGTTGAATAATTGCCCAGTCAATCCAGCTCACGTGGTTGCCCAGCAAAAGCACGCCGCCCTGTGCTGGAATGTTTTTCATGCCTTGCACGCGCACCTTGTAACCACCTTTAATCACCAGGCGCAGGAGGATGCGAACAAAGCTTTGCGGCAATTGATAAATGGTATAGCCACATCCGATCACCGCGATGACGGCGATAAGTTGGAGCAGGCTCTTACTCGATAGCGATAAATAAGCAAAGGCAGCGGTGAGGACCAAGAAGCTAAACATCGCGACGTTTTGAATCCAGTTATTCGCCGCCAGAGTTTTGCCAAGTTCACCTTCGCGCGCCTGAAATTGAATGAGTGCGTTCAACGGAACGATGAACATGCCGCCAGCCGTACCGATAAACAAAAACGCCAGCGCAGAAAAATAGGGATTGCTAAGCGTAGGCAATATGCTGAGGCCAACGGCGATGCCAAGTGCTGCAATGGGCAGTATTCCGAGCTCAATATGATTGCGCGACGCTTTACCAGCAATAAAGGAGCCCCACGCAATGCCAATACCTGAACAGGCAATCACGGCTTGTAGCGCAATTGTATTTTCGATGCCGGTTTGGGTTTTTAAGAAGGCTGGAAACGCCGCAATCATCACTTGCCCAATCGCCCAAAAAGTAGCGAGGCCGATCGCCGCCAGGCGGATAGCTTTATTGCGTGCCATGGGTTCCAGGCTGTCGGCGAGGATATTTTTCTTCGTTGCTGGTTTGCTTGTTGGTACCGTGGCTGTCGCGGGAAAGTTGGGCAGCTTGTAACTCATGACCAGCTCAATGGTCGCTGTCAGCAATAAGACCCATCCGATGGGGGCGATGTGTTGTAGCAGTGCATTTTTATCTGTTAACTCGGGGGAGTACATGCTCTCAAACAATATAGAGAATGCAAGCGTGCCAGCGAGAATGGACGTGATGACCAGTGCTGATACAACACCGTTGGCTTCACCGAGACGGTTTTTACCAAACATCTCCTTGATATAACCCATTTTTGCCGGTGAATAGAAAGCGGATTGTGTGGCGAGTAAAAAGGTGAATGCGAAAGCGGCCCAAAACCAGCCCAGGTAATAGCTCACACATATGCCGCAGCAGAGAATCACCGCCAGCCAGGCCGTTGTGCGCATAACTTTGGCTTTGTTGAATATATCTGACGCGCGACCTGCGGGGTAAAAGAGCAAAATATATGGCAGTAGTATCATGCTGTTGAGTACCGCGGTGAGAATAATCTGGGTCTGCTCTTCATAGAGTTTGAAGATGGTGTTTTGGATAACAATTTTGTGGCCGAGGTCCACAAACGCGTTGAGAAAAATCACCGTAAAGAAGGGCATGGCGCCAGCAAAACTAACCAGTCTTTTCATTTTTGGGTCCTTTAAACATCCATTTGCGACGTATCGCATCGCGCTGCTGATTTGAGAAGCGTTTATTTTGCAGCTATTGGTTCAGGCGTTAACCTATTTTTCTTATGTTTTAATTTATTGTCACAAAAGTATCAATATATGCTACTTTGATGGTTTAAGAGTACGAGGAGACAATAGTGGCAGATTCTCGACAACTTCTAAATACGCTAAAGCGGCAATTGAGATCCCAAAACATTCGCTATGCCCGCGTTGCCGAGCACCTGGGTCTCAGTGAAGCATCGATTAAACGCATGTTCGCCAGTGGACAGCTGAGCTTGCCGCGCCTGGAGAAGATCTGTGCTTTGGTAAGCTGGGATCTCGTCGATTTGGCTAAGGCGGCCGATGCGAACGTCAGTCGGGTTGATCAGTTATCAGATGATCAGGAGCGTGAAATCGCTGCCGACATAGCACTCTTGCTGGTGGCCGTGAGCGTTATTAATGGCTATAGCTTCGACGATATCGTTGAGCAGTTCACCCTGACAGAGCATGAGTGTATTCGCAAACTTGCCAAACTGGACAAGCTCAACCTCATCGAGCTGTTGCCGGGAAATCGCATTAAATTAAAGATATCGCGCAATTTTCGCTGGAATCCCCGGGGGCCTATTCAACGCTTTTTCCTGGATAAAGTTGTCGATCAGTTTTTTCACTCTGATTTTGCCAAAAGCAACGAGAAGCTGATTGTTATGAACGGCATGTTGAGCCCCGCCGACAATCATGCGTTTCAACTTGCAATGCAAAAGTTTGCGGAGAGTTTTAGTAACATTGCGCAGGATAAAACAGCTGAAGGCATTAAGGGCAGAGAGGGTTGCACCATGGTGTTGGCATTGCGCGCGTGGCGTTTCTCCCTCTTTCAACCTTTTGCTAAACCCTAAATGATCTTTAACTTGATGTGCCAAATTGGCATCTCAAACTATCTAAAGGTAACGATATTTTCGTCCAGTCTGTAACTCAACATTAATGCCTGTATTTTAACCATTGTTGGGGATATTACTGGAACATATGCCTATTTGGATTGGTCAGTTTAAACGGGATACGAGGTATGGATTGGGTGGGTGCCTGCACTAGAGATACGCCATAAATACCTGCAAGCAGGCCCGGCCCAAAATCATAGATTTTTGTTGTTACGCGGAGCGAAGCAGTGCTTCACTTTAATCCGCTTCACCCATGTAGGCTCTGCGCCAGCATCTCGACAACGGCTCCTGCGTTGTTCTAATGTCCGCCATCCGTGGCGGAACTTGCTGGCGAAGGTCTCTAGTGCAGGCACCCAATCCATGCTTCTCATGGGATAGCAATGATCTTTATTTCTAAATTCTAGGGTTTGTGAGTAAGCTCTAGAGGTCGCCCCAGCGATGTTGCAATATCGCCAATGCTGCAATGGGGGCGGTTTCGGTTCGCATTACCCGAGGCCCCAAGCGCAATGGCTGATAATTTTCACCAATTGCCCGAGAGATTTCGCCTTCAGCTAAGCCGCCTTCCGGGCCAATAAGCAGGGTAACGGATGTTGGCGCTTCGTGTTCAGTAAAGTTTTGTTCGCTGCGATGGTGCAAAACAAATTTTAATTCGTCGCTGTGCGTGTCAATAAAATCTTCGAAATGTATTGCGGTGTTTAGTTGAGGCAGCGAGCAGCGTCCGCTCTGTTCGCAGGCACCTATCATTATTTTTCGCCAGGCGTGATGTTTTTTTTCTAAGCGCTCTGCGTTTAGTTTGATTTCGGTACGCTCGGTAAATAGTGGCGTAATTGTACTGACACCTAATTCGCTTGCTTTTTGTAGCACTAGGTCGAAGCGGTCTCCTCTAGAAATACCGGCGGCCAAATGTGTCTTAAGTGGTGATTCCAATTCCCTGGTGTGAAATTCACCAACGGCGATTGTGGCATTTTTTTTGGTTTTTCCGACCAGTGCCGCGGCAAACTGTCCGTGATGGTTGTCGGTAGCGCGTCCGTTAAAAACGGTCAGGGCGCGCCCAAGGTCCATACGCAAAACTTTTAGTAAATGATGTGATGGCGCCTCACCCAGGATGACCTCACTATTTTCCGCGAGGTCCTGGTCGGTGTAGATGCGTGGGACGCGCATTAGGCGAGATCGAGATTAAGCACGATTTGTCGAGTGGGTTCTATTTGATTCATCGTGTAAAAATGCAGCCCCGGCGCATCATTGTCTAACAGTGTTTCACATAGCTCGCTTATTAAATCGATACCAAAATTAACAAGACTTTCCTGGTCATCGCCAAAACTTTCCAGGCGCTTGCGTATCCAACGTGGAATTTCTGCACCGCAGATGTCGCTAAAGCGAGAGAGGTTTTTAAAATTTGTTATTGGCATAATGCCGGGATAAATGGGTTTGTCTATGCCCGCGCGTTGACAGTGGTCCATAAAGTAGAAAAAGGCATCGGGGTTAAAAAAGTACTGGGTAATCGCACTATTTGCTCCCGCATCGAGTTTGCCTTTTAAATAGTGAACGTCGTCATCATAGCTTTTGGCTTCGGGATGGATTTCAGGATACGCTGCAACAGCCAAATAAAAGTGCTCGCCAAAATGCTCACGAATAAATGCCACTAATTCATTGGCGTAAACCAATTGCAAGGCTCCACCTACGCCTGAGGGCATATCACCGCGCAAAGCGACAATACGGTTAATGCCGGCATTTTTATATTCGTTAAGCAGTGCGAGCATAGAGTTTTTATCGTCGCCACCAAAACTTAAGTGTGGCGCCACATCGAAACCTTCGCTGCGCATCTGCGTGACTATGCCTTTAGTGTTGTCTCGCGTTGTTCCGCCCGCGCCATAAGTAACTGAAAAATATTCTGGTTTGAGTTGTTGTAATTCTCTGCGAGTTGTTACGAGCTTTTCCCTGCCAGCATCTGTCTTGGGAGGAAAAAACTCGAAACTTATGTGCACTTGCGATGCGTCGCTCATTATCTTCTCTCAAATATTTGTGTAGGAATTAATATTTGTAGCTGTCGGGTTTGAATGGGCCTTCCAGGTTTACATTAATATATTCAGCCTGTTCGCTGCGAAGCTTAGTGATGATGCCGCCAAAACCTTCAACCATTGCCAGAGCAACTTCTTCATCTAGTTTTTTCGGTAACACTTTGACATAAATATTTTTCGATTTTTCTTCAGCGGGTAGATTGGCAAAGCCTTGCTCGTATAAATATATTTGTGCAAGCACCTGGTTTGCAAACGAACCATCCATAATGCGTGACGGATGGCCAGTTGCATTGCCTAAGTTAGCCAGGCGACCTTCCGATAATAAAATAAGGTGATCGTTAGTTACTTTGTCGCGATAAATTTTATGGACTTGTGGTTTCACTTCATCCCATTCCCAGTTGTCGCGCATATATTGCGTGTCGATTTCATTGTCGAAATGACCGATGTTACAAACTACCGCGCCGCTTTTTAAGCTTTGCAACATAGCGGCGTCGCAGACATTTATATTGCCGGTGGTGGTGACAACCAAATCTGTTGTACCCAATAAAGCCGTATTAATGTCGTTTTTGCTGCCGGTGTTTATACCGTCGTTATACGGAGACACAACTTCAAAACCATCCATACAGGCTTGCATGGCACAGATTGGATCGATTTCAGAGATTTTTACGATCATACCCTCTTGACGCAAGGAAGCGGCAGAACCTTTACCCACATCACCGTAGCCGATGACAAGGGCTTTTTTTCCAGACAGTAGGTGGTCGGTACCGCGCTTGATGGCATCATTTAAACTGTGGCGGCAGCCATATTTATTGTCATTTTTAGACTTGGTTACAGCGTCATTAACATTGATAGCGGGAACTTTAAGTTCGTTGTTTTCCATCATTTCCAATAGACGGTGAACGCCAGTGGTTGTCTCTTCTGAAATGCCGTGGATACGGTCTAGCAAGGCACCATATTTTTCGTGTGCAACTTGTGTCAGGTCGCCGCCATCATCGAGGATCATATTGGCGTCCCAGACTTGGCCGTCTTTCAAAATAGTTTGTTCGATACACCACCAGAACTCTTCTTCGGTTTCGCCTTTCCAGGCAAATACGGGAATGCCTGCGGCGGCGACTGCAGCGGCGGCGTGATCTTGAGTAGAAAAAATATTGCACGATGACCAGCGAACTTCTGCACCGAGCGCCACTAAGGTCTCAATCAGCACGGCCGTTTGAATGGTCATGTGAATACAGCCCATAATTTTTGCGCCGGCCAATGGCTGGGCTTCTTTATATTTTGTTCGCAAAGCCATGAGCGCCGGCATCTCGCCTTCGGCAATCTCAATTTCTTTGCGGCCCCAGCGCGCGTCCTGCTCAAATTCCTCCTGGGTTTTTGCGGCTACTTTAAAGTCGCTAAAATTATTCAATGCCTGTACTGCTGCGTTCATAATTGTCTCCTGCTCGCGCTTGCTGAGCGCTTCAAATGTGGTTGTTTAGTTAGGACCTAGGTCGCATTGTTACCCCGTAAACTCGGAGAGGCATAGATTGGGTGCTTGTACTCGAGACCTTCACCAGCCTGGATGCTGGTGCAGAACCTACATGGGTGAAGCGGATGAAAGTGAAGCACTGCTTCGCTCCGCGTAACGACAAAAATCTATGATTTTGGGCCGGGCCTGCTTGCAGGTATTCACGGCGTGTCTCTAGTACAAGTGCGCAATTTATGTCTCGTGCTCTACTTAAATAACGTGATCCGATTGAGTGTATATGTTCCAGTAACACCGCAAAAAAGTTAATGAGATGGTCTAGATCGCGTTTTTTAACGCCTCAGCTCTATCAGTTTTTTCCCAAGTGAAATTTGGTTCTTCACGGCCGAAGTGGCCGTAGGCAGCTGTGGGTCCATAAATTGGACGCAACAGATCTAACATTTCGATAAGGCCGCGCGGGCGCAGATCAAAGTGTTCGCGTACGAGCGTCACTATTTTTTCGTCCGAAATTTTGCCAGTGCCAAACGTATTAATTGAGATGGATGTGGGTTCCGCAACACCGATGGCGTAGGAGACCTGAATTTCGCAGCGGTCTGCGAGCCCGGCGGCGACGATATTTTTCGCCACATAGCGACCCGCGTATGCTGCTGAGCGATCAACTTTGGATGGGTCTTTGCCCGAAAAGGCGCCGCCGCCATGACGTGCCATACCACCATAGGTATCCACAATAATTTTGCGCCCGGTTAAACCGCAATCACCTACTGGGCCGCCGATAATAAACTGGCCTGTTGGGTTGATGTGAAATTTGGTATCCGCATGCAGCCACTCCGCTGGCAGAACCGGTTTAATAATTTCTTCCATAACCGCTTCTTTGATATGTGCCTGGCTAATGTCGGGGTTGTGTTGCGTTGAGAGCACGACTGCATCAACGGCAACGGGGCGGCCGTTGTCGTAGCGCAAGGTCACTTGACTTTTAGCGTCCGGCCGCGACCACGTGTGCGTACCATTTTTACGCAGCTCGGCTTGTTTTTCGACGAGCCTGTGCGCGTAAAAAATAGGTGCGGGCATCAACACATTGGTTTCATTTGTTGCGTAACCGAACATAAGGCCCTGATCGCCAGCGCCGAGGTCTTTTTTGTCGCCCTCGTCCACACCCATCGCAATATCGGAGCTTTGTTTGCCGATCGCGTTTAATACCGCGCAGGAGGCACCATCAAATCCGACATCGGACGAGTCGTAGCCGATGTTGACAATAATGTCTCGAATTAAGTCTTCAAGGTCGACATAGGTATTGGTACGCACTTCCCCAGCAACGACGACCATGCCGGTTTTAACGAGAGTTTCTACCGCAACGCGTGCGTTCGGGTCATCGCTTAAAATTGCGTCCAATACGGTGTCGGAAATTTGATCCGCCATTTTATCTGGGTGACCCTCAGATACGGATTCAGAGGTAAAAATGGAATATTCTGCCATGATGAAACGAACTCTATTGTTTTATGAATTGATGAATTTGGATTTGAAACCCGTTGCGCAGTGCGAAGTAGCGGCTGACGCCTTCTTTAAGATTTACTTTGGTTGCCCAGTAGCGGAGGTCGTCTGTATCAAAGCCCAGCCACTGGTCTCCGCAGGCTTCGCGGACCCAGTCTTGATCGTGTGCAGACAAGTCGCATACCAGTAATACACCACCTGGTTTAATACAGTGCGCTGCGTCCGCAAAGATATGGCTCGGCGAAGCGGTGTGGTGGAGCACCATATTAATAACAACGCAGTCGACTGCAGCGGGAAGTGAGCGGCAATACGCCGTGTCGTTGTGCACAAATGAAATGTTGGCGAGCTGCTGCGCAAAACAAAATTCACGACTCTGCTGTAGCAAGACCGCCGAGCTATCTAATGCGATGACCTTAGCGAAACGGCGGCTTAGCTCGGGCAGGAACTCTCCGGCACCGGGCCCTACCTCGAGTGCGCAGGCGTTTTCCTCGTAGGGGCTGTAAGTGAGCACCTGGGCCACCTCCGGGCCGTAAACGTTATAAGCGGCAATCAATTCCTGCTGTTCGCGAAACGCGTCCGCATTTTCGAGAAAAAACAATTTGGACGCATCCGCGCGCTGTCGGTATACCTGCTCGAGATTGGTAGACACTGTCTCGGGTAATTTTAGTGTATCCGCTAAAGCATAGATGGCGTTTCGCAAAATGGCTTCTGCTTCAGTGATCTCGTCGTCGCAACGGCGATAGAAAATTGTATTGCCTTCGCGTCGTTTGTTAACGAGCCCCGCATTTGCCAATACCTTGAGGTGATGACTCATACCGCTTTGCTTGGTCTCGAAAATCTGACAGAGCTCCAGCACACCGAATGAATCGCTGCTTAGACTCGCGAGAATCTGCAGGCGCAGGTTGTCGCCCGCGGCCTTGAGGCACGAAGCTGCGGCGCTAATATCGCTGTCTTCCCGGGTGGATATGGCTTCAATAGGACTGGTCATTCGAGAAATACTAGCACTCAATAAAGCTATATCAAAATTTTTTGATATAGCTATGACAAAATAATATGAATACGGTAAAAGCTAAAAGCGAAAAGTATGGCGCTGTGCCGCATCGTGCCTCGCAGGTTTACGCGCGACGCTCAGTAGTGGAGAATAGCGGCCCCAAAATCTGATTTGATACCCTTATCGATCCCCTTATTTTTTCTCATTTAAAGGAGCTGAGTAGTTATGCCTATGCGCAAAGAACTCGCTAATGCCATCCGTGTCCTTAGCATGGATGCGGTCCAAAAAGCTAAAAGTGGACACCCCGGTGCGCCGATGGGCATGGCAGATATCGCCGAAGTATTGTGGAACGACTTTTTGAAGCACAATCCTCAGAACCCGGAGTGGGCGGATCGTGACCGTTTCGTGCTTTCAAATGGGCACGGTTCCATGTTGATTTATTCGTTATTACATCTCTCCGGTTACGCGTTACCGATGGCAGAGTTAGAGCAATTTCGCCAGCTTCACTCTAAAACGCCCGGACACCCTGAGTACGGTTACGCTCCCGGTGTTGAAACCACTACTGGGCCGCTCGGTGCCGGTATCTCTAATGCCGTGGGTATGGCGATTGCAGAGAAGACTCTAGCCGCGCAGTTCAACCGTGAAGGGCACGAGATTGTCGATCACTACACATATTGCTTTATGGGCGATGGCTGCTTGATGGAAGGGATTTCTCACGAAGCCTGCTCTTTAGCGGGAACGTTAAAGCTTGGCAAATTAATCGCGTTTTACGATGACAACGGTATCTCGATTGATGGTCATGTAGAGGGTTGGTTTACTGATGATACGCCGAAGCGCTTTGAATCATACGGTTGGCACGTGATTGCCAAAGTAGATGGTCACGACCCGGAAGCAATTAAAGCGGCGATTGATGAAGCTCGCTCCGTTGCTGATAAGCCAACGATTATTTGTACACAGACAACCATTGGTTACGGCTCTCCGAACAAAGCAGGTACTCACGGTAGCCACGGCGCTCCGCTCGGTGAGGATGAGGTGGTGGCAACGCGAGAAGTCCTCGGCTGGTCACACGCGCCCTTCGTTATTCCGACAGAGGTATACGCGGGTTGGGATGCGAAGGAAAAAGGCACCGCGAACGAAGCTGCGTGGACGGATAAACTGGCCGCTTATCGAGAGGCTCATCCAGCGTTAGCTGCGGAATATGAGCGGCGGGTAATCAACAATGAATTGCCTGGAGATTTTGAAGCTAAGGCCGTGGCATTTATTAATGAGTGCCAGGAAAAAGGTGAGAAAATTGCATCGCGCAAGGCTTCACAAAATGCTATTGAAGCTTATGCATCGTTTTTGCCAGAGATAATCGGTGGTTCTGCAGACCTTGCAGGGTCTAACCTTACGCTTTGGTCGGGTTCGAAAGGCATTCAAGACGATCCAGCGGGCAATTACATTTATTACGGCGTGCGTGAGTTTGGCATGAGCGGCATCATGAATGGTATTGCGCTGCACGGCGGCTTTATCAATTACGGCGCGACTTTCTTAATGTTCCAACAGTACGCCGCGAATGCCGTGCGCATGGCTGCGCTTATGGGGGTGCAAAGTATCTTTGTCTATACGCATGACTCAATTGGCCAGGGTGAAGACGGCCCGACCCATCAGCCGATAGAAAACCTTGCGCATCTGCGTATGACACCAAATATGCAAGTGTGGCGTCCTGCGGATACGACTGAGACCGCGGTTGCCTGGAAGAAGGCCATTGAGCGTAAAGATGGTCCAACGTCACTGGTATTTAGCCGGCAGGGCCTGCCAGCGCTTGAGCGCAGCCCAGAACAGGTAGCTGCGATTGAAAAAGGTGCTTATGCGATCGTCGAGTGCGAAGGTACGCCGGATGTTATTTTGATCGCGACCGGCTCGGAAGTATCTGTTGCGGTCGCAGCAGCAAAACAATTGAGTAGCACCGGTACCAAGGTGAGAGCTGTCTCCATGCCGAGTACGACGGCATTTGACCAACAGGACGAGGCTTATAAACAAAGTGTTTTGCCCTCAGATGTCAGTGCGCGGGTGGCGATTGAAGCTGCTCATGTTGATTACTGGGCCAAATACGTTGGTTTTGATGGTCGCGTTATCGGTATGACGAGTTTTGGTGAATCAGCTCCTGGCGGAGCTTTGATGGAGCACTTTGGTTTTACGGTAGAAAATGTGTTGAGTGTTGCTAACGAGTTGCTCGCGTAATTCGTACCCATCATCGAAAAAAGCCGCGGCGTCGTCCGCGGTTTTTCTGTATGGATAAGCTGCTGATATCGAATACAGGGTTGCTTGATTTTGCTGTCGTGATATCTATTATTGGGTCCTTATTTTTCGCATAGATGATTTCAGGCCCTCATTATGGAAACTACGGTATATAACCCACCTGAATCCGATCTGGAGCGCAAAGATAATAGGCCTCTGACCGCGTCAGAAAAGTTGGAGCAGTCTCGCCGGGATATGCAGGCCGCTGCTGCCCGGAGCAGGCTCAATCTGATTTGGGGGTTTCGTTTAGCGGTGGATGTCTTGGCCGGCGCACTGGCGATATACCTGCTCTACATGGGGGTACAGGCAAAGGCGTCCGCCGACGTGATACTCGGTCTGATAATTCTCTTGATGTATGGGTTGGAGATCATTCCGATTATTGGTTTTTTTAGGCAGAAAGCCTGGTCAATTATCCCTTTGCATATATTTTCCGCGATTAGTTTGCTCAACATTCCTTTTGGTACGCTTTTATCAATCATTCATTACGTGAACGCTGGCAAGCTCCAGTTTGAAAAATAATACCTTTGTGAATAGATATGATTGAGGTTGTCGGCGTGTTAGCGCTTATATATTTCCTGGTTTTATTTGCGGTTTTGCTTGTTAGTAAGACGAAAGTATTTATGGTCTTACTTGCATATGTCGCTACCATGTCTCTCGGTTGGGGGACTTTAACCCATAAATTAAACGACAGGTTGCGCATGGAAATTTGCCCTGAGCGCAAGAACATCTGTATTAACCTGGATGATATTTACGCCAGTCCAGCGAAATACGCAGATTATCATCAGACGGAATTTATGCTTGATATTAACCGGGAATGGGGCTGGTTGATATGGAGTGGCTATTTCTTGTTAGCTTATTTTCTGGCATTGGTTTGGCTAAAGTTTCGTGGTCGTAGTTCTAAGCCATGAGTTTTTTACTTCAGCTGATTTGTCAATTTTTTAGATGCTTTGGCAGGAAAGCACCTACCTCGCCATAAACTTCCTTTGTGATCTCCGTAATGCCCATTGATCGTCGATGCATCTTCCTTTGTAAGGGAGCTTGTTAACCATCGTGGTTGAAGTGTCTCAGAAATCATAATTGAGCCTTAACTGGGAAGCCTGGGGCTTCGTAACAAGCGAAAATACTTGCTTCTCTATAAGAACGGCTATAATTGTTTTTGTTGACAGTATACGGGCGATAGGTTTTAACGTGCGCGCTATTGGACGCAAGATCCTGTATTACGATTAAGTTATATATGATGCAGTTTTGTTTGTTTTTTGGTCTAATGGGCTGAATTTTAATCCAATATGGGCGTTTGCTGCGTTGGAATACGTTTACAAATAGAGTGTTGATTTTTTCTGCGCTTCTCTGCTAGGATGCCTCGGTGCCCAGTTAAAGGATAAAAATAGGGCATAGTTAGACAACAAGGGTTATCAAGTATTTGGGATATATGGTAGCCGTGGCAGTAAAAAATAATAAAACGATTTCGGTGGATTTTAGGCCTGATGTAAGGCCGGTTTTCATCGCTGCTTTATCTGATAATAAGATGACAATAATAGTCTGCTAGCTACTAATAGAGGGTCAAAATATGGTTGTTATTCAACGCCATTTCACATCGAGCTAAAACTTCACGATGACTGCGATATTCGTCGAGCCTGTATGGGTTCGAGGGCTATGGTTGTGATCAAAAAATTTAATAAAAATAAATTTACTATGTGCTGAGGAAAAAAATATGGTTGTTAAGCGTCACCATTTCAAAAAGAGCATACTTGCTTCTCTAGTATCGTCTATATCTCTGACGGGGGTTAGTGCTTACGCACAGGATCAGGAAAACGATGAGGTTGTGGTTGTCACTGGTATTCGTGCCAGTTTGATTCAATCCATGGACCTTAAGCGCGATTCTGATGGTGTCGTTGACGCGATCTCCTCAGAAGATATAGGTAAATTTCCAGACACTAACTTGGCTGAATCACTTCAGCGTATCACTGGTGTGTCGATCGATAGAAATAACGGTGAAGGTGAGTTCGTTACCGTTCGTGGTTTCGGTCCTGACTACAATATGGTCACATTGAATGGCCGCACCATGCCGACTTCTTCGATTCAAAATACCGATGCTGCTGACAGTCGTGCATTTAGCTTCGCGAACATCGCATCTGAAGGTGTTAGTGCAGTTAAGGTATATAAAACGGGTCGTGCGGACGTTGCTTCTGGCGGGGTTGGTGGTACGATCGATTTGGTCACTATCAAGCCACTTGAAGCGGGCGGCACTAAGTTCTCTGTTGGTGTTAAAGCAGTTAACGATACTTCAAGCGAAGTAAACGATCGTTTGACCCCAGAAGTGACGGGTTTGTTCAGTACTACTTTTGCTGACGACACTATGGGTATTGCACTATCAGGTAGCTACCAGAATCGTAAGTATGGTAACGCCCGTGCGGAAGTAGAGAACGGCTGGCGACCTGGTGTGTCTCCTAATGCTGCCTGGGGCGGACCCCTCGGACCTGCAGCGCCAGATGATGGCCCAGATCCTCATGTAAACCGTCCTGCCGAAGGCACGCTTAACCAGGTGCCACAAAATGTTGTTTATGGTATCGCGGAGCTCGAGCGTACACGTATTAATGGTCAGGCGACGTTCCAGTGGTCTCCAGTTGAATCTGTGACGGCGACTTTGGATTATACCTACGCGGAAAATGATATCGAACAAAACCAGAATATTTCTTCTTTCTGGAACAACTTCGGTTTCACTGGCGGTGTTTGGTCCGGTGCGGAAGCTACTGGAGGTGCGCTTGACGGCGGCGTTGTTACTCCACTTTCGCTCACTGAAAACAACACCGGCGTTGCTGGTGGCGATGGCTTAGGTGGTATCACTGAAGGTGATTTAACCTTTGCTGACTATGTTTCTCAGGTAGAAAAGAGTGGGCAGGCCACTGAGTTGTCATCTACGGGTTTGAACATCGAATGGGCAGTGACAGATTCACTCGATTTGTTCTTCGATTACCATCAGTCTCAGTCGATTACTGCGCCAAACACTGATTTGGGTAACAGTAACACCATTCAGTTAGCGGCAAACGTTCGCGCGCAAACCACTTTTGATTTTTCTGATGATTTACCGGTTGTTTCAACTCTGCTGCCTGCAGATATTGATTACACAACTGTCGATGGCGCTACGGGTAACCCGTGGGGCGATGTTGCGTCTTTGGGTGATGCGGCTGACCGTGCACGTACAACGGGAACGAGCTTCCGTAACAGCCTTACCGACCAGACTGTTGATGAATGGCGCCTCGGTGGTAGCTACAATTTCGATGACAGCGTTTTGGAAAGCATCGATTTTGGCGTAGGCTGGCGAGAAACCAATAACCGCAACGCTTTTGCTGAAGCGCAGCGTCCTAACTGGGGGGGTACTGGAACCTTTGATGATGTGCCTACTCAACTACTTCAGGACAGTCTGTCTAGCTTCTCTGACCGTTTCGACGCTGTTTCTGGCGACGCCGATCTTATTGCGGACGAGTACTTTGCACTTCCGTTCGATGAAATCGCGGATATCATCGGTGGGCTTTACTACAACGATGTTGCTGGCGCTTGGCCTTGCTTTGAGCGTCTGTGCGCACCTTCGATTTTCACAACGGACCAGCGTACTACAGAAGAAGTGACAAGTGCTTATTTGCAGGCAACCTTTGCGATGGACATCAGCTCTGATTTGAGCGCGCGTGCCACCATTGGTGTTCGCAACGAAGAGACAACTGTTGAATCAAGCACATTACTGCCAGAGCCAACTGAAATCGCGTGGGTTTCTGTGAATGAGTTTGCAATTACTCGTGGTGATGCCGTTTTCTTTGAGGGCGAAGGTGATTATAGCCACACCCTTCCAAACGCGGACATTAGCTTAACGTTCTTGGAAGATATGGTTCTGCGTCTGTCATACAGCGAGACGATTGGTCGTCCTACCTTTGGTGATTTGACTGCGGGTGGTCGATTGGATGAAGTGCGTTTTGATACTGCAAGAGGTAGCCGTGGTAATCCGGGCTTGCTTCCGCTTGAATCGACAAACATTGATGTGTCGTTTGAATACTACTACGCGGAAGGCAGCTATGCGTCTATTGGCTACTTCAGTAAGGATGTTGATAACTTCGTAGCTGATTCTTTTGCAACAGATAGTCCGTTTACCGTTGTTAGTCCTGTTGAGGGAAGTCGTATTGACGATGCTATAGCTGCTGCAGGAGCCGGTGCTACGGTTGAGCAGATCCGTGATCAGCTAGTGGCAGACAACCCTACTGACCCAACGATTACTCCGGGTGACACTGGTGCGGGCATTCAACCTCGCATTGCGGGTAACCCTGAGACCGATGACCCTGTAACGGTGCTGTTTTCTCAGCCGGGTAACCGAGATAATAACTCGCTGGATGGTATCGAAATTGCTGTGCAGCATTTGTTTGGTGAGTCAGGTTTTGGTGTTATCGCCAACTACACTATGGTGGACAGTGACCTCGAAGCTGACCCAACGGATCTCGCCGGAGATGCACAGGTACCTTTGGAAGGCTTGAGTGATACGATTAACATTGTCGCTTTCTACGATAACCACGGTTTGCAAGCGCGTATCGCGTATAACTGGCGTGACGAATTCTTCACTAACAACGAAGATGCTATCGGGCCTGCAGCGGTATTTACCGACGAATACTCTCAAATTGACTTCAATGTTAGCTATGACATTAATGACAATTTCAGCGTGTTGTTCGAAGGTATCAATATCACTGACGAATACACCCGCCTCTACAACCGTCATTCGCAAGCGACTGACACTGTAGTTGCAACTGGGCCTCGTTACGCGATCGGTGCTCGATACAAGTTCTAATTGTTCTTGTTTGACGCATAATAAAGCCGCTGCTTGCAGCGGCTTTTTTGTATCCGTAGATTGACTTTCTGAAGCTAGTTCATCAATGTTTTCGTAAATTGATTTGGCTCAAGCCATGTGGTTCGTTTAAAAAGATAAACTTACAGTATTACATCTATTTTGTTTGATAAATGGACAAACCTTTAAAGCAAATTGTTATTTTGGGAGGAGGAAGCGCCGGCTGGTTGACAGCGGGAGTGCTTGCGTCTGAACACAACAGTGCCCGAGAAGACGGTGTGCAAATTACTTTGGTTGAATCTCCCAGCGTGAGCACAGTTGGTGTCGGTGAAGGGACTTGGCCGACGATGCGTAACACCCTGAGAAAAATCGGGATTTCAGAAAACACATTTATCCGATCATGCGATGCATCCTTCAAGCAGGGCTCGCAGTTTGTGGGGTGGGTGGATGGTAAAGATGATGACAAGTATTACCACCCCTTTACCATTCCCACAGGTTTGGGTGACGCTAACATTGTGCAGTATTGGCGATCGCATCAGCGGAATATGTCTTTTGCCAATGCATTTACGCCCCAGGCCCATGTCTGCGACTCGGGTTTAGCTCCAAAACAAAAAGCCACGCCAGAATATGCTGTGGTTGTGAACTATGGCTATCACTTGGACGCTGGAAAATTTGCGCAGTTATTAGAGCGGCATTGCACTAAAAATTTAGGCGTTAAACACCTTAAGGCGCATGTTACTGATGTGCGTGTGTGTAAACAGTCGGGGTTTCTCGAGTCCATACTTACTGATGGTGGTGAAGTCGAGGGTGACTTTTTTATCGATTGCTCGGGTTTTGCTTCATTGCTTCTTGGGCAGCATTACAAGATTCCATTTATTGATAAACAATCTTGTTTATTCAATGATTCTGCTTTGGCTGCGCGATTAGAGTATCCGTACCCCGATTCCGATATCGCAACGCACACTATCTCTACCGCCAAGAGTAATGGTTGGGTTTGGGATATTGGGCTGCCTTCGCGGCGGGGCATAGGTTATGTTTATTCCAGCGATTATACGACGGATGAGGATGCTGAAAAAGTTTTAAGAGAATACATTGGTAACGATAAAGTTGAGTCCTCTATAAGAAAAATTAGCTTTAAACCGGGGCATCGAGAAAAGTTCTGGCATAAAAACTGTGTTGCGGTAGGAATGGCAGCGGGATTTTTGGAGCCACTCGAAGCTTCAGCATTGGCGCTTATCGAACTGTCAGCGAGTATGATAAGTAAAGAACTGCCCGCCAGATTGGATATTATGGACTTGGCGGCTAAACGCTTTAACAAACGTTTTCACTATCGCTGGGAAAAGATAATAGATTTTCTGAAGTTGCACTATGTGCTTAGTAAACGGGATGATTCCCAGTATTGGATTGATAATCGAGATGTAAGCTCTATCTCCGACACGCTGTTGGATATGCTCAAAATATGGAAATATCAGGTGCCCTCTCACAATGATTTTACTGATGTGGAGGAGCTTTTTTCATCCTCGAGTTATCAATACATACTTTACGGAATGGATTTTAATACTGAAGGGCGTTTAACCAGCTCGAGAGATATGGAGCCTCAGCTTGCGGAAAAGTATTTTCTTCAAAATCAAACGCTCACTGATAAGTATCTTAAAGGCTTGCCCAAAAACAGGGACCTAATTAATTATATTTTTTCAAATGGTATGCCCTCGACAGTTTAGGCTAGAGATTAGCTGCCCTGATCGATGTGTATAAAGAGTTACAGCTCGTAAAAATAGAAGAGAAAATTGCTATATGGCGAATCACGCACAACTAAATAATGTTGAACATAAAGACTTAAAAGTTATTACCGAAAAATCGGAGAAGTACGGCTCTAACGCGATGTATAGTCGCGTATTTCCATTTGAATTTAGGGAGGTTCAGGGTTTCTACCCGATCTTTTTCAATAAAGATAAAGACAGTAACTTTTTTGCTCTGGCTTTATTCGGGTTTGAGCGTGGAGAAAATTTATACCTAAAAGATGAAGAGTGGGATGCAGAATATATCCCATTGATGGTTGAAAAAGACCCGTTTCTCATCGGCTTTCAGGAGATGACTGAAGGCGGAGAAACGACAGTAAACCGTGTTATACATATTGATTTGGATAGTCCGCGAGTGAGCTACACAGAAGGTCAGCCCGTATTTCTCCCGCACGGAGGTCAAACAGAATATTTAGAGCGCATGTCGGCGATACTAAAAAAAATAAGTGATGCAGAAGAGTTTACCAAAAAGTTTTTTGCTCACCTTGAAGAATTGGATTTACTAGAGCCGGTTAACGTGGATATCAAGCTTCGCGATGGCACGGCGAACAGATTGGCAGGCTTTTACACGATAAATGAAGAAAAGGTTTATGCACTGCAGGCTTCAGTTACAGAAGAGCTTAATCAGACAGGTGTATTGATGTTGATCTATATGGTTATGGCGTCTCACATTAATATTCGAAAGCTCGCAGCGATAAGAAATAGCATGGTTTAGGCGTAACGATGAGTATTTTCGAAAACGCAAAATCAGTAAAAGAAGTTAAAGGGGCAACTTTAAATGATGTGCCTGATTTTGTGTTTTCATCCCAGCAGCCAATTCTTCTCAGAGGGTTGGTATCTAATTGGAAGGCCGTAGAGTTGGGGCTGACTTCGGCTAAAGATTTAGCGGAGTATTTTAAGTCGTTTTGTTGTGGTGTTAAGGCTGGCTGCTTTTATGGAAAACCAGAAAATTCGGGTAGATACTTTTACAAGGAAGGTTTTACTGAATTAAATTTTCAACAAAAAATGAGTGAGCTCGATACGGTGATCGATAGCATTGTCGATGTGGCAGATGATGCACATCCGCCTAGCTATTATATAGGTTCAGCGAATATTGATAAGGTTCTGCCTGGTTTGCGTAAACACAATGATATTCAGGCAATCCAAAAATTTAATCCAGTAGCTAGTATATGGATAAGTAATCAATCACGTATCGCGGCGCATTTTGATATGCCGTTAAATATTGCATGTTGTGTTGCAGGGAAACGGCGGTTTTCGGTTTTTCCTCCAGACCAGCTTGCTAATCTATATATCGGTTCCTTAGATATTACGCCGGCAGGCCAGGCGATTAGCTTAGTCGATTTTTATGAGCCCGATTTTGCTCAGTATCCTAAGTTTGAAAAGGCGCTCGAGTTTATGCAGGTGGCTGAACTCGAGCCGGGGGATGCGCTATTTCTTCCGAGCATGTGGTGGCATCACGTAGAAGGCTTAAGCAAATTTAATGTGTTGGTGAATTATTGGTGGTCGCATGCTCCTGCCTATGCGGGTGCTCCTATTGATGCACTGCATCATGCGTTACTAAACATTAAAGATTTATCATGTGAACAAAAAAAAGCGTGGCGCGCACTATTTGATTATTATGTATTTAATGAAGACGAGTCAGCTTTCGACCATATACCGGATGCTGCACTTGGTAGATTGGGGAAAATAACGGACCTGCAGGCGCGTTATGTAAGAAGCCAGCTACTGAATAAGTTGAATCGTTAACGCAGTACGCCGAATTATTCAAAATTAGCTGTATTTGATGAGGTAGCAATGAATACTAATCGTAAAACTAAAGTTGTAATTGCCGGTGGAGGTACTGCTGGTTGGATGGCTGCTGCTGGTCTTTCGCGGTTAATAGATAATATTGATGTAGTATTGGTCGAATCTGATGAAATACCTACTATTGGTGTAGGTGAAGCCACTATTCCTACGCTTGTCTATTTTCACAAGCTGATGAAGATAGATGAGGCTGAATTCCTTCGGGCCACGCAGGCGACGTTCAAGTTGGGTATTAACTTTGAAGGTTGGCGCAATGTGGATGAAGATTATTTTCATGCGTTTGGGCACACTGGAAAAGATTGTTGGGCTGCGGGTTTTCAACATTTTTGGCGGCGTGGAATCCAGTTGGGCGTGGCTTCAGATTTCGGTGACTACTGTTTAGAGAGAGTTACGGCCAAATATAATAAGTTTGCGCACCTTCCGAAAAATGGTTTGAATTACGCGTACCATATTGACGCGGGTCTATATGCCAAATATTTACGAAAAATAAGCGAATCCCATGGCTGTGAAAGAGTGGAGGGTAAAATTGACGAGGTCTGCTTGAATTCGGAATCGGGCTTTGTTGAAGCGTTAATTCTCGAGTCAGGTAAAAAAATTGAAGGAGATTTATTTTTAGATTGCACTGGGCAGCGGGCACTATTGATTGAAGGCGCGTTAAAAACCGGATTTCAAGATTGGGATTCCTGGTTGAAAAATGACCGTGCGATTGCAGTGCAAACAAAGTCTGTTGGTCACCCAGTTCCCTATACCCGGTCCATCGCACATCCATGGGGCTGGCAATGGCGTATACCTCTCCAGCACCGCGTGGGTAATGGCATCGTTTTTTCCAGTCAATATGTGTCCGAGGACGAAGCGAGGAATACGTTGCTATCAAACATTGATGGTGAACCAATTACTGACGCACGTTTAATTAAATTTCGTACGGGAACGCGTACCAAACACTGGAACAAAAATTGTATTGCTATCGGTTTATCGAGCGGTTTCCTTGAGCCACTTGAATCAACCAGCATACATTTAATTCAGGAATCTGTACTCAAGCTCATGCGCCTATTTCCGCATGGTCAGGTTAGAGATTGCGACGTAGACGAATTCAATAATCAAATTGCGGACGAAATAAAAAGAATAAAAGATTTTATTATCCTGCACTATTTTGTTACAAACCGCAGCGATAGCAAATATTGGCAGGATTGCCAGGCCTTTGAGCCTCCAGAGGAATTGGCACATAGAATTAAATTATTCAAGGAAACCGGAAGGGTTTTTCTTGTAAATGATGAATTGTTCCAGGATTCCTGGATGCAGGTTATGATTGGGCAGGGCCTCGTTCCCGAAACGTATCATCCAATTGTCGATAATATGAGTGAACAAGATCTCGCAAATTTCCTAAACACTATAAAGATGGCTGAGAGAAATAAGGTCTCTGCAATGCCTGAGCACTTTCAGTACATTCAGCATTACTGTTCGGCTGAAGAAGTTTCAAGTGTGACTGAGCCAGCTTGCGCTTCAAAGTAGTATGAGGTAGGTATATGTTCGTTTTGATGATCATGACTTTATTAGATCTTTAAGGCTAAGCATATTTATTCACTGTTATTTATTATTGTGTTAATAAAATGAGTCATCCGTTAAAAACTCTCGAAATATTTCCAACGCCGGTATTTGTTTCAAAGGCTGCTAATTTGGATAATGATGCGCTCTCGCAAGCGGTTTACCGTGTTATGGAAGAGGAAGTTGCCGCGAGTAAAGGTAAGTCAGTTGAAGCGTCGTTATCGAATGTAGGTGGCTATCATACCCAGGATTTTTTGGCTCGTAGTGAGTTTTTTCCACTTATGGATTTTATAGTGGATGTGCTTAATCAGAATTTACTTAATGGAAAATGGTTCGCGGAAAAAAACATAGATCGTTCGTTTATTACGGGCATGTGGTCAGTGATAAACCGGAGGGGGAACTCAAATATTTCCCATAATCACCCACATGCTTGGTTCAGTGGTGTTTATTACGCAAAAATTCCTAAAGATAAAGCAAATAGCGGAGCTATTTGTTTTAAAGATCCAAACTCCGTTCGACAGTTCAGTCGAAATTTTTACCGCTCCGTACAATCAGAACTGTGTTCCCTGCAGCCTGAAACCGGAAATCTCGTTCTGTTTCCAGGTTGGTTGGAGCATTCCGTCACCGCGAATAATACTGATGAAGACCGGATAGCAATAGCGTTCAATATCAAGGGGCACCCCATCAAATATTAGTTCGGGTTGGTCTGAGTATTCAGGCGAGCTTACGTACTTGGCCGGGCGTTATTCCCTGGGTTTTCTTAAAGGCTTTACGAAACGCGGCATCTGACTCATAGCCGCATTTTTCCGCTATTTGAAAAATCGACATATTGCTCGACTGGAGCAAAAACCTGGCTTCTTGCATGCGCCATTCGGTCAAATACTGCATCGGCGCAACACCTGCGAGTTCGTGGAATTTCTTTGCAAAGCTCGAGCGGCTCATGCCTGCCCGGTCTGCAAGTGATGCGAGCGTCCAGGGATACTCGGGCGATTGGTGCATTGCGGCCATGGATTTGCTGATACGGTTGTCGAACATCGCTTTGAGATACCCCTGGGCCAACTTTTTAGTTTCAAGCTGTTGTCGCACTATGTAGATAAAAACGAGATGAGCGAGGTGGTTGACCATGGAGTAGTAGCCCGGCGTTTCCCTTGCGAGTTCTTCCATCATCATCTCAATTAAGGGTCGAATGTGTCGGGCTTCGCACACGTCACACAAGTCCAGCACGATTATGGGGTTCATCGAGTCGAGTAACGGCCAGACCATGCGGCTGGCAAATTCAAAAAAACCACACACCATTGTGGTTGAAGCACTATCGTCACGAATGATGCTCGCGTTTATCTGCTTTGGGTCAGGTGGATTGCGGCTGTGTGATACGACGTGCGGCTCATCGTGAGGGAATACAACCATGTCTCCAGGCGCCAATAATCTTGGTGTACGGTGCTTGGTGTGAAGCCAGGCTTCGCCTCTGCCAACAAGATGGAATGGAATGCGTCTGCTTCCGCTGGTATCTACCGCCCAGGAGCCGCAAAAGTCTCCTGCTGCGTACACATCGGCCCGCAGTTCTAGTCGCGCAAGTACTGAGCTGAGCACATCGGGCGTGTCTAAAAGATTAACTGGACTATCTGACATAAAATTTGGATTTAAGTGTGCATATGTATTTATTTTTTGAGCCTATAGTATCTACTTATATTGTGAAATAAGCCATGTTTTTAATTGAGGAGATTTGAGATGAGTAAATTTACATTGCACGATGAAAATACTGCGCCAGAGGCCTCTAAAAAAGTGTTGGAGGGTGCCAAGCAGGCTTTGGGCTTTATTCCCAACCTTTATGCAAACTTAGCGGAGTCTCCCGCGGCGTTAAATGCCTATGTGCAAATCGCGAATAGCTTTGAGCGTAGCAGTCTGGATGCTAAAGAGCAGCAAGTTGTTTTTCTGGCTGCGAGTGTTGAAAACGGTTGTGAATTCTGTGTTGCAGCGCATTCGTTTATTGCGAAAAACAAAGTCCGGCTTGATGCCGAGGTTGTTAACGCCATACGCAACCGCGAAGTCACAGATGTCGGTAATTACCAGGCGCTTATTGAATTTACACGGGCTGCGGTCCGAGAGCGAGGTTGGGTTGCTGGTGCGCCGCTCGACGCTTTTTTAGAGGCAGGCTATAGCTCTCAGCAGGCCCTGGATGTGATTCTGGGTATAACTGTAAAAACGCTTAGTAATTACAGCAATCACCTAACAGAAACGGAAACGAATTCGGAGTTCGCTGCCGAGGCATGGAAGAACAGTTAGCTGAGCACATTCGGTTAATTTTGAGGAGTATGACATGAAGTATATTGAAATTTATACGAAAGACTATTGCCCATATTGCCATTCAACCAAAGCGCTATTGCGTAAATTGGGTTTGGATTATATTGAATACGATGTCGGAAAGCATGCGGATAAACTTGAGGAAATGCTTGAGCGCAGTCGGCGCAGAACGGTCCCGCAGGTTTTTATCGACGGCGCGCACATTGGTGGCAACGACGATTTACACCGTTTTATGGCGAGCGCAGCGTGAATCGTACCAATTCTAAGCAGGGTGAGCGTTGAGCAACTATTCTTAGGAGGTTATCCATGACGGAATCTGTCCATGCATTTTCTTAATTCAATAAGTAAAAAAGTGATGGTTGGTTACGCTGTGATTCTTATCGTTCTTTCGATTACCGCAGCGTGGCTCTATGACCAAACAAATACAGTTAGTGAGAATAACTTGATTTTGGTCGATGCAACGCTTCCCGCGTTAAAGGCAACCGAAGAAATGAACACGGGTTTGAGTGCGCTTCAACTCGCGGCTTTTGGCTTATATGGAACTACGATTGATTCGGCTGGGTTTGAAGAGTTAGTCAAGAAAAACAAGCGCGACATAGAGTCCGAACTCGATGCTTTTACTCGCTCTTACCAGGGAGATGATGCCGGACTACGCGCTGAGTTAAATCACTTTTACACCACCGTTAGTGCGTTAGAGCGCACGATGAACTCAGGAAGAATTGATTGGGATGAAGCACGTGTGCACCTGGCCAGTATTGAAAAAACCTCGGGTGTTCTTCGCGCCAGCCTTAATACACTCCAGCAACGTATTGGTGACGAAGCGCGTAGGCGCGCCAAGGAAATTGAGAGTCAAATTTCAACTATTCAAGTAATGGTGCCGGTATTTTTCATTTTTATTGGTGCAATTACCGTTGGCGCCTATGTGTTAGCGCGCCTGACTATCGCTAATCCCATGCGTTCACTGTCAAGCCAGCTTGACCACATAGCCGCTGAGCACGACCTGAGAGAAGATATAAGTATTGGCTCCAAAGATGAAGTGGGTCTGGCGGCGGCAAGCGTTAATGAGCTGATTGACGCATTTCGCAGTGGCAGTCGAGAAGTGTGCAATTCGACGCGTACTCTAATCAGTTCCGTTAAACAGCTAAACGGTTCCGCATCGACATCCGATGAGCAAGTTGAAGTGCTCTCGCGCCACCTAAATGAGCTGCTGACCGGTATCTCAGCGTTGGAATCGAGCATAGAAAACAGTGCGCAGCGCTCGCTCAGCGTGTCGGAGGCAGCGCAAAGCGGCGCCAGCGAGGTAAAAACAGGTGCGGAAAATGTACGCAAAACATCTTCAAGTATCTCAGAACTCGCCGAGAATATTGAAGTCTCGGCAAATAAACTGCTGACTTTGCAAAATTCTGGAGATCAGGTTGCTTCCGTCGTGCGCACGATTGCTGACATCGCTGAGCAGACAAACTTACTCGCGCTCAATGCGGCGATCGAAGCGGCACGTGCGGGCGAGTCAGGCAGAGGTTTTGCGGTTGTTGCTGACGAAGTGCGCACTCTAGCGTCGCGAACGCATGAGTCCACACACGAAATTAACTCCATTCTTGAATCTATCGTTGGGTCCATTGGCGAGACGGTAAGGCAAATGGAATCTAACAGCGAAAAAGCGAAAACAACGGTGGAGTTAGCTGAATCGACGGTGAACTCGCTCGCGACCATAGAGCAATCGGTTATTCAGCTTAGTAACGAGAATCATGACTTGGCTGAGCATGCGCAGATGACGATGAGCGACGCTGGAGCCATGCGGTCCAGCGTTGACGAAATTCAGGGTGTCGCCGAAAAAGTAACGTCGAGCAGTCGTGAAACGAGGTCTGCATCTGATGCGCTCGCCGGCCTGGCAAATTCACTTAATCAAGTAGCCAGCACTTTTAAGAGCTAACTGCCGCAGTTTTATCCGGCAAAAAGGTTTTCTGGAAGCCCCGGCACATCGACCTCCACACGCAGTATGGTGCCGTTGCCAGGAAACGCCTCATCCTCTTCTGCGGGCCGTTGACCTGCTGTGGTGATAAACAAGGTTTTCAGGTCTCTGCCGCCAAATGCGATCATTGTTGGGCATCTAGCCGGCACAGGGATTTCTTGCAGGATATTCCCGTCGGGGCTTAGGCGAACAATTCTGGCTCCCTCGTAAAGTGCTGTCCAATAGCAACCCTCTACATCGACAGACGCGCCATCCGGACGTCCATTGCCATGCGGAAATTGATGAAAAGTCTGACGGTTGCTGACAACGCCGCTTTCTATGTCGAAGTCGCAGCGATAAATAATGTGTTTAGGGGTATCTGAATAATAAAACGTTTTGTTGTCCGGACTAAAAGCTATCCCGTTGGTTGTCAATAAATCGTCTGCAATTTTGACTACCGAATAATCAGGGTTCAGACACCACAAGTTCGCGCCGTCGTAATCTTTGGGTGGGTAATAAGAGCCTGCGAATAACCGGCCCTTTGTGTCGCAGCGGCCATCATTAAATCGCGTTTTATCCAGATCGGATTCCGGATCACTTAGCGCGTGTAAATGTGTGTTCCAGCTGTCGAGTAAAAAATACCCGCTGCGCATTGCCAAAACAAACCCGCCTCGTTTTCGTAAAGAAAAACATCCGATTTCCTCGTCAAATTGAAGAAATTTATCTTCCCCCGTTTCTGGGTCAAAGCAGTGCAACTGAAAACCGTTTATATCCACCCAAAATAATTTTTGTGTGAAAGAATCCCAACGCGGACACTCGGCTAGTTTTGCGTTTGCTGCCAGCGCGATTTTTACTTCAGTCATAAGTTTGTTCCATATGTTTAATGCGACGTGTATAAGCGGTAAATAAGCGCGCTAGGGCCTGTTGACACTAATTTGATCACCACTGCCGGAGACCAAAATTTTCTCCAGCTCGGCTTTGGCTTCCTGCGTCGCTCTAACGACTATATCCCT
>JANQJP010000007.1 GCA_028281575.1 Cellvibrionaceae bacterium
CTTGAGCAACGATAGCGATGTTGATGATAGCGAATTAACGATTATTCAAGCGAACGCAAATTCAGGTAGCGTTAGTATTCAAGGTGACAATATTGTTTATACACCAACGGATGGGTTTGTTGGTGCCGATACGATTACTTACCGTATTGAGGACAACGCTGGCGAATCCAGTACGGCGGAGATTGATGTTAACGTGACCGCTAGTGGCGGCTCGGGCGGTGATACAGATAGTCTTAATACTCAATCGGCAGGGCGAACCATTGTTGTATCGCAAACGCGACGATCAACGCAACCAGATAGAGATCCGCGAGACTTTAATGATTGGGCACGGTTTTCGTCGCCAACAAACGTCAATGCGCCGACCATTAGTACAGATGGTCGCTCCGTCGTTTTTGAACGTGTTACTGCTGATGACGGCAGCGACGCTCGCGATTACCTGGAATTTACTTTTGGGCCGCGCTACGCCGGCTCTCGTATCTCCGTCTCTATGGAGGTTACGGTTTTCGATGAATCTTCATTTGGCGCCTATGGTGATAGTCTGCATATTCCGAGCAGCAACCTTTCCGGTAATACAGCTCGCCAGGCAACATCGACCGGTATTTGGGCGACTGTACTCGATGTAGGGGCGGATGCTGATGAAACGGTTGTGAGAGTAGGGTTGGGGGTTACTGATAACGACACTCGAACCAACCGCATTGGGATTCGCAACGTGCAGGTCTCCCATCTCGCAGTTGATGATGACGAACCTAACGAGTACGTCGATAGCAATGGTTGGTTGGATAATCCTGGTCATAACGGTGCGAGCTTGCCGTACTCGAAAATGGCCAATTACGACAGCAATTCGGGGCTTGTCACTTTCGAGCGTGGCATGACTTCTGATGAACCGTCTTATTCTCACGTCGTGATGGTGACTGACTCCTTCGGCGCTTTCTTAAGTGGTTTTACCCGAGAAATGTTTTTTGGCGGAATCGACGACTTGCCGCCGCGCTATACCTTAACTATCGACGCTCAGGCAGGCAGACAATTGGAAGACACGGCTGATGGTGTCTTACTGCAGGAAATGTACGATATTCGCGGTCATCAAGACGCCTCTCCTCCCGGTACGCTTATCGTACATTTGGGTGTGAATACCTTCATGATCGACAGTGGTACAAGCGCAATGCTAGCAGACGAAGCGTTGCAGCAATATATTGATTTTGCGCACGACAGGAATATGGTCGCGGTTATTACGACGGCAACGCCTTTTAAAAACAGTACTAATTGGACGCAAGCCAAGCAAGACGAAATGAATACTTACAATGCTCTTGTACGCGCACGCGAAAATAATGACAACGTTCGTGTTATCGACCTAAACGCCATTGTCGATACGGATGGTGATGAAATCATCGATGACCCTTTTCTCACTGGCAGCCGGGATTTTGTTCATGTGGTTGGGCCAGCTAACGCGCTCTTATACAGCGCGTATGATGACATGATTCGCGAGATTATCGCCGAGCATGAGTCTTCTTTACCAAGTGTCACAGGTATCAATGCACGAATTAATCCCTCGCGAACCTCATGTGCAAGTCCGTGTACGGTGGTATTTAGTGCGGATAAAACGCGCGCGGAAGGCATGGACGAACACCAGATTTGGGATGAGCTGATTTACCACTGGGATTTCGATACTGATGAAACTGACACCTATGGCGCGCTCTACAGTCAAACTTACACGTTTGTAACTGCGGGCGATACCGCCAGGGAAATTGGCGGCCCCATGGCCACCAAAACTTTCCTCTGTGACGTGGGGACATGTATATACAACGTGGGTATGCGCGCGCAAAATGCTCTGGGTGAGTATGACGATGCCTTTGTTACCGTCACCGTGCGTGCCGAGTCTACTGAATGGAGCGCAGCGAATACGGTGTGTGTTTCCAATTCGCTGAATACTGTTGATGATTGGACAAGCTTCGACAAATCCTGTCCCGCTGGCGCCACCAAGCAAAATGACTTCCCAAGCGTTGACGATTTCGACGGGCGTCTTATCTTGTTGCACAAGGGCGACGTTTTTACACGCTATGTGGCGACCCGAATGGGGCAATCGAATTTTAAAATTGGTTACTTCGGCGATGACGGCGATCCGCGCCCAGAGATCGATGGAACCTTGAATATTGGCCCATCAGGTATTGTTGGCACACCGGATGCGCCAACCGCAGCATCGACGGCACACAGTGATAGTGATATCGCGACTTACGGTTGGCCAGAAAATATCACCATAGACGGATTGCGCGTGGCAAGAGTGAGCATGCCGATGAGCTACCGCCACATTGGTTTGCACGATGTAGATATGGATCGTGAATCACAACCCGATGGCGGTGATATTTCGATTAGTGGAAACCATGTTTTGTGTTATCGCAACAGCAACCTGAGCTGTTCGTTAATACCGTTTCCGCACGGAACGTATATCTCTTCTACGAACATCGTCGGCAGTGATAATGCCATCACCAATACGCAAGCACTAAATGTCGCCTCGATAGGCTGCGGCATGAACAATTTTGTCGGCATCGTCGATTCTCAGTTTCGCCGCGCAGGAGAACACAACTTAAGAATTATGGGCTGGTGGCGTGTCAATATAATGCGCAGCGCCTGGCGGGGACAGCATTATTCCGGGGGTAAACAAAAACTAACCACGCGCGGTTGTGTGTTCGGCGCACTGGACAGGGGTGGCTGGCAAACAGCTTCCGGTATCGACAATATTTTTAATGATGTAGATGGGGCTATGCGCTCGGATAGCCATCAAGAGGGCACTGATAACTATATTCACGTTTCCAGATATATGGTGATTCAAGGCAACGAGATTGGTGAACCAACTCAGTTGGGTACCCAACCGGGCACAACCAAAATACAAACCAATGTGTTGTCCGGTGATGAAGCGCTAATGCAAGACTATTTAGTCACAAAAAATATCTTTGTCGATACAGACACAGGCGCCAGTGTGGATATTGGTTTGGTCGGCGAACATATGACCTGTGTAAACAACACCTACTCACCAGGTACTGGCTGTAACGGCACTAATGAAGAACGCGATAATATCAGCATCGACCCAACACCTTTATCTGAGCCTTTAGCGCCACAACCCTAGTTACTAATAGGCTGTTTTATGACACCTACGATTATCAATTACGCCTAAAAGCGGGCCTTTATATGAAATCATACTAACCACCAATCTTATGCTTTATTCAATAATACAAATAGCAAAAAACAAATTTGCTCTATAGGCGGATATTGTTTATCAGAAGTGAAAAACATTTTTGCTAAGTCAATGATAATTATTTTACGCTGAGTCATCTGGACGCTCTGCGGCGATATTCAACTGAGAGATGTACCTCCAGATTGATGCATTGCGACGCAGTAAGCACTAGGAAACATCCATCTCATCCCCTATCTTTCTTTAAACGCCCACAAGGATGCTGCCATTGCCACAATAAAGTAGCGATTATGTGAGAATATGTAGATAATTGCGCCGCCAAGTTGGTTTTGACGCGTATGGGTTTTGTTTATCTATGAGTAGTGATCGCTACAATGATTCGCCGGTTCCGGGGCTTATTCATGCCGATAGTGGCAGTAAGGGATGGCGGGGTATCCATGCTTCCGTAATAAATTTAGCCCGCGAGAATCGGGAATCTCCAGCGACACCCAAAGCGTCGGGCCTTATCCTGGGCTATCGGTTAGCGGGGGTGCTCAAGAGCAGGTATAAGCTTGGCGATGACCCGTGGCGCGAAGTCATATGCAAAAAAGATCGTTTTATGGTGATGCCAGGAGGCGAGGAAATGCAATGGCGCTGGCAGGCGATGAGTAACGATAAAACGTCGTTGGATCTTATGCTTGTTAATATTGAACAAAACGTTGTCGACAGGATTGCTGCTGAATCCACAGACAGCGGTGGACGCTCGGTAGAATTGCAAAGCCTTACCAATAAACGCGACCCTGTTATCGCCAATATGGTAAGCGCAATTAAAAGGGAGTTAACGAATGAAGACGCTTTCAGTCGCTTGTATATTGATACAGTTAAGCAGCAGAT
Organism: Cellvibrionaceae bacterium; assembly: GCA_028281575.1. Classification (GTDB taxonomy): domain Bacteria; phylum Pseudomonadota; class Gammaproteobacteria; order Pseudomonadales; family Cellvibrionaceae; genus Agaribacterium. The sequence goes on from JANQJP010000007.1 coordinate 4,058, forward strand.
GGTTATCCATATGTTGAGACATTACTGCGCGTTTCAATATAAAAGCGAAGATGCCAGTTCTGGCTTAAGCAGTGCGCAGCTGAGTTTGGTCAATGACTATATTCAAATGTATTTTCAAAACGATATTGCACTAAGGGATTTGGCAAATCTGTTGAATATCAGTGAGTATTATTTTTCCCGCTTGTACAAAAACGCTGCCGGTATCTCGCCTTATCAGTATTTAATGACGGTTCGCTTCGGGAAAGCACAGGAACTATTAAAGTTCAGCGACTTAAGTGTTAAAGAAGTCGCCTATAAAATAGGCTATAAGGAAGCCAATCAGTTTAACAGGGCATTTAAAAAGCGTTTTAACATATCCCCAAATAAATATCGGCAGGCGCATCGTTAGTACAATTGGCCGGGCAGTCTGTTGGTAGCGCTATCTTTTTTAATCACCATAAAAAAGCTCGGTGGTTATCACTGTTGTCCCATAAACTCGGAGAGGCATGGATTGGGCACCTGCACTAGAGACCTTCGCCAGCAGGCGCCCGCCACGGATGGCGGGTGTTAGAACAACGCAGGAGCAGTTGTCGAGATGCTGGCGCAGAGCCTACACGGATGTATTTATGGCGTGTCTCTAGTGCAGGTGCCCAATTCGTGTCTCGTACCCCGTTTAAACTGCGCAATCCTAGATAGGTGCCTATGTTCCAGCAATATCTCCAAAAAGTTTATGGGACAGCAGTGTGGTGGTTATATTTTTTTGTGATTCCTCCGCGCAGTTTTAATAGCAAGAATTTACAGTAAAGCGCAAGAATTGCACATGTAAAAAGCGCGATTTTTTTTATATAGTTTTCCTCCCTCATACGTTTCTTAAAAAATAGCAACGACGTTTAAAAGCTACAACGATTGAGCTAAAGCGCTGTTCGGTTGCACTGTGTTGGAGCGCAAAAACGCTAAGTCTATGGAGAGATCTGAGAGTGGAATTCGGTAAAAGTGTGAGCTCAGTCAACTTTTGCCAAAAATAAAAAAGACAATTAATGATCACTCTGCTAGGCGGACCAATAAGCCGTTGTGCCGGCATGTGACCAAATAAAAAAACAGATAGCGTTTACTTGCTGGGGGAACCTATGTCCGATCTTGCTCATCGTTTCGGAAAGCTATGCCGTCAAATGTTCAATGCGTGTATAAACCGTTTTGCGAAAAAATGGTGCATATCACCCTGCGCATTAGCGTGTATTTTTCTGACTTTGGCCCCCACCGTTTTCGCACAGTCCGGCGCCATCCGAATTCAGGCTGAGGACTATAGCAACTACAGCGATGGCTCTCCCGGCAACGCCGGTGGCGAATACCGTAACGACGACGTCGATATCGAGGTCACCAACGACGTTGATGGTGCGTACCACGTCAGGTCCATGTGGACGAATGAATGGCTGGAATATACGGTGACCCTCGCATCCGGGACCTACGACATTCATCTGCGCGGTTCGGCTTGGGGCGATGCCCGCTATACGCTCGTGCTCGATGGGCAAACAATAGGTCCGGTGTCCTTTACCACGGGCGGTTGGAATACCTGGACTACCCACGATTCGGGCAGCGTAACGGTTGGTGCTGGCAGTTACACGCTGCGTCTGACCGTGCAGAATGCGTTTCACTTCAATTGGATAGAATTTGTTCCTGTGGCTGGCGCGGGTAATTCAGCCCCCGTTGCCGTTAATGACACAGTGTCGGTCGATCAAGACACAGTGCAGACAATCCCGGCTTCTGAACTGCTCGTCAACGACAGCGATGCCGATGGCGATACTTTATCTATCAGCGCTGTTGCCCATGCGCAAAACGGTAGCGCCTTTTTAAGCGGTAACACTATTACCTTTACGCCCGATAGCGGCTTTTCCGGGAGTGCCTCGTTCAGTTATACCGTGCAGGATGGCAACGGCGCCAGTGCTGCGGCAACGGTCAATGTCACCGTAACCGTGGCGTCTTCAGGTGGCGGAGGCGCCAGCGGTGAGGCCATTCGTCTGGAGGCAGAGGATGGCCACTATGAACAGCACGACCGTATCGACAGCAACCCGGTGCACGCCTATAGCAACGGTCAGGCGGTGCGCTTTACCTGGCGCAATGAAGGCTTTGTCGAGTGGCAGGTGAATGTCGCCCAGGCCGGTACATACGCATTTGATCTGGCGTATGAAGTGTGGGGCGACGGCGCGCGCATTCAGCTATGGGTTAACGGCGATGTGCAACCGGAAATGACGCTTGATGGCCATAACGGTGCCGTGAACGGTGCGGACAGAGTCTTCCGCCACCATTTTGGTGAATATGACCTGGTTGCGGGTGTAAACACGCTGCGACTGGAGAACAATGGTGTCCATGCCGCGACCTATGACTACCTGGAATTGAGACCGGTTGGCGGTACCACAGTCCCTGTCAATACAGCCCCTGTTGCGGCTGATGATGACGTCTCTACTGAGCAGGATACGGCTGCGACGATCAATACAGTGTCCTTGCTCGCCAACGACAGCGATGCCGATGGCGATACTTTATCTATCAGCGCTGTTGCCCATGCGCAAAACGGTAGCGCCTCGTTAACCGGCAGCACCATTACCTTTACGCCCGATAGTGGCTTTTCCGGGAACGCTTCGTTTCGTTATACCGTGCAGGATGGCAACGGCGCCAGTGACACGGCGACGGTCAATGTCACCGTAACGGCGGCGTCTTCAGGTGGCGGAGGCACCAGCGGTGAGGCCATTCGTCTGGAAGCAGAGGATGGCAATTATGAACAGCACGACAGTATCGACAGCAACCCGGTGCATGCCTATAGCAACGGTCAGGCGGTGCGCTTTACCTGGCGCAATGAAGGCTTTGTCGAATGGCAGGTGAATGTCGCCCAGGCCGGTACATACGCATTTGATCTGGCGTATGAAGTATGGGGCGACGGCGCGCGCATTCAGCTATGGGTTAACGGCGATGTGCAACCGGAAGTGACGCTTGATGGCCATAACGGTGCCGTGAATGGCGCGGACAGAGTCTTCCGTCACTACTTTGGTGAATATGAGCTGGTTGCGGGCGTAAACACGCTGCGACTGGAGAACAATGGTATACATCGCGCGGCCTATGACTACCTGGCGTTGAGCCCGGTTGGTGGTACCACAGGCCCGGTCAATACTGCCCCTGTTGCGAATAACGATACCTATGGCCTTGCCCAAAATACCGATTTGGTCTTGGTAAGCGATGACACACTGTTGGTCAATGACACCGACGTCGATGGCGACACCCTGCTGGTAACGGCCGTGAGTGCGGGTTCAGCGAATGGCAGTGTGTCGCTGTCGGGCGGGATAGTTATTTACACCCCGGCTAGCGGATTTGTCGGTACAGATACCTTCACCTATACGATAGAAGATGCGAGTGGGGCGAGCAGCAATGCTGTTGTGACCATTAGCGTGCAGGCCGGTGATTCGGGTGGTAGCGCAAGTGGAGAGGCCATTCGTCTGGAGGCAGAGAATGGCCACTATGAACAGCACGACAGTATCGACAGCAATCCAGCGCATGCCTATAGCAACGGCCAGGCGGTGCGCTTTACCTGGCGCAATGAAGGCTTTGTCGAATGGCAGGTGAATGTCGCCCAGGCCGGTACATACGCATTTGATCTGGCGTATGAAGTGTGGGGCGACGGCGCGCGTATTCAGCTATGGGTTAACGGTGATGTGCAACCGGAAATGACGCTTGATGGCCATAACGGCGCCGTGAACGATGCGGACAGAGTCTTCCGCCACCATTTTGGTGAATATGACCTGGTTGCGGGCGTAAACACGCTGCGACTGGAGAACAATGGTATACATGGCGCGGCCTATGACTACCTGGAATTGAGACCGGTTGGCGGTACCACAGGCCCTGTCAATATGGCCCCTGTTGCGAATAACGATACCTACAGCGTCGCCCAAAATACCGATTTGGTCTTGGTAAGCGATGACACACTGTTGGTCAATGACACCGACGCCGATGGCGACACCCTGCAGGTAACAGACGTAAGCGCGGGCTCAGCGAATGGCAGCGTGTCGCTGTCGGGTGAGACAGTCATTTACACTCCAGCTAGTGGATTTGTCGGTACAGATACCTTCACCTATACGATAGAGGATGCGAGTGGGGCGAGCAGCACCGCGACGGTGACTGTGGTGGTTAACGAAGTTACCGTGCCACCTCAAGCACCAGTCGCGACCGCAGATACATTTACAGCAAATCAGGGCTCGAATTTAAGTCTCAATGTCAACGACCTGCTTGCTAACGATACCGATCCCGATAGCGGAGATTCGCTCACACTTGTTGCAGTTAACAACGCGGTAAATGGTCAGGTTGCACTTGACGGCAACACGATTACGTTTATTCCAGATGCGGGTTTCGCAGGCACAGCGAGTTTTGATTACACCATTGAGGATTCCAATGGTGGTCTGGCAACTGCCACGGTGACGATAACGGTTAACGATACCTCTGGTCCTCCCTCATCCTCAAGCTGTACCGATTACACGCACACCTCGAATTGGACTGGAGATAAGCGGGATTACTGGAATGAGTCCGCTGGTCGATGGGAATTTCCAGCCAGTTATCAAGTTCCAAACGGTGGCTCCTACCCATTATTCGGCCCATTTTATGGCACGACTTCCGATGTAATGTCCGGCACCGGAGGAGCGTATTACGAGTTTGATGTTATGCAGGAAACCGGCGCAGCAATGGATTTTGGGCTGAGCGTCTCTCATTATCATATTTCAGGCGTACCGTATGACCCCTATTCGATTTCTGCCGGTGCAACCTTGCCGAGTGGTGAAATCACAACAGTTTCTCTTCCAATTCCTGACGAAGCCGTATTTGATTTTGTAACTGCCAGTGTGACTTCATCTTCGGCAGGTGATGTTTATATTTCGCGTATCGCTGTCTGTGCTGCGGATGCAGGTCCGGTAAACCAGGCGCCAGTTGCCATCGCAGACGCATTTACCGCGACTCAAGACACCAGTCTAAGCCTTAATGCCAGCGACTTAATCTCCAACGATACCGACCCCGATAGCGGAGACTCGCTTACACTTATTTCTGTAGACAATCCGGTAAATGGCCAGGTCTCGCTAGACGGCAACACCATTACGTTTATTCCGGATGCGAGCTTCACCGGTGCAGCGAATTTTGATTACACCATCGAGGACGCCAGTGGTCATCAGGCGACAGCGACCGTGACACTGACAGTAGCAGAGCCGCTTAGCGATGCATGCTTTCCGCCTGCTGAAACATTTTCCTATTTCGATGATACTTATTGGTCAGCACATGATGTTTATGTGCCATTGAATTTTGATTCTAACAATCAATGGTGGAAAGGTGCGGAGATTGGCGCTTGGGAATTTACCATTGCCAGTGATGGTCCCAACGCCGGTTGGCAAGAGGGTTTTCGACCCACTTACGCACTAATCACCACTTTTATACAAGAGCCTCAAAGTGCGTCGAATTTAATTCGTTTTATAGACGATGCTGGCGATGAAATCGGTTCTCAATCTTACAATGCCATACCAAATCAGTTTCAGGTGGTGAAAGTTCCGCTCTACCTTCCCGGAAGATCTAATAAAGATATACATGGAATCGATATTTCATTTACAGACAATTATGGTTCTGATTTGCATATCTCCCAAATTGAGTTTGTTATAGATGAATCGAAGGTTTTTGAAGAAAAAGCGGGTCCAGATTATTTTGATATTAGTGATCCTGGTGGTTCCTGGGATTTAAGAACTTATCTGCCTTACCACAATGGTGGGCCAGGTTTGAATTATGAATATTGGGCTTGGGATGCACATCAGGACTTTGTAAAAGCTTTTAGGCCTACTAGCGTTGGTCCAAATGCTAATTGGTCTGTGGGTTATAGACCCGAGGCGTTGTCGTTAATCATTAATCAAAATGCGCCTTCCGATTTAGGCAGCATAAACACTTCTGTAGAAGTTATAGGTACGTCGGGCAGAATTATTGGTGCCCTAAATTTTAATGAGAAACCCTATCATGGAACGTACTCAGTAAATATACCTTTGAATTTTGGTACCAAAGGAGATATTGCTGAAATTCGTATTACGCCGGATTCGCAGCACCCGCGTCCCTCAGTGTCGCATATGGATATTTGGGGAATTACCTTCGAGAACGACATTGCACCTTCCGCCAATTGTAATCAGGGCGGTGGAGGGAGTAATCCCGCGGCTACATCGCCAATAGCCAACCCTGAGTCCTTTAATGCTTACACGAATGCGGCGCGTGTCATTGACGTGGCGGCGCTTCTAAGTAATGACACCGATCCCAATACGGCAGATGTACTGTCTGTTATTTCTGTAGACAATCCTGTAAATGGTCAGGTCTCGCTTGATGGCAACGCCATTACTTTTATTCCGGATGCGGGTTTTTCAGGTACAGCGAGCTTTGACTACACCATCGAGGACTCTAGTGGTAATCGGGCGACAGCGACCGTGACACTGGATGTAACTGAAGAGCCGCTTAGCGATGCGTGCTTTCCGCCCGCTGAAACATTTTCTTATCTCGATGGTACTTATTGGTCAGGAAATTCTGCTTGGGGACCGATGAATTTTGATTCGGTTAATCGATGGTGGAGAGATGACGAATATTATGATTGGGAGTTTATCGTAGCGGATAGTGGTCCAAATGTGGGGTGGCAACAAGGTTTTCGGCCTACCTATGCGGTAATAAATACTTTTATTGCTGAGCCGGGGACACGAACACATTCGATCAGTATTGAAGATGATCAAGGCGAATTGATCGGGTTTCAATCTTACACTGTGGTGCCAAATCAAACTAATGTGATTTTAGTACCCCTGTATCTGGGTAATACTGATAGAGATATACATAAATTAAAAATCTTAACAAGTTCTAACACAGCAGACCCTCTTCATGTAACTAAAATCGAATTTGTTGTAGACGAGTCAAAAGTTTTTGAAGATAAAACAGGTCCAGATTACTTTGATGTATACGACCCAAGCGGTTCGTGGAGAAATCAATTCGTTGGTTTTTTTCAAGGTTTCAATCGCCAAGAGTGGGTGACAAACCAGCAATTCGATAAAGTATTCACGCCTAATGAAACAGGACCGGATGCCAATTGGGTAGATGGTTTTAGACCTGGTGAGTTAAAGCTCAATATCTCACAAAATGTAGAGGCTATTGGGAGCGACATTATTGTCGAGGTGCGCGATGCATCTGGCGGCCTAATTGGTGGTGGTAATTTTGACGCTCCAGAATATTACAGCTCTTTACTCTCGCGATATTTCCGATATGGTTTGGGTATTATTGAATATACGGTGAGTATCCCCTTAAATTTCTCCGGTAGAGGTGATATCGCGGAAATTCGTGTAAAGCCTGATTCTTTTTCGTCTCTGACTAACTCTTTCAGGATTGCTCAGATAACCTTTGAAAGTGATGTTGAGCTTCCAAATGGTTGTGATACGGGAGAACCCTCAACAGGAGGTGGCGTATCCTCACCGCCCGCCGGTGGCGGCGACCAAACGCCGGCGAATACATCGCCAACAGCTAATCCTGAAACGTATTCAACTTATACGAACACGCCTATTGTTGTTGAAGTGGATGCGTTGTTGAGCAATGACAGTGACCCTGATCCAGATGACGAAATTTCATTTAGAACGCTTGGTACTTTTGCGAGTCTGGGTCAGGCGGAACTTAACGGGAATGCTATTACCTTTACGCCAATGTCGGATTACACAGGTACCAATGCTTATTTTCGTTATTACATCGAAGATTTAAATGGTGGCTTATCCCAGGCGCGTGTGTCTATCACTGTCGAGGAAGCACCCGCTGCGGGCGTACCGGATCTTGTCTATGTGCCTGAATCAAATGTCGACGCGGTGAATACCATTGACTGGTCTGAAATTCTGGGTATTCCCAGTCATCAAATTGAAGTGGGCAGCGGCGCGATCGACTGGTTGATAACAACGACCGAAATCGATTATGCGATGTACGATATTTATTACGGCGATGTCGACCAGGATGGTCATAAAGATGTCTACTTTGCCGGGCGCGACCAACTTATTTTCCTGCCTTCTGGTGAGAGTGTTACGCAGGTTCAAGTGCAAATAGACAGTTTTTATCTGCGCGCCACCGACAGCCTGTTGGATTGTCAGACAATTAATCACACCGCTTACTATGACATTTCCTGTACTTTCGATGCCCGTTTCGAATCGTCGTTAACACCGATTGACGACCTTTCCGAGCAGGAGATTGCCGCGCGGAATTTACAGCCGCTTCACGAAGGCACTCAGTATCACGTTGCTGATCTCGACGGCGATAACACAAAGGACCTTGTATTAAATCTCGCCGGTTTTGTTGCTGCGAGCCAGGTGAACAATCTCGAGCAGCCGCTTAGCAATTACGATGCAACACTTGTTTTAAATGGCGGTCATGATCTGCCTAATGCCGACTGGCAAGGTGCGGGATATATTTCCGATTTTGAAAGCTATACGGTGAGTGATGCAGATGGTGATGGTGCGGAAGAGCTTACCATCCCCGGTGCTTCAAGCGACGCCTATTTCGAATTGGATTGGGATGGCACTGACTTCGCCGGTGGTTATGATTACGATGAAGTGCGCGTTAAAAATCCAACACTGCACGGCGCGAGTACCGGGAGTTTTCGGGTTACCGAAAATGGCGCTGCATCATATTCCATTCCATTGACATTACCTGTTGGCACCGCGGGTGTCGCCCCCGAACTTAGCTTAAATTATTCCAGTCAGGGGGGAGATGGTTTATTGGGCCTGGGCTGGTCCTTATCGGGACAGTCTGTAATTACACGTTGTCGTCAGACGCTGAGTCAGGATGGTCAGGCGAAACCCATTACCTGGACGGGCGAGGATCGTTTTTGTCTCGACGGTCAGCGCTTAATTGATAGCGGCACTTACCAAAATGCCACGCACTATAAAACTGAAATCGATAACTTTGCACGCATCCTCGCTTTTGGCAGTGACTATAGACCGAGTCACTTTAGTGTTGAAGCAAAGGACGGATCAATCAGTTACTACGGCAACACGAATTCGGCCGACCAGGTTTTCCCTGGAATACACAGACAATATGCCTGGGCTATTTCCAGTTTTGAAGACAGCGTAGGCAATAAAATTACCTACGAATACGATGATGATGACGGCAGCGATTTTCGTATTACTAAAATTGAATATGCCTACGCCGGAGGGAATACACCGCACGCGCAAGTTGAATTTATATACACGCGCAGGCCCGACGAAATAAAAAGTTATATTGCCGGTGAAGAACTGTTTACAGGTAAACGCCTTAGCGAGATTGTTGTCAGTAGCCGGGAACCCTCCAGCGGCAGTACGGGCATGCAGGAAATTCGGCGCTACCGTTTAATTTATAAAGCGCTTAAAGAATCCAACTGGATTCAAAAATCTTATATTGAAGCTGTTCAGGAATGTGTTGGCGACGCCTGTTTGCCCGCGACACATTTTGATTGGCAAATGGATGGCGGGCTCGACTTTTCTCAAGCGGCGCCTGCGTCGGCTCTCGATCTTATTCAACGCGAAAGCCGGCTGCTTCAATTTATGCCGTTCGATATGGATGGCGATGGCTTTCTGGATGTGGCCTGGTTGGAAAACGATGAGCATAACAACGGTGCTTACGACATCGTGCTCAAATATGCCCGTTACAATCCCGACACCATGCAGTTCTCCAAAGGGGAATTTATAAACGCTGACAATCTTTACTACGAGCGTTTTGAAGAAAACGGATTTAATTCTAAAGAGCAAATTAGCATACAGCCGATCGACTACAACGGCGACGGGCGTCAGGACATTGCGCTTTTCCGTGATAAAAATACATTTAATCATTGGGAGATTTATCTCTCCACGCCCTCGTTAGAACCCGGTGGTGACTGGCTTATCAGTGCGGATGAAGAGGTTGTCGATGTTGGGAGTGTTTACGCAACGTTTATCGATGCCAATTCAGACGGGCTTGCGGACATTATCACCCCGGAAAAAATCTGGACATTAAAACGTAATAGCGAACCCGCTACGTCCAATAGACCATATTCTTATGTCGAAGAGCCAGGCACGCTTTCCTGGGAAGGATTAACCCGACCGTTTACTTCCACCGGATCAAACACGTCAACACCCATTTATGAAAAAGATTTTGTCGCCGGAGGTGATTTTGATGGCGACGGTGTTGGTGATGTTGTTTTAGTGCACAGACGCTATTGGACATCTTCTCAGTTAGGGTTTACTCATGCCACTCATATCGAAGAGCATTATTACGCAATGCGTCGCTCGGGAAATGGATTTGAATCGATGAGATATTTAGGTAGAGCTTCGGACCCAGCGCAAATTGATCATGAGCCTGAGAAAAAGCTTGCCCCGCTTGCCCGCGTTTTCGCGCTGGATGTAAACGGTGATACCTACACCGATATTATTTTCGAAAAAACTGCAACGGATGGTTCTGCCGATTACGAACTGCGTTTGAATACAGGAACGACCTTTAAAGACCCTGTAACAGTATTTTCTGTAGACGACTACGAAGACTACGAAATTCAACTGAACGACCTTAACGCGGATGGTTACGCAGACCTTCAATACCGCAAGAAAAGTTCAGGCGCTATTTCCTATAAACCATGGTCGGCGAACACGGAAACATTTCTTGAGGAAAGACCTGTTGCCACGGTAGCGGGGGCCATCGACTCCGCTCAAGATCGAATTATGGTTTACGACGCCACCGGTGACAGTCATCTCGATGTGGTTTTTGTTGACGGTCGTTTTCTTAAGGTCATGCCGAATTTAAATTCAGGTTTAACCGGAAGCGTAAGCAAGATTACCAATGGTCTCGGTGCCGTCACGCATATCAATTATGAAAAACTGAATCAGACAGATAATTATATTGGTTTGTTTGAAACGCACTCGTATGAGCTGTATCAATCTGCAGATGTTGAATGTGGATTGCCCACACCATATGAAGATGAGTCACAGATTCCCAGGTCGGAGTGGTTTTTTTATGGTTGCTACGAAGTTCCAGCCACCACGATTGATTACCGCAGTGTTAATGAGTTTTACCGCTCGGTTAATTCCCCGTTTAGCGATGTCACAGACACTCAAAATGTAATTGCGGGTAATAAGTACGCTGTGCTCGAGCATCTCGCGCCGATGCAGATTGTGACGAATATTCAAAGCAGTGCCCCCGCCGGTGATGCGAATACTCCGGGTGCTGTAAATCACGACGCATTAAGCAGCATTAATTACTACTATGAGCACGCCCGTTTTCAGGCAGGTGGTCGCGGCTTCCTGGGCTTTAAAAAGCTCTCTACGGAAGATCTGCAAACCGGCGTGATTACCTCAACAACGTATCGGCAGGATTGGCCTTTTATTGGTTATCCCGCGAAAACCGAGCAGCGGGCACCGGGTAATCCCAGCAGTATTTTATTGTCAAAAAACAGCAGCACCTACGAGTTGCGCGGTTGGCAATCCACATGGGCAGATGGTTTAAAAAACAGTGATCAGGGTACCGCCGCTTACCTGGGGTCCGTCCATCCGTATATGGCGTTTTCCGAAGACATTATGCGCAGTGTGAAAACGGATGCGGCCGATGCCACAAATATTGTTGCCAATAATGCGGACTTGCAAAAGAAAACCATCAGCAACGAATACGATGCCTATGGCAATCTCAGCAAAGCGACAACTGTCACCGAGGGCCAGGGTTTGTCGGTTACCCAAGTGGTGGAAAGTACCTTCCCGACCTCGGCCACCGCCAATTTTCATGATGGGCGTTCAAACAGTTACGCGGCTCTCGGCCGCTTAACGTCAACGACCGTGACCACCACACGCAATGGTGAAGACATTGAGCGTGTTTCCAATTTTGCCTATTACGACTCAGGTGTACATGCGGGCTTATTGAGAGAAGAAACCGTGCATGGTGGCACTGTTGCCGAGCTTAAAACCACGTACAGCTACGACGGCTTTGGCAACAAAACCCTGGCGGAAATTACAGGTGACAATCACCAGTTTAATGTCGCCGGTACGCAAACCAGCGCCGCCGAGCAAATACGTAAAACCGAGTCGGTTTATGACAGCACCGGCCGCTATGTTGATCAAACTATCACACATTTGTCCGAGAACGGTGACCAGTTCCTTAGCTCCAATATCGCAGCGCGCAGTAAATTTGGTACGCCTACCAGCATGACCAGCGGTTTACACAGCAACGTTACAACGGTCAGTTACGACGCGCTCGGTCGCGAAATTGCCAGCACCGATCTCACCGGCGCCGGTGTGACAACCACCTACAAAAAATGCAGTGGCGGCAACTGCCCGGGTGGTGCGGTGTACTATGTTGAGAAAACCGCGAACGGCGGAGGGCTTGCGGTCAGTTACATCGATGTATTGGGCCGTGCCGTGCGCGAAGCGACCCAGCAATTTGATGGTTCAATGAGCTGTGTCGATACCGAATTTGATAGGCTCGGCCGCTCGCTGCGCACCAGTGCGCCATTTACCTGTGCAGAAGGCCCGAGTTATTGGTCGGAAAACACCTACGACATCCTCGGCCGTATTGTTGAGTCTCAGGTTCCGAATGAAAACGGTATCTCTGTGCACAAGTACCATTACGACGCGTACGCCACCACCGCGACTAACCCGCTCGGGCAGGTGCGCACCGAAACCAAAAATGGTCTGGGCGAGCTGGTCGAAGTTGAAGACGAACTCGGTGGCAAAATTGTCTACGAGTACGATAACCACGGTAACCTGGTCTATATGAAGTCTTACGCTTCCGCGCTGGATGCTGCCCTCAGCGGTGTTCCCGGCCTGGTGACAACACAAATTGTTTACGATGAATTTAATCGCAAAATTGCGATGAACGATCCCGACAAGGGCAGCTGGCAATATAAGTACAACGCCTTTGGCGAGCTGGTTTGGCAGCGCGATGGTAAAGGCCAGGTCGTCACCCAGAGTTACGACAGCCTCGGCCGTATGCAGGATCGTATCGATTACCGCGACAACCAAACGGTAGAAAACCATACGCGTTGGTACTACGACACCGCTACCGATCAGGGTGACATGGCGGATTTTGCGAAAACGCAGATTACCGCCGTGCTGATGTCCGACGCGCTGATGTCGAGCAATGACGATTGCAGTTCAGCTGCGTCTGTACAGTGCGCTTATCCAAAGTATGATCAATACGGCCGGGCCTATGCCGCGGTGACGCGGACCCGTGTCGGTGGTCAACTGGAGACGCATATCAATCGCACTGAATTTGGCGATTTTGGCCGGGTTATAAAACAGTTTGATGCGCTGGATGGCGCGGGTGCAGATACCAATGCAACGGGGGATATCGACGAAGCCGATATCCGGGGATTGCGCATCGTCGGCAATGCTTCGGACAATCGCTATGGCGATGGTTCACTCGTGAGCGGAACAGAAAACCGCTACAACGATTACGGCTTCCTGGAGCAGGTTAATGATCTGCAAACGGGTGATACCGTGTTCGAATTGCTCAGCACAAATGCACGAGGGCAAGCGACGGAAGTCAGGCATGGCAACGGCATTACCAGCCAATTTACCTACTACGCGGAAAGTGGTCAGATTGAATCCCAAGTGGCGCAGAATTCCCAGCTCTTTAAGCTGCAGGATATCAGCTATGCCTGGGATAAAATCGGCAACCTGAGCCGTCGCGCCAACGACTCGCGCGTATCGTCAGATAACACTGCCACCCGCAGTCTTGAGGAAAGCTTCTGCTACGATGCGCTCAACCGCTTAATCCATACTAACGCCAATACAACGAGCACAGGTGGGTGTGCAGGGCTCAGCGCCAGTCAGCAGGATATTCGCTACGATTCGCGCGGCAATATCCGCTACAAAAACGGCGTTGGCAATTACAGCTATGGCAGTTCAGCCAGTGATCAGCCGCATGCGGTGAAGAATATCGATGGTCACAGCTATGTCTACGACGACAACGGCAATCTCGAGTACGACCAAAACCCCGACGGCAAGCGACGCAGCTTTAATTACAGCACTTTCGATAAACCGCTGAGCATTATCAAGCAATATGATGAAGGTGGTCAGCATCTAACGGAATTTGCCTACGGCATAGACCGCAGTCGCTATTGGCGCAAAGACGTGGATAAAAACGGTGTGGTAACCACCACGCGCTACCTGGGGAATGTTGAGAAAATCACCAAATCCACCGAGCCGAACAAAATCGAGTGGAAGCGCTACCTCGGTAAAACCGCGATTATTACCATCACCACCGATGCCAGTGGCAATGTCCTCAGCAATGGTGGCCGCAAAGCGCGTTATGTCTATAACGATCACCTCGGCTCTCTGGACGTGATCACCGATGACGCCGGGCTCGTTGTGCAGGCGATGAGCTTTAACCCCTGGGGTGAGCGCCGCAATCCCAATACCTGGGATGAACATACGATCAGAGAACTGATCAATACCAGCGTATTGGCCAATATCAAAGCTGAAACCACCCGCGGCTTTACCGGCCACGAAATGGTCGACGAAGTTGGCATTATTCATATGAACGGGCGTATTTACGACGCGCGTATCGCCCGCTTCCTGCAGGCCGACCCGCTTATCCAGGCGGCGACACACACCCAATCCCTCAACCGCTACGCCTATACCTGGAATAACCCGTTGAACGCGACTGACCCGAGTGGTTATGCGGTGCAGTGGAATGAGGTGCGAGGGGGGGCGCGGCAGGCTGCGGCAGTCATCATAACTACTGCTGCGTTTTATGCTTGTGGACCGCAATGCTCTGGCTTCACCTGGCAGGCATTTGCTGTAGGTGCAGCCACTTCGGCGGTTAGCGCGATGATTAACGGTGCGAGTGGTAGTGGGGTATTGCGGGCTGCGTTAGCAGGTGGGCTTACTGCTTTCATTGGTGGTGGCATTAGTATGGAAGATGCTTGGCTTCGAGTCTCCGCTATGGGTGTGACTGGCGGTGTTACAAGTGTGCTGCAGGGAGGCAAATTCGGTCACGGATTTGTATCAGGTGGTGTCAGTGGCTATATGGGAGGAAATCAGTGGTTAGCGACAAAGGCTAATCCTACGGAGAGCATGCTAATTCGTATGTTGGTCGCGGGTACAGTTAGTGATGCTACAGGTGGGAAATTTATGAATGGAGCTCTTACTTCGGCCTTTGCAGTTACGATTAAGAAGCTTTGGAATCCGAAGATTAATGCTGGTCCAAAACTAAAGTTTGATTTTTCTGAGCGTGAGAGCAATGTTTCTATGGAGGAGTGGGGGCCAGAGGAAGATTATCTTAGAAGAGTAAAAGTAGTATTGGAGCGAGGGCTCGATAATATAGATGTCAAGCAAGATGTGAAAGATTTTCTGTTACAAAAAGGCTTGGAGTTTATCGGTAGTAGGACGCATGAAATTTTATTTGAAGATAAGTCTTATCAGGTTTCAGTCCTTTATGAAAAAGCATTTGGTGTATCTTTTGCTGGTGGATTGGCATTGGCCGTGGACAAGAGTGAGTTAATGATTATGGTTGGTGGAGAGATTAAAGCTGGCTTTTTGCGCGGATATTCTATGCAATCCCAAGCTACAGAGTTCTATGGACCCATCGAAAAAATGTCTGGTTTTGGTGGAGTTTTTAGTGTTGATTCTCCAACACAAAGTTGGCAGCTGGGTGGCGTGAAAGCAGTAGGTGGATTAACCGGAGGAGCATCTTGTAGCGGCGGTTCTTGCGGTTTGACGGTGGGATTACATACACCTGGGTCAAAGCTCATCGGTTCAGCGGCTGGAATCTCCTACTGGCGTTCGGTTTACAAAACAGAATTTTAGAGAAGAATAAGTAATAGAAAATGAGACAAAGAAGAGGAGTAAAACAAGAAAATGAGACAGCCAAAAAAAATAAACAAGACAGTCATGTCCGTTTGCGCTTTCTGAGAATAAACAAGACAGTCACGTTAAAGAAAATGGAATCGCTGCTCCCGATATTTTTTTTGACGTAATGGAAGTGCCTGGAATTGCTGTTTAAAACGAATCAGTTTTAATTTTCTGATGAAAAACCCAAATTTAGGTCGTAAGCCCATCTACCCTTGCGAATAGATCAGAAGATTGGTTTTTTTGAAGAGAGTGAGTTAGAAAAAGGCCCGACACCGCGCCAAACCCGGCGTACGTTGATAGTCTAATAACTGCGTTGCACGCTTCAGTTTCTGCTCGTTGCCGACAAAGCTCGAAAAGCGTTGCTCAAACTGCGTGGTTAACGTCAACCACTGATCAGGTTCAATATCAAGCCGATCCAGTATTGGTGGGTGCGTATGAGCAATATAGCCACGCTTATCGTCTCGAATATGACGCCCTGTCCAATCCACCA
>JANQJP010000009.1 GCA_028281575.1 Cellvibrionaceae bacterium
GTAAGCTTTGTTCGTCGTTCATGTGGAACAACCAAACTACTCGCCTTACCCCTTGATTGGCGCTTTTGCAGCCACAACAGTGGTGATCGAATTCGTGTAGACAGGCCCTAACGTCAATCGGCAACATGATTTTCCGCACGATTATGAGCTTCGTAAAAGTCGATACTGGGTCCGACCGGCACAACGCCAGTTGGATTTATTGTTCGATGACTTTGATAGTAATGATTTTTTATATGCTGCATATTTATCGTGTCTGAAACACCAGGGTACTGAAACAGTTCTCGCGTATACGCCCAAAGATTGGGGTAATCTGAGATCCGCTTGATGTTGCATTTAAAATGGCCAACATAAACCGAATCAAACCTCACCAATGTCGTGAATAAGCGCCAATCGGCCTCTGTAAGCGTTGCCCCAGCGAGATAGCGTTGATTGCTCAAGCGCTGCTCGAGCCAGTCTAGCGTATTAAACAGAGGCGTTATTGCCTCTTCATAGGCTTCCTGTGTCGTCGCAAATCCAGCCCTGTAAACACCGTTGTTGACCGATTGATAAATGCGCTCGTTAAGCTCATCAATTTCACCGCGCAGGGCCACCGGATAGTAGTCGCCAGGTGTGGCACCAAGCGCGTCAAATCCGCTGTTAAACATGCGAATAATTTCAGCCGATTCGTTCGAAACAATAGTGTTTCGTTTTTTATCCCACAGCACCGGAACGGTAACACGACCGCTGTAGTGCTTGTCCGCTGCCGTATAAATTTCGTGATAGTAGCGCGCGTTGTGGATAGGGTCCGCAACCACCCCCTCGCCAGGCTCAAAGGTCCAGCCATGCTCAGCCATATACCAATGAACAACCGAAACCGATATAAGCTGCTCCAATCCTTTTAACTTGCGAAAAATTAAGGTTCTGTTGGCCCAGGGGCATGCGAGCGAGACATAGAGGTGATAGCGACCGGGCTCAGCCTTGAAACCTGATTCGCCGGAAGGGCCCGCGCTGCCGTCGGCAGTAACCCAATGACGAAATTGCGATGCGGAGCGCTCGAAGCGTCCCTTTGTCACCTTAGTGTCGTACCACTTGTCCTGCCACTGCCCGTCAACAAGCAAACCCATGAAATTTTCCTCACATCACCATCAGCTATTGATGACTTCAGTCTAGGGGTTGTCATTAATTGAATAAAGCGCGATATTTTCAAAATACTATTCGCATAAAAAGAACAATGGAGTCTCATGGGTCAGCTCGAAGATATGAATGCATTTGTCCGCATTGTTGAGTCCGGAGGCATTGGCCGGGCGGCGCACCAACTCGGAATCGCCAAATCGGCTGTGAGCCGACGCTTAAACGAACTCGAAATTCAACTGGGTGTGAAGCTACTCAACCGCACGACGCGCGCGCTTACCCTAACCGACGCAGGCAGACTCTATTATGAGCGTGCCGTAAAAGTCATAGAGGACGTGGCTGAACTCAATGCATTTACGGCAAACACTGAAGCACAGCTGCGCGGCAGTATTCGCGTTTCTCTGCCGGTCACTTTTGGCAATGCACATATGGGCCCTGCAATAAACGATTTTTTGCGGCGCCACCCCGAACTGGAATTTACTATCGACTTTTCCGACAGGCAGGTCGACCTTATCCAGGAAGGTATAGACCTCGCTATTCGTATCGATAACCTCAGTGACTCAAGCCTGATCGCGCGAAAAATCACCCCTATTAGCACGACGTTGTGTGCCTCACCCAACTACTTAGAAGAATTTGGTATGCCACATACTCCCGAGGATCTGAAAAACCACAAGGTGATGCGCTACATCGGCACGAGCTCGGGCAGTTGGCGCTTAATCGACAACAACGGCGACGTCACGACAATGAAACCCAAGGCAAAACTAAGCGCCAACAACGGTGATTTCCTGTGCTATCTCGCGTGCGAGGGGCATGGCATTATCATCTCACCGACGTTTATTTGTTGGCAGGAACTGGCGCAAGGTCGCTTGGTAGAGCTTATGCCAGATTATCGCGTGGAAGGCCTAAACGCCTTTGCGGTATATCCGAAAACGCGCTATTTATCAGAGCGTGCCCGCGCATTTATCGATCATTTAATTGACTACTTTGGTGACACGCCCTATTGGGACAATTGGAAGCAAAATCAGGATTAGACCATGGCCAAACAGGGCTTCCCGTCCTAACAAAATAGGACGGGAACAGCGTCGATTAATAAGGCAGGAAATCGAAAGAGTAGTTTAATGTGGTTTTCAGCACATCCTTGGCACCGAAACTAATTAATCTGATTCGCGCGAGAAGTTTGCGTTCCAGATCGGGGTCGGCGAGTTCACTGCTTACAATAGAGGCGGATGAAACTTTTCCGTTTGCCTCGATCACAAGCTTAAATACAACCTTGCCTTCAAGCGCCGGATTTTTGCGCAGTGCCCGATTGTATATGGCATAAATAACACCCTTGTTCTTATCCATAACTTTGCGGATATCCTCATCGCTGCGATAAGAACGTTCGCGCGGAGGCGCCTTTTTTGCCTGTGTCGCTTTGCCTGCTGAATCTGCAAGCTTACTGCTTACCTTGGTATTTTCTTTACCGGAAAGCGCAACACCGCCGGTATTGCGACTCATATTGGATGTTGTGATACCGCCACTCGATGCAGTGGCACCGCTGGTGATAATCGAACGGTCCAGTTCGGCCGCTTCACCCGTAGATTGGGTAAGTTCATCTGCGTTCACATCACTGAGATCGAAAGCCTCACGCATATCTGACAAGGCATCTGCAAACTGATTGATTTCAGCCTCGGCTACTTCACGCGCCTCCTCTATAAGCTGCGCAGGTTCGGGCTCTTCGACAATCTCTGGCTCCGGCTCAGGCTCTGGTTCGGGTTCTTCGGGTTTTTCCTCTTCCTCCTCCGGCTCCTCCTCTTCGGGGTCAGGAGGTGGAGGCGGCGGTGGCAATGCTTCTTCCTCGAGTTGAACCTGCGCTAACTCTGGCGGTAAACGCTCGAGCTCTTCGCGTGTAGGCTCCGGCACATCCCAAAGAGTGATCGCGATCGAGATCACCAAAAAGACCAGCGTAAACACAGCGAGAATTTTGTAATAGCGCGGATTGTCTTGAAGTGACGAACTCCAGGGTAACTGCAAATTTGGTGCGGCGATCGGTGTTGCCATATTAGCCCTCCACCGCTTCGCCGCTGGCCTCTATCGGCTCCGACTTATCTTCAACCTGGCTGACAGCCAGCGAGATATTGCGATACTCCGATTTAGCACAGGTCGACATCACTTTTTTCAACAAAGCATACGGCGTGTCCTTATCCGCCATAATATTTACGAAACGACCCAGCTTGGCGGCTTCGTCATCGCGATAAGGTTTGCGGTTGGCCTGGTGATTAAGTTCTTTTTTCAAACCTTCGATGTCAGCTGAGCTGGACAAATCGATATCGACAAGATCAGCCACCTTGCGGCCACTCACAAGAATATTTTCTTTGTTAACCATCACCACTAAGGTTTCAGCAGGTTTTTGTTCGGCAATGGATTCCGGCAATTTAATGGACTTGTCACTTTGCAACACTTCAACATCGGAGGAGTTCACCAACAGAAAAAATACCAGGATGGTAAAGATATCCATTAACGAGACGAGATTTAGCTTGGATGTTTTTGCGCGACGGTGATGCCTGTCCATGCGCTTGGCGTGTATGGATTTTTTCACTGCGCGCCCCCTTCGCTTTCAGGGGCATCATCGACGGGTGCGTCACCCAAAGATATGACCGGAAATAACTTGGCTTCAACAACCGACGCGGCGACAACCGCTTTAAAGCTTCGAACGGTGTCCATCGATTTAATAATTGTTTGATAATCCGTGTCCGGTCTGGACAGAATTAATATGTCGTCCTTTTCTATCCCCTGCGCTTCAAGCTTGCGCTTAACTTCACGCAAAACTGTCGATAACAGTTTGAAATTGTGTACCAATTCGCCTGTTTCTTCATCTTCAATTTTGGGCAGGCGCTTCAGCGGCGCACCCGCTGGGTAATTAATAATGAGCTCATCGTCCTCAATGACGAGTTCAAGCGCTTCTTTTTTTGGATCGTCTGTCGGCTTCGAATCGGAGGCAAGATCCGGCAACTTTAGATCCAAAACTGAGATATGGGAAAACACCATACTCATAAGCAGCACAGGAACCAGAATAATCATCAGGTTCATAAATGAGGTGATGTCGAGTTCCGCCTCTTTATTGCGAAATCTACTTCTACGCATAGCATTAACCGCCCGTAAAGTTCATCAACTAGGGTTATTTGTCTGTGGTTCGGGTACGAGTGGTTAAATTGTTAGCGTTCGACATTAAGTTCAGACATTTCGTGCCTGCCATCTCAAGACTGTCGACAATTTCAGTGGTTTTCTCAATCAGCATGGCGTGCAAAAGCAGCAGGGGGATGGCTGACATCAAGCCAAACGCGGTTGTATTCATCGCAAGTGAAATACTTTGCGAGAGCAAGGTCGCTTTTTCGGCAGGATCAGCATTTGCCACCGCGGTAAACGCTTCGATCAGGCCCATAATGGTGCCGAGTAAACCGAGCAGGGTCGCGATATTTGCCAGGGTCGCGAGATATGCTGTGCGCTTTTCCAAACGCGGCACAGCCTCCATAACGCCTTCCTCCATCGCGTATTCAATCTCATCGCGTCGCGGCGTTTGCTGCATGCGCGCAATACCGGTGGCAACAATGCGACCAATCGGTGCCGTGGTCGCACGAGCGAGTTCAATCACAGCAGCGTAGTCTTTCTTCCGAAGCAAAGGCAGCATGCGATCAAACGCCTTGCGGTTGGATGTCTTTGCACCAGTGAGAAATACCCAGCGCTCAATCGCGATAGCAAGGCCGACGACCAACACTATCGCAATGGGGTACATGAATTCTTCACCGGCCTGGAAGAACGAAATTATGTTATTCATCGTTTGTTTGCCTCCTAAACGATAGGGAAAAAACTAATAGTAGGAAAAGAAATTTATTCGAGAACTCCGTCGGTCGTATCGACTAGGGTTTCGAAGTACTGGACTTCACGTTGATGCTCGCTGCGCTCAACATGATCGAATACGTCGCTAAGACGGCTTTCTAAGCCTTGATTAAGTATGGTGTTATCTTTGGTTTGTTTCCAGGGAACGATATAAAGCACCTTGGGCTGCTCCTGATTACCGGTAATCGTAGCGCCCAGATTCACAACTTCTTTGTCCTGTGCCTGCAGGTATCCAGCGAACATTAATAGGGATATCACGACAACTAATTTATTCATATTTATCAACCCGGTTGTTGCGCCATACGCCGCTGAAGATCGATGATCCAGCCCTTGAGCCGGCGGTCTTCTTCAGTCGAAAGCTTTTGCGCGAGTTCGAAGTGACTCAACGCCAGTTCAAGCTTGCCCAGATACATGTCGTAGAGCACACCCAAATTAATTAACGATTCGCGGTGGTGAGGCCACAGTGCTAAAGCATCCTTGTAAGTACTTTCGGCTTCTTCAAAACGGCCCATCTCCCGATAGATAACACCAAGATTAGTATAGGCATCAAAGGCGTATTTGTTGGTACTGATCGCGAACTGGTAGGTTTTTTCCGCTTCTTCCAACTTTCCTGTGCGCTGATAGACGATCGCCAGATTGGTGTAAACACCGGCGAGCTTGGGGTAGGTTTCTGTCATTACCAACAAAAGCCCCTCAGCCTTAACCCAGTCTTCCGCCAGCATTGCACGCTTTGCGTCGGCAAATTCCTGTTTCGCTGCCGCTGGCACACTTACACGGCTGGGCGATTCGGGTCGCGGAATCGCGATCAATGGCGCATCCTCTGCAGTGCTCTCCTGCGCCTGAGGAAGCTCGGCGTGATCTTCCACCACTTGCGTATCATCTTCTTTACCACCAATTACCGGCAATTGCGCACAAGCAGCAAGCGTCACCGCCACAACAGCGATATAAAACCATTTAGCCAAATCGCTACTAGTAAATCGCATCGCTCACCTCTACCAATTGCTCCCGCTTGCCATAACGTGCGGGCAGGATCTTGGCAAGCTCGACAAAACTTTCCTTAACCCAATCATCGTAAATACCCTGCTGGGTTCGCCTGGTATTGCTGGTAAACAGATCAATGGCCTTTTCTTCAAACGGGTAAGCTTGCTCTTCAAGCAATATCTCATACTGATCCAATGCGAGTGCGTCCAGGCCTTTTGGTCGCTGCGAGTTCATCAAATCGGCGCTTAACGTTGCGTAAATCATAGCGATACGGTGATTCGCTTCCGTGACATATTCGGCAATACCGAAATCCATGATCTTTTTGTAATAGTCGAGCGTTTTGTCCATCGCACGTTTTTTCTTCTTCATGCTTTTTTTGATAGGCAGAGACAGCTTGACCTTTTCAAATGCCCGGTATTCATCGTAAGCAAATTTACTCATCGCCATTGCAGCTAACGAACGCGAACGATCTGTTCGCTGAGCACCCGCATTAGCATCTTCTTCAATTAATTTTTTTAACCAAAAATCTTTTTTACCCGGCTGACCGGTCTTTTCATATAACTCAACCATATGGAAGCGCGCTTCTGTTGCTATACTAAAGGGCTCAGGGTAAGTGTGCGCATATTTGCGATAGTGAATTATCGCCTGGTCTAAATTACCCGAACGTTCATAGAGTTCTGCAGAAAGATACAACGACGTGCGTTGCTGCTCCGGGTCTCCCGACTCAGACATGACACTCAAAATAGCGGCGGCCTTACCCCATTGCTGAGACTCCTGATAAACCAACGCATATTTAGGTGCGAGCGTTTGGGTTAATTCGTGACTGGGGTAACGCGCTTTAAAAGCATCCAGTTCTTTTTCTGCCCTCGACCAGTCGCGCAATTCAATTAAATAATTCGTCGCGTCGTAATGGGCCGTCATTGCAATATCACTGTTTGGTGCAATTTCCCGAATGCTGAGTAAGCGCGTAATCGCTCCCTCGCGATCACCTGCAGCCAACTGCAACTCAGACTGGCGGTAAATACTGGCCGCCACCCGTTCGATAAGCTCTGCGCGTTGCGGGTCATTTGGACTGAGTAGGGAGAGCAGTTCTCTATAAGCCCATTCGGCCTCAGAATACTGTCCTAAATCGAAGCGACTGTGCGCCAATATTAACCAAGCGGTTTTTTCCAACGCCAAAGCCTGTTGCGGTTGCCATTGCGTAAGCTGTTGTGCGATGGTCGCAGCCCTCAGTAATTCCCCCTGCTCAAATAATTCTTGTGCAGCTTTTGTCAGCACAGGCACGGCGCGTGAATCGGTCGAAAAATAATTACTAAAAGAAATAGCGCTATCAATTTTTCTCGACTGCCACTGCAAATGTATTTGCATGTCGATGTCGTCTTTTGGTGTTGAGGTCTTCTCAACCAGTTCCGCCATCGTAACTATCGCCGCATAACCCGCATCAGGCCCACGTTTTTTATCGACATATTGATAGGCAACTGTTTCATAAGAC
Organism: Cellvibrionaceae bacterium; assembly: GCA_028281575.1. GTDB lineage: Bacteria > Pseudomonadota > Gammaproteobacteria > Pseudomonadales > Cellvibrionaceae > Agaribacterium. The sequence continues at coordinate 7,460 of JANQJP010000009.1, forward strand.
TCGACCGCCTCTGGCAAACGGCCCGCCGAATAGTAAGCCTCGGCCTGTAAAAAAGTCATTTCAGGTGTAGCGCCATCCTGGGGAAAGGTGAACGCGTACTCGCCGTATAATTCTGCAGCGCGCATATAACCCGGGGCCGATGTCTCCGGTTTCTTTTTAGGTTTTTTCCCCGCGGCAACTTGCTGCTCGTACTTGGTTTTTTCTTCGTCTAGCGCCTGAGCTTCGGCATGGTGGAAGCTCGAAAGTTCGGTAAGGTAGGTTTTAAGATAAGGTTTAAGTGATTCGCGGCGCAACTCATCGCGTGCGCGCCAAAAATCACTATAGGCGCCGTAGTTGCGAACAAATTCTTCTTTCGCCGGCAAAATAAGACTTGGGAAATTTCCCTGCTGATAAACATCTATAGCTTTAACGCTAAACGCAGGACTTTGGTCAGTATCTGGGAATTCCTTTACATAATGTAAATATGTATCAGCGCTGTCGCGAAACCGGTCTTTTTCATAATAGAGCTCGCCGAGATTCGCGTAGAGCATAAATTGATAATGCCTTTCACCTAAATTGCGATACACCTCAGTAATCGTGTTTGCACCATCCAAATAGGAAAACGCGATACTTAGAATTCGCAAGGTATCTTTGGCGAGATTTTTTCTACTGTTACTTAACGCTTCAAAATCCTGCCCTTCAATTAAGGTGCGATCCAAAACTTCGGTAAACGAGGGAATGGATGCGCGATAGCGCCCGCGCTTAAAACGCGTCCATCCATGCATATAAACAGCATTGGTATAAAAAGGTGTTTCGTCGCCGACAGTCATCACCTTTGCATATAATTTTTCAGCGGCGACATAATCTCTGTTCGTGAAGGCTAATTCGGCCTGGCGAAAATCGGCTTCGGCAGCAAACGCGGATTCCGGGAAGTGCGTTACCAGGCGTTCGAGTACTTCATTTGATTCATCAATACGTCCATCCAGTGCGTAAGCTTTCGATAATTGATAAAGCAAACGCTCATTACTCGGCACACCTTGCTCACCCTGGCGGGCTTGATTTAACTCGAGTAACTCCTGATACATGGAAATGGCATCGGTGAAAAATTCGCGCTGCTCTGCGATTTCTATTTGTTCGGTTTCGCTGCGCGCCATTTCTATGTCCGCGAGACGAATTAAAATGCGATGGCGAATTTCCGGATCGTTAGCCACATCCAGTGCAGCCCGATAGCTGTCTTCAATTTGATCCAGGGATGCCACAGGCACCGGCATTGGCTCCTCTGGAAGTGTTTGCACTGGAAGATCAGCAAGCGTCCGCCCATAGCTTTTTTTAGGCTTGTCTTTGTTGCTTGAACACGCGACAACAAAAAGCGCTGACAAAACAAACATCAGAAGCCGCCGAATATTCACGGTGCCTCCTGGAAAGTTTCATCGGTTTCAACTTGCTCCGACAATTCGCGCTGTTTTGCTCTGTCGATGCTTTTTTGAGTCTCAACATCTTCGTGATGCTGGCGCGCTTTGTCGTAAAGACGTGCCACCGACAGACGGCTCTGTGCGAGATAATTAGACAACCTGCTGCGCTGCTCTTGAAGCAGGTCCATGACCAACAATTTGAGATCACCCTCGCTGCGATTAATTAACGCATCGATCGCTGCGAGCAAGTCTTCAAGCGAAGTATTTGCCGACGCCAGGCGCGCGCGATAGGGGCCCAGGTCCGGTGCAGCTTGCATTAACTTATCTACTCGCGCCTGCGTATCGCTGACATCCTGTAAAGAATTATCGAGTTGATTCAACGTTTTTATCGCCTGCCACAATCGATCACCATAGGATTCGCTTGCCTGCCACAACAAGAGGCCGTTGTAACGGCGAACCGCTTCTTCATATTCATCGATAAAAGGATCTGATGCGCGCAATAGCTCAACATTGCGTTGGCTGCGAGTAATCCGCTTAATCAAAGCGATATCTTCGTTTGACGCCAATGCAAAATAATCTTTGTCGGCGGCGATGCGCTCTATATCAAACGCCAGCGCTTTGCGTTGAGCGCGCATCTCTTCGATGCGTTTTTCCAATTCGGCCACTTGGAGAAACTCTGCTTTTGCGCCGCGATTAGCTTCGCGTTCGTCCAACATGGTTTCATAAAATGCCAGCTTTTCCTGCCAGAGTTCCATATTGGCTTTTAAAGCCAACAGATCTTGCAGCTCCTGAATAGACCCCTGAAATGAATCGCGTGAGAACAAGCTGACCAAATACGCTAAGCGCGGCGAAAGCTGATTTTGCTTGGCAATGCTCATCCAATCCAACTCACCGCGCTGTTCAATTTCGAGCGCCGTAAGCAGTTCTTCACTTTTAAGTGAATTCAATACGGCATTGATGCGGTCAATCTCTTCGCTAAAACTCTGTTCCGCTTTTTGGTAATGGCTCAACGCCAACCCATCACTGCCTAATTGCTCGTAAGCGTAGGGCACAGCGATCATCGCTTCCTGATTGTTTTCATCAATCAATGCACTGTTTGCAAGATGCAACCAGGGTCTTAGAGCCTCCTGATAATCACCCATTTCCGCCGCAGCCCAACCATAGCCAAGTAACGCGCGATTAGACAGCGCACTGCTCAGGCGCACACGGGCAAATTGTGCCATAGCCTCTGGGTATCGTTGCTGAAACAGGTAAGAGTAGCCCGCAGCCGTCATCGCCTTATCATAGAGCGCACGATATTCTTCGCGCTGATATTCCTCTGCAGCAAGTCGATTAAAATACTCAACGGCGCGCGCAAACTGGCGCTCACGCGCGAGCGCAGACCCGATATTAAAATAAAAATACGGCAGCCAACGTTCGGAAAGATCGAGTTTTTTTAGGGCCTGTTCGGCGGAGGCAGTGTCATTATTTTTTAGCAGCAAATTAATTCTCAGCGCATTGGCATCCTGCCGAAGAGACTTCACAGGTTTTTTACTCAAGCGCTCAAGCGCTTCTTGAGACCGTTGCCAATCTCCGTTCTTATAGCGCAGTCGGGCCAGGTAAAACCACGCAGCATCGCGCACCTCCTGCGATCGGTTCTGCTCGAGCAGGCGCTCGAAAATTTCACTGGCATAGCGCTCCATGTTGTAGCCAAGTGCAAGTCCCGCTTCCATAATTTCAGGATTGTCACCATGACCGACAATGCCGCCATGCTGCTCGGCGACAAGCAGTTCGGTCAGCGCGCTCATGTAGTCGTCGAGGTAATATTCATAGAGTGCTGTGCCGTAGCGCAAATCCGCCACAGCACTCAGCGGTTTTTCACGCGCGTGCACGGGACCCCAATTCAGGCCCAGGCTAAGCAATAGAGTGAAGGAGAGCGCGGTTTTTATAACTGCCATTCTTTAAATTCAAAGTCCGGCTGCATATTTGCACTGGAATCATACACGCGGATTTCTACCATTTTAGGACTGTCGTCCTTGGCGAGATGCATTGTAGCTCCGCGTTTGTACTCGCGGTTGTCTGGACCCATGCCGGTAAAAATAGCGGTGAGTTCGTGATCACCCGTTTTTAAATTACCCATATAAAGCCGCTGAATCCCACCTTTAGAAAGCGCGTGATTCTGACGATCCGTGTATAAATGACTGGCGACGAGCTTATCGTCAACTTTGACTTTAACGGAATCCAGGCGAAAGTACTGACCGACATCGACCGATAGAAATACGGCAATCTGCGTGTTCGCAGGGAACAATAATTCTTCTTCAAGAATGAGTAAGTCACGGTTTAATTCAAGCGATGCTTTTTTTAAATCCTCGACTTCCTGACTGAGACTGGACTCGGCCTGCTCGGGCTTGGACGCTTCATCAACTGCAGATTCTTCTGCCGACACGGCTATTGTCCAGGAGACCATCATCGCGATGATACACATCGCTGTTGCCGACAAAATTTGGCGAAATGTGTTGCTCAAGACTTTCCTCCCAAATCAGCTTTAGCTGAGGTTAATAGAGCCTGTTGACGCTAATAAGCACAGAGCATAAGAATCAGTCTAAACGCTGCGCATAACTTTGGGTGTGCACTGTCACACAAGTTATAGAAGAATTCCTTTCGGAACGCTAAATGGGCCACCGGGCGCACATTCTGCCACAGAGCTAAGGACTAGGCGCGGTGAGCCCCTCGCTGTAATGCACTTTGCCGTGAATATCTATGATAATGGCATCATAACCCGCCAGCCCGTTTACCAGGGCAAGCCCCTTATCGACCCCTAACACAAATACCGTTGTGGACAGCGGATCGGTATTTAGCCCTTGATCTCCAAGTATAGTAACGCTCATAACAGTATTGGCCGATCGCCCTGTCTTCGGGTTCAAAATGTGATGAATCCTCTCACCACTTGCTTCATCGATGAAATAGCGCTCGTAGTCCCCCGAAGTGGATACCGCTATGTCATTGAGTGGAATGCGTATAACTGCCTCACCGCTATCGGGCGCCGCACGCGGGTTTTTTATACCGACAATCCAGGGCCTGCCACGCCGATCGCCCAAGAGCCGGCTATCGCCGCCAGCGCTTACTGACGCGTAACGAACGCCCAGCGACTTCAAAATCGCAATCGCCCGGTCGGTCGCATAACCTTTGGCGATACCGCCTAAATCGATTTTCACTTTCGCGTGTCGGTAGCTGAGACGGCGCGTCTGCTTATCAAAGTCTAACCAGCGATAGTTTATCGCCGGCAGCGCAGCCTCCCTCTCCGCTTCGCTCGGACCGGTAGCCTCTCGATAGTTGTAGTAGCGAGCGAGCGATGCAAAGGTAATATCAAAAGCGCCATCCGAGATTTTGCTAAACCATAGCGACTTGTCGATGAGTGACGCAAACTCAGGGCTTAAAATTTGCGCTTCTTTGGCGGCAAGTCGATTGACCGTGGCGAGCGCGCTGTCATCGATGTACGGCGATAAGGTCGCATCGATACGGTGCATTTCCTCCATTACCGCCGCAATCGCGTGACGCCCAAGTTCGGTATCTTCGTGCCAAAGCGTAACACTTACTTCCGTACCCATAATGCCCTGGGTGTCGCTATGCCATTCGGCAAAAGCACCCGGCACATTGAAAATAGCCAACAGCACAAGCAGCATCACTAAGCGTTTAAGCGACACTGCACAGGTATTTATCGTATGACGCAGCTGTATTAGGGCCACTGAATGCGATAACTCCCTTCCGCCACTTCCTCACCAAAAGCCTGCAAAAACTGCGCAACCATTATCGGAGCAGAGGCATCGGGTGCGATTGTCCCGTCGATTAGCCAACCTGTTTCACCGTGTTTGAGACCCGCGGTGAGATCGACCTTGTAAGGACCTTCGATATCAAATACCTTGGCCGAAACACCACCATTTCCATCTTCACTTGCGGTCGCCGCAAAAGTACCCAGGGACAACCAGGACTCGATGGCGAAGGCGCGCGCATTTTGCCAGCTAAAACGCCCATCGAGCCTGCTTACATAGGCCTTGCTGTCAAACTCGGCTTCAACCACTTGCAGGGAAATCACCCCCGACGCATCTATCGGGTTTATTTGTTCAATGACCTGTACCGGTGCATCAACACTCAGGTTTCGTATTGTCATCTTGCCATTGAGATGCTGGCAAAACTCGCCTTCAAGGGTCTGTCGGGGTAAGCGGGTGGAAAAATCTACACAGGGTTTGAGCACCAGCAGGGACCATGGGTTTAAGCGCCAATTCACTGTGCCCAGAGGAATAGAGGCAGGGCCAATATCGACTTGCGCCGAGCGCGCCTGACCGCGCCAAAGCGTGCCCTCTGCACTGCTGAGCCACAGCGAAGGAATCGCCTGGTGCACACCCCACGCAGCCCAAGCTGCTGGGGTACGCGAGACAACCAGATATAAGAAATACAAAATCAGGAAAACAATAAACGGAACTTTTAGCAGCTTGAAATTGATCATAGGTCGGCGCTTAACGCTGGCTTAATTGACGTGCGGTTAATTTTTCTGAATGAGAACGCTGGCAGAAACAAGTCCGGGATCTGAAAGCCCTGCGATGGTGACGTCCTTTAAGCGCAGGCCCTGACTAATTTCCAAATCGTATAGCCACGCCAGGAGTTTTTCATAGTCGACGGTCTCAAAGCGCACGCGAATGCCGCTGCGACCACTCGCGTCGAACCCGCTTACGCGAAGACCATTTTGCGCGATGCTCGACTGGACATTTTTTTCGACGCTGGAACCACCATCGTTAAAATCATTTCCATTTTGAATACTATCGAGCTCTGCAGCGAGATTTTTAACGCGCTCGTAGGCATTCTTTTGAGCTTCAACACGGCGCTCCTGCTCAACGCGCATATCAGTAAATGAGGACAGTACACCGACATAAAGTGTATAGATAGCAATGGCAATACCGAGAATCACAATGGCGAGCTGGTCCCGACTCGACGCCTCTGCCCACCAATTTTTTATGGATTCCATTATTTCGCCTCCCGAATTTTTATCCGCGCCTGGTACTTATCACCCACCGAAGTCGTTCGTGGGGAATCCGACGCAACGCCGCGCTGTTGAAGCGTTGATCTGAATTCGGCCAGAGAGGAAAGAGAATCGAACTCCAATGTTAGCTGTAAGCTGCGCTGGTCGCCGCTGTAACTAAAGCTAGATAATGTTGTTTTATCGTCCGCGGCAATCACACCCGTGACCTGACTTAATAAAAACATGAAATTGGTCGGTTCGCTGCTGGCCGTATTTTGCGACTTGAGTTTGCTTTCTAACAGCCGCTCGAGATCCCCTCCCAGACGCCCATTGGGAACGGCCTGCAGATAAACCTCGTTCATTTTTTCACGCACCTGCTGACCTTCATTTTTGGCAAAATAAAAGCCGGCCACCTGCACCAGAATGGCGACAAAAAAAGCAACGCCCAACACAATGGCAGGGGCTTTCCAAAGACGCCACCAGCGCCCAAATGGCAACTGCCTGGCGAAGCGACCGCGACGCAGATTTAACGATACCGCCGAAACAGAAGTATCAACGCAATCCCAAAATCCCCCCTCAATGACATCAACAGAAATTGTGTCGTCTTCGAGCCACTCGGATGGTAACCAGGTGGTGATTACGGCAATGTCGGTCTCGTTTTCTGCGACCAACAGAACTTCTTCTGGCGGGTTGTCTTTGAGGGCTGAGTGTTGAGTGATACGTTCAAATAGCACCGACGCCAACGCAAGCTCAATGGTAAAGCCCCAGTGCTCACTCAACCTCACACTGACAAAATTGTTTTCGCTAAGTATCGTCACACCATTAGGGCTGCGACGCAGCATTAAATAGTCGGGCAGCGCCACGCGCACATCGCAACCCTGCGCACCCAAGTCGGACAGCGGCCCTTCGCAGCTTTCCTTTTCGGCGTAGAGCACCGGCACGCGATTCTCAGCAAACTGACCGAAGGCAAAATGCAAATTGTCGACGCTCGAACTCAGCTCCTCTTCAAGTTCAAACGGGATCAACTTTGCAGCATGTTTTTTTTGTTTGGCATCGAGTTCGACTTCAGTAGCAACCACTTGCTGGCCGCGCATTACCACGTTTACCGGTGTCGATGCCGATGGCAGAAACGCGGCGAGCGCCTCGCCGTCACCACTGTGAAAATTCCGCCCAGTAGCAGTGCTTTGATCGCTACAAATACACCATTCCCATACGCCGGGGTGGAGCTCTTTTGCAATAACTTGGTCGCTCACTCTCGCTCTTTACTCACTTAAGGTTTAAAACTTTGCATCTGAACGGCGCACGACTCGAACTCCGTCACTGTTACGTACAATCAAACTCCTGCTGCGACGAATATGATCGCCAACTGCAACCGTCGTATCCAGCTCAAAATAGCTCGTCACCACATCGAGCCCGTCGCTATCCAAATCAATCTGGTTATTTTTATTTTGCCCAACGAGTGTGTCTATGATGGGAAGATTAACAAAACCATCGACAGACTCGGGAACATTGGCGGCGATATCCTGAATCAACGTTTCCGCCTCGAGTAAGGGTAGCGGGTAAAGCTGTTCAGGTTTGGCAATTGTGCGCGCTAGTATAACGCCGATTGTGTTCACATTTAGCTTGGCCGTATCGGCAAGCGCTGACACGTAGGGCACAACGGCCCGATAAATTTCCGGCGTAACCCCTTTTACGCGACTGAGTTCACTTACACTTACCATCGGCCCATCCGCTATGGTCAATGGCGGGTCGAGTTGCGCATAATAGCTCGCCTCTGCGCCGCCAAAGCCCTCAGATCGATCATCACTATCAACCCAGTCCTTTACAGCTTCGAGAATCGCTTCCGCCTGAGCCTGCTCAATATAGGTATCTTCATCTATAGGCACCGCCTGAAGTAAGCGGATAAATCGGCGCTGCGTGGCACTGTATTTTCTGTGATCATTATAAACCTGACCATTGGCCGATGTTTTAAAAGGCTCCCCCAGTGCGTTCAGATTTAAACGCGACTGCGCATCGACAATATCAATCCGCATGTGCCCATGGTCTGTTGGGAAATCAAAACCCGTCGCCCAAAGTTCGTCGAGGCTGTCTACCTGGGTTTCCTCGGCATCTTTGCGCAACGCAATCACCGCGAGCTGCTCCGCCCCCTCGCTATAGGCTTTAGCCTGTATGCCCATCCATCGATGCCCCGCGCGGGTGATATCGAGATCAGAATTCCAGCTGTGTTTAACTGCAATCGCGACAACCACCGCCACCACCGAAAGCGCCATGAGAATACCTACACCTACTGCGCCACGCTGCCTTCTGGGGGTATTCATTTAAGCTCCGGGAACGAGCGTCACGAGACGTGTTATCTCGCCCATCGCTTTGTGGTTTAGTTTCACTTCCACGGCAAGTGGCAACGTCACAGTCGGTCTGCCGTCGATCGGCCATTGTTCCAACCACGGGCCCTCCTCAATTGATCGCCCCTCTGGCGATCTCGGTAAGACAGTGATACTGAGCTCTTCTATGTTGTCCAATAATTTTTGCTCACGCGCTGTTTCTTCCTGCGGGTTATAAGCGTCAATCCAGGAGTCGCGCCAAAGCGTATTGTCGTCAAAACGATAGGCCACCCTTAGCACCTCGCTACGCGGTAATAAAAGCGGGTTGGCCTGCCCAGCACGCAAGAGCATCAATTGATACAGATCGGTCTGATCGACACGCATCGGCGGCAGAGGCACGTCAAACTGCGTTTGTTTTTGATACGCGACAATGTTGCGCAGATCGTTTTCCAACAGCACCCAAAACCGATCAATTGCGCGCAGGCTTTCAGAGCGATACTCATTGAACTCGCCCGCTTTCGTCGAAGAGCTAATAGCGCCGGTTGTTATTACCGAAATCGATGCAAGCAGCACAGCGGCGATCAGCAACTCAATCAAGGTAAATCCGAACTGCCGATGATGCACGTTATTCATTTAAAAACCCTGAAAGTGAAGCGACAGGCTGATCTTCACTTAAGCCAACATGAATATCTGCTCTAAACATCTTTGCCGGCGCCAATATTTCTGGCAGTGCCACTTCTTCTATATCCACCTGCCAGTGCCAATCGCGGCCGGCGTAGCTAAGCACATCCTTATCGCGACGCAGCTTTGTTACCTGTTCTCCCAACTGTTGCTGGGCAACGAGCTCTTGCAGTTTGTTTTCAGCAATCCAGTAAGCAACCGTTTTGTCTTCAATCTTGGCGGTAGTAAAAATAATGGATTGCATCCGCAGCGAGAGCGCAGTGAGCGCAAGAGCAATAATGGCCAGCGCGATTAATACCTCCAATAACGCAAATCCGTGCTTTGAACGCATTGTCCTATACATATGTTTTATCAAGGCTGGCCAAGTTCATCAAACGCTTCCGCCCTTTCGTCCCATTGCAGCTGGCCTTCGCTGTTTAAGCTCACATGCTGGGGCGCTAACTCTGGATTGCTGTGTACAAACTCCACCTTAAACAAATAAGGCTCCGCTTCTCCGCTGGGGTAGAGCACGAAAATCGGCTGCTCACTTTTGGGGATAGCCTGCCATTCCCAGTCGCCACCCTCGAGATGCACAAATAACTCAATATCGTAGTCGAGCACAACGGCTTCGACCCCTTCAATGTTTTGCCACTCAGCGAGAATACCCTCGTCGGTTGGCACTTCGACAAAACGGCGCCAGCGATAGATCCAGGCTTGCTTATCGGCACCCAGCTCCGACCAGGGCGGTGGCGTCATCACCAGGCCGACAGGTTGTCCGGTGAGAATAGACAACTCTCCAGCGCGCTCGCCAAATTGCGCGAAGCGCTCGACGGCCCGCTCAAATTCCTGTTTCTCGCCTTCGGAAAAAAACACATAGGCCGTACCCGCGGACACAATGCCAATCACAACCACAACCGCCAAAATTTCTATTAGCGTAAAACCCGATGTTGCGCGCATTGAGACCTTACCCAGCGACATGGGTTTTACTCGATATCATCCCATATCGAAAAATCGGCGTATTCATCTTCACCACCGCGGACACCGTCCGCCCCCAGACTATAAACATCATAGGGGCGCGCTTCTGCCGGACTAATATATTGATAAGGATTTCCCCATGGGTCCTTGGGCATCTTGTCGAGATAACCACTCCAATTGCGCGGCTTCGGGTCCGTTTCCGGCTCTGAGACCAGCGCTTCAATACCTTGCTCGGTTGTTGGAAAGATAAAGTTTTCGGTCTTGTACATCGTGAGTGCGGTTTTGATTCCCGAGAAATCGGTAGCTAAACGCGTCTTATAGCCCTGAGTAAGTGCGCCAATCACATTTGGCGCCACAACCGCTGCCAACATACCGATGATGACCAGCACCACCATAATCTCAATTAAACTAAAACCCTTTGATAGAGTATGTTTTTTCATAAGCTCCTCACTTAAATCCACGCCGACTATAAGTTGGCAATATTATTCATTTGGAATATCGGTAACAGAATGGCCATAACGATAAAACCGATAATCGCCGCCATCGTCAGAATCATCGCCGGTTCCAACAAACTCAATGCGGCATTCACCGAAAACTGCAACTCTCGCTCTTGATTACGGGCAGCGTAATTCAGCTGTTCGGGCAGCTTTCCGTTGGCTTCACCACTGGCGGCCATTTGGGTCAATAGGGGTGGAAAGACATCCACCTGATCAAGCGCTTTGTTAAGGCTACTACCCTCCTGCACCATCACCGCGATACGTGAACTGGCGTCGCGAAGCACACGATTATTAAGCACCTGTGCCGCGATTCTAAGTGCTTCGAGCAGCGGCACTCCACTCTGCGACAACAAGCCCAGGGTGCTGGCATAGCGCGCCGTTTCCGACTGCAAAATAAAGCCCCCAATGATGGGCAGGCGCAGCTGGGTTGCGTGCCACTTTTTACGCCTGGACTCTTCCCTGAACGCCCAAACTGCTAAGAAGATCAAGCCAACGAATGCGAAAAGCATCAGCAAACCGTAATTCGAGATGGCATTGCTGAGGCCAATCAAAACTTGCGTAACAAAGGGCAGCTCGCGTTTATTGTTTTCAAAAATACCGACCAGCTCGGGCACTACCGCGACCATCATCAGCCATACGATACCTACAGTCACCAGCAACATCACGATCGGGTAAATCATTGCAGACTTGAGCTTGTGTGCCGTTTCCTGGCTGCGCTCGGTATACTCGGCCAACTGCTCCAGCACGGGGCCGAGATAGCCAGAACTCTCACCAGCACGAATCATCGCGCGGTAGAGGTTATTGAATACTCGCGGCAGTTCGGCCATTGCCTGGGCGAGACTCAAACCCTCCACAACTCGTGAACGCACTTGCAAAACAATACTTTTCACCGCAGGTTTACGCGTTTGCTTGGCTGCTGCAGCGAGGACTTCATCGAGAGGTAATCCGGATTGCACCAGCGATGCGAGCTGACGTGTAAACAGCGATAAATCCCGGGAATTCATTCGCGGACCGCCAAAGCTAAATGAGGCGCTGTTTGCACTCGCCTGAGCAACTTTCGACCGGACCGTTTTCACGTCGAGAGGCTTTAAATCGCGACCGCGCAATTGCGTGCGCACCTGACGCTCAGAGTCACCCTCTAAAACGCCTTTCACTTTTTTACCGCGGGCGTCCAGCGCCTGATAACTGTATGCCGGCACGCTTATGCTACCGCGGTCACCCGCAGCACCTCTTCAACACTGGTGACGCCATTGACAACCTTGTCTCGCCCATCGTCGAAAATAGACTGACTATGCTCGCGCGCATAGTTGAGCATCGCTTGCTCACCCGCGCCTTCGTGGATAAGCAGGCGCAGCTGATCATCGACGGGAATGAGTTCGTAAATACCTGTACGCCCACGATAGCCAGTGTAATTACACTTTTCACAGCCGACCGCGGCATGAACAATCGTGCCCTTGGGAATGCCCAGGCGCACACACTCTGACTCGGTGGCCTCGTGGGGTTTTTTACACTCACTACACAGAAGTCGCACCAGGCGCTGCGCCATCAACGCATCGAGGCTCGAGGACAATAAGAAGGGTTCGACCCCCATATCGTGTAAGCGCGTCACTGCACCGATTGCAGTATTAGTATGCAGCGTCGACAACACCAGGTGACCCGTAAGACTCGCCTGCACAGCGATGGACGCGGTTTCCGTATCCCGAATCTCACCAATCATGACAACATCCGGGTCCTGCCGCAGAATTGCGCGAAGGCCACGAGCAAAGGTCATCTCCACTTTGGTATTCACTTGCGTCTGACCGATACCGGGTAGTAGATATTCGATTGGATCCTCTACTGTAAGGATATTTCGCTCACGGGTGTTCAGAAAGCTTAGACCCGCGTAGAGCGATGTTGTCTTACCCGAACCCGTCGGTCCCGTCACAAGGATAATGCCGTGAGGTTTATGCAAGGCACTTTCAAAACGCTGCTGCACTATTTGCGGCATATTTAACTGACCGAGGCTCAACTGTCCTGAGGCTTGGTCCAATACCCGCAATACAACGCGTTCGCCGTGAGCAGAGGGAATGGTAGACACGCGGATATCCACCGCGTGACCGGCAATTTTGACCGAGATGCGGCCGTCTTGCGGCACGCGCTTTTCCGCAATATCCAGCCGCGCCATCACCTTCAACCGCGATACCAATAAGGGCGCCAGTTGGGCCTTGGGCGACAGCACTTCGCTCAGCACACCGTCTGTGCGAAAACGGATAGAGACACGATCCTCAAAAGGCTCAACGTGAATATCCGAGGCTTTCTCTTGAATCGCCTGAGAGATAATGGCATTGATCAAACGAATAACGGGTGCATCGTCTTCGCTGGAAAGCAGTTCACCGTCGTCAAGATCCTCGGCGAGCTGGGTTAAATCAAACTCAGCACCCATGTCTTCGACCGCTTGCTGCGCTTCGCCATCATTGCTCTGATAGGCTTTAGTCAAACGCGCCTGAAAGCTGTCGTCGTCAAGCAATTCTAATTCGTAGGCGCGGCCAAGGTGACGCCGTAACTCGATAAGCGTGTGTGCGCTGACATTTTCTTTGTGAAGCACGATGCCATCTTCAACCATCACACCATGCGTCGATGCGAACGAAAAGGGTAGCCGCGTATGCTGCAGCGCAACCTCATCACTCACGACCGTCTCCCTCGCTTATTTCGGCTTCAGCTTCAGTTTCTTCGCTTTTCTCGCGACCGAGTTTTAGATCGTGAACGGAAATATCAGGTAAGACCGGCACATTTGCATCATCCATAAGCGGCAGGCCCTGCTCTTCGTGGCGTAGCTGTAATTGACGCATCTGATGATACTTCTCTGCTGTGGCGGCATTCATAATGTCGTCTTCACGAACGATCTGAGCGCGCAGGAACACCATCAAATTTGTTTTCCCAACTGTGGTTGTTTGATATTTAAATAGGTAACCAAGAATTGGAATAGACCCAAGCACGGGAACTTTTTGCGTAGTCTCATCGGCCTCTTCCTGCATCAGACCACCGAGTACAACAATTTCACCGTCAATCGCCATGATCTGTGTGGTGATTTTCGACTTGCGGGTGATAATGCCGCCATTCGCAGCGGGCGTGTTGTCGATTGCGGAGACTTCCTGCTCAATATCCAAGAGCACCTTATTGCCCTCGTTTACCTGTGGTGTCACCTTCAGCTTGATGCCCACATCTTCGCGTTGAAACGTCGTAAACGGGTTACCAATATTGCCGGTGTTGCCCGGCGACGAGAAACTGCCTGTGGCAAACGGCACTTCCTGACCTGTGGAGAACTCGGCTTCGTGATTGTCCATGGTCAGCAAGGTGGGCGTGGATAGAATGTTCGCTTTGCTGCTGCTATCGAGGGCACGAATAATCGCGAGAAAGTTTTCATCGCCATTGATGCCAGCCAAACCCAAGGTTGAGCCCGGAATGGATGCGATGCCAGTGGCCAGGGTTTCGATACCCTCGTTGTCGCCAACCAGGCCCTGGGATACCCCTAAGCTCGTGCCACTCGCACCGCGAGAAGCGCCACCAAAAACACCCTGGTCTTCGTTTGAAAACAGCCACTCGGTGCCAAACTCTTCGCCATCATTAATGTTCAGTTCAACAATAATCGCCTCAACCAGAACCTGCGCTCGTCGGATATCGAGTCGCTCTACAACCGCGAGCAGTGACTTGAGCGTATCGCCCTCTGCGGTGATAAGCAGGGCATTGGTGGCTTCGTCAGCCTCAACAGTCGCTGCATTTGCCGAATTTGCTTTTTCGCCGCCGGGACCGAGCTTGGCGATATTCTGTGCTACTTTGGTCAGTACTTCGGCAGCCTTGGTGGCATCGGCGTATTCGAGATAAATCACTCGGACATTGCCCGTTTGCGGCTGAGGTCTATCTAATTTGGCAATCAGCGACTTGGCGCGTTCGCGCTGTAAATCCTCTCCGGCAAGCAAAATCGCGTTGTTGCGCTTGTCAGCAACCATTTTTAGCGCGTTGGCTAAACCGGCCGCCTGCTTGTCCTGCCCATTGAGCTTGGTCAAGGTCGTGACCATTTCCTCGGCCTCGGAGAAGCGTAATTGCACAACTTCGGTTGTCGGTACAGCCTGCGTATCAATCTTTTTGATCACCCGACGAATGCGGTCAATATTCGCTTTTGAATCCGTAATAATAATAGAGTTGCTACCATCGTGATGCGCCAGATTGGCATTAGTGGAAACCATGGGCCGCAGCGCCGCGAGTAATTTAGCGGCAGATATATTTTTCGCGGCGATGACGTCGGTCACAATTTCATGCAAGCCACTTTCGTTAGAGGCGTCGGCAACTGGAGAAGACCGGGCTTCCTTAATTGGAATTACTTTCGCTACATCACCTACTTCGACAACGGTAAAGTTGGACAACTCGAGCACGGATCTGAACAGCTCGTATAATTCATCCTTGGTCATCGCGTTATCGTTCGTCATGATCTTAACCTTGCCCTTCACCGCAGGGTCAATGACCATCGTTTTGCCCGTCGCCGTGGCAACGGTCTGAATAAACTTCACGATATCCAGTTCGTTTGAACCGATCGTGTAGGTGGGTTCCGGTTGGGTCTGAGCGTTTAGCACTGAGGCAAAAATTAAGGTCGCCGCAGCCAGAAGAGACTTGATACTTACTTTTCTTTTTGGTTTTAACACTGACTAATCGCTCGCTGAATCCAAACTAACATTGATATAAACCGTTTCCTCACCCCGCTGCACTTCGAGGTCCGCAGTGGTTGCACTTTTTAACTGCTGGTAGTTATCCCTGATCGCCTGTGGTGTATCTATGGGGATGCCATTCACCGAAGTAACGATATCATTGGCCTTTAAACCCAGGCGCTCAAACAACTCCTTGTTTTTACCCGGTCTGATACGAAAACCCAACATTTGGCCGTTTTCACGGTGAACGCTAAAGCGCACCACGTCGCTGATAGATTTCGGGACTTCAGAGGCCTTTATTTTTGACTGAATTTGCGTGGGCGCAGGAGCACCACGCCCAGACACTTCGTCATCACGATCGACTGAACTGGAATACGAATACTTCACCTTAAAGTCGGCTTCGGAATAAAGCCACAGCGACTCGTACTTGCCATTATTATTTAAAATTACGCGATCGCTGAGAATTTTTGCCAGGGTAACATTGGCGCCAACGGGCAATTTATCGTCAATTTGATAAATATCCTGCTCGCTCCCTTTTGCAATAATAGCAGTGGATTCCTCATTTATATTACTGGCGAGCACACCTACCAAACCGAGATTCAATTGGGTTTTGGCGGCGTTATTTTCTATGCCCGGTTTTATTTCCTGTTTGGGAGGAAGTTCAACCTCGAGCGTACCCTCGCCAAAAATTTGTTCCCGCTGGAGTTCGATCAAATCAATCGTATATTCCGACGTAGCGTTTTCAACAACCGTTTGCACCGCCAACACGGGTGGTACAGGAAGCTCTGGCGCGGGAAATAGGGTCCACACGAGACGCGCCAGGCTATGGCACAGCCAAAGCAACGCAACAACTACCAATAGCTGTCGCCAAAAACTCAGAGGCAGGCGGCTTAACTGCGCACTTAATGCACGATAACGCTGCTCTAACGAACTTATCATTGCCTGTTCGGCCATGCGTTGTTTACCTATGTATCACTGATACCGTCAAAAATTGCCTGGCGATTGCATCGATATGAGTAACCGACAAATATTAATAGCTTCAGAAAAACTCACTGGCCAGTAGGTGGAGGGAGTATATGGCTGTCACAAACCAAGCGGCTAAATAAGCCATTATTTTATGAACCTATTATTAAAGGCCGCTAGGGCCTGTCAACATTAATTCGTGTTAACAGGCGTTAGTTTACCTATGCTCGGGCCCGAATCCTACGCCCCTTACCTCAATTGGCTCAATCAATGCCATCTAAATGGATATATTTTCCTATTTTAGTGCTCTTAAAACACGTTGAAACGTTGCTTTGACAAGAAATCAAGCCTTGATATCCCGTCGAGTGAAGGTATTCTTAGCCAAATTCAGATCCATGTGAAACAAATCAGATTTTATGTCCGACGTTTTTGTGCTTCGCAACCAATCAGGTGCATTTCTCAATAAATCGCACGAGTGGGTGAGTGCTGGCGATAGCAAGACACTCTTCCGCTCTGTGCGCAAAGATGACGTTATCAACGAAAAAGTTGAATTGACCGTTAAACAACCTGAGCTTCGTATTCAGGTTGTTGTCGCCCAACAAGCCGATAACGGGCGTATTTTCATAGACGATGTCGACTGCCTGCCAAAAGCCGAATCGACGGAAACTGACGGTGAATTGATGTCTGCAAATGACGCGGACTGCAAAATTGTTTAAAGCCCAACATACGCCAGCGAGCAATCCGCGTGTTTGAACTCGATAACATTCCATTCGAGCTGGCGGAACGCGCAAACGCACCATTGCTCACCGGTATTCTCCGGGGAATCGAACGCGAAGCTTTAAGGGTTGACGCTGAAGGTAATCTGTCCGTGCGTCCACACCCCCGGTCGTTGGGTTCAGCGCTTAGCCACCCAATGATTACCACCGACTTTAGTGAAGCGCTGCTCGAATTTATTACCCCCCCGACTCACCGCATCGAAGACCTTTTTTTTCATCTAGACAATATTCACCGATTTACACTCGACCAATTAGATGGCGAAATACTATGGACAAGCAGCATGCCCTGCCTGCTGCCGGCAAACGAAAATGATATCCCCGTCGCGCAATACGGCAGTTCCAACAACGGCATGATGAAAACCGTATATCGCCTGGGTCTCGGACACCGATACGGAAGGGCCATGCAAACCGTCGCGGGTATTCACTACAACTTTTCTCTCCCAAATGCTTTTTGGGCGCATTTTCACACAAAGGAAAACAGCCTGCTAAGCCTGGAAGAATATAAAAATCAGCGCTATTTCGCGATGATTCGCAATTTTCGCAGACATTTCTGGCTGCTTATTTTGCTTTTCGGCGCTTCGCCCGCAATGTGCAGTAGCTTTGTTGGCGAGCGTAATCATGCGTTGGAAGTATTTCCGGGCAATAAAGCGCTCTACCTGCCCTACGCCACCTCGCTGCGTATGGGTGACTTGGGTTATCAAAGCAACGCGCAAGAATCCCTTTTTGTTTGCTACAACCAGAAAGAGACCTATATTCAAACCCTAAGCCGGGCCATTCTCACACCTTATCAAGGCTACAAACAGATCGGCTTGCGCGACGCCACCGGAGCCTATCGCCAACTCGGCGAAGGTTTACTGCAAATCGAAAACGAGTTTTACAGTGCGATACGACCGAAGCGCAGCGCCCAACCTGGGGAGACCGCGCTTATGGCGCTCAAGCGACGAGGCGTGGAATATATAGAAGTCCGCTGTCTGGACATCGACCCGTTTAACCCACTGGGCATTAGCCCCGAACATGTCGCATTCTTAGATACTTTCTTGCTTTATTGTGCGCTGAAGGAAAGCGCGCTGGCGAATAACAGCGAATTTAAAATGGTTCTGAGCAATCAAAAGACCATAGTGAACCGCGGTCGAGAGCCAGGTATCACACTGGAGCACCCTGAATTTGGTGAGCTTGCCGTCGATACTTGGGCCAAGGCACTGCTTGCGGCAATGGAACCTGTAGCCAACCTGCTCGATACAGCCTTTGAGTCAGATAACTATTCACGCGCGCTGACTAAACAGCGTATGTGCACCGATGATCTTTCACTAACACCCTCCGCCCGCCTGCTAACAGCGCTGGAAAGCAGCGATAAAGGTTATGCTGAAATGTCACTCGCACTTTCGCACAACAATAACCAGCAACTGCGTGAACAGGCGCTCGATGATCAGCATATGATGAAATTTCGGGCAATTGCCGAAGAATCACTGGCAGAACAGACGGCCATCGAAGCCAATACCTCTCTAAGCTTCGACAAATTCTTGGCAGAGTATTTTAAGCAATATCAAACGCTTTTATAGCGCTTAACGCGGGGATACCTGCGGCTGTTTAATGCCAGGTAAAGGCATTAAACAGCACATCGACAACCTTCTCTTCCTCAATACCGTCTTCCGCGGCTAAAACACTGCGAACTTCGGCAAGTGCCGCTGCACGCATGGCTTCACGCCCCTCCTGCGACTCCAGCGTCTCGTTTGTTTGGGCAGCGAAAACCATCACCAGGTTGTTGCGGATAAATGGCATATGGTGACGCACAGAATTTGCAGCGTCAGAATCCGCCAGGCGCAGAGTCACATCAGCTTTGAGAAAATGGCGTTTACCTACGCCACCATAATTGACAACAAACTGCGGCTTTAGCGGTATGTAGATCGAGGGAACCGCAGACTCCGCTTCTTCTCCAGCTTCCTCTTTCTCTTCTTCAGCGAAGGCGGACGACGAAGACCATAGAAATAACATTAAAAAAAGTGTTAGCAATCTCACGACAAATACCTAAAAATGTGTTTTACCAAAAGCATAGACCACGACAAAAGCGATTTAAAACCCGTTCAAATTATTGAGCTAGTTAGTGTAAACAGGCCCTGGATCACGGATAATCTCAACCGTGCTTTTCATTTATTTTGGCAGACAGTTATCTATGTTCCCCCCCAGCATCCGTATAAGTTTTTTTATCATCGCCTTTGCCTGCTTTGCGGCAACGGTAGCCGCCCTCATTATGCAATACGGTTTCGATATGGAACCTTGCCCGTTGTGCATTAGCCAACGGATCTTTGTCATATTGGTGGGCATTACCGCGCTATTAGGCGGCATTTTTGGATTATCGCGGCTTGGCTCACGGCTCGCGTCGCTATTCGGTATCGTGTTCGCATTTATCGGCGGCTCAATTTCGGCGAGGCACGTTTGGATTCAAAACCTCCCCGAAGATCAGGTGCCACTGTGTGGGCCAGGTTTAGCCTATATGTTCGAGACCCGCCCCTTTTTTGACGCACTGGGTTTACTTTTTAAAGGTGACGGCCACTGCGCAGATGTTAGTTTTAGCTTTCTGGGCTTGACCATTCCGGGCTGGACCCTGGTATTTTTTATCGCAAACGCAAGTGCACTCATATGGATTGCTGTGCGAAACTTTTTGCCTAGCAATAAGTAATGCTGAGCAATAATTAAAGAGCTCCGCTATATTTATATAAGCTCTGCATTGGCGTTTAACTTTCTCCGCCTGCAGAGGGTAGAATAGAACTATTAATCACTGAACCTAGGAACACTAATGTTAGATAATTGTAAATCTGCTCTGGAGCGTTGGGGTGGCGTGAGTGAGATCATCGACAAATGGCTGGAAGAACGCCAGCAACTGCTCGTCGATTACTGCATGTTATCTGATAACGTTCAGGTAATGGATAACGTGAGCTGCGGCAACCAATTACAGCCTCTGTGCCAAATCTTGGTTGACTATGTCTCTGCCGGTCACTTTGAGATATACGATCAACTTGTAAAAGAAGGCAAAGAACTCAACGATAAAGAGGGGCTTAGAACTGCAGGTGAGCTCTATAAAATTATCGACTCTACCACCGAGTACATTCTCGATTTCAACGACAAATACCAAGAAATAGATGACCTAGACGCAATTGAAAACGATTTATCCCGCTTGGGTGAAGTACTCGCGACCCGTTTTGAATCAGAAGATAAAATGATTGAAGTGTTGCATTTCGCGCACCAAGACCAGCTGGAGCAGAACGCATAAAGCCTGCTCAGTCTCATTTGGGTTCCGGCAGTTTCATATTTGCGCTGCTATGCTTAAAGGCGAACCGAAAGCCCTGGCGCCCCATCGATGAAAAAAAAGTTTTTCATTTCACTTTTTGTGTGTGCTTTAGCTGCATGCACAAAAACACCTTCTCCCACTCACTCACTTGAAGTCGCAGCGAAAGGGTTTCATTCAGCGGCAATCAGTGAGGATGGCGCGTTTGTTCTGGTCGGCTCCATTTACCACGGCGGCAGTTTTTGGCGAATGACGGATGAGGAAAGACTATTTAACTGGAACCATCAATCCGACGAGCTGACCACTATTGTTGCGGCCGATTTTTCTGACAACGGCAAATGGGCAGTTAGCGCTGCACCTCATACCATGGTGCTTTGGAATACGGATAGCGGAAAAGGTGAACGGTATTGGACCGCTCCGGCCGAGGTACTCGATATAGAATTAAACCGACAAGGAAGTATCGCATTGCTCGGACTTGAAGATCACAGCGCTGTAATTTTCGATATTCGTCGCGGCGGCATTCGACGGGTCTTCCAACACCAAAACCGCGTTCGTAGCGTAGATTTTTCTGCACAAGCCGATATTGCCATTACCGGCTCCGAAGATTATACGGCATCCATTTGGGATACAGCGTCCGGCGAGCGCATGACAACAATACGCCACGAAGACGACGTTCAGTTTGTGCAGCTTTCTGATGACGGCAACGTGGCCCTGAGCGTTAGCAAATACGACAAAGCGCTCATATGGAAAACGCGAGACGCTGAAATCGTTACGGAAATTCCGCTAAATGCCGAACATTTAAAACGCGGCATACGCTTTACCTCCGCGCGATTCAGTGCGGACAATCGCCTGCTTGTTACCGGGAGGCCAGACCAAATTGTCCAACTCTGGGAAATCGAAACTGCGCGCGAACTGGCTAGATGGAAACTGCCAAAACGCAATGCATGGAAACCGACGAGCGCAGCAGTACTCGATGTCGCTTTTGACAAAAATAACAGTACCATCATCGCTGCGGCATCAAATGGCTTTGTCCACCACTTGGAATTAGCAACTGATAGATCACCTCAGGGCAATTAATTTCTAACTTCTGGTTGTAGAACTTTTATAAGCGCCAACTCAAAAACTAACGTAGATCCTGGCGGAATGTCCCTGGTGCCATTTGGGTACGCCAGATCGTAAGGAAGATAGACTTTCCACACATCCCCCTCCTGCATTAACTGCAAAACTTCCGTCCATCCCCGGATAACGCCATTTAGTGGAAAAGTCACTGGCTCACCACGTTCTTTAGAGCTGTCAAACACGCGGCCATCAACGAAAGTACCATGATAATTTACCAAAACAGAATCGCTTATCGCTGGTGCGGCACCGCCACCAGATTGCAATATTTCATACTGCAAACCAGACCTTGTTTGCGTCACCTCTTCACGCTGCGCATTCTTTTGTAAAAACGCTCTGCCAACAGCCATATTTTCAGCCCGAGCATTCGCGTTTATCGCCTCTCGTTGCAAGCTCTGAAAAGTGATACGCATGCTATGCAGCTCTTCTTCACTCAATCTCAATTTGGCATTTACCTTTACGTCGTCAAATGCACTTTTCAAAGCGGTCACATCTATCGCGATGCCAGCTTCGTCAATTTGTTTAGCCGTTGAAAAGCCTATGAGGTAACTGATTTTTTGTTCAAGGGTATTGAGCTCGACCGCCTCAACTCGCTTGAGCTCATCACTTTCACTCTGCACATGAAATGCCATAACGAAAACCCCAGCAGCTAGAGAACAGTACGCTTTATTCATAATTAATCACTCACAAAACACTAAATATTTAATTCAACTATCAATATCTATACAAGTCAGGTCATTGAAAGCTTGCAGATAAAAACTTACCAATCAATCCAATTATTTAAAAAAAAGAAAAAAATACCAGTAAAAATTCTTATACCGCATAATTTTTTTTACACTCAATATACATTTTTTGGAAAAACGGGTTATCATTTATATGCATCCACTCTCCACCCTTTAACACTTAAACATCAGGTAAATAACCATGGCCGCCAAAAAGAAAGTTGTCGACCCTATCGCTGCTCTGGAAAAAGAAATTGCATTGACATCCGCAAAGCTTACGAAAGTTCGTGACCAACAACTTTCTGCGGCAGAACGTGCTTTCGCCAGTGCGAGCAAGAAACTTACCACTGCAGTATCAAAGCTATCATCCTTAAGGGACAAGGCTAAGGCCGCTGCCGCATCGGCAAAAGGACGAAAAACAGCTGCTGCGACCGCACGCGTTGCTAAAGTTAAAAAAGCTGTTGCCGATCAGGCCGAATTGGTAGCTAAACTTAAGAGCGACGCTAATCAGGCCAAGGTTGATGTCGCCGCTGCCAAAACTGTCGTGAAAAATGCTGCGGCTATGGACAAAGCTATCGCTAAAGCTAGCAAACTCGCCAGCAAAAAACCCGCTCGAAAAAAACGTACAGCCACACCGGCAACAAGCAACGCAAAACCAGTAGCCAAGAAAGTCACCATCAAGAAGAAGACCAGGGCAAAAACGACGACTAAAAAGGCAACCGTTAAAAAAGCCCCCGCTCAAAAAGCCGTGACAAAAGCCAAACCTAAAGCTGCGGCTAAAACAACGAAACCAAATGTTAAACCGAAAAGTTCGGTAAAACCAAAAGCAAAGGCAGCTCCCAAGCCAAAGGCTTCCGTTAAAACAACCAAACCCGAAGCCAGCAAACCCGCTTCTACTTCAGCACCTCAACCACAAACCGCTGTCACGACAAAACCTGCAGAACCTAAAGCCGTCACGCCACCAGTAGCAGCGCCCTCTGCACCGAAAACTGTGGACAAACCTGCAGCAGCCAAACCAGACACAACAAAACCTGAAGCTGCTAAAACGACAGCGTCAGACGCAAACAAACCACAGAGTTTGTTTGACAAGTAAATGAGGCGTCTTAGCAAAAAGGCCGCGGATAAACAAACATCCACGGCCTTTTTTGTATTCGCTTAGTGCTGGGAAACGTCTAATCACATAAGCCCAGGAGCTTTTCCGAGTGTCTACTCGCCTTCGGAACTTTTAAAAACTCCAGATAATAGTACAAGGTCAAATCTGGGAACTCGTTTAAGGTTACAGCCGATGGCTGTTCTGCCTCAAGAAAGCGTGACGTGAGGTCTTGTAGTCGCTGTAGAAATATTTTTTCCGCCGTCAATTCCGCATTAACAATATGCTTGTTAATCAGCTTGGCTTGCACGCGTGTAAAGCCGGCCGCCTCATTTACAACACGTCGAACTTCACGCAGGCGACTGAGCGTAAGCTGTGAAAGCGTGTCCACCGTGATAAGCACGTCATCAAGCCACTCGGCCGAAAGTCCGACCTGCTGTTTTTCCAGCCAGCAGCACCACAAAATAAGGTTAACATTCGCGTGATAATCATTTTGGAGCTTCAGACAAAGACTCTCCATTTCTTTTTGGTCATAAACGCGGAAAGCGAAATTAACCAGGCCTTCGCTCCAAGAGTTCGCCAGGGCAGGTTGAACGGGTAGCTGCTGCATGCAAGGTTTCCGTCATTGAAAAATTTTCGGGGAGTGCGGTTTAGCATAGTTCAAGTCTGTGGATAAATCCTCAAACTCGATCTCACTTTCCTTACTAACCATGCGGCAATTCACACAACGGGGAATTTTTTGCTGCATGCACTTGACAAGTAAAAATTACAAAACCTTTCCCAAATTAGAAACCAACTAAGGACTATTCCGGGCTCGCGTCAACGGTCTCAAAGAGCAAATCCCAGACCCCGTGCCCCAAGCGAGTCCCCCGCTTCTCAAATTTAGTTATCGGGCGGAAATCCGGGCGCTCCGAGAACTGGTACTCACCCGCTGCGTTGGTGAAATTTGGCGTCAGACTCATAACTTCCATCGCATGCTCAGCGTAAGCTTCCCAATCTGTCGCCATATGGAATAGCCCACCTGGCACCAATTTCTGGTGTACCGATTGCGCAAACTCAGGTTGAACAATCCTTCGCTTGCCGTGCTTTTTTTTATGCCACGGATCAGGGAAGTACAACTGGAACCGAGCAGCACACGCACCGGGGATACAATCGCTTAAAACATCGAGCGCATCGGCGAGATAAACTTTGAGGTTTTCTACGCGCAGTTTTCCCGCCTCGTTTATCAAACGGCCAACACCGGGAGGGTGCACCTCAATGCCTATGAAATTTAACTCTGGCTGCTTTCGCGCCATCTCCAGCAACGAATCCCCCATGCCGAAACCGACCTCGATGACGAGCGGCGCTGACCGGGAGAACAGCTCTGCAGGATTTATGCATCCGTCGTGCAGGCTCAGACCGTAAATGGGCCACCAGCGCTCAAACGCGCGCTGTTGAGCTTCCGTCATTCGACCTCCGCGAATGACGTAGCTGCGAATGGGTTTTTGCTTAAATTCGGTTTTCATTGGTCATAATTAAATCGTTAAGTAGCGAATTTTAATTTCGCAAAGGCGATGGCGAGCGTTAGCCACCCGAGAATTAAGCACAAACCACCAACAGGAGTAATTGGCCCCACCCAACGGGGACCATCAAACGCCAATACAAACAGGCTGCCCGAAAACAGCAAAACACCAAGGACGAAAAATAGTGCCGCAAACATCAGAGCAGTATTGTTTGGAAAATGTAAAGTGAATAGCCCGCACAACAGCAGTACTACTGCGTGTACACTGAGATATCTCACCCCGGTTTCAAAAACAGCGAGCATCGGCGCTGAAAGCACGTTCTTTAAACCATGCGCGGCAAACGCACCGAGCACAACTGCTAGCCCACCAAAGACACTGCCAACAATGAGAATGGACTTGGTTGAAAGCATCGTTCTCGACCCCAACATTCAATAATTCACCAGCGACAAAAAAAGCCGCTATAAGCGGCTTTTATAAGAAACGAGGAACTCGCTAAACTACTAGAAACTACGCCTCCATAGAGGCTTTAACTTTTTGCATTGCATTCTTTTCCAGCTGTCGGATACGCTCTGCAGAAACGCCATATTTATCGGCGAGCTCATGCAAGGTCGACTTTTCTTCACTTAACCAACGCTGCTGGAGAATATCCCGGCTGCGATCATCGAGCTCGTTCATGGCTAACTCAAGACCATTCACGCTATTTTCTCGCCAATCTGCCGTTTCGAGCATCACTGATGGGTCGTATCGCTTATCTTCGAGATAATTGGACGGCGCCTGATAGGCAGTATCGTCATCATCATCAGTACCGGCATCAAATGCAGCATCAAATGCAGCCAAGCGACCTTCCATTTCGTGAACATGCTTCACTTCAACATTCAGGTCTTTTGCAACGGCGTTAGCCTCTTCATTTGTCAACCAGGCCAATTTTTTCTTTTGTCCGCGCAAATTGAAGAACAGCTTGCGCTGTGCCTTCGTAGTTGCAACTTTAACAATACGCCAGTTACGTAGTATGAATTCGTGAATTTCGGCTTTGATCCAGTGCACAGCAAAACTGACCAGACGCACGCCTTTTTCCGGGTTAAAACGCTTAACCGCCTTCATCAAGCCAACATTACCCTCTTGAATAAGATCTCCCTGATTCAAGCCGTAACCAGCATAAGATTTCGCGATGTGTACAACAAAGCGCAGATGAGACATAACCAAGCGGCGAGCGGCCTCAAGATCATCGTTATAATACAGATCTTCAGCTAGCTGCTTTTCTTCATCAGCCGTCAGTACTGCAATACCATTAACAGTTTGCATATAGGCTGCCAGGTTTTGACCTGGAGCGAGTGCATCTACTGTTTGTAAACTGGTTCCCATGTATTCCTCCGAAACAGACAGCCCACAATTCTAGCATCCAAACCTAATGCGTTCCAATTTGTGGAATTTTTACCTAGTGTTGGGCCTAATTTGTCGTTTTCAAGCCCAAGTTCATACAGTTTTTTAGACCGTGATACGCTATTTGGGTTCAATTTTAGCCAAATGTCTACCTACGGCGACCTGGGCGCCAAGCCAACCTATGAGTGTGCCAGAAACAAGCATTACCAAAGCATCGAAGGGGCTTAACCCCCGCATACGGAAATCAGATTGATACGATTCCGCAATCCCGCGCACCGACGCTGCCAACATCTCGAAACCCACCATAACAATGACACAGGCCAACAAACCACCAATCAGGCCATAAAGCCCTCCGGAATAGAGCAAGGGTCGCCTGACAAAGCCATTTGTGCCACCAACAAGCTTGATGACCACGATCTCCTCTTTACGGTTTTCAATCACCAAGCGAATCGTATTACCGATAGCCAGTAAGGCACCGAAGACGAGTAATCCCGCCAGGAAAAATACAACCTGTCGTACCAGGCCAGTTATCGCAATAAAACGCTGTACCCACTGCAGGTCGACGCCAGCTTCCTCGACTACGGCCTCCTTCTGGAATTCAGACGCAATTTCCCGCTGTATTTGAGGCGCCAAATAATCAGGCTGGAGTTCAACTTCAATCGCTGAAGGTAGCGGATTTTGCTCCAGACCCGAAAGCGCAGAACCAAAGCCGCTGGCAAGTTCAAATTCAGCAAGCGCATCGCCAGCGGAAATATACACTGTCCGTTTTACCCGCAAGTCGTTGTCCAGTTTTTTCCTAAGTACGTCAACAGCTTGATCGGAGGCGCGCTGATGCAGGTAAAGCGTCAGTTTTGGATTGGTATCCCAGCGCTCTCCCAGCTGCTGAAAATTAAATAGAACGAGGATCAGGATTGCGGGTAGCGACAGCGCAATTGCAACAACCGCGGAGGTGAGCACTGTTTGCGCAGGTTGCGCGCACACGCGATCAAATGCTGCCTGGTAGGAGCTGCGGTGGTGTTGAAAATAACTGTCTAAGCGATCCCGCACACTGCGTTTGTTAGTGCTGGCACCCAGATTATCACGCACTGGCGGTGCGGAATGCTTGGGTGGTAACCGACGCGAAGCCCCTCGATTCATCACTCACCCTTCCCAACATGCTCACTGAGCAGACCATCAAAAACCAACTCTCCCGCCTGGAGCGCCATAACGCGTTTATTCATACGTTTGATTAACCCGTGATCATGGCTGGCGATCAGCGTGGTGACACCGACCTCAGTGAACTGCTCAAACAACGACATAATTTCAGCGGACAAAGCGGGATCCAAATTACCCGTGGGCTCGTCAGCCAAAAGTACGGGAGGCTTATTTACAATAGCACGCGCAATGCCGACCCGTTGTTGCTCTCCCCCGGAAAGTGCAATAGGCTGCTGTCTTTCTTTATCGAGCAAACCCACCTTGTCGAGCGCTGCACGCACGCGCCGACCGACCTCTTTGGAACTGTAGCCCTCAATCTGCAGAGGCAGCGCGACATTCTCAAATACATTGCGATCGAACAGCAAGTGATGATTCTGAAAAACTACGCCAAACTGTCGGCGATGATGCGGCACTCGCCTACGTGAAATACGATTGACATTGCGACCACCAATAACCACTTGGCCACTAGTGGGCCGTTCAATCAACATAATTAACTTCAACAAAGTACTTTTGCCCGCACCGGAATGACCAGTCAAAAACACCATTTCACCCGCCTCAAGCTCGAAGCTCACGCCGCAAAGCGCATCGTTACCCCCTGGATAGCGTTTGTATACCTGACTAAAACTGATCACTGGCGCGATCGACCCCTAATGAAGTTGGTTAGGTTCATTATTATTCATTTGAAACGAAGCACTTGCTTACCCGGTAAAGAGTGCTTCGACAAACGCCTCCGCGTGAAATGGCTGGAGATCATCAACACCTTCACCGACACCAATATAACGCAGAGGCACACCAAATTTTTTGGCTAAAGCAAACACAATACCCCCTCGCGCGGTGCCATCCAACTTGGTAAGTGCCAAACCCGTCACACCCGCAGCATCGCGAAACTGGTCAAGCTGACTTATCGCGTTTTGTCCGGTACCTGCATCCAACACCAACAAAACCTCATGCGGCGCATGTTCGTCGAGTTTAGCCATCACACGTTTCACTTTGGCGAGCTCATCCATAAGATTGCTCTTATTGTGCAAACGCCCGGCGGTGTCGGCGATAAGCACATCTATGTCTCGAGATTGAGCAGATTGCAAAGCGTCGTAGATAACCGAAGCACTATCGGCGCCGGTATGTTGCGCAACGACAGGAACCTCGTTACGCTCCCCCCAAGTCTGCAACTGTTCAACGGCCGCTGCGCGAAACGTATCTCCCGCGGCCAGCATGACGCTGCGTCCCTCATTTTGGAAACGTTTAGCCAATTTACCAATGGTTGTCGTTTTGCCGACACCATTGACACCCACCACCAAAATAACAAAAGGCTTAGCTTGTGAATGCGGGACCAGCGGACTTTCAATGGGGCGCAACATGTCGTGCAAAAGCGACTTTAGCTGCGCGTGCAAGGCCTCTGCATCCGCCAGCTCCCTGCGCGCAACCTTGTCGGTCAAAGCGTCGATAATCTCTTCCGTTGCGTCAACACCGACATCCGCCGTTAACAGCAAGGTTTCTAACTCTTCCAACACCTCATCATCAATGCTCTTTTTACCAAGCAACAAATCGCCCAGACCCGATGAAAGTGGCTTGCTGGTACGGCTGAGACCGGCCTTAAACCGCTCGAATAAACCGGGCTTTTTTTGCTGTTCGTCCTGATGAGCTTCTTTGTGTGAGCCTTCACTCGACTCAGAGTTGCTTTTTTTCCGATTAAAAAACATGATGAATTTCTCTAAAGTGATAGCGGCCCCAAATATTGAGACACACCAACAAAACCTCTCGTCGCAAAACACCATCGGTCCGGATTATCAGCGGTAAGTGGCGCCGCAGGGTACTCCCGATAAGCGATGCGCCTGGACTGAGGCCAACCGGCGATCGCATCCGCGAAACCCTATTTAACTGGTTGATGCCCTACGTTCACGGTGCTCGCTGCCTCGATTTATTCGCAGGCACGGGAGCACTAGGCTTAGAAGCGTTATCTCGCGGCGCTGGATTTGTGCAGTTCGCTGAAAATAATACCGCGACATCGCTGCAGCTTAAAACCAATTTAACGTCCCTGGACTGCCCTGAAAATAACTATGGTATTTATAACGGCGACGGGATTGCGTGGCTCAACCACACCCCGCACCTGCCATTTGATATCGTATTTCTGGACCCACCTTTCGCAGATCAACTCTGGCTGCCATGCTATAGCGGCCTGATTGAAAACAACGCGCTCGCCCGCGAGGCGCTAATATACGTTGAAAGGCCGATAGAAACAAAAATTGAAACGCCGCCTCTCTGGCAATCCTTTAAAACAATGCATGCGGGCGCTATCGAAGCTACACTTTTCTCGATGCACACTGACATCTGACAAAGCATACGAATTACCATTAGAACCGCACCAGATTTGCGCACCACTGCAGAATTCAGGTTAGAATTCTGCGCTGATAAAATGAGAACGGCTGAATTATGAAGCGAGTTGTCTACCCTGGGACTTTCGACCCAATTACCAACGGACATATCGACCTAGTGCAACGCGCTGCAAAGCTCTTTGATACGGTGATCGTTGCCGTCGCGTCTAGCCGCAGCAAACAACCGCTGTTCAGCTTGGACGAACGCGTAGATTTATGCCAATCCACACTGAGTCACATTGAAAATATAGAAGTCTGCGGGTTTGATTGTCTACTCAAAGATCTGGTCGAGCAGAAAGGTGCTTACGGTGTTGTGCGCGGACTTAGAGCCGTATCCGATTTCGAATATGAGTTTCAGCTTGCGAACATGAATCGGGCTCTGGACCCATCGATGGAGAGCTTATTTCTCACACCCGCTGAACACCTGTCCTATATTTCCTCCTCACTCGTACGCGAAATAGCCATGCTCGGGGGGGATGTGTCCAAATTTGTCCCACTAAAAGTCGAACAGGCGCTGGCAGATAAGAAAAAAGCCAAATAACAGTGCCCGACTTTGATCACGCAGCATCAGGCGCTATTGATAAAACTGCACTAATATCTAAAAAGAAGCCCTGATTCATTCCAAATGATGCCCTGAGATCGCGTAGGTTTCAGGTGGATGCTGTGACCTATTCTTTGATTCCTCAACACACTATTAACGACGGCTTTGACAGGCAGAACCTAAGCATTCTGCGCAAGCGTTTTATCGCAGTAAACAGCGATCGACTAAATCGAATGCGCTCGGCGCTGGCCACACGACATCAGGTTTTTTTAGATGCGTTGCCCATGCTGTTTCATTGCAATCACCCTATGCTACCCGGTTTCGTCAACCGCAAAACCCCTTGCAAAATCTCTGGCTTCAAACCCCAAAAAAAAGATATCACTGCGACGAAAACACTGGCGCGAAGCTTTACCGTGCACTATGAACCCGACATCTCCGAAGACATTTACGGCATTTACGTCATGGGAAGCGTGGGTACTATCGCCCAAAGCGAGCGCAGTGATGTGGATATTTGGTTGTGCCACCGGCCAGGCCTGCGCTTCGAGCAATTACACTTATTACAACGCAAGTGCGATCTCATTACGGAGTGGGCCGCCAGCCAACGTCTGGAAGCGCATTTCTTTCTTATGGACTGCAATGCCTTCAAGCAGGGAAAGCTGTCTTCGCTGGATAAAGAGTCCAGCGGCAGCGCTCAGCGCATGTTATTGCTCGACGAATTTTACCGGTCTGCAATTTATATCGCTGGGCGAACACCGCTTTGGTGGTACGTGCCCGAGAGAAACGAAACCGACTACCAGAGCCACGCGCATGAGCTCCTCGAAAAACGCTTTGTCACACCGCACCATGTTTTGGATTTTGGCGGCCTTGCGGAAATACCCGGCGGAGAATTTATTGGCGCCGGCATATGGCAACTCTATAAAGCGATAGAATCGCCTTATAAGTCGGTATTAAAACTTTTATTACTGGAAGTTTACGTCAGCGAATACCCGCACATTCGCCCATTGTCCCTGTCATACAAAAACGAAATTTTTGCCGGGAAATGGGATATAGATTATCTCGATAGCTACGTGATGATCTATCGCCGCATCGAAGAATATCTGCGCGCGCAAGGCCAATTTAAACGGCTCGAATTGGCGCGACGGTGTTTTTATTTCAAAGTTAATCGGGCGCTGTCACGTAGCTCTAAGCACTCTGCGCGTCCTTGGCAACGCGAGCTGCTTAAATCACTGGTGGACGAGTGGGGGTGGTCCGACGAGGATCTGCACACACTCGATTCCCGCAACGCATGGAAAGTGGCGCGTGTCGCGTCAGAGCGCGCGCAGTTGGTAAACGAACTCAATTTTAGCTATCAATTTTTACTCGAATTCGCCCAGGCGCAAAATATTGACCGGTCAATTTCCGTCGAAGAACTGACTGTACTCGGTCGCAAACTGCAGGCTGCGTTTGAGCGGCGGCCTGGAAAAATTGACTGGATAAATCCAAATATTTCTTCGGATTTGTCAGAAGATGTTGTCGGGATTACTCAAACAGCCGCGCGCGATGGGCAGCCCGAACTCTGGACGGCACAGCCCGCCGGCGTGTCCGCAAACTCACGAAAGGACACCAGCATTCGCAGCAGCACAAGTCTGGTTGAGCTTTTATTGTGGTGTTATTACAACCGCATTGTTGAGTCACATACTTATTTGGATCTGACCAATGTAAAAACGGTCAGCGCCATGGAAGCAAAAAAAATCTTATCCGTGTTTGAGCAATGGCTGCCCAACCCTGGCAAAAGCGCAGCGCATGAAAATTTTTTCGAGACCGCAAAGCCGCTAAATGCACTTATCCTGCTTAATGTCGGCGCTTTGCCCTCACCCGAACTAAGCCAACACGGTTTGCAGCGACTGAGCGAAAATACCGACGCCTTTCGCTATGGCGGCCGTGAAGAAAACCTCGTGGTGTCCGCCGACCTTTGCACTACTAACAGCTGGAACGAACTCCATGTGCGCCGCTTCGAAAAACCAACCGCACTTTTGGATTGCCTGCAGGAGTTTCTCCAACTCAGCTTACCGGGCACACATCAGTCGGCGCCGGAACTTAGAATTGAGTGTATAGGTTCAGATCATTCATCGACGATAGCGCATCGAGTACAGGAATGGATTAGCGAAATCACCCGCTGTTTTTACTCACCCAATGCGGGCCGTAAACGCTATTTATTCCAGCTCTCTGAAAAATTACACCGACTTCAATTCAAAGGCATGCGCCCCGCCGTTAAGGCATTTTCTTCCGAAAACGAATTAATCGCCTCGCTGGCCGAACCTCAGCGGGAATTTAGCGGGATCGCCGTCGATAGCCACTGCCTGCGAAAAACACCGATCCCATTAATCGCCAATAAAATGCGCCGCAATGCAATTAGCGTTTTTTATCGACACTACGGCATCGGTATGGAAATCTATATAGCAGATGAAAAAGGTTCTATCTCTCGCTCAATCATACGCGACCAACACGATCAAAACCCACTGGTTCCAATGCACAGATTTTTGCGCGCGGCAATTAATCGCCAAGCGCGATCTCAGCCAGACTTATTGG
Organism: Cellvibrionaceae bacterium; assembly: GCA_028281575.1. Classification (GTDB taxonomy): domain Bacteria; phylum Pseudomonadota; class Gammaproteobacteria; order Pseudomonadales; family Cellvibrionaceae; genus Agaribacterium. The sequence goes on from JANQJP010000009.1 coordinate 40,483, forward strand.
CAGACTTTGGTATTTGTCCTATCTATTTTTACGAAGTCGTGCACAGACCAGGACAAGTAATGTCCGCGCGACAAACACCCATTTCTCAGAGCATACGCCAGACAAATATGTTTGAGGTTAAAGCAATTGCATATAGCGATGACAATGAAACAATTTATTACGATTTTTACTGCGATGATCAAGAGTTTTCCTACCGCTCGTTCAAAGACCAACTCTTTCTCGTCGTTGCCCAATTTGTTATTTCACGTCGGGATCGCGGCGAGGATTATCCGATTTATATGACGGACCTTGACCTGAGTCTCTGCGATAAGCTTATTGCCGAGGATGGCGAACTCCAGCTAACGCATTATCTAAACGTTAAAAGCGACCTGGAAACCAAGCTCAATGATGCGATAGGTGTTCTGGCAAATGCCTGAACTCCCGGCTTTCTCGCGCTGATATAGCCTTGCTGCAAAAGCCGCGTTATACTCGGCCGCTTTCGTAATTAAACCGTAAAGATACATTCACGCTCGCGGAGACGGACAAACAACTATGAGATTTGGCCCAGCTTTGTTAGCAGGTATCACGTTGATATGTTGCTTGATTATTTCGTGCGGACAGAAAGGCCCGCTCAAATTACCCGAGGATTCTGAACAGGCAACTATGCGCTAGCGGTGACAGAATGTCGTGAGTTTAAAATGTCCGCTTTTTATCGGCGCGAGGGTACGTTGTACGCCGAAAAAATTTCCCTCGAAAAAATTGCCGAATGTTACGGCACACCCAGCTATGTCTATAGTCGCGCCGCGATTGAGCAAGCCTACGATGCATACGCCCACGCGCTTGGCTCCCACCCCGGTAGAATTTGTTACGCCGTAAAGGCCAACTCCAATATTGCTGTGCTACAAGTTTTAGCTTTGCGTGGCGCCAGTTTCGATATTGTTTCCAGCGGTGAACTCAAGCGTGTGCTACAAGCGGGTGGACGCCCCGAAAATATTATTTTTTCCGGCGTCGGCAAAACCCGCGAAGAACTTGTCGAGGCGTTAACGCTGGGTATTGCATGCTTTAATGTTGAGTCGGAAGCCGAACTCGATGCGCTCTCCTTCGTCGCCGATGAACTCGGCCTGCAAGCGCGGGTTAGCTTGCGGGTTAACCCGGACGTCGATGCCCAGACCCACCCTTATATTTCAACAGGCCTTAAAGAAAATAAGTTCGGCATCGACATCGACCGCGCATTTGAAGTGTATCAACGAGCGGCAAAACTCCCTGGGATAAACATAGTCGGCGTCGACTGCCATATCGGCTCTCAACTGACCGAATCCCAGCCATTTATTGATGCACTTGAGCGCCTGTTACTGCTGGTCGATCGGCTGGCTGATGCGAGCATAGCGATCAAGCACCTCGACTTGGGCGGCGGCATTGGCGTGACATACCGCGACGAGCAACCGCCCAGTATAGATGACTATATTGGCCGGGTTATTGAAAAACTTGGCGACCGAAAGCTGGCGCTGGTATTCGAGCCAGGGCGCTCTATTGTCGCCAATGCGGGCATCATGCTGACGCAGGTTATCTACCTTAAACCCACCGAGCACAAGAACTTTGCCATTGTCGATGCCGCGATGAACGACAATATTCGCCCGTCGCTTTATCAGGCCTGGCAGGATGTTCAGCCACTTGTTGAAAATACGACGGCGGGTGAGTGCAACTGGGATATCGTCGGCCCCGTCTGTGAAACCGGCGATTTTTTAGCAAAGGATCGCCACCTGGCGCTCAGCTCTGGGGACCAACTCGCACTGATGTCAAGCGGTGCGTACGGCTTTGTGATGAGCTCAAACTACAACTCCCGCGGCCGCGCCTGTGAAGTCATGGTCGACGGAGAACAGCACCACTTAATTCGCGCACGCGAAAGCTTCGAAGATCTGATCAAAGGCGAATCTCTCCTCCCCGACGAGGAGGACAGCTGATATGCGCCTGAGGTTCACTAAAATGCAAGGCATTGGCAACGACTTCGTCATGCTGGACGGCGTCAGCCAGAAGCTATCGATCTCACCAGCCAAGATTAAAAAGCTTGCTGACAGGCATTTCGGTGTGGGCTGCGATCAGGTATTGATCGTCGAAGCACCACAGAATCCCCAAGCCGATTTTCGCTATCGTATTTTCAACGCAAACGGAGAAGAAGTAGAAAATTGCGGCAATGGTGCACGCTGTTTCGCTATTTTTGTTCAACAGAGGGGACTTACTGCGAAAAATGAAATCGTCGTTGAAACCAAAGCTGGCGAGATGATTTTGCGGGTATGTGACAATAAAAATGTGACGGTTAATATGGGTGTGCCAGCCCTCGAACCAAAAGATATCCCCTTCGACGCAGACGAACGGGCTACGACTTATCCCCTTAAAATAGAAGACCACACCTTTTCTATTTCCGCGGTGTCTCTGGGCAACCCTCACGCCGTAATTATGGTAGATGACGTACGCGAATTTCCGGTTGAGAAAATCGGCCCAACCGTTGAATCTCATCGACGCTTTCCCAATAAGGTAAATGCCGGATTTTTACAAATAGTGTCGCCCGAGGAGGCCTACCTGCGCGTTTACGAACGCGGGGTCGGCGAAACGCTCGCCTGTGGCACAGGTGCATGTGCGGCTATGGTTGCCGGTGGTTTACAGGGTTTGCTCTCGACGAAAACGACCATGCACCTAACCGGTGGTGATTTAAGCATCGAGTGGCAAGGAGAAGGACAGCCGGTTATGATGACCGGACCGGCCACCACGGTATTTCACGGACAAATAAAACTATGACAACGCCAGAAAGAAGCGCCTATATCGATGCCCAAATCGTCGCCAAGTATTTGTCTGACAACCCGGAATTTTTTAATGGACGTGAAGATTTACTCACAGAAATTCGCGTTCCTCACAGCCACGGACACAGCGTTTCTCTGGTAGAAAAACAACTCGATATTCTGCGCGAACGCAACAGCGAACTGCGCAACCGCCTGGGTGAACTGATAGATAATGCGCGCAGCAATGATCGCCTTTTTAGCCACACACGCCGTCTTGTGCTCGCACTCTTAGACTGTCAAAACCTCAGCCAGGCGGTCGACACAATATATGCGAGCTTCGCCAACGATTTTAATATCCAATTTACACAAATTATTTTATTTGGCGAAACCGGCATTTCCAAAGCGCGTAATGTCGATCTCGACCGCGCGCAGTTTGAGCTGGGAAAATATCTAAAGGCGCGCCAAACCGTCGGCGGCGGCCTGGCAAAAGATGAAATTAATTTCCTTTTCGGCGGCAATGCACCTAAAGTAGGTTCGGCCGCCTTGGCAGTTTTATCCTATGGCGACCTTTTTGGCGTCATTGCGATCGGCAACGAAGATCCACACTATTATCAATCCAGTATGGGCACCATGTTTCTCAGTTATATTGCGGAAGTGTTTAGCCGGATTTTACGTGACCAACGCTAGGGCCTATTAATCCAACACGTTTTGAGAAACCGTTTGGAGATTGCATGCGCACATCCCTGTCAATTTCGGATTCAATCAAACAATTTGAAGCTTATTTAATAAACGAGAAGCGTTATTCCAAACATACCGTTGATGCTTATCGGCGCGATCTGTTAAAACTGCAAGCGACCAGCCAAAGCCTCAACATAACAGAACTGCAAGACATTACATCTTCAGTTGTTCGCAACAGCTTGCACAAACAGCGCAATCAAGGGTTAAAACCAAAGAGCCTGCAACGATGGCTATCGAGCGTAAATGCTTTTTTCAGACATGCACTCAAGCATCAATGCATAGAAGTAAATCCAGCGGCTGGTTTAACTGCACCAAAATCAGATAAAAAACTTCCTAAGGCTCTCGATGTCGACGAGGTGGCGGCGCTTACTCAAACGAATAGCCAAGACCCTTTTATGCTGAGAGATATCGCTATGCTGGAGCTCACCTACTCATCTGGATTGCGATTATCGGAACTGGTTGCGCTCGATATCAATGACATTGATTTAGCGGCGAAAAGCGTTCGTGTAATGGGCAAAGGCAACAAGGAAAGGGAGCTTCCCGTAGGTAAGCTGGCCGTTCAAGCAATCTCACAGTGGTTGGAACAAAGAAATAACTATTTGAAAAACGACACAGTCACAACAGCATTATTTGTCAGCCAGCTCGGCAAACGCATTAGCCATAGAAATGTACAAGAGCGCTTTAAAAAAATGGCACTAAAACAAGGATTAGGCCAGCATTTGCACCCGCACAAATTACGCCATTCGTTTGCAAGCCATATGCTGGAATCTAGTGGCGATCTAAGGGCTGTACAGGAATTGCTTGGGCATGCGGATATAAGCACAACGCAAATTTACACGCACCTGGACTTTCAACATTTAAGCGAAGTCTACGACAAAGCTCATCCACGTGCACGTAAGAAAGAAAAGTAAATTGTACGACTTTAAATCGGCTGGCTACCGTAGCTGGATTCTGGTTTCTTTGGCGGGTCCGCGACGACGTGACTGTCTATCGAATCGATTTTACCTCCGCGCGCCAAGAACGCCTCTATGTCTTCTTGGATACGCTTACGCTCAGTTTCTTTGTTTGCCAGCGCAGAAGCAGAATCGCCGCGCGACACTAAGTCTTTCGCCTCTCCATCGAGCTCGTCTTTGGACTCATCCAATTCTGGTTCTACGTGATCCTCATCACTCATAATCAATGACACTCCGGTTTAATGAACGCCGTTGTTTCGAGAATTTATAGATGAAAATTTGGCATTTGCCTATGAAAAATTTGTGATTTTGTTAGATATTTTTTTTATAAAAACAGAGAAAAACAAAACCAACCAAGGAAAGCCCCAAAATTCTAAGATAGGCGAGTTAGCATAAAGGAAAATCCGAAAAGCGAATTTTCCTCGCGCTCTTTATATCGCGTCGGAACCGGTCTCACCCGTGCGAATTCGAATGACTTCCTCGCAAGGTGTGACAAATATTTTACCATCACCAATTTTTCCAGTCTGAGCTGATTTACTAATCGCTTCAATTGCAGCGTCGACAACATCGTCATCCAAAACCAATTCAAGTTTAACTTTTGGAAGGAAATCAATGACGTATTCTGCACCGCGGTATAACTCAGTGTGACCTTTCTGTCGACCAAAGCCTTTAACCTCTGTAACAGTAAGACCTTGAACACCGATTTCCGAAAGTGCTGTTCGCACATCATCGAGCTTAAAGGGTTTTATTACAGCCGTAACTAGTTTCATTTGACACCTTTTATTGTTGTGTATTTCTAAATGCAGGCCTGAGAATTTGGTCCTTGCGACAGTTTAATGCTGTTTAAGGCCGAATACAAAAAAACCGGGGCAAGCCCCGGTTTTCTATAAAGACACATCAAAGCAGTCGCTTATTTGCCGGTACCGGTAAACTCTGGATAAGCTTCCATACCACACTCAGCAACATCAACACCTTCGTATTCCTCTTCTTCACTAACGCGGATACCCATAATCGCTTTAAGCGCAATCCAAACAATGAGTGAAAGAACAAATACCCAGACGAAGATAGTGAGCATGCCGACAAGCTGACCACCGAAAGTGGCATCTGCATCAGAGATAAGCACAGCAAGAACACCCCAAATACCCACAGTTCCGTGCACAGAAATCGCACCGACAGGGTCATCAATCTTGAGCTTGTCCAAACCAAGGATACTGAACACCACGATAACACCGCCGATTGCACCGATGATTGTCGCTGTAAGCGGAGAAGGATCTGCAGGTTCTGCAGTAATCGCTACCAAACCAGCGAGCGCACCATTCAAAGCCATCGTCAGATCAGCTTTGCCAAACATGACGCGTGCAACGATTAGAGCTGCGATCAAACCACCAGCTGCAGCGGCGTTGGTATTCAAAAATACACTTGCGACTTCGTTAGCCACGGCAATACCGCCCAATTTCAGCGTAGAACCGCCGTTGAAACCAAACCAACCCATCCAAAGGATGAACATACCAAGCGTCGCCAACGGAAGATTCGCACCGGGAATAGCGTTAACTTCACCATTGGGTCCGTATTTGCCCTTACGCGCGCCGAGCACTATAACACCAGCCAAAGCAGCTGCAGCGCCCGCCATATGAACAATACCCGAGCCGGCATAGTCAGAGTAGCCCATGTACCAAGAGGCTTCGACACCCTCATCCAACTCCGGATTAAGCTCGAACAAACCAAGAACAGCATTGCCACCCCAGGTCCAACCACCTTCCATTGGATAGATGAAGCCAGTCATAACAACCGCAAACGCGAGGAAAGCCCAAAGCTTCATACGCTCCGCAACCGCACCGGATACGATAGACATCGCAGTAGCAACGAATACGACCTGGAAGAAAAAGTCAGAAGCACCTGAATAAACAGAATCGCCATCAAAGCCATTTTCTGCAGAATCAGCTAGCACTTGAGCGATCGCAGCTTCATCCATTGAGGCAACGCTATCAGTACCAGTCAGGAACCAACCGCCGCCGTACATGAACTCGTAACCACAAACCATGTACATGGTGCAAGCAACTGCAAAAAGCGCAACGTTTTTAGTCAAAATTTCAGTCGTGTTTTTCGCACGCACAAGGCCGGATTCGAGCATAGCGAACCCCGCGGCCATCCACATCACAAGTGCGCCACAGACCAAGAAGTAGAAGGTGTCCATGGCGTACTGCAATTCGAAAATATTATTTTCCATAGCAGTTCTCCGGTAAGAAGATAATTAGTATTAGAAAGAAAAATTAAAGTGCATCTTCGCCGGATTCCCCGGTACGGATGCGGATAACTTGCTCGAGCGCTGACACAAAAATCTTGCCATCGCCGATTTTGCCGCTGTGCGCTGCCTTGCTAATTGACTCAACAACAGAGTCAACTTGGTCATCTGCAACTGCGACTTCAAGTTTGGTTTTGGGTAAGAAATCAACAACGTATTCCGCACCACGATACAATTCCGTATGACCCTTTTGACGACCGAAGCCTTTGACCTCAGTCACAGTAATTCCCTGAACACCGATCTCTGACAATGCTTCACGCACTGCGTCAAGCTTGAAAGGTTTGATTACAGCCGTAATAAGTTTCATTGGCCCACTCCTTAAATAATTATTTGCAGTAATGACTGCTTAAAAAAAACCGCTGGGAAAACCAGCGGTTTAAAAATCAACTTACTCAATAGGTAAGCTGTAGGAAACTACGAATAGAGGTTCGCGAGTATCGTCTTCCGCATCGTTATCAACCGGCAAACTGATAGTGAACGAGAGGTTGTCGTTATAGCCATAGCTTAAATCCAAGTGGCTATCGTTGTTGAATCCTTCATCATGCTTACCGTAAAGTGCTGAGAACGCACCAAATTCTGCTGACAATGTCATGTAGGTGTAGTCTTCGCTCGCAGCGTAACCGCCCGTATCACCAGCGATATTGTCATAGTAAGAGAAACTCACTGGACCGTAGCCAAGCGTAACTACAACTTCCATAAAGTCGCCAAAACTTTCAGTTTCTGAAAACGGACCGCTTGGATAGATGTAGTTGACGATGAAAGCATCGTAAGAAAAGTCACCTACTTCACCGCCGTAACCAACGTATAGGTCGTACTCGGTTCCCGCGCTTGCGTCGCCAGAAGAACCCCAAATTCCCGCGTAAAAACCCTCTACTGAATAATCCAAAGAGCCTGAAATTGCGCCAGAACCAAAGCTGTCTCTGTCGTCATCGCTGTTAGACACATCACCCAAGTTAAAACCACGCCACAGGTACATGTTTGAGATAGCTACTGAGCCTGAAACTTCTGCGTTTGCGACAGGAGCAAAAGATGCAGTAGATACAGTTGCCGCTGCAATCGCCCCAACCATAAGTTTCTTAGTGAATTTCATATGCTTCCTCCAAAATTAAACTTTTTGTTTATGTGATAACGCCGTTCATCACTGTGATCAACCAGCTGAATCTTATTAGCAGCATCTGGGCCAAATAGAGAAATGCTCTATTTATCATAGGGTTAGAGCCACACTCGGCTTAAAAAGGACCATACCCAACAAAAGCGACGCACCAACAATGTGCGTCAAAATGGACGAAATCGATACAGAAGCACCACAATGATGCGCAACCTTAAGCGCGCCTGGCACCAGGCAATTGAAAGCAGGTAATTTTGAGAACAGTTAGACAAAATGGGGGCTCAGAATAGTGCTTTGTTCTTGTGGCATGAACAGCGCGCACGCACCGATCTAGGGCCGGGAACTACCGTGTACCCTCCAGCACTTCCAAGCGTAATTTTAACGCTTCCAGTTCTTCCTCCAGTGCTTTGACACGCAGCTCAAGCGAAGCCGACGCTTCACTTCCACCGGCATTTAATTGTTTTTTTATCCGTTTGGGAGCATCCGCCACCGGGGCCACATCACTCAACTGGAAACTAATAAGGCCGGAATCGCCCGGTTCTCCTCGGCCACCCTTACTGCCACTTGAACCACGATTTCCTCCCGCTACCCAGGTACGATTTCCGCCGAGAGATTTTTTGTTTATATAACGCCCAGACGAACCCTTTCCAGGCCGGCCGGGTTTACCTCCCTCTCCAAAGGCGCCCGCACCATTGATAATTTTTGTTTTCTTGCGCGCATCGAGCGCAAGCTCAACATTTCCGACGCTACCATAAGAAAAAACGACACTTCCACCGTCACCTGCCTTACCTCCTTTTCCTCCATCACCTGCGGCCCCACCATCGGCCAAGCGACAACCTTTGGACTGATCCGCATCTTGCCCATCTCCCCCGTTTCCACCTTGACCGCCATTGCCACCGGCAAGCTCAATGCGCAAACTACCAAAACTGCGAAGCCGCCATGACAATGTTAGATCCGGCGCATCATCTCCCGCATGGCCATCATTGCCGCGCTCGCCACTCACCGGCGATGCACAATCTTTAGCTTCTATAGAATAAGAAGCACCATCTGCACCGTGATTAGCTATTCCTGGTGTACTTCGTATCGTTACATTTTTACCAATCACAACGTCACTAGCGCGAATAAAAACGTGTTCAGCGGCCCCGGGTAGTATTAATAACGCATGATCTTCAAGCTCGAGCCGGTCGAGATCCAACAATTCTGTTCCCACGGGCAGAGTATAGGTTTCACCCGCGGCGACGCTGAGTGAATCTGCGGATCGCACATTCAGACTAAGAAATAACAGGCAAAAAAAGATCAGAGCGAATGGAAAGCGACGGATTCGCATTGGTGAAATGTCCTTTATTTAGACGAGTAACGCAGAGTGGCGCATCTTCGGTCACGACAGGGGTGATCAAATTAGCGCCAACAGGCCCTAAACAGTCAAATATTGTCGCACTTCTTGCTCATCCATGACACTGACTTCACCAGAAAGTACGATTTCACCGCGATCCATTACGGCATAGCGATCACCCAAATCACGCGCAAACTCAAAATACTGTTCAACCAACAAGATCGCCATTTCACCCTGCTGTTTAAGAATGGTAATCACGTTATGAATATCTTTAATAATGGAGGGCTGGATACCCTCCGTGGGTTCATCGAGGATTAATAAGCGCGGTTTCATCACCAAAGCCCTCGCAATAGAAAGCTGTTGTTGCTGGCCGCCGCTTAAATCTCCCCCCCGCCGATGCAGCATTTTCCTTAACACCGGAAATAAATCGAAAATTTCATCTGCAATTTTCCGCTGTGCGCGCGGCAACACAGCAAATCCCGTTTTTAAGTTTTCGTGCACCGTAAGTTGGGAAAAAATTTGTCGCCCCTGCGGCACATAGGCAATGCCTCTGCGCGCCCGATCAGCCGCAGGTAACTTCGTGATATTTTTACCTTCCCACTGCACCGTTCCCGATCTGGCAATATGCCTCCCGGTAACACTCTGCATAAGACTTGTTTTTCCCACGCCATTGCGACCCAGCACACAGGTAATTTCGCCTTTAGCGGCGCTTATGGAAGCCTGTTGTAAGGCCTGACTCGCACCGTAATATAAATCAATGTTTCTCGCTTCTAACATCGCTCGCCCCTAGCGCCCCAAATAGACTTCGACAACGCGCTCATCCGCGCTTACTTTTTCAAGGCTGCCTTCAGCGAGTACACTGCCCTCATGCAGGACTGTAACCCGACAATCCAAAGCGCGCACAAATTCCATATCATGTTCGACAACAACAACGGAATGATCTGCACTTATTTCTTTCAAAAGCCTGGCTGTTGCCATGGTTTCCACATCTGTCATGCCACCTGCCGGCTCATCGACAAGCAACACTTCCGGCTCTTGAATAATTAACATGCCGATTTCAAGCCATTGTTTTTGGCCGTGACTCAGGTTCATCGCTAATTCGTCACGCTTAGCACTCAAGCCAATAAGATCCAAAATGCGTTCAATTTTATTTTTGTCTTCAGCACTTAGTTTGGCAAACATCGTTTGCCAAATACCACGACCTCCAGCCAGCGCCAAGTCTACATTTTGCCAAATAGAAAGGCTTTCGATAACTGTAGGTTTTTGAAATTTACGACCGATACCCAAGTTGGCAATATCCGCTTCGTCGTAACGTGTTAAATCGATGTTGTCCTTAAATCGTACCTCACCCTGATCCGGCTTGGTTTTACCGGTAATAATATCCATCATGGTGCTTTTTCCCGCGCCATTGGGGCCGATGATGGCACAAAGCTCACCGGCGGCAATATCAATCGACAAATTGTTAATCGCCTTGAAACCATCAAACGACTTCGTCACACCGTTAAGGTACAAAATGCTCGTATATGCGTCTGTGGATATTGTCATGATGCAGCATCCGCTTCCGGTTTTTTATGTCGCAACGAGCTCAAAAGCGGCAACACAACATGTTTAAATTTGATAAAAAGCTTCTCAAAATACACAGCGGAGATAAATACGATAGTGAAAAATTTTGCCAAAAGCAGGAACTGTCCAAGCAGCGTTCCGATCAACAAAGGAGCAGAAAAATTTAGTACGAAAACGCCCAGCACCAAGCCAATAATGACACCGCGATTCGCATAAATAGTAGAAACAACAAAAATGCCACCCAACGCAAAAAGCCACATTTCTGGAATAATGCCAGTAAAAAATGTCTTTGAATAATTTACAATAAGCGCGCCGACAATGGCCCCATATAAGGTGCCCCTGCCACCGAGCGCAACCCAAATCACAATCTCTATGGAGTTCACAGGATTAAATTCGCCAGGGTTGATAATCCCCACCTGAGGAACGAACAAAGCACCGGCGATTCCTGCGATGACGGCCGAACCCACAAAAACCAATAATTTATAGTGCTCCACACGGTAACCTAGAAAACGCGCGCGGCTCTCAGAATCGCGAATAGCAACCAATACGCGTCCAAATTTGCTTAGTGTGATAAAACGGCAGAGCAAGTAGGTGAATAACAAAACCATTGCACTTATAAAAAATAATGCCGCCCGTGTTGTATCAGCCTGAATATCAAAGCCGAGAATGTCTTTAAAATCTGTCAGTCCATTGTTCCCGCCAAAACCAAAATCATTTAAAAAGAAAGCCTGCATAAGTGCATAGGTAAGCGCTTGCGTAATAATCGAGAGATAAACGCCGGTAACGCGCGAGCGAAACGCCAACCACCCAAAGACAAAAGCAAGTAATCCAGGCACCAACACGATCATCAACAAAGTCCAGGAGAAATGATCAAAACCCAGCCAATACCACGGAAGTGCATCCCAGTTTAGAAAAACCATAAAGTCGGGCAGTTCTGGATTACCATAAACGCCGCGATCACCAATCTGGCGCATCAAATACATGCCCATGGCATAGCCACCCAACGCAAAAAAAGCACCGTGCCCCAAGCTCAAAATCCCACAGTAGCCCCAGACCAAATCCAGCGCGAGCGCCAAGAGTGCATAGCACAAATATTTGCCTAATAAGGTGACCACATACGTTGGTACATGGAAAAAAGAACCTTGGGGAACAACCAGATTGAGAAACGGAATAAGTACTGCAAAAACGGCAATTACAGCGAGGACCCAACGGCCTGTTTTATCACTTTCGATTAACCTGAATAATAAAGATCGTTGCCACATGATTAATCGTCCACAAACCGGCCTTTTAATGCGAAGAGCCCACGGGGGCGCCACTGAATAAATAAAATAATAAAAACAAGCACGATAATTTTGCCGACCACAGCGCCGGAATAGGGTTCCAAAAACTTATTGGCCAACCCTAAACTCATAGCGCCGAAGAACGTACCAAGCAAATTACCTACACCGCCAAAAACAACCACCATAAACGAATCAATAATATAGGCTTGGCCCATATTTGGGCCCACATTGGTAATCTGACTTAAGGCCACACCAGCAATACCGGCGATACCCGAGCCTAAACCAAAGGTAAGTGCATCGACCCAACCTGAGCGAATTCCCATCGAATTAGCCATGGGGCGGTTTTGTGTTACCGCACGCATTTGCAAACCCATCATAGTTTTCTTAAGGATAAGCGCGAGCATTGCTAACACGATAAGACTAAAAATAAGAATATAAATGCGGTTATAGGTTATCGACATCGCACCGTTAGCCGACCAAAAACCACTTAGCCAGTCGGGCGTTACGACAGGTACATTATTTGATCTATACGTCCTTACCGCTTGCTGCAAAATTAAACTAATACCGAAGGTAGCTAACAAAGTGTCCAATGGTCTTCCATAAAGGTGCCGAATGACCAGCCTTTCGATAAGCACGCCAGCACAACCCGAAACCAAAAATGCGGTTGGAATTGCGATGAGCAATGACCAGTCAACTAGCGAAGGAAATAAAAGTTGAATGAAAAAAGTGGTGTAGGCACCGAGCATAATCATTTCGCCATGCGCCATATTGATCACACCCATGACACCAAAGGTAATTGCCAAACCAATGGCAGCAAGTAAAAGAATCGAGCCCAAGCTGATGCCGTAGAGTGCATTTTCAGAGAATTTAAAAAAGCTTACTTTACTCTGAACCGATTTAAGTTTTTTTTCGGCGAGCTCAGCGACAATGGGATCATCATCAAGATATTCACCTTGATCATTTTTTTCGGCGAGACGAGTAAGGACACCAACAGCTTTTGGTTCAACCGACGTACCGAGAACTTCCACAGCATTGAAGCGAAGTGTTTGATCAGAACTGTGTATATCAATAAAAGCAAGCGCTAGGGCAAGTGTGCGTTTTACTTTACTGGTTTTTTCCGCAATATGGGCCTCAGCAATCACATCACGCAAATTTTTATCCGGTTTTTTGCTAAGGTTTTTGGCTGATTCATAGCGCACACTGCTATCGGGGCTTTGCAGCTGAATAACCGCTATCTTCGCTCTCGCGAGTCTGCGAAGACGATTATTCACTTTCACCTTTTTTAACGGGGTTTCTTCAGTTACCACTACGTCACCGCCACTTATCACATTTGATGCGATAAGCGCGTCGTTTTTCTTTTCGACAATCAGCAATTGCGATGTAGTTTCGTCGAGAAATACACCAAAGCCGGGCTCAATAAGTGCTTTTAAAACGGGAAGCACACGCTCGTCCTGAATATCAGCGAGCGCTTCAATCACCTTGGCTTTCTGAGAATAGGAGCCTTCGCTAAGCGAAAAAACGGTTTCTTCAAACTGCGACGCATGGCCGAGCGCCGTCACAACGCCTAAACATAGGCAGAGTACGAATTTTATACATTTATTCATCTTGATTCCGATGAACTATGGCGAGTATAAGAAGACAACGGTCTGCAGCGCAAAATGCTACAGACCGACACTTTTTTTATGAAGATGGAAACTATACGCTTCGCTTATTCAGCTTCTTCGGTCTCACCACCACATGTTTTTGTCGCGGTGTTGTAGTTACCACAAGCAATTTTGGGGTTTTGCCAGTCCGACACAAGCTTCGCGCTCTCAGGCAGGAAATCAGTCCACGCATCACCAGGAACTTCTTTGGTTTGCGATACAATATCAAACTGACCGTCTTCTTGAATTTCACCAATAAGAACAGGCTTGGTGAAATGATGATTTGGAAGAACTTCTGCGATACCGCCAGTGAGATTAGGCACCTTAATACCGTACATGGCAGAGCGAACTTTATCGACATCGGTAGTACCCGCTTTTTCAACCGCCTTTGTCCACGCGGTAAAACCAATGTAAGTCGCTTCCATTGGATCGTTCGTTACACGCTTGTCATCACCGATAAACTTCTTCCATTTGGCGATAAATTCGTCATTAGCTTCTGATTCGGCGCTTTGGAAATAATTCCAGGCCGCAAGATGCCCGACGAGTGGCGCTGTATCGAAACCACTTAACTCTTCTTCACCTACAGAAAAAGCAACGACAGGAATGTCCTCAGCTGTCACACCCTGGTTGCCAAGTTCTTTATAGAAAGGCACATTCGCATCGCCGTTAACTGTGGACACAACAGCTGTCTTTTTACCAGCAGAACCGAAAGCTTTGATTTCAGAAACACGTGTAGACCAATCTGCATGACCGAACGGTGTGTAATTAATAGAAATATCCTTTTCTTTCACGCCCTTACTTAACAGATAGGATTTAAGAATTTTGTTGGTTGTTTGTGGGTAAACATAGTCTGTACCTTCCAAGACCCAACGCTCGACACCTTCTTCTTCCATTAAGTAATCGACGGCGGGAATCGCTTGCTGATTAGGCGCTGCGCCCGTATAAAAAACGTTTTTGGACGATTCTTCGCCTTCGTATTGAACGGGGTAGAAAAGCAGGCCGTTAAGCTCTTCGATAACCGGAAGTACGGATTTACGTGACACTGACGTCCAGCAGCCGAAAATGACATCGACATCTTTCTGTTCGATAAGCTCTTTAGTTTTCTCTGCAAATAATGGCCAGTTAGACGCGGGGTCGACCACAACCGCTTCCAGTTTTTTGCCAAGCAAACCCCCTTTTTTATTTTGCTCGTCAACCATCATAAGCACCGTATCTTTAAGCGTCGTTTCACTAATCGCCATCGTTCCGGATAAAGAGTGAAGCACGCCAACTTTAATGGTGTCCGCAGCTTGCGCCGTATACGCCCCCAAAGTAAGCGCGGCCGCGCCGAGAATGAGTCCTGTTTTCCTAATGAGTTTTTTCATTGTGTCCTCCAGAAGATATGATTTTTTATATTTTGGAAAGGCTAGACCTGCCCGCCCCAAAAATGCTTTTTAGCATCTCGGTCTGGAGCATTAATGGTGCCAACCTTTGGGACACGGGAATGAATTGAGCTAAGTAACTGAAAGCTCCGGGCTTGTAGAGCTATCAAAAAGAATTGAACGACAGCTTTTTAAGTTTCAGCGAGAAGCCAAGCACCATTTTTATGCAGAGCCAACACTATTTGGCCCTATTTAAGTGCAAAACATCTAATAATTATTTTTGTAGCACACCTGCTTTTTCTATAAAGCCGATGATATCAGCGACGCCAGTGCCATCTTTTAAATTGGTGAACATAAACGTCTTGTCACCGCGCATGCGCTTGGCATCACGATCCATAATATCGAGGTCCGCACCCACAATAGGTGCGAGATCAATTTTATTGATGATAAGCAGATCCGATTTAGTAATGCCCGGCCCGCCCTTGCGTGGAATTTTATCGCCAGCGCTAACGTCAATGACGTAGATTGTGAGATCTGAAAGCTCAGGACTGAACGTCGCCGCCAGATTATCCCCACCACTTTCGATCAAAATAATGTCGAGACCATCAAAACGACTTTCAAGCTCAGCGACAGCCGATAAATTCATGGACGCGTCTTCGCGAATCGCCGTGTGTGGACAGCCGCCGGTTTCAACCCCCAATATGCGATCTTCATCGAGTACTTCATGACGCAAGAGGAATTCCGCGTCTTCACGCGTATAAATGTCATTGGTGATCACCGCAATGTTATAGCATTCTTTTAATTCACCGCACAAGGTTTTGACTAAAGCTGTTTTTCCAGACCCTACCGGACCACCTATTCCTAATCGCAATGCTGGTTTTTTCATAAGCGTATTTAAGACCTAAATAATCGTGAATACTGTCGTTCATGCAAAGACGACGCAAGTGCCAAGCCCGGAAGACTCCCACCAATATCATCATCTTGCAAGGTGCTGCTCTTATCAATAATCTCGGGTATTAGCGGCATTAATTGCATAAGCAATTTTTGTGCTTGCGTCTGCCCTAAAGGTACTGTTTTTGCCGCGACCGAAACCTGATTTTCCAGCCACGCCCACACATAGCCCTTTTGCATATCGGCAACTGAAATCCCCCATCGACTTGCAGCGAGAGCAAACAGGGTCGCAAAACTCGGTGAGGCCTTAATATTGTTTTTATACTCAGAAATACCGTGTGTTTCCAATACCCGCCCGAGCGCCAGACCGAGCTGCTCATCTTCGAGTAAAAGCTCACGCGTCTCACGCGATGCGAACAAAAAATCATTCCATTGATTCACTTGCGCATCATCACCGTCAGTCCAAGCAATATATAAACGCTTAAGTACTGGCACATCTAAACGCCCCAGACCATAGCGCATGACATCGCCTAACCAAGCCTGCAACGCAACGCCATCCTTTAACCAACAGGCGTCAACGGCATATTCCTGCCCCTGAGAATAAGCATACGCACCTACAGGCAGCGCAGGACTGACAAGATACATCAAACGCAACAATGCGAGTGAAGTATCCTCCGAACCCGCTAACGAATTAATGGTCGTGCGCATGATGGCCATGACTATAAGCACCAGATTCAGGCTGAAAAGGTGCTTCCTTGTGGCTTACAACAAGACCCAGCCCTTTCACCATATCATCGAGTACATGATCGCGCTGAAAACGCAGAAACGTTTTTTCAATTTGCAAAGGGACATGCCGGTTACCTAAATGATACGCCGCGCGCAACAATAAAAACTTATCGTCGCTGCTGACATCACTCACGCTTTCGTCAGCGCAAATCATTTTAACCAGGGTACCGTCGTTGCATTTAAGAACGTCTTGCTCACGCAATACATAACCGCGATCTAAAAACCACACGAGTTCTTTGCCACAGCGTGTTGTCGTTCGATAACGACTTTTTTGTCGCTCTTCAAATGTTGCGACAACTTCTAAATATGCATCACCTTCATGAAGATGGGTGAGTTTATGGGCTTCCAACATTAAAAAATAACCAAAACGTTTTTCAGATAGCAAAACTCTCGAGGTGTAGCTCGTGGGTTATGATTGGTGACCGTCACCAGCAGGCTCCGCCATGGATGGCGGGTGTTAGAACAACGCAGGAGCAGTTGTCGAGATGCTGGTGTCGAGCGTATAGGGACATATTTACAGCGTGTCACCAATCATAACCCACAAGCTGCGCCACGGAATCTAATATGCAGCCTAAATCTAGCTTTTTACAACATGCCAAAATCACGCGATGGACGGAGAGTCTATTTGTAGACACGCCATGAATACTTCCATGTAGGCTCTACACCAGCATCCATGCTGGTGAAGGTCTACAAATAGACTCTCCGTCCATCACTAACTATGTGCAAACTCCACCAATTAAAATAAACAATAGCGCTGTGCGAGCGGCAACTCCGCGGCCGGTTCGCACATTAACAACTGGCCATCTGCGCGCACTTCATAGGTTTCCGGATCAACCTCAATCGTCGGCTGATAATCATTTAAAACCATCGAAGATTTCTTCACTGAACGACACGCTTTCACCGCCACTAAACGTCGCTCTAATTCCAAACTCGCCGTAATTCCCGCATCCAACGCCGCCGCGCTCACGAAACTCACCGACGTTGTCGTTAAGGCTTTACCAAAGGCGCCAAACATCGGCCGATAATGCACCGGCTGAGGTGTTGGAATTGACGCATTCGGATCACCCATCGGCGCCGCTGCAATCGCACCGCCTTTAACAATCATTGATGGTTTAATACCAAAAAACGCGGGCTTCCAAAGCACAAGGTCCGCAAGTTTACCAACCTCTACCGAGCCGACTTCGTGTGAAATACCATGTGCAATCGCCGGATTAATTGTGTACTTGGCGATATAGCGTTTCGCGCGCAAATTATCAGAGCCACTGTCATCTTCGAGACTTCCCCGCTGCACTTTCATTTTATGCGCCGTTTGCCAGGTGCGGCAAATCACTTCTCCAACCCGTCCCATCGCCTGCGAATCTGAAGAAATCATCGAAAACGCGCCGAGGTCATGCAGAATATCTTCCGCTGCAATGGTTTCTTTGCGAATGCGTGAATCGGCGAAGGCGACGTCTTCGGGAATATTGGGGTCGAGATGGTGGCAAACCATCAACATATCGAGATGCTCATCGACGGTGTTAATCGTATATGGGCGCGTGGGGTTTGTTGATGAGGGCAGCACATTATCACTGCCGCAGGCTTTAATAATATCCGGCGCGTGACCACCGCCCGCACCTTCTGTGTGGTAAGTATGAATTGTTCGACCTTTAAATGCGGCGAGGGTGTCTTCAACAAAACCAGATTCGTTTAAGGTATCGGTATGAATTGCAATTTGCACATCGAATTCTTCAGCGACGGTTAAACAATTATCAATCGCCGCAGGTGTTGTCCCCCAGTCTTCGTGCAGCTTGAGACCGAGTGCACCGGCATGTAATTGCTCGCGCAGGGGTTCGGGTAAACTCGCGTTACCCTTGCCCAAAAAACCGAGGTTCATTGGAAACGCTTCGCTCGCTTGCAGCATCTTGCCAATATGCCAGGGGCCCGGCGTACAGGTGGTTGCGTTGGTGCCCGTGGCCGGACCGGTGCCACCACCGATCATCGTAGTAACACCACTCATTAACGCTTCTTCAATTTGCTGCGGGCAAATAAAATGAATATGCGCGTCTATGCCGCCCGCAGTAAGAATTTGTCCTTCACCCGCAATAATTTCGGTACCCGGGCCGATAACGATATCAATATTCGGTTGAATATCTGGATTACCCGCTTTCCCAATCGCATGAATGCGACCATGTTTAATCGCGACATCAGCTTTGACAATGCCCCAATAATCCAAAATAAGTGCGTTGGTAATAACGGTGTCGGGCGTGTCCACACATAAAGCCTGACTTTGACCCATGCCATCGCGAATGACTTTACCACCACCAAATTTAACTTCTTCACCATAGCTGGTATGGTCTTTTTCAACCTCAATCCATAGTTCGGTATCTGCCAGACGAACCTTATCGCCGACGGTTGGACCAAACATATCTGCGTAAGCCCGGCGGTCAATTGTTGTCATTCTTTTCCCCTGCGTCGTTTAAACGTGTCGTCACTTGGTACGACAGGAGTATATTTCCGGCGGCTATGGGTGAAGTACCCTAAGTGACACGGCGTAAACCCATCCATGGGGCCTCGGCGCGCGAATCCCGCGCGCGACGGTCACTTAGGGTACTTCACCCACACCCACCTGCCTTTTTCACCTCAATAAAACTGCGCCGTTAATTCCCTGAGTTTTGAATTGAGTTTGCACTATCTAGCTAATTTTTACCGTGAAAAACCTTTCAGTTAGCACTGAGCCACTGTAGATGGAACCTTAGCTCAGGACCTTCATCTGTAAGGAACAGATGGAGAGCGGCCATGGATGGCTTGAGCGTGCCATGAGATAAGGTTTCATCTACAGGGGCGGAGTCCAAAAATAAACTTTTCCCTAAAACCGCAGCACTCAAAAAAAACTAAAGCGCCCCCATAACCTCACCCCGAAACCCATAAACCTTTTTATCCCCCGCAAGCTCAACCAACTCCACTTCCCGGTCCTGTCCAGGCTCAAACCGCACCGCTGTCCCCGCGGGAATATTCAGCCGCATACCGCGCGCTCGATCGCGATCGAAGTTAAGCGCAGGGTTCGTCTCGAAAAAATGATAATGCGAACCGACTTGAATCGGTCTATCACCCGTATTTGCTATAAGCAAGGTTATTGTTTTCCTTCCAGCATTTAGCGCGAGCTGTCCTTCTTTAATTGCATATTCACCAGGAATCATTATCTAAGCCCCAATTTAAATACTTAAACGATCGGATTATGCACCGTCACCAATTTAGTGCCATCGGGAAAGGTGGCCTCTACCTGGACTTCGTGAATCATCTCGGCAACCCCTTCCATAACATCTTCAGCATGCAAAATCGTTTGGCCAAAAGCCATTAACTCCGCCACAGTTTTTCCTTCCCGCGCGCCTTCCATAATTTCTGCACTAATTAAAGCAATCGATTCGGGATAGTTTAACTTAATGCCTTTTGCTTTACGGCGTTCTGCAAGTAAGGCCGCGGTAAAAATCAGTAATTTATCTTTTTCTCTTGGACTTAATTCCATTCATCAACCCCGTGTTAAGTATTCCAAATACGTGGAACGGATGCTTGTTTTTCTAGCATCAGCTCACGCACGACTTGCCAAAGCATGAGTAAACCTTTGCGGCAATGAATAATTGAATCACCGAGATAGCGCGCAATAAATAGATCATTTTTCTGCGTTACGCCCCAACACTTGTTATTTTCCAAGGTATCCAGGCGACGCAGAACTTCATCAATCTGATCGCGACTCAATGTGACTGTCGCGACCATCGTGGCAAATGTATTATGTGATTGAAAACCACACTGGGCGTGCCTGAGTGAATCTTCTGCTTTCAATTCGTTTTTATCCAGAAACGCTAAGCGACCGACGCGCCAAAGTTCTAGCTGCTGACGCAAGGTACCTTGAGAAAATTCTTCATTACTGGCGGCACGCCCCAGGCGCACAATGTCCCAACCGATAAATTTTGCACCTTCTTCTAAATGAATGCGTGTTTTTAGTTCAACACATGCGGTGTTAAAAATAATATTTTCCTGCGGCAACCATTCACAGAACGCAGAAGGCTGTATCTTGAGTTCAGTGTGTTGAAACTGCTTTGGCCCAGTATGGGCGGCTGCATTATCTGCACCAAACACACCATAAACTTTGCCCGCCGATGGCGTCGTTAATAAAACCTGGCAATGTTCGCCCAATGTCGCACGAATGTTTAAACGATCGCCAATGGCAATCCCGCCGGGGGGATGCAACACATAGGTATGGCACGTACCATCTGCTTCAGGGTAAAAGGGTCGCTGCACACGTAAAGGACCCATATGGCGCTTGCTCACCAACGCCGTCCTATCCTGCCGCCGCTCATAGCATAAATCAATGGACGCCGGCCATGCGCGTGCAGGCACGCTGGATGACATCGACAGAGGAGGTAAGGCGGAATTCATGGCGCTTTCTTTGTATAAGCTAGCCGGTGAAGTTACCCGAGCTCAACGCTTACAACAAGTATTTTTCTTAACATAAAAGCCTGACGGAAAATTTTGCGCTAAACTGGCGCCAACTAAGTTAATGATGAGTCTTCATGCACCATGATTGAGCAACTTACCAAAGAGATGTTCGCTAACGTTAAAGCAAAGGCCGAGCAACTCGGCGATGTAAAAGAGATGTCTGAATCTCAGTTTCGTGTCATGCTGGAAGCTGCAATGCGAAAATTGAATATAGTCACTCGCGAAGAATTCGATGCGCAACAGGCGATACTGTTGCGCACGCGCGAAAAACTCGAAGCACTCGAAAAACAATTTGAAGCACTAAGCGCCAAACCCGACCAGGAAAGCAGCAAATAACTGGCATTTGTTTTTTGTAGAACCGATGCCATAATAAGCGCGCCAACAGGAGTTGGCGCTTTTCACAGCTTCAAGGACGATATATGAACCTCGCCGTAGTTCAGACACGCGCGCAACTGGGCGTGCAAGCCCCCGCCGTTACCGTTGAAACCCACCTATCCAATGGCCTGCCTGGTTTTACTATTGTCGGCTTACCGGAAACCGTTGTGCGCGAAAGTAAAGATCGGGTGCGCAGCGCGTTACTTAATAGCCACTTCGAATTCCCGCAACGGCGTATTACCGTCAACTTGGCGCCGGCCGATTTACCCAAAGAGGGTGCCCGCTATGACCTGGCGATCGCCCTGGGCATTTTGGCAGCATCAGACCAAATTCCCAAAACGGCGCTCGTATCGTACGAATTTGTTGGCGAGCTTGCCTTGTCTGGAGAACTTCGTCCTGTGCGTGGGCTTATTCCTGCGGCCAGGGCGTGCTGTGAAAGCAAGCGCTCCTTGATTGCCCCCTCAAGTAATAGCAGCGAGCTTGCGTTGTGTAGGGATGCAACAATATTTTGCGCGGACAATTTGCTTAGCGTATGCGCGCATCTGCATGGCCGAGAAACACTTCCCTCTCCCGAACCTGTTGCTGTCTCTTCAATAAACTACGCTTTTGACTTAAGTGAAGTGAAAGGTCAGTACCACGCAAAGCGGGCGCTCGAAATCGCCGCGGCTGGCGGTCATAATTTATTGCTGTTCGGTCCACCGGGCACGGGTAAATCAATGCTAGCAAGCCGGCTACCTAGTATTTTGCCGCCACTTACCGAGCACGAGCAGCTGGAAGTTGCCTCCGTCCAGACCATCACCCAACGGCATTTCGATCCCAGTGCCTATCTAAAAAGACCCTTTCGTTCGCCTCACCATACCGCATCAGCTGTTGCATTAGTTGGCGGTGGCTCCAACCCAAAGCCTGGCGAAATCTCCCTTGCCCACAAGGGCGTGCTGTTTTTAGATGAGTTCCCCGAATATTCACGGTCGGTGATGGAGGTTCTCCGAGAGCCTATGGAAAGTGGCAGCATTGCTATCTCACGCGCTACCGCGCAAGTTGACTTTCCCGCGCAGTTTCAACTCGTTGCCGCCATGAACCCTTGCCCTTGCGGTCATTACGGTAACGGCGAAGATCGTTGCCGCTGCACGCCGAACCAGATTCTCCGCTACAAAGAAAAAATCTCCGGTCCCCTGCTCGACAGAATTGACCTGCAAGTATTGGTGGACAAAGTGCCCATTGAGCAGCTACACACCCAAAAAGGCGGCGAATCCAGTACAGAAGTGCAATCGAGAGTCAAAGAAATTTCCGAAATCCAAATAAAACGCCAGGGGATTCGCAATGCACAACTATCGGGTAAAGCACTTACCCGCCACTGCCAATTGGCTAAAACTGAACGTCAATTTTTAAATAAAGCGATAGAACAATTAGAACTCAGCGCACGCGCTTATGATCGTGTTTTAAGAGTCGCGCGCACAATTGCAGATTTAGCACATAGCCAGGTTATTGAATCCAAACATATCGGCGAGGCACTGAGCTACCGGAATTTTGATCGGTTTTACTCGCGTTTAACAACGTAACCTAAAGGCTTGAATAAAGTTTCAAGCAAATTTCGTTTCAATATTCAATGAAATTAAATTCTATCATCGACTAAAACCATCTCCCCGACTTCTTTGATCCTAATGAAGTCCCGCTGATGGTATAGCACTATATGGGACAGGGCTCATATTCCGGGTTACCTGATAGACGAATAGCTTCACGTTCGGCGTGTCTAAGCGCCTCTGACTCACCTACTATTTCGCGCTGCGAGCGGTAATACCGAACAATATTTGAATCAAATACCATGAGGTTCGATAAATTCTGTAGATTTCGAACATCATTTTTTTGGTATTCGGTTGCCCCTTCATTTTCGATTTCCTTAAGGACAAGGTCATTTCCTTCTGCACTTAAAGCAGCACCTAAAAGCTGAATTCCTGTTGATTTATCCGAGCTACTTTTCGCAATATTTCTTATATGCCGTCCCACTGCAATACATTTTTCAGACAACTCTGAGTTATCGACCGTATTGTCACTACAAATCTCTACAAGCTCTTTAGGCCTGAGATAATACGCGACTGCAGCATTCCAATAACCCGAGGCATAGATAAATCGGTGCCTTTCATCTTCCACACCGATAGATAATAACGCCTCGTCATAAGCCCCGTAGGCTTCCACCTGGTAATTTCTATAGTCGTTTGCCAATATAACTTTTGTCAGAGAATCATTCACTCCTTCGCTATCACCAAGCTTCGCCGCCATTTGAGCTCGAAGATACCACACCATAGCGTTATCAGAATCTCGCTTAGCAACAGCATCCAGCAATTCCGGTATGCATTCATTTTCATTGCCATCTTTCAGGCATTGATTCAATAAATATAAACCAAACAACTTGTTTTCAGGTTCGCGCTCAATTAAATCCTTCAAGACGGGAATACTTGAACCTACAGCTTTACCCTCGTCATTCGTACTGGTTTTCTTGCCAATAAAACTTATAGCATTAAAAAACGCTGCTGAGGAATTCTCGCTTTGATCTAATCGACTTCTAATATACTCTGGATCCTCATACGGACTTGACAGCATTGAAGCTAGCAATTTTTCTACACTCGCCTGACAATCGACGATATGCCCGACCGGGCGAGCTGACTTCGAAGTAGGAGAATTGTTTTGGATAGATTTTTCTACAACTTTTATTTCATGACTTTGTTCTTTTTCTTCATACGTTAAATTTGCAAATTTATCGTCAATATCTTTCTTTTCACCAAAGAATACAACCAACATAAGTACGAAAAACGAAATGCAAACCAATAAAAAAATGTTTTTTAATTTTCGAATTTTCATATTTCAAAACATAGTGTTTACAACGCTCCGTTACGGAGCGTCCGCCACAGTTTTATTGGCGTCAGCGTAGATGCGTTTGTATGGATAATTTTCCATATTTATTTTTTTTTAATAAAGTGAAGCTCGTAACCAATTGCAGCTAGTTACCCTTCCTGTACCCGATGATTGATCAAAAAGATCGTTAACAAGCGGGAGGCAGGACCGACCCGATTTTTTAACTCGAACAGTCGAATGCACCCACAGGGCATAAAAGCTTCAAGCTCGAATTTAGCGTAGATTGCCTTGCCATGAGCCCTTTGGTAATATTTGGTAAATATTGGTAACAAGAGTGCTGACCTATGCCTAAGAATACAAGTGTAAGCCTTGGGGAACACTTTGACGGTTTTATTGCTACACAGATTGAAAATGGCCGATATGGCTCTGCAAGTGAGGTGATACGCGCCGGCCTTAGAATACTCGAAGACGAAGAACGAAAGCTTGAAATATTGCGTAACTTGATCAAAGAAGGTAAAGCAAGTGGCGTCGCTGACTATAGCTTTGAGAGCATCATGCAAGAACTGGATGATGAGCTTGGTAAATGAGTTCGTTTTCACTCTCTAAATCCGCGCGGAAAGACTTTAAATCTATTGGTTCCTATACTCAAAGGCAGTGGGGTTATAAACAGAGGGTTCTTTACCTTACCGAGCTAAACGAAGGTTTTATTACCTTATCTGAAAACCCCAATATGGGTACTGATTGCCCTTACATAGAACCAGGCTTAAAAAAGCATCCGTATAAAAACCATATCATCTTCTATGAAGTTCAGAATGATCAAAGTATCTTGATCATTCGCATACTTCACAAAAACATGGATGTGAAATCACACCTTCAAGGCTCATAACGAATGCATAACGCCCAAATCAGCTGCGCGTTTTTTGCGTCAGTTGCATTTGCTTGTTATGCAATTCTTTTAGGAATTCCGGGGCCAAATCAGCGCCATTTGGCCAAACTACTGTTTCTAATTCAGGATCAACCGATACTTTTGCAAATATTCCGACGTCTTTAAGTGGTTCAAAGATCGGTCCTCTTAACTTACCTTCAAGATCAACTTCACCTGAAGTTCCATCGTCAAAGGATACCCAAATCTTAAATTTCTCTATATAACGTGCTGATTTAATATGAAGCATAATCTTTATTCCAATGGTGTAATATAATCCAGAGGCTCGCCTGCACGCGCTTTTTCCCAATTCTGTTCTAGCTCAGCGCGATGGTAAGTAATCCACTCCTGAACAAATTTTACAGCCCTTTTAGGGATTTCTCCTTCAATAATTTGCCCATCAAAACCAAAAATTGCTTCATATCCAGAATATTTGGCATGAAAGTGTGGGGGATTATGATCGTTAAAGTACATCATAATCAAAATTCCGTAAAATCGACTAATAACCGGCATATTTTCTCCTAAATATGTACACGGTTCAGCTCTAGCCTTGCATAACGCCTGTGTATGGGGCGGGCTGGAGCAGCGCGTAAGCCCGTCCCAGCACGCGTTTTTTTGCGTGCGAACATGACACTTTTGTTAAGTGTTTTTAAGCACATAGTTATTTATTGACTGTAGCAATTTTTGGCTTGGGCTGGCTGAGTGATACTGCCCTTTTGTAAGCCAAGAATCAGTATTTAACCAGTTTGTATTATTACCTACCATTGTTACTAATAAATCATGTTCTATAAGACACCACGAGTTTTTAATTGGGAAAGCCATGTATAGCTCTTTGCCTTGGTATTTCTTGTCTATAGTTAATCGGCTTTTTAATTGTACGCGTAATGTATCAGCTCCATCCTTATGATAAGCAAGGAAGTCAGCACCAAGCCAATCATCAGCTAGCTTTATGCAATTGAACCCATAGTCAGCTAGCACAGAAGCAATTTTTTGGAAATTATAGATCTCTTTTTGCTTTGAATTGAGATCACTGTATTTAATTTTCCTAAATTCCATAATGACACTTAACGCCTAGCTCAGTTGCGTTTTGGTTGTAGTGGATGTTTGTGCAACAATGGTCGCAGGCCATGCACAAACAGGAGCGTAGACCAAAACGTCGACTGGAACTATTTGTTACATGTTCCATGGCTTGATACTAACTGCGTAAGAATTCGTATTGCATTTTTCGCCATAAAAACTAGCTACAATCACGGCATCACTAGAGTTCTTACAAATTTCAAATGTAGCACCTAATTTGGTGCCATTTTCGTATTTCTTTGGAACGATATCAAATTGCCCCGCATGCGAACCATTATTCTGGAGTATTAATGTTATCCCAGAAAATAGCTTCTCGTTTTTTTGCGTAGGCACTACAATTCTGATTATTCTACATTCGGTTACATCAACCTTTACAAGATCA
Organism: Cellvibrionaceae bacterium; assembly: GCA_028281575.1. Taxonomy (GTDB): domain Bacteria; phylum Pseudomonadota; class Gammaproteobacteria; order Pseudomonadales; family Cellvibrionaceae; genus Agaribacterium. The sequence continues at coordinate 67,273 of JANQJP010000009.1, forward strand.
TATAGTTCTACTGTGAACCCTTCTTCAGCAGCCTTTTCCAAACCAACCTCAAACGCTTTGTGAGCATCAGGTGGACAAACTATTTTACTCGCATAAGAAGAGCCCGCCAGTAAAGTACTTAAAATTAGTAGATAAATCTTCATACTCTGACCGACATGTAACAATATTATTAACTGGAAAAAGCCCGTGTTTTATCACGGAAAGCTTCCACATATCGCTTGAAGCTCTAGCTCATAGAGGCGTGTACGTTGCTGCGTATACCAAATATGCAAAACACCCTCACCTGCCTGACATCAAAATCATCATAGCTTCTCGCGCCGCCCAACTACGCTACTTACTGCACACATATTGGTCAAGTCTTCCAAAGCAATAATCAGGTAACGCGTTGGCAACTCACTACTTGAGTCAAGTTTTAGCCGTTTCGTCTTGCCTATTCCCCTCAACTTTCCCAGCTCTCTGGTATGATTGGCGCCCCGAAAATACTGCCAGAGGTTTGCAGGTGGCAACGTCGCTCAATGCCCGCCAGAACGAAGCTGTTCGTTATATAGATGGTCCCTGCCTGGTGCTCGCTGGTGCGGGTAGTGGCAAGACCAGTGTGATTACGCGCAAGATTGCGTATTTAATAGGCGAATGCGGTTATGCTGCGCGCAACATCGCGGCGGTGACGTTTACCAACAAGGCTGCGCGCGAGATGAAGGAGCGCGTGAGCAAGTTAGTAAAAGGCAAAGAATCACGTGGCTTGGTCGTATCGACCTTTCATAATCTTGGCCTGAATATTATTCGCAAGGAGTATCGTTTACTCGGCTATAAGTCGACATTTACGATTTTTGATGCCGAGGATGCGCGTGCACTAATCAAAGAGCTTATGCTGCGCGACGGCGATTTGGATACAGACTTGCTCGATTTGGTGCAACACCAAATTTCCAATTGGAAAAGTGGCTTGGTTGAACCCGACCAGGCAATGGCGTTGGCCGAAAGTACCGCCGAGAAAACCTGGGCGCTGGTGTACGAACGTTATAACCTGGCGTTGAAAGCCTATAACGCCGTCGACTTCGACGATTTGATTCGCCTGCCCACTAAATTATTTCATGAGAATCAGGAAGTACTGGCGCGCTGGCGGCAAAAAATCCGCTATCTTCTAGTGGACGAGTACCAGGATACAAATTCAAGCCAATATGATTTGGTCAAGCAACTTGTCGGCAATCGCGGATCGTTAACGGTGGTCGGTGACGACGATCAAAGTATTTATGCCTGGCGCGGCGCACGCCCGGAAAATTTAAGTTTGCTCAAGCAGGATTTTCCCTCGCTAAAAGTCATTAAACTTGAGCAAAACTATCGGTCAACCGCGCGTATTTTAAAAGTTGCAAATAAACTTATCGCCAACAACCCACATGAGTTTGAAAAAACTTTGTGGAGTAAGCTCGGACTCGGTGAACCGATACGCGTGCTGCGCTGCGCGAGCGAAGACGCAGAAGCTGAGCGTGTAGCGACTGAAATTCTCACCCAGAAAATGCGGCGGCAAGCCAAATTTAAAGATTTTGCAGTGCTCTATCGGGGCAATCACCAAAGCCGTTTAATTGAACTTAAACTTCAGCACCACCAAATTCCCTACAATATTAGCGGTGGCACCAGTTTTTTTGCCCGGGCGGAAATAAAGGATGTGATGGGCTATTTGCGTTTGCTGGTAAATCCGGACGATGACAATGCGTTTTTACGTATTATCAATACACCACGCCGTTCCATTGGTACCAGCACCTTAGAACAACTCGGTCGCTATGCGACAGAACGCGATATGAGCCTGCTTAGTGCCTGTGATGAATTTGGCTTACAAAGCCTGCTATCCGAAAAAAGCTTGAAGCGCGTGCGCCATTTTGCACAGTGGGTTCGCGATGTACGTGACAACTGCCATAACAACGACCCGATAGGCGCTATCAAGGAAATGATCGATGATATCGATTACGAGGCCTGGCTGCACCAAAACGCAAGCTCTTCTACCGTTGCCGAAAAGCGGATGGAAAATGTTTGGACTCTGGTCGATTCGATTCAACAGGCAATTAACAATCATGAAGACGATAATGCCGACCACGAAGATAAATTAAATGATGCAATAGCCAAGCTGGTGCTGCGCGATTTGCTCGACCGCCAAGAAGAAGAGGACGAGTTTGACCGTGTGCAATTAATGACCTTACACGCATCCAAGGGCTTGGAATTCCCACATGTGTTTTTAGTAGGCTTTGAAGAAGAATTACTACCTCACCGCAGCAGCATCGAAGAAAATAATATCGAAGAAGAGCGCCGCCTGACGTATGTCGGTATTACGCGCGCACAACGTTCGTTGACAATTAGCGCCGCGGCATCGCGCAAACAATTTGGTGAAAAACAGGAAACAACTATCAGCCGTTTTCTTGAAGAATTACCCGAAGAGGATTTGGAAATGGAAGGCTTTGGCACTGCGAGTGAAGAAGATGTCCAGAAAAAAGGCGAGGAAACGCTCTCTTCACTGATGGGCATGTTTGATTAGCTCAAGACCCTCGTCACTTAAGGTTTACTTGGCCCTGTTAGATATTCAGGGCCAAGTACTGACTTTATTTAACGGGTTTTACGACATCGAGCTCGTACCACGGTGTCGGATTTATAGGGCAGCGAAAACGCACGCCTTCTTCGGTAACGGTTACTCGGCTGGTCTTGGTTTGACCGGGTTCTAGTGGGAACATATCGAGTTGTTCATGCGTTTTATGGTTTTGAATTTGAAAGCCGACAAGCTTTTCGGCTTTGTTCGTAATCACAAATTCGTACTCACCCGCTTTGAGGCCAGCCAGGGTTTCTTTTGCTGAGAAATACCCACCATATTGGTCTAAATGGATAACTGTTACGCCGTTTTTTGTCTCTGGAAGGCCTGCATGGGCGAAGCCTGCAAGGCCGATGATAATACTTGTAAATAAAATTCGTAAAGTCTTCATGGAAGCGCTCCTACAAAGTGTTTTAATCGTGTTAATAGAATGTAGGGCACTATAGCTTCAGTTCAGCCGCTTAGCTATGCTTAAAAATCTGCTAAATGTGATCGTTCGTCCAAATAAGTTGCCTTTACTGGAACTTTGGCAGGCGCAAAATACCGCCACATGGCAGTGTGATTCATATGCGATTAGTTTGACATCTCCACTTACTAAGACTGTTCCAAATGTTTTAGCACAATGGCGGCGGCAGAAGTCCTATTTTCGACACCGAGCTTGCGAAATACCTGCTCGAGATGCTTATTCACCGTGCGCGGACTCGTCCCCAATATCTCACCAATTTCGCGGTTAGTTTTACCACGCGCGAGCCAGAGCAGAACCTCAGATTCACGTGCAGTGATCGGCAACTTCGCGCGCAACTGCTCAGCCTCATTCGGACCTTCGCGATCTTGCAGACGCAGCAAAAACTCACCGTCATCGCCCGTGCCCAACACGACCACTCTTAGCGCTCGGTGCGGTGCGGTTAAATCAATTCCCATACCGGGAGCAGGTGCACGTGCCAACCAGATTTTAAGTTCAGCATGTAAATTGTCACTCAGCCAATGTCCGTCGTCGGCAGCATCAAAAAGCTGGTTTACTTGCGGCGTACTCCAAACAACCTGTCCGTCTCGCGTCACCGAAAACATAAATTGACCCGCTGTATCTAACGCGCTTCTCGCGCTCAATGTGAGTCGTGCGTTGGCAAGATGCACTCGCATACGCGCAATAAGCTCAGCGGTATTCACCGGTTTGGTTACATAATCGACACCACCTACCTCGAAAGCTTTTACTACGCTTTCCGTATCGCTTAGCCCGGTCATAAAAATTACCGGAATTGCACGCAATTCCGGGTCTGCCTTTAGCTGGCGACACAATTCAAAGCCATCCATAACCGGCATGAGCGCGTCGAGCAAAATAACATCGGGAATAATTCGACGCGCGATATTTAGCGCTTGCACACCTTCTAACGCTACCAGGGTCGTCATGCCAGCCTGCTCGAGAGTATCATTAAGCATACCGAGGGTTTCTGGCGAATCGTCGACAACTAAAATAAGGTTTTCGCGCGAGGACTTAGCGTTCACGTTTTTCCCTCATTACAACTTCGTTAACTATGCTCCGACTGCTATTTTTTGCTTTAGTACAGTCGCGCAAAAACATTAGCATGCCGTCGAACTGAACTTTCTTAGCCAGGCCCCGCATTTGAGCAATAAATTCTTCACTCGCTTCGGCGGTTTTTTCCATCACCAGCAGCGTCGCATTTATTGCAGATAAATGGCCAATTTCTGCGAACTGCTCAAGCTCGAGCAACCGGTCTTCAGACGGCAGAGTCACACTATCGTGACTTAGTTCGAGCGGGACTTGAGTAAATAAACTTGATTCAAGCGGAACCCGCGGCGCATAGTTCCACTCCAAATCTAACAGCGTGCCTAATTTATCTAACATAGATTCCAAACGCACAGGTTTGACAATGTAATCATTGTAAAGCGTTGAAGGAATATGGGGTGCGTTATCTTCAGAGCTCGATTCCACAATCGCGGACACCATAATAATCGGCGCGCGAAAATCTGCTTCCCGTAATTCTTCAGCGAGCGCGATGCCATCTTTTCCCGGCATGGAAATATCGAGCAAGAAGACGTCGGGCATATGCTCCCGCGCGAGCTGCATACAGGTCTCCGCATCCTCTGCTTCCAAAACAATAAAGCCCAATGGAGATAGCGCGTCTGTTAGTAAACCTCGATGCGAAGCTTCGTCGTCCACCACCAGTACTTTTTTTCGCGCACCTTTATACCCGTAGATACGTCGATGCGGTGCCTGCTCGCTCGGTGGCGACGCTGTGCGCGATAGCATTAACCTGACGATAAACGTTGCACCACCTTTAGCGTTATTTGCAACTTCTATTTCACCACCCAGAATATCGGTTAACAAACGTGTGATTGTTAAACCCAAGCCGGTGCCACCAACTTGGGATTGCTGCGGATGTGAAATGCGCTCGAAGGGTTGAAAGATTCGTTCTAATTCCTTCTCGGGAATTCCCACACCCGAATCTTCTATCAGGAACTCGGCAACTTGATTTTTATACGCAACAGTGAAATCAACACTGCCTGATTGGGTAAATTTAATCGCGTTGGATAATAAATTGATAAGAATCTGACGCAAACGTTTTTCGTCTGTGGTTACGTATTCGGGAAGCGCGTTAAGACAATTGTAATTAAACACAAGCCCTTTCTCTTCAGCTTGCAGGCGGAACATATAAACAATCTGGTTGAGCAATGCATCGATACGCACGAAATCACGATGAATATCCAACCGTCCAGCTTCAATTTTAGAGATATCTAATAGACCTTCTATTAGGTCTGCCAGATGTTCACCGCTATGACGGATAACCGAAAGTTGATGGCGACGCGTCTCCGGCAGGCTACTATCGTTTTCCAGCAATTGTGCGTAACCGAGAATCGAATTTAGTGGCGTACGTAATTCGTGACTAATACCAGACAAGTAACGGCTCTTTGCATTGTTTGCAGCTTCGGCTTTTTCTTTCGCTTCTTGCAATTTTTTATCTGTAACCAAATGCGCATTAATTTCTTCGCTCAATAACTTGTTTTGGCGGTGGGACTCTTCTTGAGCCACAACGCGACTCTCGTGGGCAAGGACAAATAACCAACAAATCACGCCAGCAACGATCATTAAGATAAAAAATACTTTCCATAAAACGCTGGCGAGTAATTGATTTAATTCGGGGGTTAATGTCTGTGCATTGCTATAAATCAAACCGAGTAGCATGCCGATAATCGAACCGACCACCAATAACAGTAGAAAAAACTGGAAGAAACGACTCGACAACCAATTCACGATAGGCGTGGGAAATATTTTTGCTGAAATATCCAGCATCTGCTCCGGTAGCTTTTTGACTGTCTTGCACATATCTTGACAGCGTGAATCTAGGGAACAACATAAGGAGCAAATTAAACCGTCATAGGCAGGACAATGAGCCATATCTTCGTATTCATAGACATTTTGACAAACACAACACACCGCACATTCGCCACTCGATTCTATTTCAGGTTTACGTGCTATATAAAATCGGCTTCGCGTTGCAACGGCTAATAATGGGGAAAAAATAAAGGTGGTGAGCAGCGTCGAAAAATGTGCAAGCGCTTTAGCTATCTCACCAAACCAATCTAGATAACTCAATACGCCAACCGATGTACCCAATATCATTGCGCCGACACCTACAGGGTTAATATCGTGTAAATGGGCGCGTTTAAACTCAATATAGTTTGGGCTCAAACCAAGGGGTTTATTGATAACGAGATCTGCAACTAAGGTCCCCACCCAAGCGACTGCAACAATCGCGTAGACACCCAAGGTTTTTTCAAAAGCTTGGTAAACACCGAGCTCCATGAGTAACAGTGCAATGACAACATTAAATACCAACCAAACAACACGACCTGGGTGACTATGGGTTAAGCGGGAAAAAAAATTCGACCAGGCAATGGAGCCTGCGTATGCATTGGTCACATTAATTTTCAGCTGTGAAAGAATGACAAAAAAACCTGCAACAACGACCGCGAGATCCGGGTTTTGAATCACGTAATTATAGGCCGTCATATACATAAGCGCTGGATCAGAAGCTTCATGAGCCGGTGTACCGCTGCGAAGTGCGATATAAGCCAACAGGGATCCAGCGAATAATTTAATTGCACCAATAATTATCCAACCCGGTCCGGCGGAAATCAGCGAAAACCACCAGCGCTTACTGTTCTCTTTGGTTTTAACGGGAAGAAAACGTAAGTAGTCCACCTGTTCACCAATCTGCGCAATCAGCGAGAACAGTACGGCCGCAGCCGCACCGAAGTAAACAATACTTAGCGAACCTTTGGTCTCGTTTTCTAAACCTTGAAATTGAGTCCAGTCATCAACAAGATTCAGTTTATAGACAAAAATATAGATAAACGGCAATAGTTGCAGCAGCACCCAAAGCGGCTGCGTCCAAAGTTGGAAGCGGCTGATAAAGGTTATACCGTGGGTGACAAGTGGGATAACCACAATAGAGCACAGAACGTAGCCGAGCACCAATGGAATACCAAACATCAATTTCAACGCCATCGCCATAATTGCAGCTTCTAGCGCGAAAAAAATAAATGTGAACGAAGCGTAAATAAGTGAAGTAATTGTCGAGCCAAGGTAACCGAAGCCCGCACCACGTGTTAACAAATCGATGTCCACACCAAAACGTGCAGCGTAGTAACAGATCGGCAGGCCGGTAAGAAATATTAATGCACTGACAACAAGAATGGCGAAAGCAGCGTTGTCGAAACCATAACTTAAGGTAATGGCTCCACCAATGGCTTCAAGCGCCAAAAAGGAAATAGCACCTAATGCGGTATTCGCAACACGGGCAAAAGACCAGCGACGCGCCTTTTTTGCAGTAAAGCGCAGCGCATAATCTTCCAATGTTTGGTTATTTACCCATTTGTTGTAATCGCGACGCACGATAAATACGTGCTGTCTGGCGTTCATCGGCCGGTCCCAATTTGGTTATAAGCACCTCCTGCGCTTGAATAATTTAGCTTCCCCCTGTGGTTTGAAAGCTAAATGCATACCAGTTCTTCAACGAAGAGCGCATATTTCCGCTTTCCACCAAAATTTGCTTTCGCACCGGAGACTACCACAGCAGGGAATACCGCTATATCCGTCAAATGACGTAGGTCGATGGAGCAATCAACGAATTTCCCTATTCACTACTTGAGCAGATACTGAATCAACAGTTTCACCATCTGCGTTTAATCAGGATTACCTACACAAGCGAGGAATTATCATGAGGTTTATACCTACATTACCAACCGCCGCGCGCGCCTCTCGCCGCAAGTTTATTTGTTGGCTGGCGAGCTTTAGCGCATCCATTTTATTTACCAGTAGTAGCTTCGCTGCACCAGCGACAAGCGAAGTCAATACAACAGGCCTTGCCGTTACCGACGACACAGTGACCGTGGGGATTCTCCATTCAGTCACGGGCACCATGGCTATCAGTGAAACGGGCTCGGTGCAGGCGGAAAAATTAGCTATTAAGCAGATTAACGATATGGGCGGCGTGCTCGGTCGTAAGATTGAATATATTCAGGAAGACGGTGCCAGTGACTGGCCAACATTTGCAGAGAAAGCAAAAAAACTTTTGGTCAACGACAAAGTTGCTTCGGTATTTGGCTGCTGGACATCGGCGTCGCGTAAAGCTGTACTTCCTGTTTTCGAGCAGTACAACGGCATGTTGTACTACCCAACATTTTACGAAGGGCTTGAGCAGTCACCCAATGTGATTTACACGGGCCAGGAAGCGACACAGCAAATTCTCGCCGGCATTGACTGGGTGGTTGAGGAAAAAGGTGCGAAGTCATTTTACCTGTTGGGTTCAGATTACATCTGGCCACGTACCTCAAACAAAATTGCCCGCAAGCACATTGAAAAATTGGGTCTGAAGGTAGTTGGCGAAGAATACTATCCGCTCGGTCACACGCAATTTAACTCTGTGATCAACAAAATCAAACTTAGAAAACCGGATGTGATTTACGCAATTGTTGTTGGCGGTTCAAACGTCGCTTTTTACAAGCAGCTAAAAGCAGCTGGAATCGACATGACAAAGGAAAAACCGCTACTGCTTACTATCTCGGTAACAGAGGATGAGATACGCGGAATTGGTGGTGAAAATATAGAAGGTGCTTATGCAGCAATGAAATATTTCCAGAGCCTGGATAACGAAAATAATAAAAGCTTTGTAAAAGCGTTTAAAGAAATGTGGGGTGAAGACATCGTCGTTGGTGACGTAACGCAAGCTGCATACTTGGGACCCTGGTTGTGGAAAGCTGCGGTGGAAAAAGCCGGCTCTTTCGATATAGATAAAGTACGCGCTGCGTCTCCAGGCATTGAATTAACCACAGCGCCGGAAGGTTATGTCCGCATTCACGAAAACCATCATCTCTGGTCAAAAACGCGCATAGGACGAGCAAAAACCGACGGGCAATATGAAGTCGTTTATGAAACTGAGGAATTAATGGAGCCAGATCCATTCCCTAAAGGTTACCAATAAGCATGCTCGGGTGGAGTCCCTCCACCCTTTTTTTAACACCTTATTTGGGCAGATTTACATCGTATTTTTAATGAGGCAGCTTTTATGTTTTCCGACTATACGTCAACAGAGCTTGTATCCATATTTGCCATGCAAGGCTTCGCCGGCCTGATTCTTTTTTCGGTATTTGTTCTTATGGCACTTGGGCTAGCTATCATATTTGGCCAAATGGGCGTGATAAATATGGCTCACGGGGAATTTATGATTCTCGGCGCCTACGTCACTTATCTGCTCTCAAACTTATTTGAGACGCATATGCCGGCGCTGTTCAGCATCTATTTCTTTGTAGCGATGATTGTGGCTTTTTTTGCGGCCGGGGCTTTAGGCGCTTTGGTGGAATGGGGCTTAATTCGGCATTTATACCGACGCCCATTAGATACACTGTTGGCGACTTGGGGCTTGAGCTTAATTCTACAACAGACTTACCGAACGGTTTTTGGCGCGCGTGAAGTCGGTGTGTCATTACCCGATTGGTTGATGGGTTCCATTCCGTTAACCGACATTATTGAAATTCCCATTAATGGCCTGTTCGTTATGGGACTCACACTGACCATTGCTGTGTCCGTATATTTTTTAATGTTTAAGTCGCGCTGGGGCGGTCAAGTCCGTGCGGTAGTGCAAAACCGCCCGATGGCTGGCGCGGTTGGTATTAATACAGAAAAAACAGACAGAATTACCTTTGCTTTAGGTTGCGGTATTGCCGGCGTCGCGGGCAGCGCGTTTACGATGATAGGTTCGACGGGTCCATCATCAGGACAGCTTTATATCGTCGATACCTTTTTGGTGGTTGTTTTTGGTGGCGCTCAGAGTTTGCTCGGGACCATCGCTTCCGCATTTACAATTTCACAGGCACAGTCAACGATGGAATTCTTCCTTAGCGGTTCCATGGCAAAAGTGCTTACCTTACTTACCGTTGTTGGCATTTTAATGTTACGCCCGCAAGGTTTATTCGCGCTGAAAATTCGCCACTAGGGGAGAACTTACCGTGTCTACAAACGATATTCGGGCTTATATGCCCAAAGGCGATCTTATTTCGCTACTTATCTTAGCTGTGCTGATTCTCGTTGTGTTTCCACTTAGCATGGATATTTTTAGACTTAATTTAGTTGGCAAATATCTCACTTATGCCTTCGTCGCAATAGGACTGGTTTTGTGTTGGGGTTACGGCGGCATTTTAAGTTTAGGCCAGGGCGTTTTTTTTGGTCTCGGCGGATATTGCATGGCGATGTTTTTAAAACTCGAGGCCTCCAGCCCTGAGGCGACAAAAATTCAATCCACTCCCGGCATTCCGGACTTTATGGATTGGAATCAAATAACGGAACTACCATGGTTTTGGGAGCCGTTTTATAGTTTTCCGTTTACGATCCTGGCGGTGTTAATTGTACCAACAATTTTTGCTTATATTATCGGCGCGGCGATGTTTAAGCGCCGCGTTGGTGGTGTTTACTTTGCCATTATTACTCAAGCTGTTGCCTCCATTCTTACCGTACTTATTATCGGTCAACAGGGGTATACCGGTGGGGTAAATGGCATTACCGATCTGCGTACTTTACTCGGCTGGGATATTCGCACTGACTCCGCAAAATTTATTTTGTACTTCGTTAATGCCGGCCTGCTGATTGGTTGTCTTTTGATTGCACAATATATTCGTAAAAGTAAACTCGGCCGCTTGCTAGTGGCTATGCGCGAACGTGAAGATCGCGTGCGGTTTTCCGGTTATGACGTTTCAGACTTTAAAATTTTTGTTTTTTGTATTGGTGCAATGTTTTCCGCAATCGGCGGTGCAATGTTCACACTTCAAGTCGGTTTTATGTCGCCATCGTTTGTCGGCATTGTGCCATCCATCGAAATGGTAATTTTTTGCGCTGTCGGCGGTAGACTTTCAATTTTTGGTGCAGTTTACGGTGCCCTCCTTGTCAATTGGTCCAAAACAACATTTTCTGAATCCTTTCCAGAACTTTGGTTATTTGCCATGGGCGCGCTGTTTATTGGTGTGGTGATGGCTTTCCCATCAGGTCTCGCCGGTTTATATAAACAGCATATCGGGCCGCGTATACGCAACACGCTAGCCACTATTCGACGTGACTATTTGGCTAGTCGTGCGAATGCTAAGTCGCAGTCGTTTGCAACTGATTAGAGGTATTGGCATGAAACGCAAAGATTTTGTATTGGCGGTCGAAGGGTTGACCGTATCCTTCGACGGCTTTAAAGCGGTAAACGATTTGAGCTTTTATGTCGAGGAGGAAGAGATACGTGTCATTATCGGACCGAATGGCGCAGGTAAGACGACGGTGCTTGATTTAATTTGTGGAAAAACAAAATCCACACACGGGTCGATTAAATTTCGTGGAAAAGAATTAACAAAAATGACGGAGCACGCAATTGTAAATGAAGGCATAGGCCGGAAATTTCAGAATCCATCGATCTATGAAGACCTCACCGTATTTGAAAATCTGGAGATTTCTTTTCCCCGCGGCCATAGCGTTTTTGGTGCGCTTGTATTTAAACGCGATGCCGAAGTTATCGCCGCCGTGGAGGAAGTAGCAGAAACCATTTTTCTGGCAGACTCACTTGATAAGACAGCAGGTTTATTGAGCCACGGACAAAAACAGTGGCTTGAAATAGGCATGCTACTTATTCAAAAACCCGATCTGCTTATGCTCGACGAGCCTGTTGCCGGCATGTCGGTGGCGGAACGCAAACAAACGGCACAACTGCTTAATCGCATTACCAAAAACAGATCCGTTATTGTCATTGAGCACGATATGCAATTTGTCGAGGACATCGCCCATCGGGTGACCGTTCTGCACCAGGGCAAGATGCTTTCTGAAGGGTCTATGCAAAAAGTTAAAAGCGATCCGAAGGTTGTTGAAGTCTACTTGGGTCATTAGGGGATGACAGTATGTTTAATGTGAATAATTTATCAGTGGCTTATGGTCAGAGCGAGGTCATTCACGGTATGAACCTCGATGTGAAGAAAAATGAAATTGTCGCGGTGCTCGGGCGCAACGGTATGGGTAAAACAACATTAATGAAAGCACTCACAGGGATGATTCCCAGTAAAACCGGCTCGGTTTTACTGGGAGACAGGGAGTTAGCTCATTTAAAAAGTTATGATCGTGTTAAAGCCGGTGTCGCATTTGTTCCGCAAGGCCGAATGATTTTTTCAACAATGACAGTTAAAGAAAATATTGAAACAGGCCTTACTACCACAAAAACGAAACGCATTCCGGAAATGCTTTATACGCTCTTTCCAGTTTTAAAAGAAATGAAAAGCCGGCGTGGCGGTAATTTATCTGGCGGGCAACAACAGCAGCTCGCGATTGCCCGGGCCCTAGCCAGCCAACCTGAATTACTGGTACTGGATGAACCAACAGAGGGCATTCAGCCATCTATCATTCGCGATATGGCGCGCACGTTAAAAAAAATTCGGGATGAGATCGGCCTTTCTATTCTCGTATCCGAACAAGTACTTAGCTTTGCACTTGATATTGCAGATCGCATTCTTGTTATCGAAAAAGGCGAGGTTGTCCACGAGGAAGTTAGAGCGCAAGTCGATGAGCAAAAAATAGCTGCGTATTTATCAGTATAAATCCCTCAACTCTTCCGAGACGCAGTGCTCGGAATAATTAAAATCCCAGGAGAATGATGTTGGCCGCGCCGAGAGAGAATATTTCCACTCAGCGCGACTCTGGATGATTAGCCATTGAAGTTACAATTTTTCATTGTCCCTTTGGACTGACTCGTAGCGCGTCATCGTACGCGCTTTTTTTCAAGGCTACATCGGACTGAGAGAAAATTATTGAGAACCTTCGAGCATATAATCTACAGCAGACTGAATTTCACCATCTGAACAATCAAAACAAAGCCCCTTCGCCGGCATACCGTTAATGCCATTTATCGCGTTTGCGTATAAGGCTTCTATTCCATTACCGAGACGAGTTTCCCACGCGCCCGCGTCGCCCAACTTCGGGGCACCTGCAGCACCAGTCGTATGACATGTCGCACACTTTGTCTGGTATACATCAGCACCGGAACGAGCCGGGCCGCTAGCAACCACTTGAACCGGCGCCGCACAGGCTTCACCCGCCATACAAATATCGCCCACAGGCTTTAGTCTTTCCTCTATAGTGCCTTTGCCTGCAAATGCAGCTGCAGCCAGGAGTAATATTGCTACCGAAGCAATCACTTTTCTCATACGTCAGCCCTTCTCGGTGAATGATCTTTGAAAACATACGTTTAAATTTGTAGCTGGATTATAGCGATATGCCAATCGAATTACAGAGACTTATTAAAATCCGATTGATATAGTCACGTAAATGCATTTATACGCAGCTATTTATATGCAACACGCGCGCGGTATAGACTACGCACATTGTGCTAGGTATTATGCGCGCCTCGCGAATATTTCTTGCTTTTCAAACCTGCACCCGTAGCTCAGCTGGGTTAATCGAGTGCTTTTAGCGAAGCATTGCTTCGCGCGCGATTAACGCCCGGCCACGGATGGTCGGGCCGGAACCAATCACCATGGAAGGTTTATAGAAAACTGTTTTTCAGATCTGCACCCGTAGCTCAGCTGGATAGAGTAGGTGGCTTCGAACCACTTGGTCGGGAGTTCGAATCTCTCCGGGTGCGCCATATTGAAAGGGTTGGCAAGTAAATGACTGCCAACCCTTTTTCAAGTTCTGACAGCCATTTTTTACCATGTGTAATACAGCCGTTTGTGTTCGCACTATACTGTGGCCCAGATATTCTCAATAGTATTATTAGCTCATTTAGCTTTGGCGCCAAATACTACTTGCGTTTATATGGCTTAAAATAGGGCCTTACAAATTTCATTAAGAGCGCCTGGAACCACCCGCCTTTAATGCAGAGGTCGCAAACTAACCAAATACATCGGTTATTCGATTGAAGAACGTTTAAAGGAACCCCGTTCAACTAAGCTCACATCTAGAACACGATTAGCTAACGGCAATTGTGGATTTTCCATTCTACGTAACAGTAGCTCGAAAGCGTGTTGCCCCAGTTCCTTAATAGGCAATTTAATGGTTGTCAGTGGCGGCGTTACCAAACTGGCCCAGTCAATATCATCAAAGCCGATAATCGATACATCGCCCGGTACATCAATTCCGGAATGATGGTAAAGCCACAGTAAACGGACCGCTAACGTATCATTAGCTGCAACGACACATGTAGGAAGATGATCGAGTATCTGCGGGTAGAGTGTTTCATTAATGGTTAAATTATATTCCAGTGGTAAATCCCAGAGAATATCGCAATGCGATTCAATGGTGTCGTATAAACCCTTACGCCGGGCTATGGCGCTAGGCGAGCGCTCGGGACCAGATAGAATACCCACCCGCGTATGTTTTCCCGCCAATAAATATTGGCCTTGAATAACGCCCCCCTGATACGCGTCAGCATAAACGCTATCAAAGCCCTCAATGGCACGATCAACAACAATAGTGGGAAAAGGAAGGGCTTGTTCGGTAGCTACCTTGTCTTCCGTGGGGCACCATACCAACCCATCTACCGCATGCTCACACAACTGCTCTAAACCCTGTCGCTCATCCTTTAGCGAGTTTTGGCAATCCACGATAAATACGGAGTAACCATGCTGACAAGCTGTGCTCTGCACTGACTGCGCGAGCGTTGGGAAGAAGGGGTTGGTCAGGTCTGGCAATATAAGGCCAATAGTTTTTGTCTGCCCCGTACGCGTTGCTATTGCCAGTCGGTTGCGACGATAACCAAGCTCTTCTGCAATCGCTAATATTTTTTGCGACAACGCGTGTGAAACTGAACCGGTACCGTTAATTACATAAGAAACCGTTGTTTTACTCACACCTGCGCGCTTTGCTATATCGAGGGTAGTAACGCGTTTCGTTAATTTGTTCATCTGTAATCATTCGGCTTATCTGAACGCGAGAATAGGAAATTTCACCACTTGGCGCAACCCAACCGGCGGGGCACTGTTCGATATTGACAAGCTTATTTATTGAGCGTAGAGTCACCAACTTAACCGGTTAAGTTGCGGGTATCACTAAAAAACCTCGCATAGATCTCGTTGTCAGTATCATTAGCTGCATCACCGCAGCCTCAAAGTTTATATTAATAGAAACGCGCAGTGCGTTCGGGAAAGTATGGGTCATGATTGGAGTGATCGGCATTATTGTGCTGCTAATGATCGCCATTGGCTTGTCCACCAATCCTCGGGCGATTAATCCTCGTGTCGTTATATCTGCATTAGTATTACAAATCGGCTTGGGCGCCTTTGTTCTGTACCTGCCATGGGGGCAAGCCATATTGGCAACACTGTCTGGTTATGTGCAGGCTGTTATCGATTACTCCAATACAGGAATTAGCTTCCTGTTCGGCGACCTCGCCAGTGACAAATTAGGCTTCGTTTTCGCCGTGCGGGTCTTGCCGGTAATTATTTTTATTTCCGCAATTACCTCAGTGCTTTATCACCTCAATATCATGCAATGGATAGTGTATTGGTTTGGCAAGGGATTGAGCTATTTGCTCGGCGTGAGCCGCGTTGAATCTCTGGTGGCCATCACGAATATTTTTCTTGACCAAACACAGTCATCACTGGTGGTGAAGCCCTATGTTAACAAGCTGACAAAAGCGCAATTCTTTACAGTGATGTGCAGTGGCCTGGCGTCTATATCAGGCGCCGTATTGGCAGGCTACGCCAGCCTGGGTGTCAATCTAAATTATTTGATAGCCGCCTCGTTTATGGCAGCGCCCGGTGGCTTGCTAATGGCAAAACTCTTAATGCCTTCTGAAGATGCTGCTTCTAATAATGAAGAAATATTTATAAGCCACAAAAGTAAAGCAAGCAATGTTGTCGAAGCTGCTGCCAATGGCGCTGCTGAAGGGTTAAAGCTAGCCGCAAACATCGGTGCCATGTTGCTCGCATTTGTTGCCATTATCGCTATGCTCAATGCACTGTTTGGCGGTGTTGGCCAGCTGATTGGCCTTCCGAGTCTTAGCTTGGATTTAATCTTGGGTTACGCTTTTTCGCCGTTGATGTATTTACTAGGCGTGCCTTGGCAAGAGGCTGAACTGGCCGGAAATCTTATCGGCCAGAAGATCATACTCAATGAATTTGTCGCTTTTGCTAATTTCATCGAACTTCAAACTGGACAAGCGTTGAGCCCACATTCAGAGGCCGTGGTGACCTTCGCTTTATGTGGGTTTGCCAATTTGGGATCACTGGCGATTCTGCTAGGTGGTCTGGGCAGTATCGTGCCCGAACGCAAGTCGGAGATCGCCCAAATGGGCTACCGGGTTATTTTAGCTGGCACCTTATCAAATTTAATGAGTGCAGCGATTGCCAGTATTTTGTTGTAGCTGGATAAAGTAGAACCTTCGTTTATGGAGTTTTCATTTAACCAAAAACTTAACCGATTAAGCTTTTAGTTAAATGAATATTTTATTTGTTGATAAATCATGCGATGTCCCTTGTGGATAGGAGAATGTTATGCACACTGATGAAACACCCCCAGACACTCATGTTGTGTTGACGTCCCACGTAAGCCAGCTGGCTAAGCCTCCTGTGAATATTCAGTGGGGTGCACCAACTGTTCAAGAACGAGGACCTATCATTGGTACGATTTCCAATAAAGATGACCGTAATGTACTCGGCACCCATGGCGGCAGTTATACGGTATACCGGGCACTATCTATCGCGTCAGGTCACTTCCCGGCATCTCATCGGCCCGACCTGGAAAATACTCACCCTACTCAATCCGTGTCTCCACAAGACTCATGGTTTGATCCGGACAAAATTGTTTCGATAGACCCGTGGGGCGGCGATATTGTTGAAAACTTTAGTGATTACCTGCAACAGGGCTATAACATCCAACCCACTATTGCCATTACCCAGGCTCACTTACATTTACCAGAAATCCGGGAAGCGATTGAAAAAGACCGTTTGCCAATTGACCACCATTTTGTCACTGAAGACTACGCCGTAAAAGTCACCAAGGCCGCCATCGATCCAGTATGGTATTTGCCTGGGATTGCCGAGCGTTTCGGTTGCACTGAGGGTGAGTTGCGCACAGTGCTTTATCAGGAAACTGGTGGAATGTACCCCGAGCTCATTACCCGTCCCGATTTAAAAGTATTTTTACCTCCTATAGGCAGCAGTACTGCTTATATCTTCGGGTCGATGGATGACCTCGCTAACCCGGATATCGAGCTTACCTGCCGGGTACATGATGAATGTAACGGTTCCGATGTTTTCGGTTCAGATATCTGCACCTGTCGACCTTACCTTACTTGGGGCATTGAAGACGCGGTGCGGACAGCCCAGCGCGGCGGGGTAGGATTAATTGTCTATTTCCGCAAAGAAGGACGAGCCCTGGGCGAGGTGACCAAGTTTTTAGTCTATAACGCGCGCAAACGCCAAAAAGGTGGTGATAGTGCAGCAACCTACTTCCACCGCACCGAGTGCGTGGCCGGTGTTCAGGACGCGCGATTCCAGGAGCTAATGCCCGATATTCTGCACTACTTCGGCGTAAAGAAAATTCACAACCTGCACTCTATGAGCAATATGAAATACGACGCAATTGCGGGTAGCGGCATCGAAGTCATTAACCGTTTGAGCATTCCCGACGAGCTAATACCCGGTGATGCCCAGGTAGAAATTGAAGCCAAAAAAGCCGCCGGCTATTTTACCGATGGCCAAATAAAAACCGGCGAGAACCTGGAAAAAGTCAAAGGACGGCAATTAACATGACTCACGCCGAACACTCGCTTATTGACTATTTACTCACACCTCAAGCAATTCGTGATCGAGCTGAGCTTGTCTATAGTTACTGCGCCGAAGGCAATGGTCAGTTCAATATTGACGAGAGCAAACTGGATCATGTTGCTGCTTATGTCGAGACAGTCACGAAAGAACACTACCCTCATTTATCTATTCCATACCATTCCCGGTGGCGCCATTTCGCCATTGAAGGCTCTCGCGCTTTAACACGTTACCAATCAGCGACCGAAAATATGACGCCCATCGAACGGGCACGGGTTGGTGTCGATCTCATCGTCCCCTCAGTACTTTTAGACGCTGGCGCGGGCAGCCAATGGCTTTATCGTGATCCGGATTCAGGGCAAGCCATTGGTCGCTCCGAGGGTTTAGCTTTGGCGAGTTTACGCCTCTTTATGGACGGTGAATTTTCTAGTGATCCAAAACAACCGTTGCAGACCGAATACCAACCGCTGTCACAATTTTCTGAGGATATCATTCACCGTTATTTTCAGGTCACGCAAACAAACCCTCTTGTAGGCGTCGCGGGAAGGGTAGGTCTCATGCGAGCACTTGGCAACACACTGGCGAACAACGTGGAGATGTTCCCCAATGGGCGACCTGGGGACTTGGTGATCTATCTCGTGAATCGTCACGGCCAGCATATTCATGCAACGGAAATATTGAAAGCTGTTATACAGGGCTTTGGCAATATTTGGCCTGGCAGAACTATTCTCAACGGAGTGAATTTAGGTGATGTTTGGGAATACACCCCTTTTAGTAACGAGGGTAACGGCTATATCCCCTTTCACAAGCTCTCTCAATGGTTGACCTACTCCATTATTGAAACGCTTGAAAACAATGATTTTGTCATCCATGGACTAAATGAACTGACCGGTTTAGCAGAATATCGTAACGGCGGTTTGTTTATTGATAGCGGTGTACTGACGCTTAAAGACCCTGCGCTGGAGCAACAAAGCCATCGTCCAAATAGCGAAGTCATTGTTGAGTGGCGAGCACTAACCATCCATTTGTTAGACATTCTGGCTGAGCGAATTCGCGCTCATCAGGGGATGACTGCGGAGCAATTACCATTAGCAAAAATTCTAGAAGGCGGTACTTGGGCGGCGGGCAGACAACTGGCAGCCCGAAAGCGCCATGACGGCTCTCCGCCTATACAACTGCACAGTGACGGCACTGTTTTTTAATACCCCGGAGAATTCAAGTGACGACTATACACCTACTTAATCACCCTTTGCTGAACCACAAGTTGGCTCGCCTGCGTGACAAAACGACTAACGCAGCTGAGTTTCGCAACCTTATTAATGAAATCAGCCGATTTTTAGTATACGAAGCCAGTCGTGACTTAGCGACGAAAACGCAGTCTGTGCAAACACCCCTGGCGCTGAGCACTGTGGAAGTCATTGAAAATATCCCTGCAGTGGTATCTATCATGCGAGCAGGCAACGGTATGATGGAAGCCATCAATACAACTATCCCCGATATTCATTCGGGGCATTTCGGTATTTATCGGGAAAAGCTGACGGGCAATACGGTCGAATACTATCTCAAATTACCCAAAGATATTAAAAGCAAAACCGTCTTCGTGGTCGATCCAATGATTGGCACGGGCGACACGATGATGGCTGCGGTAAAGCGCCTGAAAAAAATGGGTATCGAAACAATCAAATGCTTGGTCATTTTGGCATCCAAGCACGGCATACAAAAACTGACGAATGCTTATCCCGATATTCAAATTTATACACTAAGCGCCGACGAAGAGTTGGATGAAAACAGCTACCTTGTTCCAGGTATCGGTGATGTCGGCGACCGTTATTACAATACAAAATAATATTCAATATAAGAGAGAATGGCGTTGAATCACGTAAGAATAATTGGCGTTGCTGGTGGCAGCTGCTCGGGCAAAACCACACTGGTTAATATCCTTAAAGCGCTGCTTGGGGACGATCATTGTGCAATTATTCGGCAGGATAATTATTATCGCTGCCAGAAAAATTCGCCGCTGTCTTATGACCAAATTAACTTTGATCATCCCGATATTATCGAATTTGATAAGCTCTATGAGGATTTAGCTTCCTTAGCAAAGGCCCAAGCCATTGAGATGCCTGTATATGATTTCGCAACGCACTCGCGATTATCTACGCCTCGTATAGTGAAACCCAAAACCATTATTCTGGTAGAGGGCACATTGATTTTTACCCAGGAAAAACTCGTCAGCCTTTTTGATCGAGCGATTTTTATAGAGTGTGATGAAAATACTCGCCGAGAGCGTCGGCTGGTGCGAGACGTGAGCGAACGAGCGAGAAGCGCTGAAAGTGTCTTGGCTCAAATTGCCAACACTGTTGAACCAATGTACAACATGTTTGTATCACCATCAAAAAGCCACGCTCATAAAATCCTTAACCAGGAGGAATGTCTTCGAGAGATGGACCCAGAGTCATCACAACTCTTTACTTACTGCCAAGCGTTTATCGAGCAATGTACCCAATCGTATTCATTGACCCAACACCCGATTAAATAAGAGATTTGTCATGTCTAACTTTATCGACTCCCATATTAACGGACAGCACTTTACCGGTGGAGGCAGCGAAGGTTGTGATGTGCATAACCCCGCTACAGGGGAGGTACTCGGCACCACTCGCTTTGCGCAACCAGCTGAGGTTAATCAATGTGTCGAGATTGCAAAACACGCGTCAAGTATCTGGGCAAATACCTCACCTATCAAGCGGGCACGAACGCTATTTCGCTTTAACGGCCTGCTTTACCAACACCAAAGTGAATTGGCTGAGATAATTGCGCAAGAGCACGGCAAGACCCTTGATGACGCCAAAGGCGAAGTCACACGTGGCATTGAAGTTGTAGAATTTGCTTGCGGTATTCCACAATTGCTAAAAGGCGAATACTCGGAAAACGTTGGCACGCAAGTAGACACTCACTCTATTCGCCAGCCACTGGGCGTTGTTGCCGGTATAACCCCTTTTAACTTCCCAGCTATGGTACCCATGTGGATGTTTCCCATGGCCTTGGCCTGCGGTAACAGTTTTATCCTAAAGCCCTCAGAAAAAGTCCCTACAGCTTCGTTGATGCTGGCTCAGCTAATCAAAAAAGCAGGCTGCCCTGACGGCGTATTTAACGTATTACAAGGCAACAAGGACACCGTAAACCAACTCCTGGAACACCGCGACATCGACGCCATTAGTTTCGTAGGCTCCACCCCAGTTGCACGCCATATATATGCCCAAGGTACTTCACATAGCAAGCGGGTACAGGCACTGGGCGGAGCGAAAAACCACATGGTGATTATGCCTGACGCCGACCTTGACGCTGCGGTGAATGGCTTGATCGGCGCTGCCTACGGTTCCGCCGGCGAACGCTGTATGGCAATATCCGTCGCCGTTGCCGTTGGCGAGCGTACAGCAGATGAACTGACCGCACGACTCCTACCCGCCATAAATGCGCTCAAAATTGGCGGTGCGATGGAAAGCGGCGTAGAAATGGGCCCACTCATTAGCCAACAACACCGGCAAAAGGTTCTTTCCTACATTGAGACAGGCGTTCAGGAAGGCGCAAGCCTGCTTGTTGATGGCCGTCAATATCAAGCCACAGGCGAAAACAGTCATGGCTTTTTTCTCGGTGCCTCACTATTTGACCATGTCACAGCAGAAATGCGAATCTACCAGGAAGAAATCTTCGGCCCAGTACTTTGTATTGTGCGTGCCGATGATTACGAACACGCTTTGTCGATGGTCAACATGCATCCCTTCGGTAACGGCACGGCCATTTTTACTCAAAGTGGCGCCATCGCGAGAGACTTTAGCACCCGCGTCACCGCCGGAATGGTAGGCGTCAACGTCCCAATACCCGTGCCCGTTGCCTACCACAGCTTTGGCGGTTGGAAGTCCTCGCTCTTTGGTGATCACCACATTTACGGCAGTGAAGGTGTGCGCTTCTACACCCGTGCTAAGGCGGTTACTTCCCGCTGGAACTTAGACAGCAGCAGTGATTTTGTTATGCCAACACTGGAATAATTGACTAACTTGCCCAAAGTGAAGAGACGTCTTCGAAAGATTTTAGCGATCAGCTGATCTAAATGTAGAAAGTCAAAAAAAGTCCCGCCCTCGGTTTAAGGCCCTGGACGCTAACGCCGAGTTCAAGGTTTAAGTTCCGCGTGCTATCCTCTGGCGAATGCTGAAAATGCCTCGCGACGAATAGACTATGCATATGAAAACGACTTCTATCGAGCTTAACGAACAACACAAAGTCGATGTTTACTCTCAAGGCGCGCACGTTATGTCTTGGCTGTGCGATGGCAAGGAGCAATTATTTATGAGTAACGCAGCGGTATTCGAAAAGAACAAAGCGCTGCGCGGCGGTGTGCCCATTATCTTTCCGCAGTTTGGCGGATTTGGGCCCGGCCAAAAACACGGTTTTGCGCGTAACCTCCCGTGGCAACCCATTGAAACGGATGCGTCAAATAGACTGCTCTTTCAGCTGGCCGATTCAGAGGAAACGCGCACTGTTTGGGCATATACCTTCCGTGCAGAATTTCTTGTAGAACTCAACGATAAACAGTTGCGCATGGCGATGACTATTAGCAATTACGATGAGGAAGCTATCGAGTTTACCTGCGCATTGCACAGCTATTTTCGCGTAAACAATGTCGAAAACGCCTGCATTTCCGGGCTCCAGGACTGCCTATTTTGGGATAACGGCACACCATTTGACGAGCGATATGCAGACGAAAGAAGCGAATTTAGCCTTAACGCAGCATTGGATAGAATTTATTTCGACGTTCCCGCTAACATTGCACTCACGGAACAACAACAAACACGCATCATTGAAAGTCGAGGCTTTAACGACATTGTTGTTTGGAACCCCTGGCGCGAAGGTGCTGCTCAACTGGCAGATATGGAGAGCGAGGAATATCGACACATGCTCTGTATCGAGTCTGCGGCTGTAAATAAGCCAATATCACTAGCGCCGGGAGCATCTTGGACCGGCGAACAACTTATCACGGTTATATAGTGTCAATTACCTGAAGACACACATTGTGTTTCGCGCAAATCCCATCGCTGCCGTGTGTTCATATGCTCCAACAAACAACGCTCACCGGAAAGGAGAAGCCGAAAGCGCTGCGGTACATCGATGATCCGGCCAGTCATATCGGGTTTTGAGAGTACCAAGATACTGCTATCAACAAACACATTTTTGGCCAGCACTACCGAATTTTGCCGGACAGCCTTCGCGATCAACGTCGATATTTCCTGGAAGCTGGCTTCATTCGGGTTTGAAACAAGTGCAGCTTGCACTTTGGCTCCAATAGGCGTCGTGCAAGCGAAGGAAGCCAGACAAAAAGCGAGTATAAAAAAAACACGATTCATTATTTCGGCAAGCCCATTATGCGGTTTTGCTGTGCAGGCGACACGTTTATT
The DNA here is from genome assembly GCA_028281575.1 of Cellvibrionaceae bacterium. Lineage (GTDB taxonomy): Bacteria > Pseudomonadota > Gammaproteobacteria > Pseudomonadales > Cellvibrionaceae > Agaribacterium. Next base: position 90,589 of record JANQJP010000009.1, read on the forward strand.
AGCGCTGGCTCCTGCACCGATTCAGTGAGTTTGTTCAAGCCCGGTTTACTCGAACTCGCGGGACAAGTGCCATTTTCAATATAGTGCAGCGCAGCAGCTATGCGCGCCTCGTCAACATCGGAAAATTGGTGCTCCAAATCGTCACCAACATCGCAGCCGGGGAGCGATACGCCAAAGGCGTCATTCGAATTTACCGGTGAAAAGCCGTCTGGATATTCGCCGAAACCCGCGTCGTTAACACCCTGAAAATGAATGCTAAACCAGGTCATGCCGCAGTTATCTGTGGGGAAAAAGCCGTAGGGTTTACCGCAGGTGGTTTTACCTATCTGAATGACCTCGACACCGACACCGCGCAAACCGTTAATAATCGCTTCGCTGGCGGAACATGTGTTTGGACCGGTAAGTACAAAGACACGATCGAGATTCAGCGTAGGCAGGTTCTGCCCTGATGAAAGCGAAAAGCCAAGTGTCTCGTCATAGAAAGGCGTGGGTGTCAGAGCGTTCCCGGTAAACGGATTGGTATTGGGGTTTTTATCATTAAATTGCAGTGACTCAAAGGTCCTGCCATCAGTTGGCACCCGGCCCGCAATCATATATGCCAGCTGTGAAGCAATGGCCAAAAAGCCACCACCGTTATAGCGCATATCTAAAATTAACTCGGAAACACTGGCCTGGCTCATCACATTTATTGCATTCACAAGACCGCTTTCTGCCGTCGCAATATGGTCATTAAAAAGCATGTAGCCAACCTGGCCATTTGCCGATTCAAATGTCTGAACAAACTGCACGGGCGTTGAAACGACATCAGCAGACTGCATCGTAATAATTCGAGGCATCGTCGCACCGACATCTCTCACCAGGAATTCATGGCTTTCGCCATTTTCGGCTGGAGAAAGCCCAGCGTTTATCACGCTAACCTCCGCGCTGGAGGTACTTTCAACGCTCACACCATCCACTTGCAATATGTGTGTGCCTCTAAGGAGCGCAACCCCAGGAGCGGCAGCGGGCGAATTAGGTTCAACGTAGAGCACCCGAACAGTCCGCGGATTATTACCGGTGATCGAAAACCTAACGCCATAACCCGACCTGACACCCGATTGCGACAGCTGTAACCACTCATCTGTTGAAACGGCAAAATGAAAGTTGTCTTTTGGCCGCAGCGATGGCGTTAGCTCGGGCGTCTTAAGCACGTCAAAATAATCGCTCACACTAAATGGTCCCGGATTTCGATCAGGAATTTCGTCGTACCAAAGATAAAATTCGTCACTCCAGGAACGCAGCCACATCTTCTCGTCCAGTTCAGTGCCCGGTCGGTCCGGGAAACTATTGCCATTTGCATCCGTACCACTTCGCGGCAAGGCGCAGCGTGCTTCGAGTGACTCAGATCTGGGGAAAACGCCCTGCTGCCACCGGGCCACAGGCTCGTCACTGCTGTTATCAATGAGGCTACCACTCCCTCCACCACCACATGCGGTAAGCATTACACCAACAAGACTAAAAGAAAGCTTGCTAATAAGTCTTCGATAAAGCTTCATACACTACCTTTATTAAACGACACACACGCGATATGAAATTTGTCCATACGCACGGGAATTAGTTCTAGCATAGCGCGATTTATTCAGACTAAATGTGACACGTTGTCAAACCGTGAATGCGCAAACATTATCAAGCCGGCTTCCTTTATGGTTTTGAAAAACTGTTTGTCGAGGCTCGCAGCCAAAGCTTACTGGAATCAAACACCCGATCCATCGGTATTTATTACGATGCCCCCTTTACTCAACCCGTCGAGGAACTAAAGTCTCATGCGTGTATAAGCCTCCCCGCGGATAGCACAGACAGAACAAATTTCGAAGTGCTCAAGGTAGAAGGTGAACATGCTGTTTTGCATCACGTAGGCCCCTACTCAAAACTGGAACAAGCTTACACTTGGTTCTATGGCGAATGGCTGCTCAAGCCTGGGCGCGAAGCGGGCGACGCGCCGGTTTTCGAGGAGTATCTGAATGATCCCAAGACCGTGCCGCCTATGGAGCTTGAAACGCTCATTTATTTACCGCTGGCCAAGTGAAAAGCTAAGCATTAGAATCCGCGCGCGCCAATTACCACGATCGTGTGGCGCGCGAATAAGTACTTTTAAACTAAATTGGAAAGGCACTATGAAGTTAATAAAGAAAGCCGCTGAGTACTCCGTATTCCAGCGCAAAGATGGCCGCTATGCAGTGCGTGGCAATAACAAAAACTGGATACACGGCGAAGACAAAGTTTCCATTCTCCAGGATGAAGGACTGCTGAAAAAACCAGAACCCAAAGCTGAACCGGAACCTGAGCCAGAAACCGATGCCGCTGAAGAAACAAGTGACAGCGAAGCCGAATAAGTACCGGATAAAATAAAAAGCAAAACAGAATCAATTCCTGTGAATCTGGAGCCAGGTACGCCTGGCTCGCTTATCTTTGTACGCAAAGTTACCCGTTATGTCGATTTTCGCGACGTTGGCGGTAGCGGCGTTAAGCTCTTTGGTTTACCCTTTTCACCCGCAAACGCATATCGATAATTCGGCCATGTGCGCCAAGATACAGTTTCAACGGGGATCAGTATGCTGCAAATCAAACAAAAAAATGCAGGCAGCCGCAGCGAATGGTTAGTCGAAAACCGCTATACCTTCGGAACGGGGATCGAAAATAACTATAAAGTGAGTGGCGCGAACGTCAATTCAGTTCAAGCGGGATTGGAAGTTAACGGCGACAATGTGGCGCTATTTAACCTCGGTGGCGGCGATAGCGTTTGCCACAACGGTGACGTGCTGGAAAAAAATGTCGTGCTCAAACCGGGCGACGAATTTTCGGTCGGCGACGCCGTTTATATTATCGAAGACCCAAAACAAAACCGGCGCGAGCAACATCAGGAACCTCGCTCTTGGTCCCTACGGGCGCAAAATACTGCGCTTGCTAACAAAACCTATGTTTTAAGCGGTACCCAAATTATTGGCCGCTCGAACGAGTGTGACATTTGCCTGAACGTCGTGCACCTGTCTCGGCGCCACGCCAGACTTACCGTCGAAGAGGACACCATCCAGATAGATGATTTGGAGTCCTCAAACGGGACCTTCGTAAACGGTCAACGTATTGAATCCGCCCAGGTAAAAGCGGGCGACGAGATCGCCTTCGATACACTTAGATTTATTTTAATGGGCCCGCAGACAAACTCCGAAAAAACCCAAATACGGGTCGCTGCAGATTCGGATGCAACTACTATGCGACCTGCAATGACGAACGCTGAGGCCAAACAAAAGTACGCAGCGGCGGCAAAAAAACCCTCTCCAAATTCAAATGACAACGCCCAGGTAAAAGCGGCGCCGGTTCAGACGGAAAAAAAAGAAGCATCAAACCCTGCTCAAGAGGAGACCAGCGGCTCAACTAAAGCAATGATGATCCTTATTGGCCTGTTGATCATCGCAGTTGCAGGCTATGTTCTTCTTGGCTGATGCATGCTTAGACCTGCCTTCGAGCATTTCGAACCAAGCGCGTTTCAGTTTTTTGAGGATCTCGCCTTAAATAACACGCGCGCGTGGTTTCATGAAAATAAACAACGCTACGAAAACGACGTCGCCGATCCGGTGCTTGCATTCGTCGCGCGGTGCTCGCTTTTACTCGCCGGCGTCTCACCGCATTTTGAGGCCGTGCCCAAAAAGCATGGCGGTTCGCTTTTTCGAATATATCGCGATACACGCTTTAGCAGAGATAAACGCCCGTATCGGGAAAATGCTGCATGCCGTTTTTCGCACGCTCGCCAAAACGGTATCAACGGGCCCTGCTTCTATTTTCACCTCGAACCAAACAAAATAGTTTTAGGCGGAGGCATCTGGCATCCAGGCTCTGAAGACCTGTTTAAGATACGCTCGTTAATCGCAGAAAAACCTGAGCTTTGGATTCAGGCCAAGAAACAGCTTTTCGAGACTGGCTTTTATACAGACATAGAAGGTGAGAAATTAACGCGCCCACCGCGAAATTTTGGGCTCAACACACCCTGTATTGACGATATTAAACTCAAAAGTTTTTTTGCGGTTTACGAAGCAGACAAAAACGTTGCATTACAGAAAGATTTCATTGCACACGTGCATGGTGCTTTTGCAGCGGCCATGCCGCTATTACGATTTATCTGCACTGCGCTAAAACTGCCCTGCTAATAAACGCTACAATACTCACCAAATGTTGAATCGGGCAAGTATGAAGTATATTAATTTCCCAACATACCCGCATTCGAGCGCCGCTCGAATCGGCGTGCTTATGACCAATCTTGGCACACCTTCGGCACCGACGGCGCAAGCTTTGCGGCCCTACCTCAAGCAATTTTTGTCAGACCCACGCGTAGTTGAGTTCCCGCGTTTATTATGGAAGCTGATCCTGCACCTGGTCATCTTACGCATTCGCCCAAGGCGTTCAGCGCAAGCTTACGCAAAGGTATGGAGTGACCAGGGCTCACCTCTCGCTGTATACACGAAAGCACAGTGCGAAGCGCTCAGTCGCGAGCTAAAAACCCGTTTTGGAGAAGAACTCGTTATTGATTGGGCAATGCGTTACGGCGAGCCGGCCATTGGCGATAAGATTCAGTCCATGCTCGAACAGGGTGTGCAAAAACTGCTTGTACTGCCTCTTTATCCGCAATATTCGGGCAGTACGACCGGCAGTACCTTTGACGCAGTGGCCGCAGACTTCACCCAAAGAAGGTGGTTACCCGAACTCAGGTTTATCTCTAACTACCATGATAACGAGCATTATATTGCGGCGCTGTCGGCAAGTATCGAAGCACACTGGGCTTCACACGGCCGTCAACAAAAACTCATATTCTCCTACCATGGCGTGCCCCTGCGTTATCTCCACAACGGTGACCCCTACCATTGCATGTGCCACAAAACAACGCGACTCGTAGCGACAAAGCTCGGCTTAAGCGAGGATGATTACCTTACCTGCTTTCAATCGCGCTTTGGTCGCGAACCTTGGCTTGAGCCCTACACAGATAAGACGCTAATCGCATTGGCAAAGCGCGGGCTCACGTCGGTAAGCGTTATCTGCCCGGGGTTTTCAGCCGATTGCTTAGAAACCCTGGAAGAAATTGATCAGGAAAATCGCGATTATTTTTTGGCAAATGGTGGCAATGACTTTCACTATATTCCAGCGCTAAATGCGAGCAAAGCACACATTGCAGCACTAACGGAAATATGCGCACGGAACCTGCATGACTGGTGGAGCACCGAACCCGGAAAGGATGCAGATCATTCCACAGAACGACGCTACAATGCACACCCATATAACCGCTTCTAGGATGTACCGCCACCAGTGAAAGCTCTCAACAACGTCATGACTCGCAGTGAAGCGGAATGCTTTCGCGCCCTGCGCCGCTGGCGGCGCCAATACCTTCATGGCAAGTTAAAACAATCTTTCAGGCCAAAAATTCCGTTTAACAAGCAGAGGCAAAGCGCTTCGTTTATCGGGCGATCCACTATCTTTTTGATCCTGGTTTTACTGGCACCGCTACTGGCTTTGTACTGGCTAATTGGCTCACTGCGCGGCTTAGTGATTTATCCGGCGAAAATCCTGTTAACTCACGTGAAACCTCCAGGTTTACGCGCACCGGGCGAGCGCAATATCCAGGGCGTGCACTATCAATTCGCACGCCATATTGAATTGCCTCCGGAACTTTATCTGAAATGCCTGGACGAATGGGTGGCCATTCTCTATGGTAAAGAAAAATTGCCGAAATTCAGCATCAACCAATATCTCGATACGAAATACTTGTTGCAGCGACGCGTGAATAACGCGAAAGACCGCTATCTTAACGATCTATTAATCAACCAAATCAGTAACGCCCGTGAAGAGCTTAGCCGCGATCTCGGTTACTATTGAAAATTGTTATCTCTGCAGCTACTGCTGGCTTTGCTCGTGCATTTCCTTTTGAAACTGCGCAAGTGTCTGAACAAAACCTGTTGTGTAGTCCGGGAATTTGAATTGATAGCCCAATGATCGCAGCAAGCTGTTATCACAGCGTCGGTTCGCCGACCCAGGTTTCGCAGAGGGGGCAGTTAAATGTTGCCGACCGTATCCGAGCTGCTCTGCCAACCAATAACGCAGATCCTTCGAACGCACTGGCTTATCGTCACTCGCGAGCAACACCGGTGGCAATTGCTCACCTGCCTGCACCAACTGAATCAAAAAAAAGAGGACGCCGGCACAATCATCGCTATGAATTCGGTTTGTCCAGGTCGCATCTCCGGCAACACGGTCCCGCACCTGGCGCAACAAATGAAAGCGCCCAGGCCCGTAAATCCCCGAAAACCTCAGAATGCAGGCTGAAAACGGTGATTTTTCTATCAACTGCTCCGCCATCCAGAGCATTTTCGCGGTTGCAGTGCTCGGTTTAGGTGTGACGAGCTCATCCACGACTTCCCCTTTGCTATCACCATAAACGCTGGTACTCGATACAAAGATGATTTGCTCGGGACTAACATTAAGCTTGTTTAGATTCTCGAGGAGCATCTCGACATTCAATAAATAGGCTTTTTTATAGTCTTCTTCCCGACGTCCATCCGGGGTCAAAGTAATGACAATAATAGCGTAATCGCGCGCGAGAATAGGATTCAATGCCATGGCTTCGCCAATATCAGCTAGAAAGACCTGACATCCGACCACGGGGGTTTTGGCCGTCCGCGCCACCCCATCCACGTGAAAACCGGCATCAATCAAAGATGGCGCGCAACAACGCGCAATCTCACCAAAACCCAACCAAAGAACAGATTTTCTGCTCACATTCATCCACCCGATAGGTTAGAATTTGCCAATCGTTTTAGTCAACCCAATAGCCTAGCCATATGACGCTGACCGAATTGCGCTACATTGTAACACTCGCCCAAGAACAACATTTCGGCCGTGCCGCAGAGCGCTGTTATGTATCGCAACCCACCTTAAGCATTGCGGTTAAAAAACTCGAAGAAGAGCTCGATGTCGCCATCTTCGAGCGCTCAAAGACGCGCGTTTACCCGACCCCTATTGGCGAAAAAATTATCCTGCAAGCACAAAAGGTACTCGAACAAGCATCGGCGATTAGAGATATCGTCAGCGCCGGTAAGGATCAACTTACAAGTCCCATGCATATTGGCGCGATTTTTACCATTGGCCCCTATTTGCTGCCGCATTTGATTCCAGAACTACAAAAGCGCGCCAAAGATATGCCGCTCTATTTAGAGGAGTCTTATACCGCCACCTTAAGGCGCCGCATCCGCCAGGGCGATCTCGACGCTATTGTGGTTGCATTGCCGTTTACTGAAGCGGATGTCGTTACCCAGCCACTCTATGAAGAGGACTTCGTGGTAATGATGGAAAAAACGCACCCGCTCACACAAAACAAGCAGATTTCACCGGAACAACTCGACGAATTTAACGTGCTGCTGCTCGGCGAAGGCCATTGTTTTCGCGATCAGGTGCTGGAAGCCTGCCCCAATCTCAAACCCTCAATGGACGACCCAAGGGGTAAGATTCGCACAGCGGCGGAAGGCAGCTCACTTGAAACACTGAAGTACATGGTTGCTTCAGGTTTGGGCATTACCATACTGCCGGCATCAGCCGCTATTCCCGGCTTAAACATTGCTGAAATGCTCGTGACGCGTCCTTTCGTTGATCACGCACCAAAACGCACGGTGGCGCTCGCCTGGCGCGCCAGCTTTCCGCGCCTCAAAGCAATAGATGTGCTCCGCGATTCCATTCGCAGCTGCAGCATTGCACCTCAGCTTTGAGTTAGGGCCTGTTGACACCAATGCTGCACGATATGCCGACAAGCGCATTGCATGGTGTTGGCAGCCGCCTTGCCGAAACCCTGCGCAAGCTGGGTATACACAGTGTACAGGACTTACTTTTCCATCTGCCATTTCGCTATGTTGACCGCACGCGCATCCGCCGTTTCGCAACGCTGCGCTTCAACGACACAGCACTGATGCAGGGCCGGGTGCTCGATACGCATATCGCTTATGGTCGACGTCGCAGCCTGATAGTGCGCGTGGAAGACGACTCAGGCCAGTTATCGCTGCGCTTTTTCCACTTTAACGCCGCGCAAAAAAACAGCTTTGAAAAAGGGCGTATCGTGCGGCTCTTCGGCGAAGTCCGACCGGGACCTGCAAGCCTAGAGTGCATTCATCCTGAATATGAGTTTATCGACGAGCACGCTGAGTTTGTCGCGCCCGAACAGACGCTCACACCAATCTACAATCTGACCGAGGGCCTCGGCCAACAGCGCTTGCGCGGCCTCATTGCTCAGGCACTGAAACTCCTCGACAAACATGAAATCGAGGAGTTGCTGCCACCTGAGTCAAACACAATGTTCGGTGTCAGATCCCTGAGTGAAGCCATTAAAACGCTGCACTCACCCCCAGTGAATAGTGATCAGCGCGCGTTAATAAATGGCGATCACCCGTGCCAACAGCGGCTTGCCTTTGAAGAACTGCTGGCACATTTCCTGGTCAAGCAAAAAGTGCGTATAGAAACCCATCAGTTGCGCGCGCCGTGCATTACCGAATCACCCGCCGCCATTGAAGTGCTATTAAGCCAATTGGCATTCGCACCTACCGCTGCGCAGCAGCGCGTATTCAAGGAAATTCAAACAGACTTACAACAGTCCCATCCAATGATGCGCATGGTGCAGGGAGACGTTGGCTCGGGTAAAACACTCGTTGCAGCGATGGCCGCGGCGAATGTCATCGATCGCGGTTTTCAAGTGGCCATCGTCGCGCCAACGGAAATTCTTGCTGAGCAGCACTTTCATAATTTCTCACGCTGGCTGGCGCCCAGCGGCGCGCGAATCGAATGGCTTGTCGGAAAACTAAAACCAAAAGAAAAACAAGCCGCGTACGAGCGTCTGGCGCACCACGAAGCAGATCTGGTTATCGGCACACATGCGCTTTTCCAGGAACAGGTCAAGATGGCCAAGCTGGCGCTGGTTGTGATAGACGAACAGCATCGTTTTGGCGTTGATCAGCGCTTGAGCATGCGCGAGAAAAATGTTGCTAATTTCGTTCCCCATCAACTTACGATGACGGCAACGCCCATTCCAAGAACCCTCGCGATGACCCACTACGCAGAACTCGATTTCTCGATTATCGACGAGCTCCCGCCCGGGCGTACACCCGTAAATACGGCACTCGTCAGCCAGCAACGTAAAAACGTGATCATCGAGCGGGTTGCTGCCGCATGTCGTTCCGGACGCCAGTGTTACTGGGTGTGTCCGCTGATAGAAGAATCCGAAACCCTGGACGTGGCCAACGCCGAACAAACGTTTGATCAGATCAAAGCACAGCTCGGAAATATTTCTACGGCACTACTGCATGGCAGACAAAAACCGTCAAAAAAAGAGGAGATAATGACCGCGTTTAAACGCCATGAAATCGATGTATTGGTCGCAACAACCGTAATCGAAGTTGGCGTCGATGTGCCAAACGCCAGTGTCATGATTATTGAAAACCCCGAACGCCTCGGCTTAGCTCAGCTGCACCAGCTGCGCGGACGTGTCGGGCGCGGTTCAAATGAAAGCCATTGTATCCTGCTCTACGGCGACAGGCTTTCCGCCGAAGCGAGGGATAGACTGCAAACCATCAGAACGATCAGCGACGGCTTCGCTATTGCTGAAAAAGACTTGGCTATGCGCGGTCCTGGGGAATACCTCGGCACGCGACAAGCCGGTGCCATGCTGTTTCGGGTTGCAGATCAAGAACGCGACGCACATATGTTTGAACAGGTAAAAGCCGTTGGTACCCATTTGCTTAAAAGCGATGCGCATGCATCTGTTGCACTGATCAACCGCTGGTTCGGAGAACGAAAAAACTACGCCTTGGCGTAAAAAGCCACACCCGGTGTTCGGCCGATTGCTTTCTTCCGAAGAATTCAGCCGAATCCTCGCACTTGCACAAATGAGCGCTATATTGAGCTATACAGGTTAAATTCTTAACTGAAATACGATCCACGAGTATCCAGTAAACTTGCCGTGGATCCATCTGGTTCGCAGGGCCGCTGCGCCAGAAGCTCGACGCCAATAAACTCTAAACCCTGAGGAGAATTGCAGTGACGGTATCCGCAACTATTTTGGAATTGTTGCAAAAATCGCAGAACGTCTCGTACACAATTACCGACAAACCCTCTAGCAGCGAGCAGCTTTCTATCGTGCCAAAAAATGATACAAAATGTTTCGTCAAAGGAATTATTTTAAAAGACAGTCAAAACCAACTGGTGCAGGTGCTTATCCCTGAAAATAGCATTATCGATGTGGATGCTATGTTTCGTCATTTCAATCGACAATTCTTTGGCATTAGTCCAAAAGAGGCTTGGCAACTCATTGATGCCAAGGAACTTCTTTCAATTCCGGCAATTCCCGAGTGGCAATCAATGCCAACCTTCATCGATGACAGCTTGCTAAAAAAAGAACAGCTTATGCTGGATACCGGCGACGGCAAAAACCTTATTCAACTGAACAACGAAAATTTTAATGAAATGGTGAGCACGTGCCAAACCGGCACGTTCGCTTCCAAAGCCCCAGCAATAAACATGGAAACCGAAGCCGATGAAGCACAAATTCTAGATTCGGTTAAGCGTTTTACCGAGCGCAGAATTCGTCAGCGCCTCGATGAAACCCTGGAGATGCCACCACTACCCGAAACGGCACAGCGCATTATCAAGCTTCGCGCAGACCCGAACGCAGATATTAACGACCTCACTAATATTGTAGAAATAGATCCGAGCCTGGCGGCGCAGGTGGTCAGCTGGGCAGCTTCGCCCTACTATTCAGCGCCCGGAAAAATTAAATCTGTACACGATGCCATCGTGCGCGTGCTCGGCTTCGACATGGTACTCAATTTAGCGCTGGGTTTAGCATTGGGAAGAACCCTGTCGGTCAAATCCTTAAGCCGAACGGAAATCGACAATTATTGGCGCAACGCGGTATATACCGCCGCCGCTGTCGAAGGGCTTGTCACCAGTATTGCGCGGGAGCATCGCCCAGGCTTTGGCATGGCGTATTTGTCGGGCCTGCTTAACAATTTTGGCTACCTGGTAATGGCTGAAATTTTTCCACCATACTTCCAATTGCTCAATCGCGCTCGCCACGCCAACGCGCATTTGTTACCCGCCGTTGTCGAAACACACACGCTCGGGATTAGCGGCAATCAGATTGCGGGCTGGCTGCTGGAAAATTGGAGCATGCCCGAGGAGGTGGTCGCCGCTCTGAGGCACCAATCCAATCCACGCTATGAAGGTGAAAACCAAGCCTACGCGAAACTCATTTATGTCGCTAAACAAATGCTCGCCAACCGCGGCTTTGGCGACATATTGCCCACAGAAATTCCAACACAGGTATTCGAAAGCCTGCACTTGGATCAGGAAATGGCCCTGGCTACGATCGAAAATATTCTGGAATCAGGCGACGACCTCGACGCAATCGCTGAAAAAATGCGCTGCTAACATACGCTATTAGTGCTAAATATTTGCGTTGCCCGCCAGGTCGCAGACAACGCAAGTATTTTTTACACCGCTGTTTTAGCGTCAGCCAATACGCCTTGCTCACCTTCGCTTTTCGCAATAACGACCGCACAACAACTATCACTAAAAACATTTACCGATGTGCGCATCATATCCAATAGACGATCAGTCAACAGTAATAAACCGATGCCCTCGGCAGGCAAACCAATCGCGCCGAGAATTATCGTAATCGCCACCAAGCTGGCCGAAGGTATTCCGGCAACACCTACCGAAGTAAGCAATGCTGTAATCACAATTAAAAATTGTGTGGTAAAACTTAATTCCAAACCGTAGGCCTGGGCGATAAACATCGCGGCGACACATTCGTAAAGCGCTGTACCATCCATGTTAACTGTCGCCCCCAAAGGCAGCACAAAACCCGCCGTTTTATTACTTACTTTCGCATTTTTTTCGACACATTCCATTGTCAGCGGCAGTGTTCCGGAAGACGACGCTGTTGAAAATGCGGTGAGCAGTGCAGGGGCCATCGCTTGAAAATGTCTAACCGGGTTCACCCGAGCTAAAAATTTAAGCACAAGTGGCATAGTGATAAAGGTATGCGTCGCCAGAGCGAAAATCACGGTGAGCATAAACCAAAGCATCGGTTGGAGCGCGCCAAAGCCTGTAGCCAATACCGTTTTTGTGATTAGACCAAAAACACCGATGGGCGCAAATTTCATGATAAGCATGGTCATGCCCATCATCGTCTCAAAGACACCTTGCCAAAAATTTTGCAGTACATCTCTCTGTTTCTCAGCGAGGCGCAGCATAAAGAAGCCAAATAGCAAACCAAAACTAATTAAGCCAAGCATTTGCCCCTGAGCGGCGGCATCGACAATATTCGGTGGCACCATACGCAAAAACACAGCGGCAAAGTCCTCGGCTCCCTTGCCCTCTACTTGATCTAGCTTGGTTTCCAGCGCCGCTTCATCCGTCAAATTTAAAATATCTTTGGCCGGCACACCGTCGACAAGCCCAGGGTTCATTAAATTGACAAAAAACAAACCGACAAGGATAGCCAATAAGCTTGACGTCATATAAAAAGCGAGCGCCTTGCCACCGAGCCGGCCTAAACCAGAACCCGAACCCAGACCGGCAACAGCACAAATAATCGACGCCAACACAAGCGGCACCACGACCATTTTCAGGCCACTCAAAAACATGGTGCCGATAAAATCGCTCAGCCCGTATAAACTAATGCCTAAAAAAGCGCTTTCACGACTGAAGATTGAGCCTGCAAAAACAGCACACAGAATAGCGATGGCAATCTGCCAATGAAGGGCGAGCTTGGGCATAAAGTACTACTTACCTAATTGAGGGAGTCTTTTAGAAATTTGCCGGGCTTAAATTGCAATTGATTGCTGGCAGCAATTTCAATTTCATCGCCCGTTTTTGGGTTGCGCCCTTTTCGCGCAGCGCGATGTTTGACAACAAAACTGCCAAAACCCACGAGACTTACCGTTTCGCCCCTCGCAAGGGCATCGGTAATATGTTCAAACATTGAAGACACGGCATTATCTGCGTCGTGTAGCGATATATCTGCAATATCGGCAACGGCCGAAACCAGATCACTCTTGCGCATATGATATGTTCCTGCTTATTAAACGTTATCAGGAAGTAATAGGCGAGACTTGCGCTCTAAGCGACGACCAATGTATCCACCTGTTACTCATTAGATCAAAATTGTTCAGCTTCCGCAAAGCTTGAGTCGCACTGTAGTCTTTTTATGATCTGACGACTGAGGTATTCTCGCTGCCAAATATGAATATTATTCGGCAGCGCCGACTCAAAAAAACCACAAGCCTATCCCATGAAAGTTTCACGCCAAAAGCTCATTGCTTATGCCCGATTAATGCGTCTCGATAAACCTATTGGTATTTATCTCGTCTTGTGGCCAACACTCTGGTCGCTTTGGTTGGCCGCAGGCGGGCTTCCTTCCATTAAAAATTTACTGATATTCGTCGCTGGCGTTGTCTTAATGCGTTCAGCCGGCTGCGTTATTAACGACTACGCTGACCGAAAAATCGATGGCTTTGTCACACGGACAAAGGATCGTCCATTAGTGACCGGAGAAGTGAGCGCACGCGAGGCCTTATTCCTGTTTGCAGTGCTGGTCTCGATCGCTTTTATATTGGTCTTACTGACAAATAGACTGACGATTTTGCTTTCATTTGGTGCGCTTGCCTTAGCAACGTGCTACCCGTTTATGAAACGCCACACGCACTTGCCACAACTGGTCCTCGGCGCCGCATTTGCCTGGTCTGTGCCAATGGCATTTACCGCTGAGCGCGGTGAGCTCGAGCATTCCGTTTGGTTGATATATGCAACGGTGATGCTTTGGACAGTCGCCTACGACACGTTTTACGCGATGGTAGACCGCGAAGACGACTTAAAGATCGGTGTAAAATCAACGGCCATTTTATTCGGAGAACAAGACAAAGTGATGACCGGGACACTTCAATTCCTGGTGATTTTTTCCCTGGCGATGATAGGACAGCGCTTCGAATTGGGGAACATTTTCAAGCTAGGCCTGTTGCTTGCCTGCGGCTTTTTCATATATCAACAGTATCTGATAAGCGAGCGCAGACCAGACAAATGCTTCCGCGCCTTCACCTACAACAATTATGTTGGGCTGATCATTTTTATTGGAATTGCGTGCGATTACGCCTTCCTCGATCAAGAATAAGCAAAACACTCCCTTTGTCATGATCAGCGTTCACCTCAAAGGGCTAATTTGAGGAAATTAACCACGAATAAACTAAATAACGCTACCCTGTAATAAAAACGCAACAAAAGCTTTATTAAATTTGCACTGCCCTGAGGCTCTACAGCAACGGATTTTAGTCCAAATGAACCAGAAAACTATTCTAGTAGTGGATGACGAAGCGCCAATTCGAGACATGCTGCGAGTTGCGCTCGAAATGGCGGAATACTCGGTGCTGGAGGCAGGAGATGCCCAGGAGGCGCATACGGTGATCGTCGACAAGCGCCCCGACCTTGTTTTACTCGATTGGATGATGCCCGGCACCAGCGGTGTTGAGCTTGCGCGGCGTTTGAAGAGAGACGATGTTACTAAAGATCTGCCGATCATCATGTTAACGGCAAAAGGCGAAGAGGATAATAAAATCCAGGGGCTCGAAATTGGCGCTGATGATTATATTACCAAACCCTTTTCACCTCGCGAGCTGGTCGCCAGGCTAAAGGCCGTGCTGCGCAGAACCGCTGCATTTTCACCCTCTGAACCTATCAGCGTTGCAGGGCTGTGTTTGGATCCGGTGAGCCATCGCGTTACCATCAACGATCAGCCGATTCAGATTGGTCCAACAGAATACCGCCTGCTTGAGTTCTTCTTAACCCACCAGGAACGCGTCTACACACGCAGCCAGCTCCTCGATCATGTATGGGGCTCAAACGTATATGTCGAAGAGCGCACCGTTGACGTGCATATTCGTCGCCTGCGCAAAGCTTTGACGCTTGAAGATCACGATCGATTTATTCAAACTGTGCGCGGAGCGGGTTACCGCTTCTCCAATAAAGTCACTGCAACAGCACAGTAGAATACACCTCCATGCTAAGAAAGGGTTTAGCCACCGAAGTTCGGTGGTTTGCGCTATATTTTGCGGCGATGGTTTTCGTCGGCTTTTCTTTCGGCTATTGGCGCGAAGCCGCCATCCTTGCGCTTGCATTATATGTTGGTTGGACCTTTCGCAATCTGAGCAAACTCGAACGCTGGGTTCACAGCGCTCGCAACGGCGATATTCAGGAAAACACCCTGTTCGGCCTCTTGGGAGAAATCACGGAAGACATCAGACTGCTTAATCATCGCTACGAAAAAGACAAGCAGCGCCTGCAGTCAATCGTGTCGAGGGTGCAGGACATGACCTCTGCACTGAACGATGGTGTAATCCTCGCGGACCGGCGCTCAAACATCGAGTGGTGGAACCGCGCAGCCAAACACATGCTCGCGCTGCGTCAGGTCGATTTTGGACACCGCATCACTAACATCCTGCGCGACCCGCGATTTCAAGCCTATTTTGACGAAGAAGACTACGGTGAGCCCCTCGACATTGAATCCTACCGCAATGAAGGGCAACAACTGCAGTTTCAAATCCACCCGTTTGGGCAGGGCGAACGCCTGATTATTGTGCGAGATGTCACGCGTGTGGCAAAGCTCGAACAAATGCGGCGCGACTTTGTCGCCAATGTCTCACACGAATTGCGCACCCCACTAACCGTGGTGCGCGGCTATGTCGAAACCTTACTGGATATGCCCGAGCTGCAACCCACACTCAAACGTGCGCTTGAACAGATGCAGCAACAGGGCCAACGTATGACGGCACTGGTCAACGACCTTATCATGCTGACAAAACTCGAAACAGACGACCGCAGCGCGCATCAGGAACCCGTGAACATTCACCAACTTGTATCACTGATTATCAACGACGCGCGTGCAATAGGCGACGAACAACACAACTTTACTAACGCGGTCGAAGATGGGTTAGCGCTGCGTGGCAATGAAAAAGAATTGCGCAGTGCAATATCTAACCTCGTCATCAACGCAGTGAAATACTCTCCCGAAGGTTGCCATATCGAAGTTAGCAGTACAGTGGACTCCGGCATGTTCGCACTGCATGTCAAAGACGACGGCGTCGGCATTGACCCAATACACATACCGCGCCTTACTGAGCGTTTTTATCGTGTTGATGGCGGTCGCTCCAGCACGGCGGGGGGGACCGGCTTGGGCCTCGCCATCGTCAAGCATGTGCTTATTCGCCACGACGCTATTCTCAAAATAGCCAGTAAACCCGGCCGCGGCAGTACCTTTAGTTGTTGCTTTCCCAACCAACGCCTGGTCCACAATGCGCAGAGTGCATAATCGCTTACCTTCCGTGACAATCACGCATGCATTTTGAATTTATTGAAAGTATTGGTGACGTTGACGAAAAAGCGTGGAACGCACTTTGGCCGTCCAATTATCCATTTACCAAACATCAATTTTTATTGGCGCTAGAGCGCTCCCAAAGCACCTGCACTGCGAGTGGCTGGACGCCGAAGCATATGATTGCGCGCGGCGAAACCACATTGGTTTTCGCAATGCCGCTGTATTTAAAACACCATTCTTACGGCGAGTACGTGTTCGACTGGAGTTGGGCAGACGCGTATGCGCGCTGCGGTTTGGAATACTACCCGAAACTTTTAAATGCCATTCCATTTACACCGGCAAGCGGTCCACGCTTCGCCAGCACACACCAAGCACTAAAAGAAAAACAGCTGTGGCAACGCGTTGGCGATGCCTTGAAGCACGAATGCGAGCGCGTTGGTGCTTCGGGATTTCACAGCCTGTTTCCCGATGCACATTCGCAGCAACCCTGGAAACATAACCACTTTCTTCAACGCCACGGCTGCCAGTTTCATTGGTTTAATCGAGACTACCAGAATTTCGAAGAATTTATTTCAGATTTTTCGTCACGCAAGCGCAAGAATATTCGTAAAGAGCGACAAAAATGCAAAGATATTTCTATTGAATTTAAAATCGCTTGCGATGTAAGCGTTGATGAATGGCAGGCGTTTTATCAGTTATATCATTTAACCTACCTTAAGCGCAGCGGTCGACCAGGCTATCTGCATGTCGACTTTTTTTTGCAGCTCGCTAAAACAATGCCAGAACAATTAATTCTCGCGCAAGCTTCGATAGACAAAAGTCTAGTTGCAGCGGCTGTTTACTTTCGTGACGATAACTGTCTTTACGGACGTTATTGGGGAAGCGCTAAAGACGTCGATGGACTGCACTTTGAAACCTGTTATTACCGCGGTATCGAATATGCGATAGAACATAAACTTAAACACTTCGATCCAGGCGCCCAGGGCGAACACAAAATTCAACGCGGTTTTCAACCCATCCAAACATGCTCCTATCACTGGATCGCGCGCCCCGAATTTAGCGACGCACTCGCACATTTTTGCTCGCAGGAAAAATATCAAAACGCACTTTACATTGATGAAGCACGCAGCTACCTGCCGTTTAAAGAAGGTGTACAAACGGTGGAAGACTCGGTTTTGATGGAGTCTTCAAATTGGCCTTAGTGTGGGAAACAAAAAAACGCGGCATCCACTATCAGGTGCGACAGGCGGGGAACACTATTCGTCTTTATTCCAACAGTGTATTTCACAGTCAGTGGAACCCGCGGCGTCCGCTCGCCTCACATTTATGGGATTTGCTTGTATTACCGATTTTTTTTGAAAGCTCCCGCCCGCAAAATGCGCTGTTATTGGGTGTGGGCGGCGGTGCGGCAATTAATTGTTTACATTTTTTGTCGCCGACAACAAAAATCTCCGGCGTCGATATCGACCCAACCCACCTGAGCATCGCCCGGCGTTTTTTTAAATGTCGTGGTGAGCACGTATCGTTGATTTGCGATGATGCAGTAGCGTTTCTAGAGCAGCGCCAAAAACATGAAAAATATGACCTGATAATTGAGGACATTTTTGCAGGCAGTCCGAGCGACCCATCCGATGCGCGACGCGCCATTAGCGCAGACACTTATTGGTTAGAAACGCTCGCGGCAGCACTGTCAGATGACGGAATTCTGGTTATGAACTTCGAGGACCCGACGCAACTTAAGCAGTGTTTAAGACAAACTCGTTTAAATCAATTCGGATTCAAATCACGTTATCGTTTTCAAATCGCGCGCTATGAAAATGCGCTCGGCGTATTTACGAAAAATAAAACGAGCCTGAGCCAGTTCAAACGCAACCTGCAATCTGTATTGAGCGAGTCAAGGGCACAAAAAATGTGTAACGAAATTGATATTACCCGTCTGCGATAAAACGATTAAAACTGAACAGAAACTCAGAAAATATCACTCCAGACAGCTAGTTCGTTACCACTCGGCTCACAAAATTCAAATCGGCGACCGCCGGGAAAAGCAAAAATTCCTTTGGTAATTACCGCACCATTAGCACTTACCTTCGCCAGAGTTTCCTCTAAATTTTCACTATAAATGACCAGCAACGCCGCTCCGTTTTCAGTCTTGGATGCCGTTGTAGATTTATAAAAGCCGCCATCCAAACCGGCTCGACTAAAGGCTGTATATTCTTCACCGTAATCTTGAAACTCCCAAGCAAACACCGCTTTAAAAAAAGTTTTTGTCGCAGCGAAATTATTTGCGGGAAACTCTATATAGTTGATTGATTCGTGCTTAGGCCTATCGACACTAGACAATATCATCATCCTCCGTTTGATCATGCATATTAAAACGAAACTCCCGCGCCAATAACGCTTGCTTGCGCTGCAGACCCCAGCGATATCCACCGAGCGCACCCGAGCGCCGAATAACCCGATGACAGGGAATCAAATAGGCAACAGGGTTTGCACCCACTGCATTGGCAACCGCGCGCGTCGCTGCGGGTTTACCGACACACTCAGCCAATTCAGAATAACTCATACACGCTCCGCTGGGAATTTCCAACAGCGCCCGCCAAACGGCGATCTGAAAGTTTGTGCCAGTAATGTGCAAATTCACTCGATGTTCATTATTTCCCGGCGTGAAGATTTCATCAACGAGCGTTATTGTCGGTTTGTCTTGCCGACTAAACAACGCTCTTGGCCAGAGTTGTTCAAGCTCATTCAGCCAGGACTCGTGGCTCTCGTCCAGAAAACTTAATTTGTTTATCCCCCGCTCAGTAAACGCCGCCGCCACTTTGCCATAAGGACTGTCGGCGAGCCCCCAACAGATGGTTAAACCCTCACCGCCGGTTTTATAGATACCGGGCGTCACCGCCTCCAAATTTACAAAATGATCGTGTAAACGGCCAGTGCCACTCAAACCCAAATCGTCTACAATATCGAGAAGGGAACGATCCGATTCACGTAAAAGTTTTTTTGCATTTATGACAGTGAGCACCTGCAAAAATCGCTTGGGACTAATGCCCGCCCAACGACGAAAAAGATGCTGTAAATGGGATTCGCTCATATTTAGATGATTTGCGATTTCAATCATCTTTGGCTGTACGTCGCAATGTTGTTGCAAAAATTCGATCGCTTTTGCAACTCGATCATAATCGCTCATAAGCACTAAACGCCTTTAAACCCATTGTTGTCCAATAAACTTTTGGAGATATTGCTGAAATATATGCAGTTAATACATTTAAGCAGGGTATGAGGCATGAATTGGGAGCTTGTGTTAGAGACCTTCACCAGCAGGGATGCTGGTGCAGAGCCTACAGGGATGTATTCACGGCGTGTCTCTAACACAAGCACCCAATTCATGCCTCTCGGGGTTAGCAGGACAGCGATACATCTAACCCTCAGTAAATTTAAGAAAGTTTTCTTTTTAGTTTTGGCGCATTAGTGTTCGCGCACCAGTGCTTAACTCTTACAAGAGCCTTATTCTGCCGTTCAGAGCGGTTGACCGCGACCCGAAATCTGCAAAAAACAACTAGAACCTATGCTTTGGTAAAAATAAATGCATCCGCAGCGACAACTTCAAATGACGCGCCCCAATAATCGGCTAACCATCGCAAGCTATCGTGCGAAAAGTAGCTGATATGCGTTGGATCATTTTTATAGTGCCATGTGGTAAATGCTTGCTGGTCGATCACCAATTTCGTCATCAAACCCAAAAACCCACCCGGTTTTAAACTGGTCCAAAGCTTATCCAATGCTTCGCGCGGTGCCGATAAATGTTCCACGACCTCTGTAGCAGTAATGAAATCGTAAGGTTGTGAGAAAACGCCGGGATCATCAAAAAAGCATTTGTCATAAAGCGTCATACGGTGCCCACGCTCGGCCAACATTACCGAGAGTGTAGGCCCTGGGCCGCAACCGAAATCCAGCCCACAACTGTTCGGCTTCAATTTCTGACTGAGTGGCGTACACAAACGGTCAAGGAACTTGCGGTAACCCACGTCTGCAGGATTATTTTGATGTTTGCTATATTCTTTGCACTCATCTTCCAAACTGATGTGTTGCTCTTTCGGGACAAAAACCAAACTGCATCTCGGGCAACGAAGGTAACTGCGCTGCGCATCGCGATAAAAATCAAAAACCGGTTCGTGTGTGCACAGAGGGCAACGCTTCATCGGACTGTTTTCGACAGCTACGCTTTTAACTGATTAAGAGCGGCCAACAACTCACCAACGCTTGATATCCTCTCCGCCGCTGCCATTGTAAAACAGCGCTGTAATAATTCGTCTAACTCGGCAGGAATATCTGCCCACAGCTCACTCGGCTTCAGATATTCGCCGTTTTCCTGAGCTTCGCGGACACTGTGATAGTCGCGCACGGAGTGAGGTAGTTTACCTGTGAACATCTCTGTTATTACCAGGCCGCAGGCAAAAACGTCGGAGCGAAAATCCAATTCTGAACCCTGTATTTGCTCCGGTGAAGCATAGCGCGGTGTGCCGATAAACATGCCACTATCCAAACTCGCATCTCTCTGCTGACACGCGATACCGAAATCCATTAATTTCACATTACCATTTGGTTCAAGAATAACGTTTGAGGGCTTAATATCCCTGTGCAGCACGCCGATATCGTGCACTGCCTGCAAGCCCATACATAGTTGACGCGCGACTTTCAACGCAGCCGAATAGGGAATGCGGCCCATGGCCTGAATCAAGTACGCCAGTGTCATACCGCGAACATACTCCATTGAAATAAATGGACGGCCACCAGCATCACCAAAATCGAAAGTCCTTAAAATATTCTGATGAGTAATTTTGCGTGCGAGGGTAATTTCACTTTTTATTTGGTCGAGCGCCTCACTGCTCACAAACGAATCGACCGTCAAAACCTTTAACGCAACAAGGCAGTTAAGCTCTAAATCTTGCGCTTTGTAGACATTGCCCATAGCACCGGAACCCAATAGCCCCAGAACCTCATAGCGCTTGGGTAACATCGGATGCATTTTGGCACTTGAAGATGGCGTCGACACAAGGGTTTGAGTAAGGTCATCACCCCATGCTGGCGCTGGGACATCGAGCTTCGATCCCGCGGTGAGGTCTAAATTACAAAATGCCTTGCCGGTGAGGCGGCCCTTTGCAGATTGCGCGGCGATACCGGCCCTGGCCAACTCGTGTTTAACATTTTGATAAACCTTTGGCGTTACCAGACACTGGCCCGGCTGCGTTTCTTGCAACAAGCGCAACAGATGCTTAGGCGCCTTGCCAAGCATTGTCACCACGCTCACCTGGTTAAGCTCAACATTACCGACGCAGCTTGTGTCTTCGGCAATCACACACTTCAAGCCAGTAGCAGAAGCGCCGAGCACGGGCTCGAGCTCAGCTCTAAATTGCTGGAGTACGCTATACAACCAGATGGTGCTGCCAGAAGCGAGCGCAAACACAAGCATATCGCCTCCGGCAAGCCTCAAGCTCGCATGATAGCGATCGCCCACCTCGGCCGCCTGGCTTATTACCGCCGCAACATTTGCAAACGGCGAATGTTCATCCGCCATCGCCGGCGCCGATTCAAACGCAATCGCGAGCAAAACCGTGTCGGCGCTACTGAGAATCGTCTTTCGCGCAACCGTACTTGATGCACTGATGTCTTCCGACTCCGGTGAGGTATCCGATATTTTAGCCAAAAAGGTCTGCATATCGCGCTTGTCGCGTAAATTGCCAAGCAAATTATCAAACGCGTTCGACAACTGTGCAAATTCATCCTTGCCCGCAAGCCCGAGATCAGCGTCGTAGTCTCCCGTTGACGCGGCTTCAGCGGCCTCAGCCAAGTGCTTTACCGGCCGCAAAATTTGACGGGACAATACGAAAGAAAGCGCCAGGGCCAGGGCAATTGCAAGGGCACCCGCAACAACCACAACATCCAGAACCTTTCGATAACCGTCCAGAAACTCATCGACAGATGAAACTATAAGCAGCAGTGGACGCCCCTCCTTGGAATAAGGATCGGTAAGCGGCACCACCTCCACGGCGAGCAGGCCATCGGCTGTACGCAAAGGTACGCGAATGTTTTCCTGGATTCCGCCTAAATAAGGTGAACGCTCTTTGAGTTTGGATAAAAACGCTAGGGTTGTTGCTTCATCAAACGTCGAACCGACGGCCGCGTAATCCAACTCGGTGCTAAGTAAAAAGACGATATTGGCCCCGCCCGCCTGTTTTAATTCAGCCGCTTGAAAATCATCAATGAGTACGCCAGCAACGACAAAACCAATAAGGTCCTGATCAAGGTCCAACGGTGTGACAACCGCTTGATATACCTTGTCACCTTCGACCCAAATTCCAGCCTCCGGCACTAATTCTTCGAAAACTGGCTGCACCAGAGGGTGTTTTGCATAAGGCCGTCGACGCAGTCCAGGTTTTTCTGAATGCACAACCAGATCCGCATCTGCATCGAGCACGATGACAAAATCCAAGCCTGTATCTGATTTTCTTTCTTCCGCCAAATCAAATATGGAGTTCACATCAATCGCGCTGTCTTCACCAGCATTGAGTGAATCCGCAATATAACCGACAACATTAGGGTCCGATGAAAACGCAAATACAACGCTGGACAACTCATTGACATCGGCGTCGCGGAACTTTTGGTGCAGGCGAACATTTTTGTCCAGCGCCTCGGTCGCCGAGGCGTTAGCTATGTCTAAACCAACTTTGTAGGTAAAACCCACGACAATTAGCAAGGACAACGTAATTAAAAATAATAATGCCAAAAATATTTTGGCGCCTAGTGGCAGCCTAAAGGACTGCTTACCAGCATTCATTCACGGCTCTCTAATAACGGTTGTATTTTTTATTTGATTTAACAGTCTTTTAGCTCGAAGCTTTTGTTTCCATGGTGACCAATATTTGCGACTGGCTCAAAGCCGAGTGCGCGCGCTTTTTTTAGATCCGCGGCAGCGATCTCATGAACATTGATATTTAAATCCTTTAATCCACACAAAGTCGCTGACGCGACCCCGGTAATATGAACACAGTGGGAAGCGATCACCGCGATATTGTTGGCTGCAAGTTGCTGTGCGGTATGTTGTGGCGACTTGCCCTCCCGCTCACATTGAATCGCGCTGTTGTCGATATATACCTGCAGCGTCCGCACGGATGCCCCTGGCTCACTGCTTTGGGCGCGAGATGTCGGCGCCTTTTTTTCTGTGCAACCCGCCACCAGAATGCTACTCACGGCCGCAATAAGAAACACTGCGAACCTGTTTGTTAGATATTTATTCACGTATAGCCGTCTTTTACTGCTCGCAGTTCACCGCTGAGTGCTTGTACCGCCGGCCCGGCTTGCGCTCGATCGGCGAGCACTAAATTTATCGTCAATCGCCGCTCGGCTTGAATTTCAAGTTTCGGCACCACCAACTCGCCCGTTTTAAGCTCAACGGCAATTTTGTGTTCTGGAACAAACGCAAAACCCAACCCGGCTTTTACTGCCGCTATACTGCTTGAGAAATGGCTTACGGTCCAGCGCTGGTCTGCAGCCAACCAACCGGTATTCTGCTCACGGTGAATTCCCGAGTCACGCACAACAATCTGGCGTGCCCGCTTCAGTTGCGCCTCAGTCACCGGTCTATCGGTTTTCGCAAACGCATGCTGCGCTGCAACCACCGGTACCATATGCACACCCCAAAGCGGCTCTGCTAAAAACCCTGGCGGCACATGGGGCGTCAATCCGATTTGCACTCGCCGTTCAATAAGTGCCTCGTCCGTACCACTCAAGGTCGTCTCTAAAATTCTCACACGGGTAGTGGCGCAGGACACAGAAAATTGATGCAGCGCGCAAAACAATCGATCCATCGGCGTGAGCGCATCCGCGGCAACCGCGATTTCCGCCTCCCAGCCAGAAGCAAAATCTGCGGCGAGACGGTCAATTGCCGCTGCCTGATCCAGTAAACCCAAGGCCTGCCGATAGAGCACTTTGCCCAACTCAGTGAGCTCCGCTTTGCGCCCTACCTGTTGTAAAGCGGGTGCGGGCAGACGCTCCTCCATTTTTGCGATAACGTAACTTACGTTACTTTGACTCTTATTCAGCAAATCCGCTGCCCTGGCGAAACTGCCCTGCTCGACGACGGCCCGAAACACCACCCATTGCTCAAGTGTGACTTTTGGTAAGGAATTAGACACAAAGCCCTCAAATCATCAAATTTATTGATTGGTTACCGCCAAAATATAGCACCTTTAATCAAATATATTAATTTAAACTGAAGCCTGTTTGATTCAGGGCATTTAACAGTAAGGAGGCCGCAACATGCACACACGTAAACCCATTGAAATGATTAAAGGTAGAGCCACTTCCGACGGTGATGGCGTAAAACTGACGCGCGTATTTGGCGGTCACAAGCCCAGACGTTTCGACCCGTTTTTATTGTTGGACGAATTTGGCTCAGAAGAGGCTTCTGACTATATCGGTGGCTTCCCACCACACCCTCACCGGGGCTTTGAGACCATTACCTATATGTTGCAGGGAAAAATGGAACATAAAGACCATATGAACAACGTCGGCCTGTTATCGGACGGCGGCGTACAGTGGATGACTGCAGGCAAAGGCATTATTCACTCAGAAATGCCCCAGCAAACCGCAGGAAAAATGCGCGGCTTTCAGCTGTGGCTAAACTTACCCGCAGAGAAAAAACTGCAAGCTGCGCGCTATAAGGACGTTGCCCCGGCTGCAATTCCCGTGTTTCAAATGGAGAATGCCACAGTTAAAGCGATTGCCGGCGGTACAGAAATCAACGGTGTCGCCATTGATGGCCACTTCGACGTTCCGGATACCGAGGTGCTCTATCTGGATGTGCATTTGAAAGCAGGGTCCAGTATTGACATTGCGCTCGAAGATAAGCTGAATAGCCTGATTTATAGTTATGATAACGCGATAAAAATCGGCGAGGCCGACACGCCCGTGGAAGCGCAAACCCTGGTTCGATTGAGCGAAGAAGGAAATGTCATCGCAAAAAATGACGGTCAAGAAGAGGCGCGGTTTCTGCTGCTCGCCGGGAAGCCACTCAATCAACCGATTGCTCAATACGGCCCCTTTGTCATGAATACACCCGAGGAAATTGATCAGGCGATCAAAGATTATAGAGACGGTGTTCTCACTGACTAAAACACACCATCTAAAGGCCGGTTCCCGGCCTTATTTATTGTTTCACCAAATTAACGGTGCTTCAGCCACCAACGCAGGCCGACAATCAGAAAGCGTGGGTCGCGAAAAAATTCCGGCAGTTTCCCCTCGTAATAGTGACCAACAAATTGCAATACCCAGCCCGAGATAAAAAGGGCAATTGCCGCCAACCACAAAAATGAAAAAAATATGGCTAGCACGGCAACGAATAACGATATAACTATCATTGGAATTCCGTAGCGGTGACATAACCTGTTTATCGGATGTTGGTGCGCTAATGCGTATTCATCAACCCAGTCACCCCAGGTCTTGCTGCTAAACAGTGCCATAGGCTCAATTCCTAGGGCCTGTTAACACTAATTCGATCACCACTGCCGGAGACCAAAATTTTCTCCAGCTCGGCTTTGGCTTCCTGCGTCGCTCTAACGACTATATCCCTATAGTCGAAGGCGATATGAGCGTGATATGGTTGTTCCACATGAGCGAATACCAACGCAGATGGGGGAAATTTTGGTCCGGCCCTCGACAATTGCTCCTGCATTGTTCTAATACGCCACATCCATGTGGCTATTCGGGTTGTGGCTGCAAACGTGCCACTCTGCGTTGCCCACATGGATGTGGGTAAGGGGCGAGAGCAGGATGCGGTAAGCTTTACTCGGCAATTGCTCCTGCATTGCTCTAATAAGCTACATCCATGTAGCAATCGTCGTTTATTTGGAACAACCAAACTACTCTCCTCGCGCCTTGATTGGCGCATGTGCAGCCACAACAGTGGTGATCGAATTAGTGTTAACAGGCCCTAGCTAAAAAATTTCAATTACTGTGGCGCGCCACGATAATAATGCCACAAAAATAGCGCACCGACGCTGCGCCAGGGAGCCCAGTGCTCAACCAGCGCCCTGGCCTGCTTAGGCGTTGGTTTTTGTTCAAGTTTTTTTAATTTTGCCAGAGCCACTTGTAGAGCCAAATCATCCGCAGGAAAAATATCCCGCCGGGCCAATGAAAACATCAGATAAATTTCAGCGCTCCAACGTCCAAAACCTCTAAGCTGAACAATGTGTGCAATTGCCTGTTCGTCTTCAACACCTTCTAAGCTGTTAATATCAAAATCGCCACTTACCACAGCTTCAGCGAGACCTCTTAAATATTCAGTTTTTCGCTGTGACAGACCGGCTTGTCTTAATTGCTCAATGGGCGTGGCCAAAATTCCCTCTGCTGAAAAATCCGGAAGACATGCTCGCACCCGGGCCAGGATTGTTTTCGCCGCTTCAGTGGAAATTTGCTGGCTGACAATCGTCGACAAAAATGTTTCAAACCCCTTTGGTCGAATACGCGGTGCAGGCAAACCTACAAGCGCTAAACCTTCCGCCACGTCTTTATCGCGAAGCGCCAACGCTGACATGGCTTTTTTAATTGTGTGTGCGTTCATGACTAAACAAGTTTGCGATAAAGACGAAAAGGCAGTTGCTTCATTAACCAGGCGACGAGACGCCAGCACCTGGTAATATAACCCCCCCTGCGCTGCTGTTTAATCGCAGCAAATATTTGTCCGGCGGCCTTGTCCACCGGCGCCACCCAAAAAATTCCTGGGCCTTTCGCCATCGCCGTGTCCACAAAACCAGGCCGCACATCTGTGATAGCAATATTTGCCCGCCTGCACGCCGAGCCCTCTAAATAAGAAGAAACATAGGCTTTAGACGCGTTAGTAGGAGGCAAAGGGCCCGCCGCGTAACGCAGATATCGACGAAATACCAACGATATGTCCATTCCCCCTTTCAGCAAAGTAGTGGTAGGCCGTGTTAGCCATTGCAGTAAAACCTACAGCATTTACGATAGCTGTCTCAAGTTCGGACGCCGTCGGAAAACCTCTGTCTGTAGTGCCCACACCCGCATTAATCACAATAAGATCGACACCCTCGAGCGAAGCGATCAATTCTCGCAAAACACTAACCGCCGTATCTGTTTCACGAAGATCCATCGCCATTGGCACACAGGCTTCAGGCAATTCGTCTGCAAGCGACTTGAGCAAATCCAGACGCCGCGCGGTAATGCCAAGTACATAGCCCGCCGCAGACATTTGTTTGGCCAGTTCGCGCCCAATACCAGAAGACGCACCAATAATTATCGCTTTCACTCATATCCCCAATAGGCTCAGACAGTCAATTTTACATCCAATGTGAGCCCGGTTGGTGGCAGGACTGTTTTAAACCGTTGCTTCATGGATGAAGCAGCGGAGCTACATGGAAGTATTTATGCGTTTTAAAAAAGTCCTGCCACCAACCGGGCGGATCGAGGTCCTATCCCTCTAATCAGAGACACGAGACACAAGCTACATGTAATTGAAACTAATCGTGGCAATCACACCTTGACATAACACCTAAAGGTGTTAAATTCATATGATACCTTTAGGTATTACATGGAGCTTGCAGTGATATCTCAAAACGAAAGCCACATTCAGAGCGTGTTCCGAGCACTCGGAGACCCCACTCGCCGGAACATCTTAATCTCACTGAGCGAACAAGACCTCAGCATCGCCGAAGTCGCAGACCGGTTTCCAATCTCGCGTGCAGCGGTAAAAAAACATTTATCCATTCTCGAACAGGGCCAGTTAATCAGCGTGCGCAAGCGCGGCCGCGAACGGGTAAACCGGCTTGAAGCCCAAAATCTTAAATTGGCCAACGATTGGCTCAATTACTTCAGCCAGTTCTGGGATACCAAGCTCAATAAACTTCAGCAGGCAATTCACAATCACCAGGAGAATTCCAATGACTAACAGCACGATCACCAAAACGGTTTTTTTTGATGCTCCCCGAGAAACCGTTTGGGCGTTTTTAACTGAGAGAGAGAAACTTGCTCAATGGTTTCATAAACCTGAAAAAAATCTGTCCGAAGGCGAAGCATTCTGCCTATTTAAATCGGGCGAGGCCGGAGAAAAAACACCTCAAATTTGGGGAAAAGTTGTGGCAATGGACCCACCAAATACGCTGGTATACACGTTTATATGCAAACCTTTTGGTGAAAATGAAACCAAGGTAAGCTATGAACTTGTGAACGTCGCAGGTGGAACAAAACTAACACTGGTTCACGAGGGTGTGGTTGAAGCGAGCGGCGAAAACGCGCTATCCATACTTCAAGCCCTCGACAAAGGCTGGGACGAACACCTTCATTCACTGCGAAATTGTGTTGTGTAGACTTTCGCTCGGCACGGATGGCATGAGCGCAGCGCTCACTAGTTGGACAATACTTCGCGCCAAAACAAGATACGATCGTGGCCGCGATAACTGCCAAAAGTAATTACCGCATTTGGCACAGCAGCGTCATCGCCATGATCACCATTTTGATTCCAATCGAAGCGCAACCACGGGTAGTTCGTTAAATCGATACCAACATTAAAACTTCCTGTATTTGACGCTCCCGGAGCGGAGAAGCTTAGACCTGCATCGCCATTAAGCAACTCGACGTCGGTCCCCAGGTTGTACACGGTAAAGGTCCCCTCGGTAGACGCAGAACCTCCGCCGATAGGAACCGTTCGATTGTTGTCGTCGAGTAGAGACAAACCGGCGAAATAAATATCTGCGACACCAATAGCCGTGCAATTATCCTGTTCGTTTTGAACAAAGCGCGTACCGTTCCAATATTGCGACTGCAAGACTACCGGCAGCGGCGCGCTCTCTGGCCCATGGACATCTTCGGCGAAGAGTCGACCAAATACCGCATTAAGTGTCCCCCCGAGGCTCGCAGCGTCGCAGCTAGTATCCAGACTGCAATCGGTGTCGGTATCGGCATTCATATTGAGTTGAGATGTGGGCAGTGCAACGGCGTCCAAACCTCCTATAATTTGTATGCCCAATCGCAGGGTTGTGAAAGGCCCGTCGAGTCCCTCTGCACCTGCGCTGTCTTCACGGGAAAATCCGGCGGTATCACTGCCACTTAACTCAAACTCGCCCAGAATCCAACTCGCTGTACTTACCGAAACGCGCGACGATAAATTCATGCCATCATTGCTATCCTCAGCAACGTAGGACGCAGATGCAACGGGATAACCCAGGCTTTGATCATAGTTGGTGACGGTTGCCCCCAAACCGTTTTGGGCCAGTACGTTGAAGTTTACATCGATGGGCGTAGCGCTAAATGCCAAATCCGACATATAGGTAAAACCACCCACTGCGCAACCATCGGCACTGCTCGCCGAATCGAGGCTCAGAGACGCCGGATAGAAACGACCGATGCTGCCGGAACCGGTGCCAACAACATTACCCTGCCCCATATAATCACCGTCATCTGCCTCTGCACGCAGTGTGACGGTCCCGACTTCCGTCCACACGACGCCGGTGTTTTGAAATTCTCCGGCTGTTGCTGTTGGCGAAAAGCTCGACGCTCCCTGCAAAGCGCCTGTAGCACCACCCAAAGGAAAGACCAGCGAATCTAACACCAACGTGATACCTTCAGCTGTGTTTTCGTTGCCAAAGTTGGGCGTGATTACGCCCGTAGCTCCCTGTGCTTCTACGTTGACGGTAAAAGCCGTGCCCGCGGGAACGAAGCCAGAACCGCTTGATGTGGTGGCCGGGTTAGCCGTGGTATCGGGCGCCTCTACCAGCGTAATCACGAGGTCGTCAGGCCGCACAATTGTTGTATCACTACCACCCGTCAAAGTTTGCGCCGGTTCGGAAGCCGTCGCGGCGAGATCGACTTCGGCGTGTAAACGAATCTCGCCGACGTCAAAGTACTGTGCCGTAAGCACCGCTTCGCCTTCAGCATCGAAGGTCAAAGATAACGGCTCGAAATCCACTACAGCGCTGAGATTATTTTCTTCGATGCCGGTACCGTTAACAGATAAGTCTTTGTCGCGTACGCAAGAACTGGGGTTGACACATTCATAAGCTAAATCGACTGTTTGGGTGCCGGTAAATCGCGCGATGCATTCGCCGGTTTCGGTTGATGTTTCTACCGCACGCAAAATGATTTGGTCTGAATTGACACCGGCGATGCTCGGCCCGGATATTGGGTTTGTACCATCGGCGTTGCCGTCACCATTGACATCGGCATAAAACCGGAGACCCACATCACTAAACGTTAAGACCGGGTCTTCTGCGCCGCCGTCAATATCCGTGATACCACTATCGACAGTATCCACAGCGTCAATATCAATCACGGCCGGAGTGATATTCGCAAGCGCCAGGACAACAGATGTTTCGCCCGTAGCAAACTGGTATTCGACCACGCCCGCGCCTGTCGACGTCAAACTGCCTGTACCAGAACTCAACGACCAACTGGCATCGCTGGCACTCCAGCCGACACTTGCCGACGTTGCCGTAACGCTAACAGTCGTTCCACCGACGTCGACATCAGCATGGGAAGCATCGTGAGCCGTAATCGTGACGCTCTCGGCTTCACAGGTGACACCGCTGCCACTGTGCGAGATCGCATAGTGATCGGCAGCTGTACTGCCGCAACTATGCCTTTCGTCCATAGCCAAACCGACCTGGACTTCGCTTAGGGTCTGATCGTAAATTTTGACCTCGTCGATCAAACCGTTAAAGCGGCGCGAATGGAAGTTCAGGTCAGTGCCAATAAATACGGCGTCATTATTCAGTGTAATACTTTGGGTGGAATTGTGAGTTGCTGCAGGGACACCATCGAAATATATTATCTGGGAACCTGACTCAAAAGTGATTGTGATATGGGTCCAGGTATTGAGCGGTACACCCGCAGATGACGTAAGTTGACGATCTCCACCGCCCCACCACCAATTTAGCTGGCCAGAAGAATTTAAATGGAATTCAAAATTTTCGTCTTTCGAAACAATAGAACTCAACCCACTCGAGGGATAGCTAAACGGATAAATCCATACCGCGACCGTAAAGTTAGTTGGCAAATCCAATATTGAACCCGTGCCGGGGTCGTTTACCTGCAAATAGCCGTCACTCGTCCCGTTGAAAACACCGTACCC
The DNA here is from genome assembly GCA_028281575.1 of Cellvibrionaceae bacterium. Lineage (GTDB taxonomy): Bacteria > Pseudomonadota > Gammaproteobacteria > Pseudomonadales > Cellvibrionaceae > Agaribacterium. The sequence goes on from JANQJP010000009.1 coordinate 122,154, forward strand.
GCAGGTACCAGGATTACGCGAGTCCACCGGGTTAGCGTTGTCGGTTGTGGGCAGGTCATTCAAGTTGACCGCGGTCGCATCCAAACCGTTTCCACTGTTATCGAACACCTCCCCGGCGGTACCGCTCCAACTGTCTTCGTCCAGGCGGTATTCCGCAATCGGGGCGGGCAGAGAAGGCGCAGCCGTTTCAGTGATAACAATGTTGTCGACATGCCAAAAATCCCAATTGTTACCGCTGCCATCTAACTGAGTAATACGCAGTAAAAAATTGCTGTGCAACGCGCTCGGCGGCAACTCGAAACTGGGCTCAAATATTTCTCCTGAGGTCCCGGATCCGGTATAGGTAACCAGTTCCACCCAAAGCCCGGAAGCGTTGAAATACTCAATAACCAAGTCTTCACCGCTATCGGGGTCCTCACTAAAGAGATCATCGCCGCGCCTCACCCAAAGGTCTAACGTCGCGCCGCCGACCGCTGAAATATCCACGCCTGACAACATCGTGACTCTGACGAAGTCTTCGCTCAACGAGAGTGATCGGGGGGAGGTATCAAATGTAGCTGCCGTGATCTCGGCTTCACCACTTCCTGAACTGGTCCAATCAGCGGTAAAGTCCGCTGTATCATTAAACTGCTCTTCGAAAAGCGTGTCTCCAGGAGCAGCGTCAAGATGCGGCGTCCACATCGCTGCAACGGTCAATAAGAGCCACGAGATAACTGCGGCGGGGGATGAGACCTTGAAAAGTAAAACCAGGCTTTTGGTGACGCGCGATTCCAAATAGCTTCGCTTAAAATATGGATACATATATTGAGTTTAGCAGTTGCCGCTAGGCGCTCGAAAATTAGCCGGATTCTGGGAGCCAGGTCTTAGTTCTGCGACCTATCGTTGACTAAGATGGATAAATTAACGCAAGTGCAGGCGCCCCGCGATGATAGCTCTGAGCAAAGCAAACGTTATTAGACGAATAGCGCTCTTCACCCTTCTTTTTTTGGGTTTATCCGCGTGCGGAGGCTCGGGCGGCAGCTCACCGGCACCCTCTCCTGCTCCCAGCCCCTCACCTTCGCCAAGTCCCACGCCGGCACCGAGCCCGTCACCCAGTCCAATGACGTTTTATCAACGTGTGGACGATGACGCAGCTATTGAAGCCGCGCGCTTTTTAATTCAAGCGAGCTTTGGCCCGACACAAGAAAGCATCGAAAATTTGGTCGATAACGACTTTTCAGGTTGGATAGATACACAAATAGCACTTCCTCAAACGCGGCAATTACCCCGTTTGGACGCGCGGATAACAGCCTCAGGACTCGACCCCTTAGATAAAAGTGATGTCGAGCACGCGTATTTAAAAGACCTCCACCGCAGCGATATCTGGTGGGACACGATTATTCATGGCGACGACCAATTGCGCCAACGGATCACTTTTGCACTCAGCCAGATTTTTGTCATTTCCAATGTTTCCGACACCCTTTTTCACGACGCGCGCGGTATCGCCAGCTACCACGACATGCTCGCGAGTCACGCGTTTGGCAATTTTCGCGATTTACTTGAAGACGTGACACTGCATCCGATGATGGGGGAATACCTCAGTATGGTGCGCAACGAAAAAGCGGACCCGATAAGAAATATTCGCCCCGACGAAAACTACGCGCGCGAATTAATGCAGTTATTCAGTATCGGCCTGGTCATGTTAAATCAGGATGGCACTGAGCAACTGGATCAAAATAATCAAAGCATCCCGACTTACGACCAGGAAATCATTAAAGCATTTGCGCGTGTGTTTACCGGCTGGATGTACGGCAACGCTCCATTTTGGTATTGGTTTGAATGGCAGTCCAGCAGTGAAACTATTCCGATGAAAGCGTTTCCGGCGTTTCATGACACTGAAGCGAAAACCTTGTTAAACGGCACTGTGTTACCGGCAGATCAAAGCGCGGAAGAAGACTTGGACGGAGCCTTAGACAATATATTTGCCCACCAAAATGTTGCACCTTTTATCAGTAAGCAGCTGATTCAACGCTTGATTACCAGCAACCCCAGTCCAGCCTATGTCGCGCGTGTCGCCGCAATTTTTAATGATAACGGTAATGGTGAAAAGGGCGATTTGGCGGCGGTAGTTCGCGCAACTTTATTAGATACTGAAGCACGCTCCGGCTATGAAGATGTACCGACCACCTTTGGTAAGTTAAAAGAACCCGTGCTCAAAGTTGCACATGTATGGCGGGCCTTCGGTGCAGAGGGCACACCCACCCTTGATGAAAACAATACGCAGAGCGTGACACCGGTGATTCGTTTTTATGGGTCCAACCGCGAACTTGGCCAGCGCCCGTACGGGTCGCCATCAGTATTTAATTTTTATCGCCCGGAGTTTGGCCAGACCGGCCCCATCAGTGCGGCAAATATAGTCTCTCCCGAATTTCAAATTCTGGACGAAAATCATATTACTTCTGCGACAAACCGCCTGGCTGCGACAGCATATAGCGATGCTGAACGCGTGGACAGGCCAGACAATTTCAACGCTATTTGGGACGTTGGGTTTATCAATTTAGATTATCAACGCGAAAAAGCACTAGCAGTATCAAGCCAAAACCTCGTGGACAGACTAAACCTGTTATTGATGACGGGTACAATGTCAGACGCAATGGAAACTGTATTACTCGATTACATCGAATTTATCCCGCCGTTAAACGACGACTTAATTAACCTCCGCGTAGCAGAAACGGTTCATATGATTATTGTCTCTCCCGAATTCGCTGTGCAGCGCTGATTGAGGTGAAAACTATGCGTAAAACAAACACCCATAAAAGCCTATCGCGTAGAATTTTTTTGAAAAAGAGTGCGCTGCTTTCGCTTGGCGGTGCTGGCATGTTGTCCACATTAAGCGGGTTAAATATCGCACATGCTCAGACAGGGGCTTTTTCGGATTACAAGGCCCTGGTTTGCGTCTTTTTATTCGGTGGCAATGATGCTTTTAATATGCTCGTTCCACGTTCCGACACAGAATACGAAACCTACAGAGAAACACGGCTTTCGCTTGCCGTTGAACAAGCTTCCCTGCTGCCTATAAGTCCTATGAATTCTGTTCCAGCTGACTACGGCCTGCACCCCAACATGCCGGAACTACAGGAATTATTTGGCAACCAAAGACTGGCATTTATTGGCAACGTCGGCGCACTTATCGAGCCAACGACACAATCCGCATACATCAATAATACCGCGGCTCTGCCACCACAATTATTTTCGCACAACGACCAACAAAACTTTGTTATGAGTTTGCAGGCGACGAAACCTCAACAGGGCTGGGCCAGCCGCATCGCTGAAATGATGCTCGATGCGAACGTAAATACCGACTTGTCGATGAACATCACCCTCACTGGCGCCAATACTTTTCAAGCGGGCGGTACGAGAACACCTTATTCCATACCTGCATCAGGTGTGCAACGCCTTTGGGCCATCGATCCAAATTCCGCCGACGATTTTGTACAGCGAAGAACCCAGTTTTTTCAGTCCTTATTACAACAAAATCACAACCATTTGTTCGTCGACGAATACGCGAACGTGCAAACTCGCGCAATGGAACTCGGGCAACAGATATCGACGGCACTGGGCAACATTTCTCCAATTACGACGCCTTTCGATGAAACAAGCCGCTTGGCAGCGAGCCTGAAAATGGTTGCTCAGCTGATCGCCGCCCACGCTTCACTCAACGTCAGCCGGCAAATATTTTTTATTGGCATTGGCGACTATGATACTCACGGTGATCAAGCCAATCGACACCCGCGCCTCCTGCGCGAATTAAGTCAATCACTTAAATCTTTTTACGACGCAACGGTGGAACTTGAACTCGCCGATCAAATTACGACATTTACTGCGAGCGATTTTGGTAGAACGCTTACATCGAACGGCGATGGTACTGATCATGGCTGGGGCAGCCACCAGCTTGTTATGGGCGACGCTATAGACGGCGGAAAAATTTTCGGTACGATGCCCGATCTCACGATAGGTAGTAGCGATGATATTGGCGAAGGCAGAATTATTCCGACAACATCCGTTGATCAATATGCTGCAACACTTGCAACATGGTACGGCTTGCCCGCATCTGCACTCTTAGAAACGTTTCCCAATTTAGCGAACTTCAATACAAATAATCTGGGCTTTTACTTATAGGCGTTGAGTAAGCAAGCCAATACAGAGGTATTGAGTTTTCATTTTTAGCACTTTTGGCCTTTATGGCTCAAGCGTTTTAAGCCAGGGCTCCAGTTCGCTTGCAACGTTTTTCCCATGTTCAGCTAAAAAATTTAAAAGTCGCTGAGGAGCAACGGATAAAATACGCTCTTCTGGAAACCCGACTTCAAGTGCTTTCTCGACGCATTTTTCAAAAGTTCCGAGATGAAATGCCGAGTGAGCGTCGCTTGCGAACACAACCTTCCAGTCGTGCTTATCAATAAGCTCAAGCAGGCGAATACAATTGGGTTCACTACCAACGCGCGAGTGAGTAAACGAGCTGTTATTAATTTCGATCGCAACATTATTGTCCTTCGCTGCACGAATGACTTCCTCTTCGTGCAGGGGATAATTCGGGTTACCCGGATGACCGAATATTTGCACCGTGCCTGCTTTAAATGCGGCTATCGCCGATCGTGTATGCTCATTTTTTCCTTTGGGGTCAAATACCGGCTCATGAAAACTGGCGATGGCAATATCCAAAAAAGGCGAGAGCCTTTCTGGAATATCGACACCGCTGTAGTCGGGCAGAATATTAGCTTCGATGCCTCGGAGCATTGCGATATTATCGTGAACTCGCGGTAAAACTTTCATGTTGCCAAAATGCCAATAATGCGGCCCGTCCGGCATGGTCGGCGCATGGTCGGTAATCGCAAAAAGCTGTAGATCTCGTTGCTTCGCCATAGCCCAGTAATCATGCACGGTACTGTAGGCATGGGTGCTGGCAACGGTATGCGCGTGGGTATCACAACGAATCTGCATGTAGACCTCTAACTTACATCGGTTTTGTAAGTTAAAGTCTAACATGCATCTGTGACTACCAGATTGCCTAGGGCCTGTTAACACTAATTGAATCGTCACTGCTGGAGGCTATTTTTTTGACCAGCAAGGTAGAGTGACCGTGGCGTATTGAATATACGTGAGGGA
>JANQJP010000002.1 GCA_028281575.1 Cellvibrionaceae bacterium
AATTGCTCCTGCATTGTTCTAATACGCCACATCCATGTAGCTATTCGGGTTGTGGCTGCAAAAGCGCCGCTGTGCGTTGCCCACATGGATGTGGGTAAGGGGCGAGAGCAGGATGCGGTAAGCTTTGCCCACATGGATGTGGGTAAGGGGCGAGAGCAGGATGCGGTAAGCTTTATTCGTCGTTCATGTGGAACAACCAAACTACTCGCCTTACCCCTTGATTGGCGCTTTTGCAGCCACAACAGTGGCGATCGAATTCGTGTAGACAGCCCTGGCTAACTGACAGAGACAACCAGCTTTTGAGCTGCGTAATTAATGGGTACGAGCACCGTATCCTGGGCGACGTTAGATGTGCTTTGATGGTCGAGAGAGAAATGTAATCCCCGGCTTTCTTTGCGGCGCGTGGCTGAGCGGATAATAAGTTCAGCGACCATGGCGAGGTTGCGCAGTTCGATAAGATCGTTGCCGATCTTATAATTTGCGTAATATTCACTAATTTCCTTCTGTAGTAGTTTTATTCTATGTGTTGCCCGTTCAAGCCGCTTGTGGGTGCGCACGATGCCGACATAGTCCCACATAAATCGTCTCAGCTCGTCCCAATTGTGCGAAATAATCACGTCTTCATCCGAGTCTGTCACTCGCGACTCATCCCAGATGGGAGGCGCCGACAGTTCAGGGACCTGGTCGATCGTTGCGATGATATGCTGGGCGGCAGAATGCGCGTAGACAATGCATTCCAGTAGCGAATTACTCGCCATTCTGTTTGCGCCGTGTAAACCGGTAAAAGATGTTTCGCCAATGGCGTAGAGGCCGTCTAAATCGGTCTGGCCATGGTGATTCACCACAACACCGCCACAGGTATAGTGTGCGGCGGGAACCACTGGAATGGGTTCCCGCGCAATGTCGATACCGAATTTCGCGCAGCGTTTCATTACTGTGGGGAAGTGTTGCTCGAGAAATTTTTTCGGTTTGTGAGAGATATCGAGGTACACACAATCACTGCCGAGTCGTTTCATTTCGTGATCTATTGCTCTGGCGACGACATCCCTGGGAGCCAGTTCATCCAACTCATGAAACTTGTGCATAAAACGCTGCCCATCAGGTAACCTGAGCGTTGCCCCTTCCCCTCGCAGGGCTTCTGTGACGAGAAAAGATTTTGCTTTGGGGTGATAGAGACAGGTTGGATGAAACTGGTTAAATTCCATATTGGCGATACGGCAACCGGCTCGCCAGGCCATGGCGATGCCATCGCCGCTCGCGCCATCTGGATTGCTTGTATACAGGTAGACCTTGCTCGCGCCGCCAGTGGCGAGCACGACAACTTTTGTGCTAAATACATCGACACGATCTTCGTCCCGGTTGAACACATAAGCACCGCTGCAGCGGTAATTTGAAGCGGATGCATTTGCCTGCTGAATAAGATCGACTGCAATATGGTGGGTAAATAGATGGATATTTTTTGCCGATTTCGCTGCAGCATTTAGTGAAGAGTGCAGTGCTTTTCCAGTTGCATCGGCACTGTGGATAATGCGTCTGTGGCTGTGACCGCCCTCTCGCGTCAGATGATAGGCTTCTTCGTCCGCATGTCGCGTAAACTCCACACCCAGATCGACCAACCAGTTGATAGCTGCTTTGCTATTGCGAACAGTAAATTCAACGGCGTCTCGGTGGCACAAGCCCGCGCCGGCTTTAATGGTGTCTTGCACATGTGATTCGATACTGTCTTTGTCGTCCAGCACTGCGGCGATACCGCCTTGGGCATACCAGGTAGAGCCCTCTTTGGTATTACCCTTACTCAATATTGCCACTTGATAACGCTTGGGTAGACTCAAAGCTAACGCTAACCCGGCGGCACCGCTGCCTATGACAAGGACATCAAACGTGTGAATCACTTACGCACAATTTCCGGTAAATTAAATAGTGATTGGCAAGTATAACCGCAAACGGCGTTTTTACCTTTTTGCGGTGTTTGCAGGCCCTGGAAAAAACGATGACATTGACTTCGATTCGTTAGCGTGCGGGATTTGACTTTTTCTATAAGCTGCCAGTAAAGATTGGGTATAGGGTTGAACTTTTTGACGGTGATAACATCCTATACGACTGGGTTATACCTGCAGTGTATTTAGCTTAAAAACTTCAACATGTGTGCCTTCGAACCGTTTACGTGCCGGTGATACGTTCAAAAAACGCATGAATACCTGCGAGCAGGACCGGCCCAAAATCATAGATAAGGGTCGTTACGCGGAGTGAAGCAGTGCTTTGCTTTAATCCGCTCCACCCCTGTAGTTCCGTCAATTCATTCCTGAATTGACGGTTTTTGAACGTATCACCGGCACACAAACGCGAATGTGCCAAAGTTGAGAGGAATGCTTTCCAAATGCACTGCGGGTTAATTCATATTAACTGCGCCAGTACAAGATTTCTTTTCTGAACTCTCGATGGCAAAATGAGCGCTTTTTTTATCAGGAGTTTTGAATGACAGCGCAAGCTGCCGAAGAATCTGACAAGCAGCTGGTGCAAAAGGTTCAGCAGGGCGACAAAAGGGCATTTGATTTCCTGGTCATTAAATACCAGCATAAAGTACTCTCGATTGTTTCTCGCTATGTAAACGACCCTGTTGAAGCTCAGGATGTGTCCCAGGAAGCATTTATAAAGGCGTATCGCGCAATCGGAAATTTTCGCGGGGATAGTGCTTTCTATACCTGGATTTATAGAATTGCGATAAATACTGCTAAGAATTACCTGGTATCGCGTGGCAGAAGACCACCTTCGAGTGATGTGGACGTCGTCGACGCGGAAGCGTTTCACAGTGCGGATGCGCTGCGCGATATATCGTCGCCCGAAAAGCAATTGGCGCGTGACCAATTGGAAAAAGCTGTGTTTGAGGGAATACGCGCGTTGCCTGATGAATTGCGCACCGCTGTCACGCTGAGAGAACTCGATGGCTTGAGCTATGAGGAAATTGCGGAAGTTATGGATTGCCCGGTGGGTACCGTAAGGTCGCGTATTTTTCGCGCGCGCGAGGGCATTGACAAGTACGTAAGTGAATTAATGACATAAAAATTTGAACTTTGTGTATTGGGCTGGGTCATAATGTTCAGCTTCGCTGACGAGACGCATGGACAGGTGCTGTTTTAGTCGAATGGACGCTTTAAATTGGGTTTACAGGTGGTTTGCTTCGCTTGCACTCCCGTTCAAATGTAAACATTGATATTGCGAATGGTTTCAGGTTTCTACACTTATGACTGAGAATAACGATGCCGTAAACGAGTCTCTGTCCGCGATGCTTGATAATGAGCACAGTGAACTGGATATTCGACGAGTGCTAAAAGCGGCGCAATCAGACCTGTCCGTCAGTGAAAAATGGGCATCCTATCAATTGACCCGGTCGGTATTGAAGCGTGAGCTTAATATGGTTCGCGACAGCGCTTTCCTCGACGCGGTGCGTCAGCAAATAGCAAATGAAACCCCCGTTAGTGTTTCGCGGTTTCCCCAGTGGCAGCACTTTGCCGGGAAATTCGCTGTGGCCGCATGTGTCACTTTTGCTTTTCTTGTCGGTGTGAATCAGTGGAGCGTTGGCGGTGCTGAGATGGAGGCAAATTCAGCGTTGGCAGAGGTTTCCAATGGTCACGAGTCCATGGCCGTTGTGCCTTCGGGGTTCGAGTTGCCGCCGCTCAATGCGCGCACGGTAAGTAGCTTTCCTAACGCTGAGAGCAGTCCTCCGTTGTCGGCTCCGGTTCGAGCCGTGCAACCTTCACCCACTCGCGCCGAGGTTGTTTTAAGCCCAGAATTAGAAGAGCAGCTCAATCGCATGATGTTGAAGCATGCCGACTACTCTTCTGCAAATGGTGGCCTCAGTGTCATTCCATTAACACGCGTGGGTTCCGTTAAGAACGAGCACGAATAACAATATATAATACGCTCACATTTTTACCCATGCGGTTGTGAGGTATATAGCTTGCGCCTGATATTTGTTCTGTTCATCTTATGTACTTCGTATAGTGTGTCAGTATTTTCCGACGATCACACCAAGAGTGGTCTGCCCCAACCCGAAGCACTTATTGCGTCTATGGGCGTCGCTTTGCGTGAGCAAAATTACAGTGGCCAGTTTGCGTACGAACACGGTACGAAATTGGAAACTTTCCAAATTTACCATTTCATTGAAAACGACAACGAATACGAAGGTCTTTTTCGGCTTACTGGGCGCGAGCAGGAATTTGTAAGGGCAGGTGCGACCGCGAGTTGCGGCACTATCGGTGGTCGCTTATTAAGTGGCAGCAGTATAAGCTCGGGCAATGGTCAGTATTTTGGCTTAGACCGCTACTATCGCGCCAGCCTGTTAGGTCGCGATAGAGTCGCAGGTCGTCTGGTCTGGGTTGTACAGCTCGCTCCACTTGACGAGTATCGCTTTGGTTTGACTATGGCCATAGATCAGGAAACCCATCTCTTGATGCGCTACGTTGTGTACGATGCGCGTAAAAAAATCGGCCTGGAGCGCATGCAATTTGTGTCTTTCTCCAGCGGCGATATCGACAGGCCTGATTTGGACGCAGAGACAAAATTGCAGTTTGAACTTGCTCCGCAGCGCTGTGTTGGCAACACCTATAGCCCAGAGGGGCACAGTCCCTGGAAGCCCCAATGGTTGCCTCCAGGGTTCATTCTGATTGGCTACAGCCATAGCCAGGAAGATGGTCATATGGAGACCTACACTGATGGCCTGTCGTCGTTTTCTGTATTTGTAAAACGATCCAGCGACACTCCTGTTTCCCAAGGTCGCGTCCAGCAATCTGTTTCCGCTCGCGGGGCGGTCATGGCGCTGTTAAGTACTTTTCCCATTGAGAAGGAAAGCCTCCAAGTCACAATTATTGGTGAGATCCCGCTACCTGCAGCACAAAAAATTTCTCTGTCCATGCATAAGATTTCCACCGAGAAAGCGGGTAGTTAACCGGTGTTGTGCGAATCAGGTAAGGTCGTTGCGGTTGAGACGGACGGCGTGTGGGTCGAGACACTTAAGTCATCCGTCTGTGGCCAGTGCGCTGCTCAAAAAGGCTGTGGTCAGTCGCTTCTGTCAAAATTTGTCGCGAAGGATATGACGGTGATCAAAGCCTATTATTGTGAAGATTCTGATCGTGGCTTTGCGCCGGGGGACACTGTCGATATCGGTATTGCTGAAAACGCTTTGGTTATTGCCACGCTAATCAGCTATATGCTGCCACTTTTAATAATGGTTGTAAGCGCATTTTTTGCCGGTCGATTTGGTGGTGAACTGTTGAGTGTTGTCGGCGCGTTGCTAGGTTTGGCTGTCGGTGCTTTGGCTGTGCGTTGGCACGCTGCAAGGCATAGCAACAATGCCTATTTCCGCCCCGTGGTGCTCGCGGCGACGTCTCCGCGAATTATCTAAGCCACGCCGCCCAGCTGCTGGCGCCGAAAGTGTGGCATAGCCTCCCTGAGCCAAATATTGTAGACTCCGCGCATTTAGGCGCTCGCGCTATCACTCGGTCTGCGATTTCATTATTAGAATTATTGATCGACGGCTTTTATTTTCACGATTTGAACTGAAAACGGTAGTAGTAAATCGCTGTGTCAGACCTGAGTCACATTCGAAACTTCTCAATTATTGCCCATATTGATCATGGTAAGTCGACCCTTGCTGATCGATTTATCCAGCATTGTGGTGGCCTAACGGATAGGGAGATGGAAGCACAGGTGCTCGATTCCATGGATCTTGAGCGCGAGCGCGGCATCACGATTAAAGCGCAGAGCGTGACGCTCGAGTACAAGGCCCGAGATGGTCAAACATATCAGTTGAACTTCATTGATACACCCGGGCACGTCGACTTCTCCTATGAGGTGAGTCGCTCACTTGCCGCCTGCGAGGGCGCTTTGTTGGTTGTCGACGCCGCTCAGGGTGTTGAAGCTCAGTCAGTTGCGAATTGCTACACCGCGATTGAACAAGACCTCGAAGTGATTCCAATACTCAATAAAATAGACCTGCCCCAGGCCGAACCGGAACGCGTAAGCCAGGAAATCGAAGAGATTATCGGCATCGATGCACTGGACGCCGTGCGTTGCAGCGCAAAATCGGGTCAAGGTATCGATGATGTTCTCGAGCGCCTGGTTGTGAGCATTCCGCCTCCCCAAGGTGACTATGACTCGCCGCTACAAGCCTTGATTATCGACAGTTGGTTTGACAATTATCTTGGTGTCGTTTCGCTTGTAAGGGTGATGCAGGGCGTACTTAATACTGGCGAAAAAATTATCTCCAAGTCGATTGGCAAAGCGCATGTCGTTGATATTGTTGGTGTTTTTACGCCGAAGCGCAAAGATACGGGGGTGCTAAGCGCTGGAGAAGTAGGTTTTGTCGTCGCGGGGATAAAGGATATTCAAGGCGCCCCGGTAGGTGATACGCTTGTTCATGCAAAATCTTCTGATGTCGATGCTTTACCCGGTTTTCAGAAAGTTAAGCCTCAGGTCTACGCAGGTCTGTTCCCGGTAAGCTCTGATGACTATGAGGCGTTTAGAGATGCGTTGCAGAAGTTAACACTGAACGATGCTTCACTGTTTTTTGAGCCCGAGAGTTCAGATGCCTTGGGTTTCGGGTTTCGCTGCGGCTTTTTGGGCATGCTCCATATGGAGATTATTCAGGAGCGCTTAGAGCGCGAATATGATCTTGACCTTATCACAACCGCGCCGACGGTAGTTTATGAAATTCTTACCAATGACGGGCAGATACTAAGCGTCGACAATCCGTCGAAATTACCTGAACTTGGGTCGATCGATGAAATGCGAGAGCCAATTGCCGAGGTGAATATCCTGGTGCCTCAAGACTATTTGGGGGCGGTAATCACCCTTTGTATTGAAAGAAGAGGCGTGCAAAAGGACATGCAGTACATCGGTGGGCAAGTTGCTGTGCGCTATGAACTGCCCATGAACGAAGTTGTTATGGACTTTTTCGACAGGCTCAAGTCTGTGAGTCGGGGTTTTGCGTCGCTCGACTACAATTTTATACGTTTTGAAGCGGCAAAATTGGTACGCTTGGATGTGTTAATAAATGCTGATCGGGTAGACGCATTGGCTGTTATTGTTCATCGCGACAATGCACAATATAAAGGCCGTGCGTTAGTCGAGAAGATGAAAGACCTGATTCCACGCCAGATGTTTGATGTTGCTATTCAAGCTGCGGTGGGTGGACAGATTATTGCGCGCTCAACCGTGAAGGCGCTGAGAAAGAATGTTACCGCCAAATGCTATGGTGGAGACGTTACACGAAAGAAGAAATTGCTGGAAAAACAAAAAGCGGGTAAAAAACGGATGAAACAGGTCGGACGGGTGGAAATTCCACAGGATGCCTTTCTCGCCGTTTTAAAAACCGACAGTTGATTCGGGGACTTTTGTAACAATGGATATTAATCTTCCACTCATACTATTTTTGGCAACACTGGTCACTGGTTTTTTTTGGTTTGTCGACCTGTTGATGCTGAGAAAAGATAGACTCACTGCAATCGACGCTGCTGCTGCACAGTTTCCCGAGCTTAGCGAAGAGGAAAAAAAGGAAGACGAAACCTACCAGTCTGCAATTGAAGCAGCTGCTAAAGAGCCGCTAGTCATAGAATATTCAAAATCGTTTTTCCCGGTGCTAGCACTTGTTTTTGTTTTGCGCTCTTTTGTCGTTGAACCTTTTCAAATTCCCTCTGAGTCGATGTTGCCGACACTTGAGGTTGGGGATTTCATTGTTGTAAATAAATTTGCTTATGGCATACGCCTGCCGATAATACAAACAAAGGTAATTGACATCGGTGACCCCAAACGCGGGGATGTTATGGTGTTTTTCCCGCCTAACGATGACCGTTATTTTATTAAGCGTGTTGTCGGTTTGCCGGGAGATAAAGTTCGCTATACCAATCATGAGCTTTTTATTAACGACGAGAAAGTAAGTGCCAGCTTGATTCGCAGTGAGGCATCGAAGTTTATGGAGCCTTGCATGGTTCTTGGCGGCGTCAACAATATCGTTGAGGAGCAAATTGATGGTCGCGATCATCTGGTACGCAAATGCACGATGCCCGGCGACTTGAGTCAAAATGGAACCTGGGTAGTGCCTGCCGATCATTATTTTATGATGGGTGACAATCGTGACAATAGTCGGGACAGTCGCGAATGGTTATATGTTCCTGAAAAAAATGTTGTTGGAAAGGCTGTCGCTATCTGGATGCATTGGGAGAAAATACTTAGCGTACCAAGTTTTTCGCGTGTTGGTACGATTTAGTGTGTCAAAGGTATATCTAATAATTACAAGCGTTGGGAGAACTCATGCGAATACATAAATACCAAAGAGGTATGACGAGTACCGGTTGGCTTATCGTAGCGGCGCTGGTGGGTTTCTTTTTAACACTTTTTTTTAAGATGGGGCCCGTCTATCTAAGTAATATGTCAGTTCGGTCAGCTCTGGCATCTATGGCGGGGAATAATACGGATTTTCACTCAATGGATAAGAGTGAAATTTACCTTCAGATCGGCAACTATTTTTCTATAAATGGTGTTAATAATCATAATCCCAAAGACTTAGACATCGTTCGAAAAAACGACTATACACTGATTAATCATGTCTACGAAGAAAGGGTTCACCTTTTTCTCAATGTCGACGTAGTAATGTCATTTAAAAACCAGGTGAACTCTTCAGATATTGACTCTTGCTGCAAATATCTTGTGGAAGATGACAAATAGTTTTAAGCAGCTTGAGCACAGGCTCGGCTACGAATTCAATAACATTGAGCTTCTGAAGTTAGCGCTTTCGCACCGCAGTGTAGGTTCTGATAATAATGAGCGCTTAGAGTTTTTAGGCGATTCACTCCTCAGTTTTTTTATCACCGAAGCCTTGTTTGATCAATTTCCCTCTGCCGAAGAGGGTGTACTAAGCCGCCTGCGTGCGCAGTTGGTAAAAGGCGATACCCTGGCTGAAATAGCCAGAGAAAAACAACTGGGTGACTATCTTTTGCTCGGTAGCGGTGAGCTAAAAAGCGGTGGTTTTAGGCGAGCATCTATTTTGGCAGATGCGGTGGAAGCAATTATTGCTGCGATATTTCTCGATTCTGATCTAGGTGTGTGTCGTCCTATTGTGCTCACATGGTACAGGTCCCGGTTAGATGATAGGCTTCTGATAACACTGGACAAAGATCCCAAAACGCGGTTACAGGAGTATATGCAAGAGAAAGGATTGCCTTTACCTGTATATTCCGTTGCTAACGAGAGCGGTCAATCTCATGCCAAATTATATTGTGTCGAATGTGTTTTAAGTCATGTGGAGACCGTCTTTAAGGGAACCGCGGCCAGTAAGCGTGGAGCGGAAAAATCGGCAGCGCACGAAGCGCTGGTATATCTGGGTGTCGTAGCGGGTGGTTAAACAGGTTCGCGCGGGTTTTGTCTCGATTGTTGGGCGCCCAAATGTGGGTAAGTCAACGCTATTAAATAAACTTTTATGCCAAAAAATTAGTATTACCTCTAAAAAACGTCAGACCACCCGGCATAACATTGTTGGTATTAAGACCGAAAAAAATGTGCAGCTGATATTTGTTGATACGCCCGGTATACACAAAGGGCAGGATAATGCGGTTAACCGTTATATGAACCGCTCGGCGATGTCGGCATTACAAGATGTAGACGCCGTTGTTTTCGTTGTTGACAAGGGAGTCTGGACCGCAGAAGACCAGGCTGTCCTTGAGCAAATAAAAAATGTCCATTGTCCAGTTGTTGTTGTTTTGAACAAGGTTGATCAGCTTTCCTCGCAGAATGAACTGCTGCCTCATGTAGAAAAAATCGCTAAACAGCTGCCAGCGGCTGACCTGATTCCCATTTCCGCCGTACGCGGTACAAATTTAAATGAACTCGAACGCTCGTTGGTTGATAAACTCCCTATTTCCGATCAATTTATTTATCCGGAAAATCAGATAACTGATCGCAGCATACGTTTTTTGGCAGCGGAGATTATTAGAGAAAAAGTTGTAAGGTTGACAGGGTCAGAACTGCCATATCAAACGGCGATTGAAATAGAAGAATATCGGGAAACCGAATCGCTGGTGACGATCAACGCACTTATTTTGACGGAGAGGAAAGGTCAAAAACGCATTATTATTGGTGAAAAAGGTGAACGTATAAAACAAATTGGCATAGATGCACGCCTCGATTTGGAAAAGCTCGTGGGCAGCAAAGTCATGCTGAATATATGGGTCAAGGTTAGGGCTGGGTGGTCGGATGATGAAAGGGCATTGCGAAGCTTAGGTTTCGATGAACAGTAGCAGCCGACACAGCGTGAAGGCCTCGGAGGGTTATCTTCTCCACGCGCAAAAGTTTACCGACTCGAAAGTGATCGTGCGTTTGTTTACGCGCACTTGTGGGCGCATATCGGCTGTTTACCGTATACCAAAAAAAAATAGTTTGGTACCAAAAGCGTTCACCCGGCTCGCACTCGAATGGGTCGGCTCCGGTGACTTGCGCAGTTTGAAACTGGTTGAAGAGATCGATATATCAGCTCAGCTCGTCGGGCGAGCGCTCTACTGTGGGCTTTATCTAAATGAAATAATGCTGCGTTTACTTCCGGATTCGCATGCCTACGAAAAACTCTACGATACTTATATTGAAACGATAGTAAAACTTGAGCAGGCAGCGTCGAGTCGCGAGTTACAGGAGATATTTCTTCGGCGCTTTGAATTTTTTTTGCTAACAGAGCTCGGCCTGGGAATTTCGTTTCTAACTGACTCAGAAAATAACAAAATACTTGATGGTCCGGATGTATTTTATCATTTTCGAAGTGATACCGGCTGGTTAAGAGAAAAGTCTGTAAATAATGATGTAGAAAGGAGCAATATTTTTAGCGGGGCGGATATTGTGTCTATTGCCAATCAACAGTGGACAAAACCTAGCTTAAAGGCGGCAAAAAGGCTTTCACGCATAGCTTTGGGGCCATTGCTGGGTGATGCGCCGATTAAATCACGTGAGCTTTTTCATTAAGGGAGTAGGCCCTATGGAGAAAAAAGCGCTTCGATATCGTGATTCTTTTGCCATTCAATAAGCTCGTCGATAGCTGCGAGTAATTCTTCGATTTCTCTATCTAGATAGTCCGTTGAGCCATTTCTAAGATCGGTATCTGCTTTTTTGCAGAGCATTTTTAATCTGGGCACACCGCAATAGCAGCATGCACCGTGTAACCTATGTATCGTTTCGTAGAGGGATTTCATGTCGCCGCTATCAAAGTGTTTGCGAATGTGTAGGCGTTCGCCCGGAAGCGATTCCACCAGCATAGCTAACATGTCCTTGGCTAACTCGTTATCATTTTTGGCCAGTTCGAGACAGCTTGAAATATTTACCGGGCTCTTTGATTGTGGCGATGCATCAACCGCCGAGTTTTTTTTATCATTCGTTCTGTCTTTTGTGACATCGGCAGAATTAAGCTTGTTGTCAGTATTTACCCACCGGTCTATGGTTGTGGTGATATCTTTGGGAGCAATTGGTTTGCCGATGCAGTCATCCATACCCGCTAGTAATAAGCGCACTTTTTCTTCAACAACATTGTGGGCGGTCAGCGCGACTATCGGTGTGCGTTGGCCCGCATTTTCCATTAATCGCATTTTTTTTGTCGCCTCGTATCCATCCATATCCGGTAATTGAATATCCATAAATATCAGTTCATAGGCGCTTTCCTCGAAATTTTTAATTGCTTCGGCGCCCGTTTCGGCTGTTGTGATCTCGGCATTGACGTCGGCTAACAGTGCTCTCGTTAGTTTTAAATTTGCCTTATTGTCATCCACAACGAGAATACGTATCGGCGTAGCTTTTGTTTGAGGTTGGGTCAACGCATTTTCATTTTTGAGCTTCACTATACCAAGCTGTTCTAATATGCCTTTCCTAAGTCGGGGGGTAATAATTGGGTGTTGAGTGATAAATACATCAACGCCACCGAGGATTTTTTGCAAAGACTCATGCTGATTCATCGGAGAAATGACGACAACGGGAATTTTGAATTCGTTGACCAGAGTCTCCAAAGTTTGTGTGAGCATAATCTTATCGAGTGTTTGCTGAGATGTCTGCGCTTCGATAATCGCCAGAGGCATGTAGCGAGAGTGCATTGAGGCTTCATCGCGAAGTTTTTGGGCGATGTTGAGTATGTCTGAAAATGAGTCCGCCCGCTTGTTGCGAATGCCGAGCTCAACTAACCGTGAAGTGACTTCCCGATAACCGAAGTCGTTGTTTGAATATACCAGTGCGTTTATCTGGTATGAAGGATCGATTGTTTTATTTGCAGTTTTTTCTGCAGACCCCTGTTCGAGTTGAATACTAAAAATGAACGAGCACTTACCTTCGGCCTGCGTGCAGGATATCTGCCCGCCCATATGCTGCGCGATACCCTTGGCGATGGAAAACCCAATGCCTGCACCCGAATAAAATTGCCGACTTGATTCAAATCGGGTTTCGTCAGAAATTTGCCAGTCTTGCAGTTCCTTTGGGCAGATGCCATCGGTGTTAACAACAATATCCAAGTCCATTAAATCCTCGTTGCCCGGATCTGCGTGGACACATACTTCGATATAACTCGAGCTTTCGAATTTGATTGCATTGGAAACCAAATTTGCGAGAACCTGTTGTAGTCGAACCGGATCTCCAATCACAATTGCGGGTACGTCTACGTCAACCGAACTGTAGAGGGTGACATCGCGCTCATTTGCGATAGGCGCTTGCATCGTTAAGGTATCTTCGATGTTGCGCCGCAATTCCATCGGTTTTTTGTCGACAAGCAGGCTTCCACTCTCTAATCGAGAAAAATCATGGATGTCACTGACAATCGTCAGCATTCCCTTGGTAGATTCTTCAATCGTTGATACGTAGTCCCGTTGTACGCGCGAAAGTTGTGTTTTGCGGAGCAATTCTGAAAAGCCGAGTATCCCACCCAGTGGCGTGCGCAAATCCTGGCTGGTTTTTTTTAAAAACTCTGACTTTAACTTATTTAATTCAACTGCATTTTTACGTGCCAGGTCCAAGTCTATATTGTGGATTTCCACCGTTTCGAGTGATTCTTTCAGCTCCTGCGTCGCCTGCTCGATACTGGCGCGATAATCCATCTGTTTAGAAATTTGGTGAGAGATAAATTCGTTAATTTTTTGCACTAGCTTGTCTAAAACGCCGAAGCCTTCGAACACCACAGGACTAATAGATTGAGTTTTATTTTGTTTGTCGATAATGTCGTTGAGCTTTTCCAGCGGTCGGAAAATTTCGTGTCTCAACATGCGGTAATAGAATAAGGCAAAACCCAGAAAAACCAGGAGTATCAGTGCTGTGACAAATAAAAACTGAAAGTTCAGCAGCGAAATATACGTTTTGTCAAAAACAGTAATCAACCACAGCTTTTCGTCTTTAGTATTCCCGTTTTGAATGTCAAATGGAATGACGTGAAAAACACGATAGCCCATTTCCCACATTTTTTTTGATTGGACTTGCTCTGTGTAGTCAGCGGGATTTAATGGCAGGCCAAATTCAGATTTGAGCGTGCTGAACTCGTCGATAAGGACAGCTGAGACATAACCGTCAATTTGGAGCAGTTGCCTGGCGCGCCTATCAATAAATTCATGTGTGATTGTGACGCCTGGGTCATATTCTTTGAAGAGCGTCTCGACAACAAGTTGGGAGCGCGCCACTAACTGTCCGAGGCGTTGCTGGTGGACAATGAACAACACTGAGGCGATGGCAATAGTGGTAATCAAAATTAGGCCGAAGGCCGAGGTACTGAAGTGCCACAGGCGGTCATTGGAATGTAGATTTCTCTTTTTTTTCATTACCTAAAAGTGTGTGAAGCCATTGATCTTATCTAAATGTAACGCGCTTTTCTCCTTTACTCCAGTAGTGCTTTAAATCGATGGATTGCTTTAAGTTTGTTGCCACGCGACGCCATGCTTAGTGTTATGCTGGAAATTTTCTGTGAGCACCCGTTAAACTACGCCGATTTATTTTTCTAGTGGATCAAAATGAAACAGTTCCCCACCATCGAAGATTATATTGGTTCTACGCCACTCGTTAGACTTCAGCGGCTTCCAGGTGCCGAAAGAAATGCGGTTTTGGTTAAGCTCGAAGGCAATAATCCTGCAGGCTCTGTAAAGGATAGACCGGCATTGTCGATGATTGCCCAGGCGGAAAGCCGTGGAGACATTCAACCTGGTGATGCCTTAATCGAAGCGACAAGTGGCAATACGGGTATCGCCCTGGCCATGGCTGCAGCGGTGCGGGGCTATAAGATGACGCTAATTATGCCAGACAATGCCACTGAGGAACGCAAAGCGTGTATGCGCGCCTACGGTGCAAATTTAATTCTCGTTTCACGAGAAGAAGGCATGGAAGGTGCACGCGATTTGGCAAAGTCGATGGAACAGCGGGGTGAAGGGAAAGTCCTGGATCAATTTGGCAACAAAGATAACCCAAGCGCCCATTACCAGGGCACCGGTCCTGAAATATGGCAGCAGACAGGTGGAAAGATCACGCATTTCGTTAGTTCAATGGGGACGACAGGAACAATTGTTGGAACTTCGCGTTATTTAAAGGAACAAAATCCCGATGTTCAGGTCATAGGTCTTCAACCGGAGGAGGGTGCCGCTATCCCCGGTATCAGGCGCTGGCCAAAAGAGTACTTGCCGACTATTTTTACCGATGAAAATATCGATAAGGTTATAAATGTGAGTCAGCAACAAGCCGAAAATACAATGCGTGCTATGGCGTGTGAAGAAGGCATTTTCTGCGGTGTTTCCTCCGGTGGGTCAGTGTCTGTCGCGCTCGACGTAAGCATGCATGTGGAAAATGCCGTTATTGTGGCGATCGTCTGCGATCGCGGAGATCGTTATCTTTCAGGCGGATACTTTGATTAGTGCCAACAGGCCACTGGTCCCAGCTTAGGAGTAGCGTAGCGATGCCGTTTTGCCATGGTTAAAGTCAAACATAGTTATCCTCAGTCAAGTGACGACGTAGATATTCGTTCCTGGGCGCGTGCGTTGCTCGCGCGTGCCTCCTCCACCAATGTCGATACCGACCTCCTCACGGTTATTCGTGCCTGTGAATTTGCGCGTGAATACGAATCGGCATCCATTGATCCTGAAACCAGTTGGGGAGAAGGCTACACGTCCTATTTAGCGGGCTTGGAAATGGCTGAATTGCTCGCTGATCTGAATTTGGATAGCGAAGCGCTTGTCGCCGCTATCGTTTACAGAACTGTCCGGGAATCGAAGGTAGAAGAAGCCGATGTTGAGACAGCATTCGGCGTTGAAGTTGCAAGCCTGGTAAATGGCGTGCGCCGCATGGCGGCAATTACCGGTCAGTCTAATCTCTCTCAAGCGTCGGTCTTTGGTCGAGACAGCGATGAGCAGGCGGAGAAGTTGCGCAAGCTGCTGATATCGATCGTCGATGATGTGCGTATTGCGCTAATCAAGCTTGCGGAGCGTACCTGTGCTATTCGTGCGGTTAAGCATGCAGACCAGGAGCGTCGAAAAAAAGTCGCCAGAGAAGTATCAGACATCTATGCACCTTTAGCCCACCGGCTGGGCATCGGTCATATCAAATGGGAGCTCGAGGACCTCGCCTTTCGTTTTTTGCAGCCATTTGATTACAAGTACATCGCCAAGCTATTGGATGAAAAGCGCCTGGATAGAGAAAGCTATATTACGGGTGTGGTTGGTTTACTGAGGGATAAGCTTGCCTCGGACGGCATCCAGTCTGAGATTAGCGGCAGACCCAAGCACATCTATAGCATTTGGCGGAAGATGAAGCGTAAAAATGTCAGCTTTGCCGAAATTTACGATATTCGCGCGGTGAGAATCCTGGTCGATTCAGAACGTGATTGCTATGGCGCGCTCGGGGTCGTGCACTCACTTTGGCGCCATGTCCCGAATGAGATGGACGACTATATCGCCAATGCCAAGGAAAATGGTTACCGCTCGTTGCACACGGCCGTGCACGGACCGGAAAACCGCATCCTGGAAATTCAGATTCGCACGCACAATATGCATGAAGAGGCCGAATACGGCGTTTGTTCGCACTGGCGATATAAGAAAACTGATAGCAACGCAGGCGAGCGCAGCTACGAACAAAAAATTGAGTGGTTAAGGCAGGTGATTGAGTGGCAGGAAACAGATATCGGTGTGCCCTGGGAGGATCAGTTGCCGCGGGGCATCGAGCAGGACCGCATCTATGTTTTTACACCTGAAGGACATGTTATCGACTTGCCGCCAAATGCGACGCCTGTCGATTTTGCATTTCGCATTCATACAGACGTCGGTTTGCGTTGTCGTGGTGCCAAGGTAAACGGAAGAATTGTGCCCTTGAATCACAGTTTAAATACGGCTGACCAAGTGCATGTTCTCACGGCAAACCGGGAAAACCCCAGTCGCGATTGGTTGAATGTACATTTGGGGTACGTGACAACTTCCAAAGCGCGCAGCCGGCTTCAACATTGGTTTAAGCAGCAGGATAGAGAGCAGAATATCGCCGATGGCAGAGCATTACTCGATCATGAATTCAAGCGTTTAGCGATAGAAAATTTTGATTTTGAAGCCTTGGCTCAGTCGCTGAATCTGCGCACGTTGGACGATCTTTACGCGGCGGTTGGTGTCGCGGATTTGGGTGTTGAGCGGGTTATCGAGGCAGCAAACCGGATGCTAAGTAAAGAGCGGCCGCAAGAGCCGGTGCTGCCACTGGTCGGTAAAGCGTCGAGTGGCAGTCGTGGGGCAGATGTTTACATCGATGGTGTTGGCAATTTGTTGTCGTACATTGCTCAGTGCTGTAAGCCAGTGCCGGGGGAGCGCATATCGGGCTATATCACCATCGGGCGCGGCGTCTCGATACATCGACAGGATTGCACTAACCTATTGCGCAAGTTGCAAGACGAGCCGGAGCGCGTGATTGCCGTTGACTGGGCGGAAGAGCCCAAGGAGCTTTACTCTACGGTTATCCATTTAGAAGCGTTTGATCGGCACGGTTTATTGCGTGATGTGACTACACTGCTCGACCGGGAAAAAGTCAATGTCAGCGCAATGCAGACTTTTTCCAATAAAACCAAGCACACGGTAGATATGATGCTTACCGTAGAAATTACTGACCTTCAGCTGCTAAGTCGCGTATTGGCCCGGCTCAGTCAATTGCCGAATATCTGGTCGGTAAGACGCAAAGACTAGAAGCCGATATTCCCGATGGCCAATCCGACATACACCCTAGAGGATTTACTCTATCTAATGCAGCGTTTGCGTAAACCCGGGACAGGTTGCCCGTGGGACCTTAAGCAGACATATATGAGCATTACGCCATCGACAATTGAGGAGGCGTATGAAGTTGTCGACGCAATTGAAAGAGCAGATTACGAGCATTTGCGCGAGGAGTTGGGCGATCTTCTGTTTCAAGTGATTTTCTACGCGCAATTAGCTGACGAAGAAAGGCGTTTTGATTTTGCGAGTATCGTGCACCAGCTAACGGATAAACTGCTTCGGCGCCACCCACATGTCTTTCCCGAAGGGCTCCTGCAAAGTGAAATAGATCCGGCGTCGCCAGTTGACGAAAAAAGCATTCATGCGAAGTGGGAAAGTATGAAGCAGTCGGAGCGCCAGAATAAGGGGCGTCACGGTATTTTAGACGATGTGCCGCTGGCGTTGCCGGCGCTCCAGCGTGCACAAAAAATGCAAAAGCGCGTGGCTAAAGCGGGCATGGATTGGCGCGAAGCGCATGAAGTGCTGACTAAGCTTGAGGAAGAAATAAACGAATTGCGCGAGGCCATGCGCGGCGATTCTCTCGAAGCAGTAAAAGAGGAATTTGGAGATCTGTTGTTTAGCTGTGTTAATCTCGCCCGGCATTTGCACCTGGATGCCGATCAATGTCTGAGATCGGCGAACAATAAATTTCAACGGCGCATTGATATGATGAGCCGCCTGCTTGAAGAGGCTGGCAAGCAGCTATCTGATTTAAGCGCTGATGAGCAAAACGCTTATTGGAATCGCGTTAAGAATTAGCGGCCTTATAACGTGCTAAGTGCTTGCGCGTGAGTGTTTGGAAAGCCGGTGTCGGACCCTTGTCTTTATATATCGGGTCGCCGAACTCATCAATCGTAGCGATTTCACTTCCTTCAATATAGGGGAAACTTTCTTCCAACTCGGCAAGTGCGGCCGAAACCAGTTCGCTAACGAGTTGTTCGCGCGTGCGGCGAGGATACATTTCTGACAGCGCGTCGATTTTTGCCGCGTCTTCCAAGGTCAGGTGGACCTTATAGGTCTCCTCTTTAAGCAAGCCTTGCGCGTTGTCCTCCCAATTTTCTACTAAATCTCTAATCGTCATCTCTCTTGCCATCCATTTTATATATACAGTCTGCTGAGAATTTATTTACCAATTGCTCACTGTATATTCAATATATAGACCAACTTGGGTTGGTGCTCCACAACAAATCACATGAGGAACAAATTAAACATAGCCATTCAGAGTTTTGCGAACGCGTTCAAACCCAGGGCACATATTTAAGGTAACTATATCGCGATAACTATTTGGAAAAAATGTGGGTTTGAAAGAAATCGCCATTTGTTTTTACGTAAACAAATGAAGCAAAGATGGTGTAAGAGGGGTTTTAAGCCCCACCTTGTTTCTGATAAACCCGTTTGAGTGTGGTTTCGATCAACTAGGCGATCGTTTCCACCTAGGTGAAGAAGGCCGCCGCGATTCAACGCAGTTGCGAATTCCATATCACTATTTTTCTGAGAAGCATTAACGCCGTAGGTGTACGGTTTTAGTGCTCAGTGCTGCTAAGAGCGTTCGTCCGGTGACTTTACTTTCGTCCAAAAAAGTTAACAATTCGGGAGATAAGTAACCTCACGTAGGCGAGCATAGCAATCGTAAAACCGATGGCACACAGCAACAAACCGCCGAGGGTAATAAGTTCTAGCTGCACCGATAAAGCCAGGTTTAGATTTGCCAGGTAGACCGTCAGGAGACCGACCGAGAAATAAATAAACCCATTGCGAAGCTGTTTAAATATTTTAAGCTGTGGTGCAGAATAATAGATCCAGAGCGCGCGGCGGTAGCGCAGCGTTCTGTTTTTAAGTGCCTGTACGCGTGGATGCATGGTTACGTTTTGTTGAGCCAGTGCTCTGCTCGATCGACATCAGATGTCTGAGCTTCTACCCAATAGTCGCCTTCTTTTTTCCAAAAAGGCGCGCTGGTCTTAAGCACGTCGATTGCGTACTGGCAGGCATCAAATGCGTCGGCGCGATGGGCGCTACTCACGCCGACAAAAACAATCTGCTCATTCACCTCTAACTTCCCGACACGATGAATGATTGAAAACTCATGAATCGACCAGCGTTTTCTCGCGTCGCGCTCAATTTGAGTCAACACTTTTTCGGTCATTCCCGGATAGTGCTCTAGGTGAAAATCTTTACCGCTGCTATGTGCAAAGTCCCGCACGCGGCCAACAAACATCGCGGTAGCGCCGCAATTGGCTGCGGAGGTCAAACGCTCATATTCAGCCTGGACCTCAAAATTGCTGACTTGAACACGTATCAACTTAACCTCCCGTGATTGGAGGGAAAAAAGCAATTTCTGCATCTGCACTTACAACGGTATTGTCGTTAACCAGAACCTGATTCACGGCGCAGCGTGTCGTCGGTGCGTTTAGTTGGGTTTGCCAGGCGTCCCCTCGCGTGGATAGCTGCGCCTTCAATGTAGTAAGTGTTATCTCTGGGGCAGAGATAGTAAGCGTTTCCTGCTTGCACCCGAGCTCATCGGCGAGCTTGGCAAAGTAGAGAATATTTAACATCATGTGCGCTGCCAGTCTCCGCTTTTACCGCCAGTTTTGCTGATTAAGCGTGTGTTTTCGATGACCATGCCTTTATCGACGGCCTTGCACATATCGTAAATGCAAAGCGCCGCTACCGATGCTGCGGTAAGCGCCTCCATCTCCACTCCGGTTTTACCCTCAAGCTCGCACTGTGCAGTGATTTCAACAGTGCTCTCTTGATGATTAATGCTGAAATTGACAGCGATTTTGGTGAGCATAAGTGGGTGGCACAACGGGATGAGGTCAGCACATTTCTTGGCTGCTTGAATACCCGCAATTCGCGCAACGGCGAGCACATCGCCTTTTTTATGATTGCCCTCAAGCAGTTGCGTGAGCGCGGTGTGATTCATTTTTATTTGCGACGCCGCAATGGCGACACGTTTAGTCGCAGCTTTATCACCCACATCTACCATGTGAGCTTCGCCCTCACTGTTGAGGTGGTTTAGCGGCATCGTCAGCTCCTGAGAAGCGTATTTAAAATCGAGCAATAAATCTGGCTGAGTTTATCCAGGTCTTCAGCGGCAACACATTCATTCACTTGATGAATGGTGGCATTAACCGGACCGAGCTCAAGGACTTCAGCGCCGGTAGGCGCAATAAATCTGCCATCGGAAGTGCCGCCTGCCGTCGATAATTGGGTTTCAATACCGCAGCATTGTCTGATGGCGTCGATAGCCGCATCAACCAGGGCGCCTTTCGCTGTGAGGAAAGGGTGCCCGGAGAGTTGCCACTCCAAATCGTAATCCAGTTGGTAGCGGTCGAGTATTTCGTGGGTTCGCTGCTTAATCTCCGTGTCTGTAAGCTCGGTTGAAAAGCGGAAATTAAATACGATGTTTGCGCTTCCGGGGATGACATTAGTTGCGCCGGTGCCACTGTTGAAGTTTGACACCTGGAAACTGGTTGCCGGAAAAAAGGTATTGCCGTTGTCCCATTGTGTTTGGCTGAGCTCAGCAATGGCAGGAGCCGCCATATGAATCGGGTTTGCTGCCAAATGAGGATAGGCAACGTGGCCCTGTTTGCCTTTTACGGTGAGCACAGCGCCGAGAGATCCGCGTCTACCGTTCTTAATGACATCACCTACTTGAGCGGTACTTGAGGGCTCGCCAACGATGCACCAGCGGATTTTCTTTCCCTGAGACTCAAGCCATTCAACGACCTTGACGGTCCCGTCAACAGCGACGCCTTCCTCGTCACTCGTGATTAAAAATGCAATTTGCCCCCTGTGCTCAACGTTGTTTGCAATAAACTGCTCGACAGCCGTAATCATCGCCGCGAGGCTGCCTTTCATATCCGCAGCGCCTCGCCCGTAGAGCATACCGTTTTCGATAACGGGCTCGAAAGGAGGACGAGACCAAAGCGTTTCATCACCGCTCGGCACAACATCTGTGTGACCGGCGAAAGCGAGGATGGGGCCATCTTCGCCGCGCGTTGCCCAAAAATTATCAACGTCGCCAAACCGCAGACGTTCAACGCGAAAACCCAACTGGGTCAGTCGATCAATCATCAGTTGCTGGCAACCCGCGTCGTCTGGGGTGATCGAGCGGCGAGCGATAAGGGCTTGGGCGAGTTCTAATGTGGCGGACATAAGCGTTTAGTTATTTACGTGAAGTGCTTCATTGAGCGCAATGGCCGATTTATTGGTCTTGCATTCGAGCGCGCCACTTACCGAATTGCGACGAAATAACAAATCGCTTTCACCAGCAAGCTCGCGGGCTTTAACGTGTTTGACCGCATTGTTCTGGTCGTCGAGCAGCGCAATTTTAGATCCTGCTGTGATATACAGGCCTGATTCTACAATGCAGCGATCGCCTAATGGGATGCCTATTCCCGCGTTTGCGCCAATCAGGCTCTCTTCACCAACAGAGATAACGATATTGCCTCCACCTGACAGTGTGCCCATCGTCGAGCAGCCCCCTCCCAGATCGGAGCCTTTGCCGACGACAACGCCCGCCGATATTCTGCCCTCAATCATGCTTGTACCGAGTGTACCCGCGTTAAAGTTGACAAAGCCTTCGTGCATGATGGTGGTGCCTTCGCCAATATATGCGCCCAATCTCACGCGCGCCGTATCGGCGATGCGTACGCCTGTCGGCACAACATAGTCCGTCATCTTTGGAAACTTGTCGACGCAATCAACGGACAATGTTTTGCCGCCGAGGCGAGCTTGCAGTTGGCGCTGCGGCAAATCCTCAAGGCCGATAGCGCCTTCGCTGGTCCAGGCGACGTTTGGCAGGAGCCCAAACATTCCGTCCAGCGCTACACCGTGCGGTTTGACCAGGCGATGCGATAGCAAATGCAACTTGAGATAGACTTCAGCCACGGATGTTGGCGCGCTGTCCTCGGCAAGCGCCACGAGAACAGTTGGTCGAACAGAGGTTTTAAGCTCCCTTGCAATCGCGGCGAGTTCGGTGGCGCCAACGCGTGCAAATGACTTGGCAAGGGCTGACATTTCTGCGGGCTCTGGTGTTAAGCACGTGTTACCGCCGCCATAGTTGAGCTCTTCTTTTAGCACCTGAGTGATATCGCTAGTGGGTGCCAGAAGTGGTCGGGGGAAGAAGACTTCCAGCCAGTCACCGTTCGAATTTTGGGTGCCGACACCCAAACCAAGACAAAAGAGAGAGGTCATTAGTTGCTCCTATTGGGCCGCGAGTTAAATATTTTTGTATACATGTCTGGATTGAATCCGACATAGAGTTTTCCGTCCACGTGTAAAACAGGTCGTTTGATTAATGTAGGGTGCTCGACGATCAGTGCACAGGCGTGATCACTGTTAAGTTGGTCTTTTTCGTCTTCGCTGAGCTGCTTCCACGTAGTGCTGCGCTTGTTTACCAGGCTTTCTTTGTCGATTAATTGCAGCCACTCATTCAGTTTGGCCTCCGATAGACCGTCTTCGCGAAAGTCGTGGAACTGGTATTCGTATCCGGCGCTCTCAATCCACCGGCGTGCTTTTTTAACCGAA
The DNA here is from genome assembly GCA_028281575.1 of Cellvibrionaceae bacterium. Classification (GTDB taxonomy): domain Bacteria; phylum Pseudomonadota; class Gammaproteobacteria; order Pseudomonadales; family Cellvibrionaceae; genus Agaribacterium. The sequence goes on from JANQJP010000002.1 coordinate 22,794, forward strand.
TCGCAGTTTTTGATGCCGAAAAGTGTGTTCATAAATTAGCAGGGGTGTTGACGCTTAAAAATGGGCGTGAAGAATAGCAAATATCGCGCGGTTTTTCACAACTTGTGAACGTTGATATAAGCGAAGTCCTTCAGGGCCTGTCAGGAGTCTTCGGTATTAGTGGTGTTTAAATACTTATCGACAAAATCGCTCGGCGACATGGGGGCGTCGAACCAATAGCCTTGAATAATGATATGCTCCAACAGGCCGAAATATTCAGCTTGCACTTTGGCTTCCACACCTTCAACTACGACGCTTAAATTCAGGTTGTTCGCGATCTCAATCACGGACGTGACCAGCGCGGAATCCTGTTTGTTGATTGGGACACCATCAATAAAAGACTTATCTATTTTTATTTTGTCTACTGGCAATTGTTTTAGATAATTTAATGAACTAAAGCCGGTACCGAAATCATCCAGCGCAAATGTTATGCCGTCGCGTTTTAGCTCCGACATGCGATTGATAACGTTTTCAAACCCTTCCAGCGCTACTGTTTCGGTAATTTCCAACTCGAGAAACTCTCCCGATAGGTCGTGTTTCTTCAACGTTGCGCGCACGTGTTCAACGAAGTTGGGTTGGAAAAATTCCGTAGCGCTCACATTTACCGAAATGCGGAACCCGGGGGGTAAACGGCCTGAGTCACGGCTCGCTTTTAAAAAGCCACATACCTGGTCGAGCAGTTGTGCGCCGACCTGGCTCACCATCGGGGATTGCTCGAGAAAAGGAATAAACTGGCCGGGCATAATGCGGCCTTTTTGGGGATGTTCCCAACGTATTAAAGCTTCTGCGCCGCAGGTAGAATGCGTGGCGGCGTGAACCAATGGCTGTAGATGAAAGCGGAATTCCTGATTGGATATTCCCTGCCTAATTTCGCTTTCCATTCTAACGCGCGCGCGCGCTTCCTCTTCCATTGGCGCGGCAAATACGCGATAACAATTCCGGCCGGCGGCCTTAGCTTGATACATCGCGGTGTCAGCGTAACGCAATAATTGCTCGACGTTTTGCGCCACTGTTGGATAAGTTGCAATGCCAATGCTTGCACCAATCGAAAAAAAATGACTGCTTAATTCTATTGGTGAGCTTATCGCTTTGAGGAGTCGCTCAGCGAGATGTTCGGCGTGTTCGATCGCGGATTCTGCGTCGTTAGAAATACGGGGGACACTAAGGATAAATTCATCGCCGCCCAGGCGAGCCAGCGTCTCCGATTCACGCAGTTGGGCTTTCATTTTTATGGAGAGTTGTAGGAGTAGGTCATCGCCTATGCTATGTCCGAGTGTATCGTTAATTCGCTTAAAATCATCAATATCGATAAATAAAACGGCACCGTAAGTCCCATGTATTTTCGTATGTTCAATATCAGAGATAAGTTGTTCGTGCAGCTGATTTCGGTTGGGTAAGCTGGTAAGTGCGTCGTAATAAGCGAGCTTTTCCACACGCTCTTCGGCAGCGACACGAGCACTAATATCATTTGCTATAACTAAAATACAGTGCTGACCGTAAAGTGAAAACGGCATAAACGTCATTTGCATAACGTGATCAGTGCCTTTCGCATCGGTAAGGCATTGATCAACGATGCATCCACTCCGATCATTTTCCTCGGTATTTTCTATTATCCTAATGATGTCAGATGCTTCACGCGGGTTAATGTTGCGAAGGAGACCAAAGTAGTTCATGCCGCGCAAGTCATCGGTCTCCTGCCCGTAAAAATGCGCGGTCGTAATATTGGAAAATACAATGTCGCCGCCAGACGAAACGGCGAAAACCTGATTGGGGCTGGCATTTAGAATAATACGCAGCTGTTTTTCCTGTTCCTCCAGGTTCTGTTGGTGGTCCTCGAGTTGCGTAATCAAGGTGTTTGTCGAATTTACAATATGGCCGATTTCATCGTTGGTGTGGTGAGGGATGCTTGCAATGCGTTTGCCCTGCGTTGTCCGGTAATCTATGTTGGCAATATTTTTTGCCAATCCAAATAGCGGCCTGGTCAGCAGATGATGAAATAGAGCAGCCAGTATTAGTCCCAGGACAATGTTGCGTATCAGACCACTGAAAAATGAATTAAGTGCGCGACGATATAGTGGGCGAAAAGTAAGGTCATTATCGACAATGATAATCAGCTTGCCTTCGAGCGTGTTGTTGCTATTCATCAGCAATTGGATATGCCTTGATTCTTTACCTTTAAGCGTTTTAGTGATGCTTGACGTTTTTGTCGGTGATATCTGCTTGGCCAAGATCGCCATTGGCGTGCCATCTTCATCATAGATCGATGCGGAAGAGATAAAGGGGTAAGTGATGAGCCCTCTAACAACTTCGTTGGCGAGATTGCTATCCAGGGTATAGACAGCCCGTTTTGCAGAGCTGTGACTTACTTGAATTATTTGTTTGATGCGATCATCGATTTTGGTGACTTCCGAACGGAAGTCTAGATACACTTGAAAACAGGTGACCATTAAACCCAATGCGAGCACGATGAATAGAATAGTGCGCGTGAGTTTGTATGAAAGTCGTTGAAAAAAATTAATTGTCACTGTTGCATTCGCTAATGTTTCGCCGCGATGTATTAGCAACTCCTGTTTATCTTTATGCGGCGCTTTGACTTCACCGAGTATAGCGCAGAGAACACGAGCCCGCTTATGGTGATTATGCGTTTATTGCCGTAGTTCGCGGTTGTTTTAGATCATTTCGCTGCATCTAATGACTTTTCCATAACTAAAACAGTGCATTTGGCTATTGTTGCCATCGCTGCGAGAGCGCTTTGTGGCGCTTAAATTGGACGAGTTTTACTGGAAAATATGTATGCGCGAGTGCTTGAATTCGAAAAAATTAGTAACGCTAATTAAACCTTTTGAGCAGTGGTGACGACTAAGTAGCAGATGTATAAAAAAAATAGTCCTGTAATAGGCGAAATAAATTCAGAGAATGCCACGGGCAGCGTTGTGCAAGAAAACGAGCGTAAACTGATAGCGGCGAGTCAGCAGCGCGACACGTCTGCATTTAAACGATTATACGAACTGCACCTGGGGCGTGTTTATTCATTGTGCCTGCGTCTGAGTGGAAATAGTGCTGAGGCGGAAGACATTGCCCAAGAGGTGTTTATTGAGGTCTGGGATGCGATTGTCAGGTTTAAAGGAGAAAGTAAGTTTTCAACCTGGTTGTACCAAGTTACAACAAATATTGCGATTTCTCATATTCGTAAGCGACAACGATGGTGGGCGCGTTTTAATGTCTTAGGTCGTGATGACGAACAGATTCAGAATTTAGATGCTGGCTCCGAATACTTAACAGAATTAGACAGGTGCATCGCGGAGCTGCCGGAACAGGCGAGGCTGGTATTTGTTTTATTCGCTGTGGAGGGTTACCGGCATGACGAAATTGGCAGAATTTTGGATATTGCGCCAGGTACGAGTAAAGCTCACTACGCGAGAGCGAGAAAAATGTTAAAGGATAAGTTTGACCATGACACATAACGAAGAAAAAAAATCTTTGGATGATGCCCTAAAAAATCTACCTCGAGAGATAGAGCCAGAAAAAGATTTGTGGCCGGGTATTGAATACGCCATTGGTAATAACAGGCATAAACGTGCTTATGGCCTACCGCAAGTTGCAGCTGTGTTGTTAGTTGGTGTGTTTGCATTATCGCAGTGGAATGGATGGGTAGCTAAGACCGAGAGCGATTCCAAATACCGCGATGCAGTTGTTGAAGTGGCGGTGATCGCGATGGAACAACAGCATACTGCTCACAAAGAGGCGTTGTTGTCACGCTACAAAGATCAGACCGTGCTCGCCGATGATTGGCACGCGCATGTAGATGCTCTAACTGCTGCCAGGTTGGCGTTGGTAGAAGCTCTCGAACGTGATCCTTATAACCCGTATTTAATTAGTATGTTGAAGCGAACCTATAACCAAGAGCTTCAGTTGATTGAGAGTGTGCATATTAATACACCTACAGTAAGTCGTTTATAGAGGTAACCTTATGAAAAGTATTTTCCGGATATGTTTTTTGTTAATAGTGCTTGCGTTCACCAGGCAGGTATCAGCTGTATCTATAAACGAAGTGACGGATAGCTTGTCAGATGTCTCGGTGGAAATCCGAAATAACAGTGGAAATATACTTGTGCAAGGTTGGGAAAATAATCAAGTTAAAATTTCTGCAAGTGCAGAAGAGGGCTTCGAACTAAAAAGAGCATTAGATAATATTTTCTTTAACGCCAATTCAAGTGATATTTCCAAGAAGTTACATGATGTCGAGGTTTTTGTCCCGTTCCAATCAGATGTGAACATAAGTGCAGTGGATGCAAATGTACGTATTTCAGAGGTGTATGGCGACGTACGCGTACACACAATCAATGGTAAGATAAATGCCTCGCAGGTAAGCAAGAATATACATCTGCAAACGGTTAATGGAGATGTTACGCTAAGTGATGCCTCCGGGTTTATGTCGCTGGAAACAATAAATGGAAGCATAAATGCTAAATCTACGCATGGAGAGATGAATGTTTCTTCTGTTGGCGGTGACGTTACTATTGATTCCACATTGAGCAACCTGAATGCAAGTAATGTAAGTGGTTCTATCGATGCGACTTTGAATAAAGTAAAAAGCTTAAAGATGAATACCGTGGAAGGCACTGTGGATGTGTCTGCAGTACTGAGAGAGTCGGCTAATGTTTCGGTTGAGTCAGTAAAAGGCGATATTGAATTTCAAGTACCACAAGAGACATCAGCAAAATTTAGAGTTAATACTTTCGAAGGTAAAGAGATACTCAATGACATTACTGATCATGAGGTCATAAGCGTTCCAGATGGTTCGGGCAAAGAGTTGCGTTTTAATTTAAATTCAGGCGAGTCCCTTGTGCAGATAGCGAGCTTATCTGGTTCAGTGACGCTCGGTTTGGCGAGTACACCTGCAATGGCCAAAATGGACTTGGAGGAGTTTGATGCTGGATTGGATATGAGCTTTTTTGATGTGGGCTACGTACGTCCGGGTTTTAATTTGTCGCAATATAAAAAAGTGTATATAAAAGATCCCACAGTTGAGTTTAGCGAACGTTGGCTAAAAAAATTTGATACAACCCAATATGTAAGCTACAGCAATCGCATTAAAAAAGATTACGGAGCAATGCTCAAAGAAGTGCTTGCCAAGCGTCTTGTCAAAGAAGCTGATATTGAAATCGTAGATCAGCGCGGTGATGATGTGTTGGTTTTATTACCTAGCCTGCAAAACGTCTTTATTACTAATCCGGAAACTGCAGGTATAAAACATACATTATTTGTTTACGTAGGTTATGCTGCCCTGGAGCTCACTGTCTATTCCGACAAAGATCAGGAAGTGCTGGCGATGTTTATCGACCAGCGCGATAGCAAAAAACTGGGTTCCCAAGATCATGCTGTGGCGCTTAGAGCAAAAAATGAACGCTCATTTCGCTCACTATTTAAAAAGTGGGCCAAACAAGCGGTGAAACATTTGCAGGAAAATTAAATTGGGAATCAAGAGCGAGGGCACAGATTTTTGTGCCCTAAGCTTTAAGGGTTATTTTGGGTTTTTTTCTATTCGGGTAACAGGTTCGACATATTAAACATTTTGTCCCGTCGCACCCTCGCGCCGAGCAATGTTCACGACCGTAGTAGATGATTTGCAGGTGCAGGTCGTTCCATCGATCTTCGGGAAATAATCGTTTTAAATCTTTTTCAGTTTGACTGACATTTTTTCCACTCGTCAGGCCCCAGCGTTGGGCGAGCCGGTGGATATGTGTATCCACCGGAAACGCAGGGACACCAAAGGCTTGCGACATAACAACACTCGCTGTTTTATGGCCGACGCCGGGTAGTTTTTCTAATTGCTCCATATTTTGCGGAACAAGGCCCCCGTGCTCACTTACGAGAATATTTGAGAGTTTATGAATAGCCTTGGATTTTTGTGGCGCCAGTCCGCAGGGCTTAATGATGGCTTGGATTTTTGCGACGTCCTGCCTGGCCATGTCGTACGGGTTGTCCGCCAATTGCCAAAGCGTTGGCGTAACCTGATTTACACGCTCATCGGTACATTGTGCGGAAAGCAGCACTGCGACGAGCAGGGTGTAGTTGTCGCGATGAACCAGGGGGATCGGCGGCTTGGGGTATAGCGCTTGCAGTGTCTCCTGGATATAGGCGACTCGCTGCGCTTTTGACAGATTTTTGTGTTCCGACATTATTTAATAAAGTTTTTAATTCTATGAGCGCCTTCAACACACTCGTCTATTGAAGCTACCAAAGCGATACGCACGCGATGATTTCCCGGATTGCCCGAAGGGGTATTTCGCGCAAGATAAGACCCAGGCAACACGGTTACATTTTGCGTAGCGAATAATTGTTGTGTAAAACTCTCATCCGAAAAGGGCGTTTTGGGCCACAGGTAAAAACCTGCGTCTGGCATTTCGACTTCGAGGACATCAGTTAAAATATCCAAAACGCGTGAAAATTTTTCGCGATAAAGTCGCCGGTTTTTCAACACATGGGTTTCGTCAGACCATGCGGCGATGCTCGCTTTCTGTACGTGAAATGGCATCGCGCATCCATGATAAGTGCGGTAGAGCAAGAATTGCTTAATAATTTTTGCGTCCCCAGCGACAAAGCCCGATCTCAGGCCGGGTAGGTTCGAACGTTTAGATAAGCTGTGAAATACAACGCATCGGGAATAGTCGTGTCGGCCGATATTTGCGCAGGCCTGCAAAAGGCCAACGGGCGGTGACGCCTTGTCAAAATACACTTCTGAATAGCATTCGTCGCATGCGAGAATAAAATCGTATTTGTCGGCCAGTGCAATTAGCTTGTTAAAATCGTCCTGCCTAAGCACCGCGCCGGTTGGATTTCCGGGGCTGCACAAAAATAAAATTTGACATTCGCGCCAGCACGCCTCGGGTACTGCATCAAAGTCGGGTAAGTAATTATTGGTCGCGTCGCAATTTAAATAGACAGGTTCGGCCCCCGCGAGAAATATGGCACCTTCGTAGATTTGGTAAAAGGGGTTGGGTATCAAGACTCTGGTTGTACCCTGTTGTGTATCAACTGCCGCCTGGACAAAAGCAAAGATGGCTTCGCGTGTACCGTTGACGGGGATTACTTCAGAAGCGGCATCGAGTGCGCTGAGTGAAAACCGCTTGCACGCCCAATGCGATATTGCACTGCGCAGCTCAATCGATCCACTCGTCGGGCTATAGTTTGCCACTTTTTCCAGATGACGTTTTAGCTCCTCCACAACAGCTGTTGGTGGAGCATGTTTCGGTTCGCCGATAGAAAGTGAAATATGGGAGAGCTCGCTGGGGGGCGTATCGGCTTGAGCTTTAAGCTTGGCCAGCTTTTCAAACGGATACGAATGCAGTAATTCCAAATGGGGGTTCATTGGCGTAGATGTTTTGTCACAACAGAGACGATTAAATTAATGTTAACGGGCCCCGGTTTGAACGGGTCCCAGTAGTTCCTGCTCGACCTGGCGGTCAAGTCGCCGACAGATTTTATTTTGAAGGTTTTTACATTGCTCTGGGTCGCTCAATGGGGCTCCGTAGATATCGGTAATAAAAAATACGTCTTCGACACGCTCTCCAAGTGTTGAAATTCGGGCGTTGCGTACAACGATATCATCTTCCATAAAGATCTGTGCAATAGTGGCCAAAAAACCAGGGCGGTCGGGGCTGATAACTTCGAGCACGGTATAGGTGCCGACAATGTCATTACTTAAACTCGTGCGTGTGGGGATATTGAATTGTTTGAGTACTCTCGGTGTCCGCCGTGCGACCACATTTGAATATTCACCTGCGAGGGCGAGTTCTGCTTGCAGTGCGTCGTGTATCTCTTTGTATTTTTCGGCGTCGTCGCCCAGCGGTTCGAAATTGTCATTCAACACATAAAACGTGTCGAGCGTGTAGCCAGACGCCGATTGATAAATCTTTGCATCCTGAATATTGAGGTTCAATTGCGCCAGGCACGTGGTTGCGGCGCAAAAAATGTGGCGCGCGTCCTTGGACCAAACAAAAATCTGAGTGGCGCCTTCTAATTTTTTACTTGTTGTCTCGCTGATAAGTATCAGTGGTTTATCATCGTGATGGTTGATAAGCGCTTCGGTTTGGTTCGCTATATCGATATGAGATTCGCGAATAAAATATTCGTCGCCCATATCTTGCCAGATTTTCCTCGCCAATACGTCTGATACATTTTTATCTGCCAGTCTTAATAATGCCAGGCGCTGAGTCTCTTCGATGACTTCTTGTCGGTCAACGGTGTTTTCGAGCCCGCGGCGCAGTGCACGTTTAGTTTCCTGGTAAAGTTGTCGCATCAGGCTGGCGCGCCAGGAGTTCCATATTTGCGGATTTGTGCCACACATATCCGCGACGGTAAGCGCGTAGAGATAATCCAGGCGTCGCTGATCGCCAACAGCCAGGGCAAAGTCCCGGACAACGCCCGGGTCCGATATGTCTTTCTTTTGTGAGATGTATGACATCAGCAAATGTTTTTCGACCAGCCACGTCACCAGGCGAATTTCATTTCCCATTAAACCGTGCGCGTGCCCAAAACGTTCTGCGTCGAGTGCACCGAGTTCGGAGTGATCGCCTCCACGCCCTTTGGCAATATCATGAAACAGTCCGGCGATGTATAGAAGTTCCGGTTTTTCCATGTTGCGCACAATATGTGCCGCAATTGGAAATTGCTGTTCTTCCTCTGGTTGGGTGAAGCGGCGCATATTGCGGATAACCAACAGCGTATGCGCATCCACCGTATAACGGTGAAACAAATCGTGTTGCATTTGCCCGATGATTTTGCCGAATTCGGGCAAATATCTACCGAGTACGCCGTAGCGTTTCATGCGTGTGAGCTGGGTGACGAGACCGTAGTTGATAGAAAAAATGGCCATGAACATCGCACGATTTTCCGGATTAGCGCGGAAGTTTTTGTCGATAAGAGCACGCCTGTCGCGTATCAACCGTATCGTTTGTGCACGAACACCTAAAATAGATGGGTCATTACCCATAAGGACAAAAATTTCAAGAAGCGCACTTGGGTTTTTATCAAACACATTTTTGCGTGTGACTTCTATATAATTATCGCGTAACTGAAAGCGCTCGTTAATTGGTACAAGGTTTTTGTTGACGTTTTCTTGAAAAATTTTTTCTTCCAGGTATTGCAAAAGCACATCGTTTAATTCGCGCAGGGCGATAACGCTGCGATAGTATTCATGCATGAATTGTTCAACGGCTAAACCTTCGTCGGAGTCCTCGTAGCCAAATATTTTGGCGAGTTCGCGCTGGTATTCAAAAAGCAAACGCTCTTCTCTGCGCCCGCTCAATAAATGCACCCCGAAGCGAACTCGCCACAAAAATGCTTCGCTATTTCTAAGGACAGCAAACTCTCTTTCTGTAAAAAAATCCTTACCTTCAAGTTGACGCAAGGTTTGAACACTGAAGTAGCGCTTGGCGAGCCAGTTTATCATTTGCAAATCACGCAAACCGCCAGGCGCATTTTTAATATTGGGTTCGAGGTTGCACTCAGTATTGTTGTGTTTTTTATGCCGCTGTCTTTGTTCATCCCACTTGGCGTTAAAGAACTCGGGCATTGGCCACATTTTTTCTGGGCCCGTTATTGTTTGTAGTTGGTCGCGCAGTCTGTCGTTGCCAGCCAGGCGACGCGCTTCGAGCAGGTTGGTCGCGACGGTGACGTCGTCTTTGGCTATTTCTCTACACTCGTTTAATGTGCGTACGCTGCTCCCGATGTCTAAACCTATATCCCAGAGGAAAGTCACAAGGTCCCTCAGTGCATCATCATATTTTTTACCGACGTTGTTATCTAACAAAATAAGAATGTCGATATCCGATTGCGGGTGCAGCTCACCGCGGCCGTAGCCACCAACCGCGACGAGACAAATATCGTCGTCCCAACTATATTGATACCACACATAATGGAGAATCAGATCAACAAACGCCGCGCGTGCATTTACTAATGAGCGCACGTCTTCGCCTTCCTCAAAGCGCGTTTTAAAGTGGGTGTCTACGCCGCAAATGGCATCTTTAAATACGTGAATTTTGACTTTGTTTTGTAAGTCTATGCGGAAGCGTTGCTGATTAAAGCATAGAGGTTGATAGGCGTACTCTGGAACTAGCGCCATATTCATATTAAATAGATTCCTCTTTGCGTGCTGTGAGCACTTCAAATCCATCTTTGGTTACAGCAATAGTGTGTTCCCACTGGGCGGAAAGGCGGCCATCCTTGGTTTCTACAGTCCATTGATCACTTTTGAGCTTAGTATGTCTTTTTCCGGCGTTAATCATTGGTTCAATGGTGAAGGTCATGCCTTCGCGCAGAACTAAGCCCGTGCCTTTGCGACCGTAGTGAAGTACCTGGGGTTCCTCGTGGAAAATTTTACCAATACCGTGGCCACAATACTCTCTTACAACAGAGTAGTGATTAGATTCTGCATGGTTTTGAATGACGTGGCCGATGTCGCCGAGCTGGGCTCCCGGCTTAACCATCTGTATACCTTTATACATGCATTCTTGTGTAACTTTGCACAGGCGCGCAGCGTGGGGAGCCACTTTTCCTACGTAAAACATCTTGCTGGTGTCGCCGTGAAATCCGTTGTGGATGACCGTTACGTCGATATTAATAATATCGCCATCTTTGAGGATTTTTTTTTCGGATGGAATTCCATGACACACTACATGATTTACTGACGTGCAGATAGATTTCGGAAAGCCTTTGTAATTCAGTGGTGCCGGAATGGCTTTTTGTTTAACCGTGATATATTCGTGACAAACACGATCAATTTCAGCGGTACTCACTCCTGGCTGAACAAATTCGCCAATCATTTCGAGCACTTCGGCGGCCATTTTTCCCACCGTGCGCATGTGCTCGATTTCTTCAGGCGTTTTAATCGTAACCGACATATATAGTTTTCCACCGTTCTGCGAAGTGCCTAAGGTCCACACTAATTGAATCATCACTGCTGGGGGGGGCAGTGCCAGCAAAGCAGCGCATTCTAAACCATTATGACTTTATCGGCGATTTTGATCGCCGCTGCCGGTCAGGGGTACGGTGGGGGAAAAATGAAAGGCGGGCTGACCCCGCCTTTTTACGGTTAGCGAGAAGTGGTTGCGTCGCTGTATATTTGCGGCTGTTTATGCAGCTTTAAATACTCGTCAAAACGCGTGTTTTCCGGTTTGCTGGAACTGGTCCCTGCTTCGGAGAGGGTGTAGTCGCCAATGACAAAGTCATCGATAAACCAGCCTCTGAAACCGTTGTAAGCTGCATCTCGCGTATCAAATGAAAAGCGGATTTGAACTGTGCGGCCACGGTACTGTGTCAGGTCAATTTCTTCAGTGACCCAAATAGGCATGCGATTAAAGCCGGCGCTGGTGAACCCTTTGTGGCTGCGGTCGGTATCATTCGGGTCGACAAATGGGTTCAGGCGTCGCAGCGACGAGTAATTATCGCCACCATCTGTACTGACCTGAACGTCGAGTATGTCAAACCCACTGGCATTGGGGTTCACGGACTCGATTTCCCACCAGGTCCTAAAGCGCAGGAACGGAGTAGTGGCGGTAGCCAATGAGATCGGTGGTGTTGTCAGTGTGCCTTCATTGGCCCCTTCAGATGAGCCTCCGGTGAGAGAGCCTGCGATACTTGTATTTACGCCAATAAATGATCCTGTAGATGCTTGGCCATACCACCAGACCACTGCACCATCGACGGCTTCAGGAATCCATGCACGTGGCCCTGGCTCATCTGGAGCAAGTGAGGTATTGCCTCTATCGACGGCCTGGTTGGCGACATCGTTTGCCATGAGGTCGAAGCGATTCCAAAAGCCTGTGGCAAGCCACGGGCTTTCGGGACCTTCAAAATCATCCGAGAAGATGCCATCAAAAGGGCGTTGCTCAAGAAGAATCAAGTTTTCCGTCGTGTCTTCGCCGGAAACGATACCAACGTTCATGATAACGGATGGCGAGAAATCATCTGCCGATGCTTCGACCAGGAATGCAGTAATGGCTGAACCTGATGATGAGTTTTTATTCAGGTTGGAGAAAACATAGTAGCCATTTGCATCTGTGGTGGACGATGCGAAGAAGCCATTGGTTTGTGTGCCGCCAGAAATTCGCACGACAGCATCCTGAACGGGTGCACCCGATTCGGTTTTAACAAAGCCGCTAAGTGCACCGGTATTGTTGATGTCAGCCGGGGACATGACCAAGAGAATATCCAGGTCGGTGCGACCGTCTGCAGTAAAGCGTGTAGCTGCCTCTTCAAAACCGTCCACTGATCCGCGGATCTTATATGAGCCTGGAGCGACGTAAATGGTTACTTGGCCGCTGCCGTTTGTGGCGCCAGAGACGCCAAAGTTTTCTGCATCAATCAAGTCCGGAACGATATTGACGCCGGCGACGTCCGCCAGGCTAACGGTTTCAACCGAGGTAATACTCACCTGGTTATAGGAGATAAACGCGGTTTTTGTCGCTATCGTTTGTGTGCCGGAATCAGCATTCTGCAAGGTGATAACAGCAGTTAGGCGGTGAAAGCGATTGGCGGCATCAAGCGCCGTAGAAAAGTTTGTCAATGCCGTTGTGTCGTCGGAGAAGTCTACCCAGTTGGTCTCTCCGTCGACGGATGAGGCCAGGGTCCAGTCAACGCTTACAACACTCAAGTTGGTTTGCAAGGGGGTAATATTGACAGTGACTTCTCGAGAAAACGGGTTTGGCATGGTCAAGCCGATATCGACGCCGCTATTGATTATTTCCTGTGCAAGGTTAAGCGCGCGCTCAGCGTCGATAATTGGAATGGGTGTGTCGAGTGTTTCAACGGTCGCAGATATTGGCGATACGTAGCGCTCGGTGACATAGGTATCAGCGCTGTCGATCAGTATCGACTTGACTTGTTCGCCGCTAAAGTCGGGGTTGAGTGAATACACGAGTGAGGCGACGCCGGATACTACAGCTGTCGAGGCTGAAGTGCCCGCGTAACCGGTATTGCCATCTGCAAAAGTGTCCGCTTCGTGATAGGCGTCTGTCGAGATAGTACTTTGATAGGAGGTCGGCGCAGCAATATCGACGGATTCTCCCCAGTTGCTGTAATACGCCAGGCGGTTGTCCGGCAGAACAGCCGCGGCAAACATGACGTTGGCCTGTTTAACCAGGTTGTTTTTGTCATCGTAGTGGAGGGCGCCGCTGTGGTGACGCGCATTGATACCATAAATCTGGTTCATATTGCCGCTGCCATTACCGATGCCATTACCTGCAGGCCAAACGAATAAACGTCCGAGTTCGGCTTGAGCAAGGCGTCTATACGAGCGGGTAACATCGATCGCGTAAGCGTCTCGCGTATTTACCGCGGTAGGGTCGAGTGGATCGAATGAAGCATTTATATGGCCTGGAATCGCCCAGGCATTATTGATGACAGCGACGGAGTCGAGTTTGAAGAGCCCGCGCATGCCGTCGATATTGTTAGCGGCGAGTATCATGTCGGATACCCAGTTTAGCCCGGTAATGCCCATGCCGTTATTTGACAATGCACCAATCGCACCGACGGCTTGTGTGCCGTGATCTGACGTGCGATTTGTCAGGAGTTCAAATACGCGACCGGTAAGATCGGCATGCTCGACGTTAAATCCGCTGTCAGTAATTCCTATTGCGACATTTGCGCTTCCGGTCGTAATGTCCCAGGCATTAGGCGCGTTGATGTATTCGAGATGCCAGTTGTTACCAAGGTCATCGAAGGCACCACCGTCGTTTGGAATGATTTCGTCGCGGGAAACGCTAGCTCCCTCGAAAATACGGTTGGATACATTATCTATCTCTGGCTGAAGACGAATTTCTTCGAGGCCGTCGAGCGCTTCAGCGGCACCGGTTTCAAATTGGACCAGTAGACCTAATTGCTCATCATAGCCAACAACATTAAAGCCGCTAAAGTCGTCAACAACAGCGACAATAGCGTCACGGTCTAACGTAGACGAAGATATCCACGCCTGGTTTTCGACGATGTCGAGTAAAAATGTCGATGATGTGTTGTTAGCGCCGCGCACATCGCTCGCCAGGAAGCCGAACTCGTCTGCAGCGATAAAGGTGGTTTGCAGGGTTGTGCCATCAAAAGCAGCTTGCGCTTGAACAACATATTCACCTGCTAGGTCGGGTGTAATGAAGATGTTCGATGTCGATCCATTAATGGATGTCAGCTGTGAACCCGCTGGTGCAGAAACAATGGTCCATTCAATATCGCCGATTTTATCCGTGGTTGCGATACTTAATGAGAAGCCATCACCAACAGCAGGAGGCTCGCTATACATCATCGGCATATTTGCGATGGAAATCGTATCGGCAATGACTTCAACAATGATGGCGTCTGAGGCGCGGTTACCCTCAGCGTCTTCGACAATAACGTTAAAAACGAAGTTAGTGTCCTGTCTGACATTGGGTGGGGTAAACGAAATTTGTCCGTCGGTTTGAGTGAAAGTGACCTGTGGTGAGCCGTTTAGGAGTTGGGTCCAGTTGTAAGATACTATATTGCCTGCAGTACTCGAACTGGTTGCTGTCAAAGTGACGACCGCGTCCTCTGAAGACTGGATATTGTCTCCCAGGTTTACGGTTGCAGGGCTCGGGGGGGAGTCAGTATTGCCAGAACTACTGCGTGTGGAGCCTGTATTAGAGCCGGGAGCACCACCGCAAGATGCGATGAGCAATACGATGCTCGAAGCCATTAGTAACTTGAAAAAACCGCTAGCCGTCATAAGGCCCTCTCAGACTATTCTGTTCAGTGTTGTAACTATTTCATTCGTCGACCAATATAAGCTCAAGGCTCACTGGCCGCTTAGCATGGCTTGCCGGAAAGCAGACTAAGTGCGCGTTACTATACTTGGCGTGCCATTCTCCATTGCGCAGTCTTTCACAATTTTTGTTGCGTGAGTGGTGATAGTGAGACACATTACGCACCCAAAATATGCAGACAAGCTCAGGGCCTGTGCCCACTAATTCGGTCGTCACTGTTGCGACTAAACAAGCGTCAATCAAGGCGCGAGGAGAGAAGTTTGGTCATTCCAAATGAACGACGAGCAACGCAGAGTGGTGCTTGTTTAGCCAGAACCCTTCGGGCCGGACCAATATTCCCGTCCGCGGTGTTAACACTCGCTTATGTTGCCTTGCGGTCAGAAATTTTGGCTTTCGGCAGTGATGACCGAATTAGTGGGTACAGGCCCTAGCAAAAGGATAGTCAGGCTACTGCGAAAAGTCTATTTTGAAACTGCTTAAATAAAAACGGCTAAGCCCTTGTGTTTTAGCGTTTTTTTGCTCGTTACCATGTTTGAATAAGTACCATCGCTTATGTTCAGATTGTTGTTTAAGAGGCGCCGTTGGCACCCCAAGTACTGGCTGTTAGCAACGCTTCTCTTTTTTGCCTGGTGCGCAACGCGGCTGCCTTACGGTTGGCTGCTCGCTTTCGCTCCGGGGTTTGGCAGGTTTATTTATGCAGTTTCGAAAAAAGTTCGCTATGTGACTTACTGCAATGTTCGCGCTTGTTTCCCACACCTGAATGAACAAGAGCTGGAGGCGTTTGTAAAAGAAACAGCAGAGGAACTCGGCTTCTCGTTTCTGGAAACATTTATTGTATGGTTTCGTGATACCCATACTTTTTTTGAGAGTCGCTGTGCGGTGGAGGGTGAACAGCATCTCTACGACGCCATTCAAAGTGATAAAGGCATTATATTGCTGGCGTGCCACTTTGGCAGCGTAGATGTGAATGGCGCTTTGTTGTCGCAGTTGGATGTTCAAGGCAGGTCGCTTATAGGGACTTTTCGACAGACGGATGATGTGATTAATGATTTTCTCGGTCAGGTGCGGGGCAAATATTGTGATCAAATGATTTCTGCCGCTGATCAACGAGCTATGGTTCGGGCACTCAGGAACAAAAGTATTATCTGGTATGCACCTGATATCGAAGTGAAAAACAAGAATTCGGTGTTCGTCGATTTTATGAATGTGAAGGCTTCGACAACTTTGGCCACGGCGAGACTGGCGCGCGCTGGCAGGGCGCTGGTGCTTCCCTATACGCACTATCGGGAAAGCAATGCGCCGCACTACCGAATTAAGATATTCCCACCTTTAGAAGACTTCCCTACGGAGGACTTTGAGTGTGATACACAGCGTGTTAACGCCGCGATTGAAACGATGATAGCCCCCTATCCGCAGCGCTATTGGTGGGCGATCAAGCGATTTAAGCGCCGCCCCTCAGGGGAACCAGGAATATACTGACAAACGGTAAAGTGTCTTTCTCTTTTTGTATGGATATGGTATAAAGCGCGCCCCGAATATATCGGGTAAACGACACACACGTATCGGCACACATGCCAGGGTGCTCTTCAACCAGTATTGCAGTGGGTGAGGGGTTGGTTATGTGGGATGCGTGGAAGAACTAACCCTAAAAAAGGTAACGACTTATGCCACAGGTAAGCATGCGCGATATGCTCCAGGCTGGTGTGCATTTTGGCCACCAAACGCGCTATTGGAACCCGAAGATGGGGCAATTCATCTTTGGTTCTCGCAACAAAATTCATATTATTAATCTCGAGCACACTGTGCCCAAGTTTAACGAAGCGCTCGCTATCGTTAAGCAGATGGCGGCTCAAAAAAAGAAAATCCTTTTTGTCGGAACAAAACGTTCAGCGCGCAAGGCAATTAAAGAGCAGGCCGAACGCTCCGGTATGCCGTACGTCAGCCATCGTTGGTTGGGCGGTATGCTCACAAACTACAAAACGATCCGTGCATCGATTCGCCGCTATCGCGAGCTTCAGGCGCAGGCAGCTGACGGTACTTTCGAAAAACTCACCAAAAAAGAAGCGCTTATGCGCACGCGCATGATGGAAAAGCTCGAGCTTTCGATTGGTGGTATCAAAGATATGGGCGGTCTGCCCGATGCGATGTTCGTTGTTGATGTCGACCATGAGCGTATCGCCATTCAAGAGGCAAACAAGCTCGGAATTCCCGTCATTGGTGTTGTAGATACAAACAGCAATCCTGAAGGAATAGATTACGTTATCCCCGGCAATGACGACGCTATTCGCGCTATCAAGCTTTTTACCGCGGCGCTCGCCGACGCGTGTCTAGAGGGTATTGCCGAGCACGCTGAAGTTCCCAACAAAGATGAGTTTGTTGAAGTAAGCGACGAACAACCCGCCGCGGGCGAACAAGCGTAATTTGTCATAAATAAACGCTAGAATGCTTTGGGCCCCTTGGACCTGATACTCAGGTCCATCATTCCTATTTTTTCAAACTGCGACTTAGAGGACAGATCGAATGGCAGTTTCTGCAGCTTTAGTAAAAGAATTGCGTGAACGCACTGGTTTAGGCATGTTGGAGTGTAAAAAAGCTCTGGCTGAATCGGATGGTGATGTTGATCTCGCCATCGAAAACTTGCGCAAGGCATCAGGTCTTAAGGCAGCGAAGAAAGCAGGTCGCACAGCCGCTGATGGTGTTGTTGCTGCAAAAGTTGCTGAAGATGGAAGCTATGGTGTAGCGCTTGAAATTAACAGTGAGACCGACTTTGTTGCGCGCGATGATGGCTTTTTGGCCTTCGTGAATGAGGTTTTAGAAAAAGCTTTCGCAGAAAAAGCCGCATCGGTAGAAGCACTTGTCGACGACGCACTTGAAGCTAAGCGTCAAGAACTCGTGCAAAAGATCGGCGAGAACATCGGTATTCGCAGAGTTAAGTTGCTCAGTGCTGAAGAGGGGATTGTCGGTACCTATGTTCACTCTAATAACCGCATTGCTGTGCTCACTGAGCTGAAAGGTGGTAGCAGCGATGTTGCTAAAGATGTGGCGATGCACGTGGCCGCTTCCAACCCGCAAGTGGTTCGTCCCGAAGATATGCCAGAAGAGCTATTGGAAAAAGAAAAAGAAGTTATCAAGGCCCAGCCGGACATGGAAGGCAAGCCCGCTGAAATCGTGGAAAAAATGATGGGCGGCCGCATTAAGAAATTCTTAAAAGAGAATAGTCTGATTGAGCAGCCGTTTGTCAAAAACCCGGAAATCACGGTGGGTAAACTAGTCAAAGATGCCGGTGCGGATGTCGTTTCGGTTGTTCGATTTGAAGTCGGTGAAGGCATTGAGAAGAAAGAGGAAGACTTTGCCGCAGAGGTGGCAGCACAAGTCGCAGCAACTAAAGTTTAATTGCGAATTCTTCAGTGATTTAGCGATATATTGACTGCAATGTACAGCAAAAAGGCGGGATATCTATCCCGCCTTTTTGCTGTTAAACTTCCGAAAATTTTTTTGCGCTTGATGGAGTTGATTTTATGCCGTCCACACGGGACCGTAAGTACAAACGCATTTTATTAAAGCTCAGTGGCGAGCAGTTGATGGGCGATCAAGGTTTCGGCATTGATCCAAAAGTGCTCGATAAAATGGCGTTAGAAATCGGCCAGCTTGTTGGCATTGGTGTTCAGGTCGGCTTGGTAATTGGTGGCGGCAACCTGTTTCGCGGAGCGGCGTTAAGTCAGGCCGGGCTCGACCGTGTAACCGGCGATCACATGGGCATGCTCGCGACAGTCATGAATGCGCTGGCGATGCGCGATGCGCTGGAGCGTTCCAATATCAGTTCCAATGTCATGTCAGCGATTCCGATGTCTGGTGTTGTTGAGCATTATGATCGACGCAGAGCAATTAGGTTGCTGGAAAACGGCGAGGTTGTGATTTTTTCTGCGGGCACAGGGAATCCTTTTTTTACCACCGACTCCGCCGCCTGTTTGCGCGCCATTGAGGTTGAAGCTGAGCTCGTTTTAAAGGCGACCAAAGTCGATGGTGTTTACACCGCTGATCCGCTCAAAGATCCATCTGCGACGCGCTACAGTCAGCTCAGTTACGATAAAGTGCTCAACGATAAGCTCGGTGTTATGGACTTGACCGCCATATGTTTATGTCAGGATCACAATATGCCTGTACGTGTATTTCAGATGGATAAATCGGGCGCGCTATTACGGATTGTTGTCGGTGAAGATGAAGGGACACTGATAGAAGAGGTAGCTGAAAATGCTTAAAGACATTAATAAAGACGCCGAAAGTCGTATGGGCAAGAGTATAGAAGCCCTGGGAACGAATTTTAATAAGATTCGCACCGGCCGTGCGCACCCAAGCATTTTAGATGGTGTGATGGTTTCTTATTACGGAAGCGATACGCCGTTATCGCAGGTGGCGAATGTTTCTGTACTCGATGCACGTACGCTGTCAATTTCCGCGTGGGATAAAACCCTGGTGCCGGATATTGAAAAAGCGATTATGAAGTCCGACCTGGGACTTAATCCGGCGACCACGGGTGAGCTTATTCGCGTGCCCATGCCCCCGCTTACCGAAGAAACGCGCAAAGATTTTATCAAGCACGCCCGTGCCGAAGCCGAAGCGGCACGTGTCGCGATTCGCAATATTCGACGCGATGCTCTGGGCAGTGTCAAAGGTTTGCTTAAGGAGAAAGAAATCAGCGAGGACGACGATCGCCGCGCTCATGATGACATTCAAAAAATCACCGATCGTTATATAGAGCAAGTTGATAAGGCGCTCGCTGCGAAAGAAAAAGACTTGATGGAAATTTAATCAAGAGTTTTCATGCGGAGCACTTCTGTGGAAGTAAAGCCATTGCGACATATCGCCATCATAATGGATGGCAATAACCGCTGGGCAAAGCGTCAGGGCCGTTCTGGTATTGCGGGGCATCGTGTCGGTGTAGAGCGAATTCGCGATGTGCTCAATGCGTGTCGACGCGAAGGGATTGAAGCGCTTACCTTGTTTGCCTTTAGTAGTGAAAATTGGCGCCGACCGCCGAAAGAGGTCGAAGCGTTGATGAGTCTCTTTTATAACTACCTAAAAAAAGAAGCGCGCGAATTATCTAAAGAATCCGTGCGGCTGCGGGTTATTGGCAGTCGCGAACGTTTTTCGCCAAAGTTGTTGCGCGCGATAGAAGAAGCTGAATCCATCGCTGCGGACGGCGAAGCCACCTTAACTATCGCTGCCGATTACGGTGGTTGTTGGGATATTACTCAAGCGGCTCAGCAGGTTGCTCAGGATGTTCTCGATGGACGACTGAGCCCTAGCGACATTTGCGAAGAGCATTTAACCAGCCACTTATCAACCCAGGGATTGCCGTCGCTCGATCTACTCATTCGCACTGGTGGCGAATATCGGATTAGTAATTTTTTGCTTTGGCAGGCGGCCTACGCAGAACTCTTTTTTAGCCCGGTCCTGTGGCCTGAGTTTGGCCCGGCAGAGCTAAAGCAAGCGGTAGATTGTTTTCGCAGCCGGGAGCGGCGTTTTGGTAAGACTTCAGATCAGCTGGCACGAGAGGCAAAGCGTGCTTAAACAGCGTGTTATTACCGCATTCATATTGATGTCGGTTTTCCTCGTACTCTTGTTTTTCTCTCCATGGTATAGCTTTGGCCTCTTTGTCGCGCTTATATTTGCTTTTGGCGCGTGGGAGTGGTCTGATCTCTCGGGCCTAGTCAGCTTTTCTCATAGAGTAGCTTATGTCACAGCGACAGTGCTTTTCACTGCAGGGGCTGCACTATGGACCGATTTTGCCCGTGACTTGGTTAACCTGCGACCCATTCTTCTAGTTGCGTGTGTTTTCTGGGTTTTGGCGTTTATCTGCGTTCAGAGTTTTCCCTCAAGTGCGGTGGTGTGGCGATCAGTGACGGTGCGCCTGGCTATGGGTTGGCTGGTGCTATCGCCGGCTTGGCTAGCGACGATGTATTTACGGAATCAGAACAATGGCGTACTGCTGGTTTTACTTTGTTTATTGATCGTTGCGGCGGCCGACGTAGGCGCGTACTTTAGTGGCAAGCGTTTTGGCCGGCGCAAGCTTGCGCCAGCGGTTAGCCCGAGTAAGTCCTGGGAGGGTGTTTGGGGAGGTCTGGTGCTCGCACTCGCCGTTGGAATCGCTTTTAATGCTGTGTTTGGTCACTCAAGTTGGCAGCCTTTGTTTTTGATTGTTGTTCCGGCAGCACTGATATCTGTGGTCGGCGACCTGTTTGAAAGCATGATTAAGCGTGTTCGTGGAATTAAAGATAGCGGTACTATATTGCCTGGACACGGCGGTATTCTCGATCGAGTGGACGGCATGGTTGCGGCGGCGCCACTGTTCGCTTTATTTGTACTTGTCACTGGCTGGGCGCTTTAGGGCGTGGTGCTGACCATGAATGAGAAAAATGCTAGTGGCGAACCTATTGGCGTGTGCGCTGTCATAAACAGCATAAATAAACGCAGCCTATTTCAACTTTAACAACATAAGAAATCTCTATGCTGGATTCATTCTTAATGACGGTCCTGTGGTTCTTGATTGCGATTAGCATACTTGTCGCAATTCACGAATACGGTCATTTTATCGTGGCCCGTCTTTGCGGAGTTAAAGTGCTGCGCTTTTCTATCGGCTTTGGTCCCCGGCTAATCCGTTATGAGGATAAGCAGGGTACCGAGTACGCGCTGTCGGCAATTCCTCTCGGTGGTTATGTCAAGATGCTCGACGAGCGTGAAATGGAGGTAGAAGAAAACGAACTGCATCAGAGCTTCAATAGAAAGAGTGTCGGCAAACGTATCAGTATTGCCGCCGCAGGGCCAGCCGCGAATATTATTTTGGCTTTTTTGCTGTATTGGGCGATCTTCCTTAATGGTACTACTGCTCTATCGCCTGTTATAGGTAAAGTCAAAAGCGATTCGCTTGCGGCGCAGGCGGGCCTTGCTGCAGGCCAGGAAATAATTTCAGTTGATGGCGAAGTGACGCGCAGTCGCAGGGATGTTGCGCTGGCCCTGCTTAATCGCCTCGGGCAAACGGGTGAAATATCCATTGTCGCCACCTACCCAGAGTCGCAACATGAGGTCTCGAGGGGGCTGACTTATGAATCCGCTGTCCTCATAGACAGTTGGATGAAGGGTGCCGAAGAGCCTGATCCTTTGGCAGGTTTGGGGATAAGTTTCTTTGTTCCCGAGAGCGATACATCCATTGCAGAAGTTTTGGAGGATAGCGCCGCGGCGGAGGCGGGTCTGCAAAATGGTGACCGCTTCGTTGAAATCCAGGGTCAGGCAGTGATTACTGGTGAAGACTGGGTAGATGTTGTTGCCGCAAACCCCGGAAATACATTGCGCGTAGTCGTTGATCGGGCTGGCAAGGAATGGGTAATAGATTTGACGCCGCGGCCCATTAAACAGGCTGACGGTGCAACTGTTGGTCAAGCGGGTGTGCTTATCAATCGCCACCCCTATCCGGCGGAAATGGTGCGCCGCCAGAGTTATTCCCTGTTCGACGCGGCTAAACAGGCGGGACTTGAGACCTGGGAAACTACCGGTTTCGTATTTCTTTCGCTAAAGAAGCTTATTGTTAATGAAATATCAATAAAAAACTTGAGTGGCCCGATTGGCATTGCTAAAGTGGCCGCCGATCAAGCTAAGTACGGCTTTTGGGCCTTTGTTTCTTTTTTAGCCCACATCAGTGTTGTGCTGGCAGTGCTCAATATTCTTCCTATTCCCGTGCTAGATGGCGGTCATATTTTGTTTTGTGTCGTGGAGTGGGTTAAAGGTAGTCCGCTTTCAGAGCGCATACAGCTTTTAGGTGTGAAAGCAGGTATGGTTTTGCTGTTGTGCGTCATGGTGGTTGCCTTTTATAACGACATTCTGCGTCTTTAAACTTAATGCATCAAAAAAGAAAAATAGTTGGTTTCCTGGTAGTGATTAGTCGCGCGTATTTTTTATTGGCATTTCTTTTCTTTGCCGCCCCATCATATGCCCTAAGTTTTAAAGTTTCAGATATTCGCTTGGAAGGTTTACAGCGCGTGTCGGCAAGCCCAGTTTTTGCCGCGTTGTCGATTCGCGTCGGCGACACCGTCGATAGTGAGGATGTTCGCCAAAATATCCAGTCGCTTTTTAGCACCGGTTTTTTTTCTAACGTGCAAATGGCGCGCGACGGAAACGTGCTTATCGTAATTCTTCAGGAACGGCCCGCGATCAAATCGATAGAGTTCGATGGGAATAAAGCGATCAGTACTGACCAGCTCCTCGAGGTGCTCGCTGACAATGACTTGGAGGAGGGGGATATTTTGCAGAGCCAACTCTTGCAAGGTATTGCACGTGAACTCGAGCGCTCTTATATTGCTCAAGCTCGCTACGGCGCTTCGGTAGATGTGGAAATAACGGATTTACCAAATAATTTAGTCGACATTACTATTCAAGTTGATGAAGGTAAATCTGCAAAAATTAGGCATATTAATTTTGTCGGCAATGAGGTTTTTTCCGATAGTGAGTTAAATGATCTTTTTGAATTAACTAGAGCTAAATGGACGACGTTTTTCTCAAGCAACGATCAATACGCTAAAGAAAAACTTTCGGGCGATATTGAAACGCTGGAGTCGTTTTACCTTGACCAAGGATATCTAGACTTCTCAGTGGTATCTTCGCAGATTTCGGTGAGCCCGGATAAGCGTTCGGTCTATATCACACTTAATTTAAACGAAGGTAATATTTATACAGTTTCATCAGTGGACGTAGGTGGAGATACCATATTGCCCGAAGAAAATCTTCGTCGGCTTATTTTATTGCGTGAAGGTAATACCTATTCCCAGGCGCTGCTCGATGGGACAACAGAATACATTACGACTTTATTAGGTAACTCAGGCTACACCAACGCAAAAGTCGAAGGTATTACGGAAAAAAATGTTGAAGACAGCACCGTTGATTTAACTTTTTTTGTTAATCCCGGTAAACGTGTTTACGTGCGCAGGATAGAATTTAGTGGAAACACTAAAACTTCTGATGAAGTCTTGCGTCGGGAGATGCGACAGATGGAGAGTTCCTCTGCGTCGAATGCCCGCATAGAACAATCGAAAGTCAGGCTTGAGCGTCTGCCCTATTTTAAACAGGTCGAAGTAGAAACCAAAGAGGTTCCGGGCAGTGATGATCTTATCGATGTCGAATATACGGTCGAGGAACAAAGCAGTGGGTCGATTAGTGCAAGCGTTGGTTACGCAGAATTTTCTGGCCTGAATCTCGGTATAAGTGTGGAGCAATCCAACTGGTTTGGTACCGGTAAGGAAGTGAGTTTCCAAGTAAATAAAAACTTATATCAAACCATTTATAGTTTTGGTTATAACGACCCTTATTTTACTCCAGACGGGGTTAGCAGAGGTTTTTCTGCTTACTACAGTACCCGCGATACAGATCGGTTGTCGACGGTGCGTTATAGCACCGATGTCTTCGGTGGCAACATGCGTTTCGGTTATCCCATTTCCGAAATTTCCCGGCTTGATTTTAGCTTCGGCCTGGAACACCAGGAGATCACAACTGGCTCGGTTCCGCCTCAGGAAATTCGACGCAGTCCATTTTTAAATGATTTTTCGCGGTTGGTTTATGTGAACCGAACAGATCTCGATCGCGTGCTTCGCGGAGAATTCTCGGGTGAATATGCGCTGGATACCTTCCCCATTCAGCAGAATGTTTTGATCGACGGTGAAGATGGTTTTATCGACAAGTTTGGCAACGAGTTTGATAACGCAACATTTGATATTTCCTGGAGTCGCTTTACCTTGAACCGTGGAATCCTCGCTACGCGTGGAAGTTCTCAGCGCTTGCGCTTTGAGGCAACTATGCCGGGCAGTGATATGGAATACTTCAAGATTTTCTACGACGCCCAGGCATTTCGTCCATTGACCCGAGACTTGACCCTGCGCTTTAAAACATCGCTGGGGTATGGCAGCGGCTATGGAAAATTAGATGAATTACCATTTTTCGAAAATTTTTATTCAGGCGGTTTTGGTTCTGTTCGAGGGTTTGAAAAGTCGACCCTGGGGCCAAAAGGTTCACTGTCTGAGGAGTATTTTCTTACCTCAGCGGGCTGGAGTGACCTGAATGGTAATGGTTTCCAGGATGCGGGAGAGAGTTTGGGTGCTGCTTTTGTGCTGTGCGATGAAGCTACGCCGGTCTCATCTGCTCGTGTACCCGGGTTAAGGGCACCGAATATCCCCGGTGGTTGTGATGTGGGTAAATTGATCAGTGAAGTCGAATTATTTGAAGATCGTCGCGGCAATGCTTTTGGTGGGAATATTCTGGTAGAATTCAGCACCGAGCTGATCTTGCCCATCCCATTTGTTGAAGATACCCGCTCTATGCAGTTGGTGGCTTTCGTGGATGCTGGCAATGTGTATTCAACCTATTGCCGCGATACGCAGCTTAACTGTTCTAATATAGATCTTACCGAGCTGAGCTCATCTGCCGGTTTTGGCTTCACTTGGCTTTCGGGGTTTGGGCCAATGACATTTAGCTTTGCAAAGGCTTTGCACGAGAGCCCGTTTGATGATCGTGAAGTGTTCCAATTCACCTTCGGCGCAGGTTTCTAATTTTAGTTAGTGAGAAAAAGTGATATGAAATTAACAAAAGTGATGTTTGCAATAGCGGTGTTTGCAATAGGGCAGGTGGCCTTCGCGGGTAAAGTCGTTATATTCGATGCACAACAGGCCATTATGCAAACATCTATGGCGAAGCAGCGTATGGAGGCGCTTCAGAAAAACCCTGAGTATGCAAAGCTTCGCGCCGAACTTGATGGCTACCAGGCCGATTTGAGTGCGCTTGCAAAAGAGGCGGAATCAAAGGGCTTAACATGGAGTGCGGAGCAGCAAGCTGAACATCGAAAAAAAGTGGAATTTATTCAGGCTGACCGCCAACTGGTTATTCAAAAACTGCAAAAAGAAAATGATGATCTGGTAAAAGGGCTGCTCGAAGAAGGCCAAAAAATGATTCCTGCGGTGTTGGAGCAATTGGTCAAGTCTGACGAAATAGACGTTATTTTGAGAAAGGAGGCGACGTTTTTTGCCTCGCCTGCTGTGGATATTACTGCAAAAGTGATTGCAGAATTAAACAAAGCTTCTTCCAAATAGTTCGTTCGCAATTATGAGTAGCAACGCCAAGGTCCACAGTCTCTCGGACCTTGCAAACATTCTGGATGCGACGCTTATTGGCGACGGTGATAGAGAAATACATGGCCTTTCCGACTTGAGGCGGGCGGGCCCGGCGGATATCTCTTTCCTTTCTTCATCAAAATATGCCGACTCTCTCGCTAAAACCCGTGCGGCGGCTGTTGTGTTGAGAGAAGGCGACGCGCGCAATTATTCAGGCGATAAGCTTGTTGTTGACGACCCCTATGCAAGTTACGCGAGCTTGACAGCAATATTCGATGTCCGACAAAAACGCGAAACCGGGATTCACGCTTCTGCTGTTGTGCATCCGCATGCGAAACTCGGGGACAATGTTGCGATAGGTCCAAACTGTGTGATTTCCGCGGATGTAGAAATAGCCGACGGTACGGAACTCTATCCAGGTGTTTTTGTTGGAGAAAATACGCGCATCGGCGCAAACTGTTTGATCTTCGCAAACGTTTCTGTATATCACGGCGTACATATTGGTAGCGATGTTATTATTCATGCGAATACGACCATTGGCTCAGATGGTTTTGGCTTTGCTCCTGTCTCAGGTGCCTGGAGGAAAATTCATCAACTCGGTGGTGTCATTATTGGAAACCGAGTTGAGATTGGTGCTAATACGGCGATTGATCGCGGCGCGCTAGGCGATACTATTGTTGAAGACGACGTGATTATTGATAATCAGGTCCACTTGGCGCATAACGTTGTTGTTGGCTCCGGTTCTGCCATCGCCGGTTGTGTTGGCGTTGCCGGTAGTACAGAGTTTGGTAAGGGGTGCCAATTGGGTGGTGCTTGCTCTGTAGGAGGGCATTTGAAAATTGCGGACAATACGATTTTTAGTGGTGCAACCGTTGTGACGCGTGGCAATCGAGAAGCAGACGTTTTCGCCTCGGCGGCGCCGATCCAAGACGTTAAAAGCTGGCGTAAAAACTCTGTGCGTTATCGCCAGTTAGATGAGTTATTTGCTCGGGTGAAAAAGTTAGAAAAAGACGCTGATAAATAACCGTTGTAAGCGTTCGGAATCAAATAGTGGTTTACTTTGGGGAAAGTGTCCGATGATGGATCTTCTGGAAATAAAAAAATATCTACCGCACCGTTATCCATTTTTGCTCGTGGATCGTGTTGTTGAATTAGTCGAAAACGAACGCATCGTTGTATATAAAAATATCTCTGGAAATGAGGAGGTTTTTCAGGGGCATTTCCCGCATTTTCCGGTTTTTCCTGGGGTTCTCATTGTTGAGGCGATGGCGCAGGCTTGCGGTATCCTGGGCTTCAAATCGCAGGATAAAACACCAGACGACGGCTCAGTGTATTTGTTTGCCGGCATAGACAACGTGAGATTTAAGCGCCAGGTTATTCCCGGGGATCGCGTATATATCGAAGCAAAAATTGTCAACGTAAAGCGTGGGATCTGGAAGTTTGATTGCACGTCAACAGTCGATGATCAATTGGTGACATCCGCCACGATAATGTGTGCCGACCGCAAGGTGAGTTAAGGTTTTATGGCGGAGAATGTCGTTCATTCGAGTGCTATTGTTGATCCCTCGGCCGAACTCGCTGGTGATGTCCATGTTGGACCCTGGACCTATATTGGTCCTGGTGTTCAAATAGGTGCTGGCACACGCATCGACTCGCATGTTGTTGTCAAAGGACCTACTGTTATCGGTAGAGATAACCGTATCTATCAGTTCTCTTCCATCGGAGAAGACACACCCGACTTAAAATATAACGGCGAGCCCACACGCTTGGTTATCGGTGACCGTAATATTATTCGCGAAGGTGTGACCCTTCATCGCGGCACGATTCAAGATCGCTCAGAGACAACAATAGGCAATGACAACCTACTGATGGCGTATGTTCATGTCGGCCACGATAGCGTGATCGGCAACCACGCCATACTGGTAAATAATGCGGCGCTCGCCGGGCATGTAAATATTGGCGATTGGGCGATTTTGGGTGGTTTTACGCTGGTGCATCAGTTTTGTTCCATTGGCCCTCACTGTTTTACCGGCATGGGAAGCGCGATTGGCAAAGATGTTCCCGCCTACGTGTTAGTGACTGGTGCCCCTGCTGTACCGAGAAATATCAATGCCGAGGGTCTCAAGCGTCGCGGCTTTAGCAAGGATGAAATGGCGCGCTTATCAAGCGCGTTTAAAACCATTTATCGGCGGGGTTATACGCTAGAAGAAGCTATTGACGCTTTGAGTACAGAAGCTGCTGAATGCGATAAGCTAGCGGTTCTCGTCGATTCTTTAAAAACGTCAAAACGCGGTATCACACGTTAATTCGCGTCTAAATTAGATTGATGCGCAGTCATGTCTGAGAAAAAACTGACAAAAATAATGATTGTCGCTGGAGAGCAATCGGGCGACATACTGGGTGCCGGTTTAATCGAGCAAATAAAACGTTTGTTTCCCGACTGTCAATTTTGTGGAATTGGCGGTGAGCGTATGCTGAAACTGGGTTTTGAGAGTTATTACCCAATGGATCGGCTCTCGGTTATGGGTTTTGTTGAGCCGCTCAAACGTTTGCCAGAACTCTTACGTATGCGGGCCAAAGTGAAACGTGAGCTAAAAGACACAGCGCCCGATATTTTTGTTGGTATTGATTCGCCGGATTTTAATCGAAATATCGAAGCGGAGGCCAAAAAACTCGGCATCCTCAGTGTCCACTATGTCAGTCCCTCCGTTTGGGCCTGGCGCAGGGGAAGAATTAAGAAAATCAAAAAGTCTGTCGATTTAATGCTCACGCTTTTCCCGTTTGAAGCGGATTTATATCGCGAACACGATGTCGATGTGTGCTTTGTCGGTCATCCATTGGCAGATGCATTCAAGTTGGAACCGGATCAAGTGACAGCGCGCGACAAACTTGGAATAAAACACGCTATTCCACTGTGCGCATTGATGCCGGGTAGTCGCAAGTTTGAAGTAGGTTTTCTGCTGCCGGTTATGCTGGATGTTGCCCAGCGCCTGAAAACTGAATTTCCGGCCATCGAATTTGTTTTGCCGGCGGCTAATGCCAATCGATTTGAGGAGGTAACGACACTGCTCGCTGATGCAGGCGAAGATTGCATTCACCTCCTCAATGGCCAGAGTCATGTCGCGATGGAAGCTGCAGATTTTGTCATTATGGCTTCGGGTACGACGACGCTCGAGGCTATGCTGTTAAAACGCCCGATGATTATTACCTACAAGTGGCCGCGCCTGACTTGGGAAATTTTGTCGCGCATGGTCAAGGTAAACTATGTCGGTTTGCCAAATTTACTCGCGGGAAAAGAAGTTGCCCCCGAGCTTTTGCAGGCTGAAGCGACCAGCGAAAAGGTTTTGGCGCATGCTCGCGAACTTGTGATCGCACAAAGCGCAAACGAGGAAAATGAAACTGTTCGCTGCTTCCATGATTTACATATCGCGCTGCGACGGAACGCCAGCCAAAAGGCAGCACAAGCCATTGTTGAACGTTGGAGCGCTTAGCGTGGAACTATATGCAGGTGTTGACGAAGTTGGGCGAGGCCCGTTGGCTGGTGATGTTGTAGCGGCGGCGGTTATTCTACCTGTCGAGCATGGCATTGTTGGTCTCGCAGATTCGAAAAAACTTTCTGAGCGTCGTCGCGAGGTGCTGTGCGAAGAAATCAAGCATAAAGCGATAGCGTGGTCACTAGGTCATGCTTCGGCGGAGGAAATTGATCAGATCAATATTCTCCAGGCGAGTTTACTCGCAATGAAGCGCGCAGTTGAGTCACTTTCTACCCAGCCGGATTTTGTTCGGGTCGACGGCAACAAATTGCCACAGTGGCAGTATAAATCCGAAGCGATTGTCAAAGGTGACTCCTTATACGAGGAGATCAGCGCTGCATCCATTGTTGCCAAGGTGTTTCGCGACAACAAAATGCTCGAATTAGATAGCGAATATCCCGGCTATGGCTTTGGACAACACAAAGGTTATCCCACCAAGCAACACCTCGCAGCGCTCGAGACACTCGGTGCGAGCAAGGTCCACAGACGTTCCTACGCTCCAGTTAAAAAATATTTGTGATTTATTAGCTCGAATTGGTCGGCTATTTGTATATCCAAATTAGTCGTCGTCAAGTTACTGCGATTTTATTTCCATTTTGTAGGCTTATGAGCTATACCCTTAAATATAGCTATAAGAATATCGAACACCTATTTGGTGTTAGCTTTGCGAGTTGAAATGGGAGGAAGTGTTATGCAGCACAAGTCGTTCACTCCAAATCAAGACTCAGTTAACAGATCACATACTTCAACGATCGACGCAAAAACGGTCGGTCAGGAAATGATGATGCGCCGATTTATCCGACATCCATCTGCAATTCCGATTGATTTTGATATCGTTGAACAGGAGCATTCCGCCCATTCTCCGTTGATTAATGTCAGCAGGGGAGGTTTGTGTTTTAGTAGTAACAAAGCCTTACCCATCGGCGCGACATTACATATCGAAATTCAAATCGAACAGCCTCCCTTCGAGGTGGAAGGTGCTATTGCCTGGTGCCGTCCGGATGGCGAACGCTTTACAGTGGGCGTCGCGTTTAATGACCGTTCTACAGCCTATAGCGTGAGGATGGTTGAGCAAGTATGTTATATCGAGCACTATCGGCGCTGGGCGAGAAGCTCGGAAGGCAGAGAGCTATCGAGTGAGCAAGCTGCGATGGAGTGGGTGAGTAAATACGCCGCTGATTTTCCTGCGCACTAAGTTTCGATATCGTTCTTTCACGTTACTCATGGAAAGTTTCCGTTAAGTAACGGAAACTTCTATTTACGCTGCTAGCAGTTTATCGTAACGTCGGCTGAGTAGGTCATAAAACTGCTCGCGCAGTGTCATGATCGACGCTTTGAGCTCAGCGATTTCCTGTTCACTGATATCCTGCCGTCCTATATAAACCTGCTTGCGGAAAAGCGCTATCTTTGCGCCGTACAAACGCAGTGTTTTCTCCATGGTTTTTTCGCCAAGCATCAGCAGTTTTGCTTCGGACGACGAAAGCTTTTTGAATTCGACAACCAATTCGGAATTAATACGGTCAAGTTCCTGCTTGCGCGCGGGTGGCCAGCGCTTGCCAAAGCGCGTTGATTCAATTACCAGCGCGGAATATTTTGCGAAACTATGGTTGACGTGGCCCACATCGGAAGATATTTCCTCAAGCAGATTTATTTTGCGGCGGCGACCACTGCCCTTGTCACTCGTTTGCCGGTCGCGCCAAACTTTGACAGCCCATAGGCAGCAAAATGTCAAAGCGATACCAATCGCGATTTTCAAGGAAGTGTCAAAAATTAGCCAAAGATTGTCAGCGTTCATTTAAGTCATCCACGGTGTCGAAAAGTTGACATGTTTGAGGACTAAAGCAAACTTTGATCCAATTTTAGCCTGCTACGAACTGTCTAGCCGCCTGCCAGTTTGACTTCGTGGCCTCGTTGTTCAAGCGCTTGTTTCAGTTTTGACCGATGGTCACCCTGGATTTCAATCACGCCATCTTTTATCGAGCCTCCCGTGCCACAGAGTTGTTTCAGCTCTTTGGTCATCTGTTTTAGCTTGTCATTGGTAAGTGCTAGCCCGGAGATGGTGGTCACTCCCTTGCCCTTGCGGCCCTTTGTTTCTCTGCGTATGCGTACAATTCCGTCCGAGGGAACCTGCCTGGAATTCTCCTCTTTTGCGCGGATTCGTCCATGTTCTGTTGAGTAAACCAGGCGTGAATCAGAATTTTTCATATGTTCTTTCTCATCAAGTGTGTGCCGCACATGGAGTCGTTGACGCGCTTGGCGTATTATTCGCTGAAATAATGCGAGTTAATGTTAACAGGCCCTAGTGCGATAATTGCACAATAATAACAAGCTTGGGGAGAAGCGGCGTGCACAATGGCGAACTAAAGCACCGGTTGAACGAGATAATCTTCGGTACGGAGACAACCGAAGGTAGAATTTTCGACGTCGTCTTAATATGTTTAATTTTGACCAGCGTACTTGTGCTGATGCTCGAATCACTCGATGCCATTTCACAGTCGTATTTTATCTATCTGCGTGTCGCTGAGTGGGCGTTTACGATAATCTTTACCGTCGAATATATGGTGCGCTTCTACTGTTCGCCAAAGCCGTTTAAGTACGCGAGTAGTTTTTACGGGGCGATAGATTTATTGTCAATTTTGCCGAGCTATTTGAGCTTGCTGATTCCAGGCGCAAATTATTTACTGATTGTACGTATTCTTCGCGTCTTGCGCGTATTCCGTATATTGAAGCTCGTGCGCTATCTCGGCGAAGCGAATGTGCTTATGCGATCCATGTTCATGGCGCGCAGAAAAATACTCGTATTTTTCTTTTCTGTGTTAGTGCTATCTGTCATTTTTGGTTCTCTCATGTATATCGTCGAGGGACCCCAAAATGGTTTTAGCAGTATTCCGACCAGCGTCTATTGGACAATCGTCACTATTACGACAGTCGGTTATGGGGATATTACACCACAGACACCACTTGGCCAGTTGGTCGCGGCGCTCGCGATGTTGACCGGCTATTCAATTATTGCCGTGCCTACGGGTATTTTAACGGCCGAACTGACCCAGGAGATCAGCCGCGACAGAGCCCGCCGTCGCTGTCCGCATTGTCATCACGCTGGGCACGACATCGATTCCAACTATTGCCGCCACTGTGGTGGAGCGTTAGATCTGGAGAGCGCTACTTAAGGGAATATGAAGTGGCGAGGAAAAAGAATGGTTAAGCGGATTCAGTGAGTGTTTTACGTTTTTTGCGTTTTAGTTTTTGATTTCGCATTTTTTCCATCTCAAAATGCAGTGGGTGCTCTAGCCAATGTATAAGCTCCATTTCTCCATTGTGGTGCTCGACAATTGCCGTGCATGATTCGACCCAATCACCCGTATTGTAGTAGTCGATACCGTCAATTTTTTTTATCGCCGCTTGGTGAATATGTCCGCAGACAACACCATCGTATTTTTGTCGTTTAGCACCGTGAGACACTGCGTATTCGTAGTCGCGTATATAGCGTTGAGCACGTTGAATATGATCTTTCAGATAACCTGAAAAGGACCAAAAACCATAGCCGTAGCGTGTGCGAAAGCGGTTGATAACGCGGTTGATAAACATCAGTAAATCGTAGCCGCGATCACCGATAAGTTTTAAAAAACGGCCGCAATGCGTCACGCTTTCAAACTGGTCGCCGTGAATCACTAGGAGTCTGCGCCCATCGGCCGTTGTATGGTCGATCCTGTTGAGCAGTTGAATATTCTCAAAGCGCGAATTTGCAAATTTGCGCAAAAATTCATCGTGATTGCCCGTGATGTAATACACCGGGACTTTATTCTTGGATATTTTTAATACCCGGCTGATGATGCGGTTGAAGCTTTTATGCCAATGTATGCCGTTACGCATGCGCCACCCATCGAAGATGTCGCCAACAAGGTACACCTGATCGAATCGGTGCAGCTTAAGAAAGTCGTTGAGTTGAGACGCTTTGCTATCTTTCGTCCCCAAATGCACATCTGAAATAAACACACTTCGAAAATGAGGCTTTTGACGTTGACGGTCAGGCGGGGCAGTAGATTCAGGCGTCGACGGCGAGAAGTGGCTGGTAAGGGGGATGTCAGAATTCATCGCGCGATTATCTTTGACGTTTTTGACAAAGATATGATGATTTTGTTAAGGCTGTATGACACAGCTGGAGGCAGCATAAAACCTGAAAACTCTGTGACTTTGTCTATACTCACTTAACATCGGGGAGGTGTTATTTACCCGCTTTTGTGTGACTGGTATTTCAGTTGATTGGCTAGAGAGCTTGAGAACTCGACAGATTTCTGTTGTTTCAGTTGTTTTGAATGTATCTGCCTGAAGATTCCAAGTAGGAAATTGTTTGTCTGATTCACCCCTTCACGCCTCAGAGGCGGCGCCGGAGCATGTGTCTCTGCGTTTTGAAGAGAACCGCGAACTCCAGCGTATGCTGGATGCGATGCGTTCTATTATTTTGTACCTCGACGTTTGGGGCGTAGTGCGTCATGGCAACTTGCGTGCCCGTCAATGGCGTGGCGTTGATGATTTACTTGGAAAAAGTTTTTTTGAGCTCGCCCTGGGTTGGGATGATCCCTCAGAGCGTCATCGCGAAATCATGCAGGTTGTCAGGACCGGCAAGCCCTTGCTCAGTTCCATGGAACGAGTGAAGGAGGGGGCAGTAGAACGCTGGTTCAGTGTCGATAAAATTCCAACCGTTGACAACGAACATCGCGTAACGGGTGTGCTTTTGGTAATGAACGATATTACCGAAAATATGCTTAAGGAACGCGAGCTGCAAAAGAGTGAAGATAGATATCGCGCATTTATTGCAAACAGCGCCGACGCTATTTGGTGTTATGACCTGCGGCCGCCGATCGACATTCAACTCACCAATGAAGTTCAAATCGATCTTATTTTGCAGCGGGCTGTGCTTGCAGAAGGCAATGACAAACTCGCGAAAATCGTCGGGGTTGATGATGTTAAGGATTTGCTCGGTTTACCACTTCATCGCAATGGTTCGTTATCAAATAAAGCGACGATCACTCAGTTTGTAAGAAACGCCTATCGCCTGGATGATCAAGAATTCACCCGCGTAAATAAGAGTGGTGAGCGGCTCACCATGCAAAGCTCCGCGATAGGGATTGTTGAAAACGGTTATCTGATGCGGGCATGGGGCACCACGCGCGACGTGACGGAAAAACGTAAATACTTGGACAAAATGGAATATTTGGCCAACCACGATCCGCTTACGTCTCTTCCAAATCGATCCCTGCTCTTTAGAAAAATGCACAAAGCTTTTGAGCTGCGCGGCCCGCACAGCCGGATGGCCCTGTTACTCCTGGATTTGGATCGCTTTAAAGAAATTAACGATACGCTAGGCCATCTCGCGGGTGATAAAGTATTAAAGCAGCTCGGCCCGCGTCTGGAAGCGGAGTTGGGAGATACTTTAGGGCTGGTTGCACGTCTCGGCGGCGACGAATTTGCGATCTTTTTACCCAAAATTCGCAACCGCCAACACGCAATTGTGCTGGCACATCGATTTCTCGATTCCATAGCACAGGTGTTTGATATTGAGGGATTTCAAACCGAAATTAGTGCCAGCATAGGTGTTGCATTAGCGCCCGACCATGCCAGCGATGCGACCACCCTGATGCGCTATGCTGACGTCGCGATGTATCATGCCAAACACCGGTTAAAAGGTGTTTCTCTCTACGACCCGGTGTTCGATTCGCATACACCTAAAAGGCTTGCATTAATTGGGGCGCTCGGTCGGGCAATTCGTGAAGATCAACTCTGTTTACAGTACCAGCCAAAAGTGTGTCTGGAGACGCATAAAGTTTTTGGTTTTGAGGCGCTTATTCGCTGGAACCACCCCACCATGGGCTTTATCCCTCCATCCGAGTTTGTGCCGATTGCAGAGATGTCGAGTTTTATTTACGCGATGAGTTCATGGGTGCTTGAGCAGACGATTAGGCAGTGTACCGAGTGGCGCGCCAAAGGTTACGACACGATATGCGCGATGAATTTAAGTGCTCGTAATCTTATCGATGATCGTATCGTCGGTGATCTCAGCCGCTTGCTGAAACAATATAAGCTTCCCGGCAACCGCCTTGAGTTGGAACTCACCGAAAGTACCTTGATGTCTGATCCAGAGCGGGCCTTGGTCGCTTTGCGCAAAATCAACGCACTTGGCGTAAATCTTTCAATCGATGACTTTGGCACAGGTTATTCGTCGTTGGCGTATTTGAAGCGTTTACCCGTCGGGACGCTAAAAATAGACGGCTCGTTTATTCAGGGAATGCTGGAGGACGACCAGGATGAAATTATCGTTAGCTCAACCATACAACTCGCGCATAATTTAGGCCTTAAAATTGTTGCTGAATGTGTGGAAAAAGAGGAAGTGTATAAACGCCTCGTAGATCTCGGATGTGACAATGTACAGGGCTATTACGTGTCTCGTCCTTTAGACCCAGAGCATGTTATTGAGTGGGCCGAAACATCTCAGTGGTTAAGTCACTAGGCCCTAATAATACGGGTGTGAATAAGTGTTACAGCACGCTATCGCGCTTCATTTTTTGGATGTCTTTTAGTTTCAGTTCTAGCCTCGTATATAAACGGTCGTCTTTTTCCAACATACGCAATGCGTTGCGGATATGGTTTTCAGCTTTAGAATAAATACCATTTAGTAAAAAGTACTCTGCTCGAGCGGTGTGAACATTTAGGATGTCTCCAGCTAAACCGTGCGCTTCCGCAAGTAAGTACCATACGTATACATCTTTAGGCCTGCGTGCACTGTGAGCCTCCAGAATGGCTTCGCATTCCTGATAGCGGCCAGCCATCATATAAATTTCCGCTAATTTAATATTGATCGCGTGGTTGCTCGGGAAATCTTTTAATAAAGGCTTGAGCACCGCCAGTGCTTCATCAAACTTTTTTTGTTCGGCGAGAATTTCGGCTTTCATAACCAAATAAAATAAATTATCGGGTGCTTTTGTTAGCAGCAGCTTAACATTTTTCATGGCGTCGTCGAGTCGACCCGCTCGAAATTGCGCCAGGGTAAGTCCGTAGCGAGCGACATTCTCTTGGAGTGTATTGCCGTCGAGTTCGCTTTGAAATGACTTGATTGCCAGCGGCATATTTTTTTCGTGAGATAGTGTCGCCCTCACGCGCACTAACTGATATTCGAGACTGACAATTTCCTGTTTCTTTTGGTACTGCTGTGCCCGTAGTTTTGCGTCTGAAATTCGCGACTCGGTCAACGGGTGAGTAATGAGAAATTCAGGAGGTCTGCGTTGAAAGCGCGACGCATGCAGCATTGCTTCAAACATATCGGGCATGGCATAGGGGTTCATACCGGCACGTACCATGGATGCCATACCAATGCGGTCAGCTTCTTGTTCCATCTGGCGGCTAAAACGCAATTGGTTATCGAGAATTGCCGCCTGTGATGCGGACAGTGCGGCGACGCCGGCCTCGCCACCAGCTGTCGTCAAGATGAATATACTTGCTAATAGTGCGGCGAGATTTGGTATGGAATTATTTTTTTGTTCATCCAGGGTCCGGGCAAAGTGGCGCTGGCTTAAGTGAGCGAGTTCATGCGCCATAACCGAGGCAAATTGCTGCTCAGTTTGCGCGTACGTATAAAGCCCGGTGTGTACGCCAATCACTCCCCCTGGGACAGCAAACGCGTTTAGCACGGGATTTTCAACGACCAATATGTCTAAGCGCTTATCGGTGAGATCGCTATAGGTGGCGAGCTTTCGAACGATTGTTTCGGTATAGCTTTGTAAAAAAGGGTCGGAGGACGTGCGTATTTGTGCGCGAAACATGCGCTGCCATTGCTGGCCCAGCTCGTACTCTTGAGCCGCCGATATAAGTCCTCCACCAGCACCCCCTAAATCGGGAAGGTTAAGGTCGTTGGCGTGGCTCGTATTTGAGCTAAAAATTATGACTGCGGTTAGCAGTACGCGTCTAAACAATGGGATTTTCCTACTTAAACTCAATTAGATATATTAGGCGTTATTCATTGTGTAAAGGATTATAATGTAAGAAATCGACGATACATGACCTCTTCTTATAGACGTTGTAAGCCTTCATTTAGTTCCGGTTGACGGAGTATCATTCATTTCTCTTATGTTCGAATAAAATATGGAGTATCGAACCACCCATGTTTAATGTATTTAGCACGTGGATAGAGCGCTACTTTGCTGAAGAAGAAGCAGTGCTGGTTGCTGTTATTTTAATTGTCAGTGTCGTCATTATTGTGACCTTGGGTGTTGTTCTCGCGCCTATGATTACTGCCGTCATTATTGCATTCTTAATGCAGGGGGTGGTGGTAAGGATGAAGCAGTGGGGCGTTTCCCACAATATTGCGGTCACCATTGCTTTTTTGATGCTCGCAGGCAGCATGGTATTAAGTTTAGTTTTTATGTTACCCGCGCTTTGGAATCAGGCGCAAAACCTCGTTTCCGAAACACCGCGCATGCTGAAAGAGGGGCAGGCGTTGCTGCTGCTACTGCCGGAGCGGTACCCGACGATAATTACCGAAAATCAGGTCAATAATTTCACCGGTGTGTTGCGGGAACGCGCGGCGGAGCTCGGTCAGAGCATTGTGTCGTTTTCTCTGGCGCAGATACCTGTGATCATCGTGATTCTAATTTACCTGGTATTAGTACCGATTTTGGTTTTCTTTTTCCTGAAAGATGCTGATTTAATGCTCGATTGGTTTAGCAACATGCTGCCGCGTGAACGACCGGTGATGCGACAAATCTGGACCGAAATGAATTTACAGATAGCCAATTATGTGCGCGGTAAATTCATTGAAATTGTGATCGTTGGTGGTGTTTCTATCGTGACCTTCAGCTTGCTTGGGCTCAACTACGCATTACTCCTTGGATTAGCGGTCGGTTTATCTGTGTTAATCCCGTATATCGGTGCGCTTGTCGTTACGCTGCCAGTTGCTGTTATCGCTTTTTTTCAATGGGGTTGGTCGAACGAACTTATATATGTACTCGTCGCTTACGCAATAATTCAGACGCTCGATGGCAATGTGCTCGTGCCCATACTGTTTTCTGAGGCGGTAAATTTACATCCAGTGGGTATTATCCTGGCGGTTTTGGTATTTGGCGGTCTTTGGGGCTTTTGGGGTATTTTCTTCGCGATACCGCTGGCAACGTTGTGTAAAGCCATAATAAATGCCTGGCCGACGCGGGAACCAGAGACCTAGTGCCAGTACGTACAATATCTCATTCGACGAAAAACGGCACATTTAGTTGCATTTAGTTACATTTGGCAGCGCATCTGGCTTGCAACTCCTGAGTTGCTTGCTGGAAAAAGCGCAGTCACATGTGTAGAATCGTGACGCTTTGAATTGGGGTAACTGCTTAAAGCAGGCAATGGTCATTGTAATGAGCGCGAAGACGTCACGAGTAAAGCGGACTTCGTTCCGCAGTTCAAGCATCGGCGTGATAAGATTCGCAAAGGCGTTCTGCCTCGGTAATTCCATTTGCTAGAGTTAAGTAATCTGCTCTCAAGTCCATTAACAATGGATCACAATACAGTTTGCCGGCTCTTTACCCAACCGGCGAATACAAGAAAACTCTGGGGACGTCCCAGCCTGAACTTTAGGAGGCTTTAATGCTAGATGAAACTGATGCTCTTGAAACTCAAGAGTGGGTCGAAGCGCTTGAATCGGTCATACGCCACAACGGTCAGGATAGAGCAGCGTTTCTGTTGTCTCAGCTAGCGAATACGGCAACCAAGGCGGGTGTTCGCCTGCCTTCTGCCATCACTACCCCTTATTCGAATACCATTCCGGTGAAAGATGAAGCTCACCTTCCCGGTGACCAGCATCTTGAACGCAAAATTCGCGCACTCATCCGCTGGAATGCGATCGCCATGGTGGTGAGAGCAAATGATAATGACGAAGGTCTTGGCGGACATATCTCCTCGTTTTCATCTTCTGCGACGCTTTATGAGGTAGGCTTTAATCACTTCTTTAAAGGAGATCGTGGCGACGCATCCGGCGATCTTATTTACTTTCAAGGTCATATTTCTCCAGGTATTTATTCACGCTCTTACCTGGAGGGCCGTATTACCGAAGGCCAAATGGACAATTTTCGGCGCGAAGTGGGCGGTGGAGGCCTGTCGTCTTATCCTCACCCCTGGCTAATGCCGGATTACTGGCAATTCCCTACAGTGTCGATGGGTTTGGGTCCGATAACGTCCATTTATCAAGCACACATTATGAAATATATGAACGCCCGCGATTTGGCTAAGCGCGGTGATCGAAAGGTCTGGGCGTTTTTGGGTGACGGTGAGTGCGATGAGCCAGAATCTTTGGGAGCGATTTCACTTGCTGGTCGCGAGCGCCTGGACAACCTTATTTTTGTCATTAACTGCAATTTGCAGCGACTTGACGGTCCTGTTCGAGGCAATGGCAAAATCATTCAAGAGCTCGAGGGTGTATTCCGCGGTGCTGGTTGGAACGTCATTAAAGTTATCTGGGGCAGTGGTTGGGACAAATTGCTCGAGAAGGATACTACCGGTCTGTTGCAAAAGCGCATGGACGAAGTGTGCGATGGTGAATTGCAAAACTATAAAGCCAATGGTGGCGCCTATACCCGCGAACATTTCTTTGGCAAATATCCGCCTTTGCTCGAGCTTGTCAAAGATATGACCGACGATGAAATTTTTGCGCTGCAACGCGGTGGTCACGATTCTCAGAAAGTGTTTGCTGCATACAACGCTGCGGTCAACCACAAAGGACAGCCGACGGTGATTCTTGCCCAAACGGTCAAAGGTTACGGTCTCGGTGCGGGCGGCGAATCGGCAAATATCGCCCACAACGTTAAAAAACTGGGTGTGGAAGATTTAAAAGCGTTCCGGGATCGGTTTGAAATTCCTGTTTCAGATGAAGAAATCAAGAATGTACCGTATTTCCGGCCATCTCCAGACGCTCCAGAAATGAAGTATCTGCAGGAGCGTCGCGCTGCTTTGGGAGGCTATTTGCCAGCGCGTGAACCAGATTTCGAAGGTATGGATGTGCCTTCGCTCGACGCGTTCAAGGCCCTGTTGAAATCTTCGGGAGAGCGTGAAATTTCTACCACGATGTCCTTTGTTCGCTACATTTCGACCTTGGCGAAGGATAAAAAAGTCGGCAAGCAGATTGTTCCAATTGTGCCGGACGAAGCGCGCACTTTTGGTATGGAAGGTATGTTTCGCCAGCTTGGCATTTATAGTTCGGCGGGCCAAAAATATACGCCGCATGATCACGACCAAATCATGTATTACAAGGAGGACAAAAAGGGTCAGATATTGGAAGAAGGCATTAACGAAGCGGGTGCAATGTCGGCTTGGATCGCAACCGCCACTGCCTATAGCACCTATCGTGTGCCAATGATTCCTTTCTATATCTACTACTCCATGTTTGGTTTTCAACGCATTGGTGATTTAGCCTGGCTGGCCGGCGATTCCCAGGCGCGCGGGTTCTTAATCGGCGCTACTTCCGGCAGGACCACGTTGAATGGGGAAGGGCTGCAACATCAGGATGGTCATAGCCATTTGCTGGCAAATACCATTCCCAATTGCCGATCCTACGACCCCACCTATGGATTTGAGCTTGCAGTGATTATTACCGACGGGCTTAAACGTATGTATCACGATAAGGAAAACGTGTTTTACTACGTTACGACGATGAATGAAAACTACGTTCATCCGGAGATGCCTGTTGGTGTTGAAGAGGGTATTGTTAAGGGCATTTACAAGCTCCGCGAAGGCAAGAAAAACGTTAAAAAGAATAAAGTACAGCTGATGGGTGCTGGCTCCATATTGCGGGAAGTTGAAGCGGCTGCCGAGCTGTTGCGCGAAGACTGGGGCATCGAGTCTGATGTCTGGAGCGTGACCAGTGTGAATGAATTGGCGCGTGATGGTCAGCGCACGGATCGCTGGAACCTTCTCAACCCGGAAGAAACACCCAGAAAATCCTATTTAACCCAAGTGCTCGAGGCAACCGGTGGCCCTTATATTATCTCCACCGATTATATGAAGAGCTATTCGGAGCAGCTGCGCGCCTATGTGCCCGGCAGCTATACCGTATTGGGTACCGACGGTTTTGGTCGCTCGGACACACGCTCACAATTGCGTGAATTTTTTG
The DNA here is from genome assembly GCA_028281575.1 of Cellvibrionaceae bacterium. GTDB lineage: Bacteria > Pseudomonadota > Gammaproteobacteria > Pseudomonadales > Cellvibrionaceae > Agaribacterium. Next base: position 64,423 of record JANQJP010000002.1, read on the forward strand.
AAGTTAACCGCTACTTCGTTGTTGTAGCAGCGCTTAGAGCATTGGCTGATGAAGGCAATGTCGAGATGAGCGCAGTCGCCGATGCCATGAAGAAATATGGTATTGATTCTGAAAAAGCTGATCCTACGACTGTATAAGGAGCAATAATTAGTGGCTATTCAGACTGTTCCTGTGCCCGATATTGGCGGTGCAGAAAATGTTGATGTCATCGAAGTTTGTGTTGCGGTAGGTGACGAAATTGCAGCCGACGACGCCTTAGTGGTGCTTGAGTCCGATAAAGCTTCCATGGATGTTCCCAGTCCGATTGCGGGCAAAGTCGTTGCTTTATCAATAAAAGAAGGGGACAAAGTATCGGAGGGTGATGCAATTCTCGAGTTGGAGATTGCCGATGCATCAGCCGAAACTGCGCCCGTCAAGGCTGCGCCAGAACCCGTAGCAGAAGCTCCTGCAACGCCGTCTGGCCAGCAGCAGGCCGAACTGCCCGTTGCTGTTCCCGATATCGGCGGTGCAGAAGGTGTGGACGTGATCGAAATATGCGTTGCCGTTGGTGACGACGTCGCCGAAGGGGATAGCTTGATTGTGCTCGAAAGTGACAAAGCTTCCATGGATATTCCCGCTCCTGCCGCTGGTAAAGTGTTAAGCATCGACGTGAGTGAAGGGGCAAAAGTAAGTCAGGGTGATGCAATCTTAGTGCTGTCGTCTGCTGGTGCAGCTGCGCCCGCTGAAGCCCCTGCAACTGAGCCACAGTCTTCTTCCGGCGCTAAGGCAACAACAACCGCGCCTGCGGCTGAACTCGAAGTTGAAGTGCCCGATATAGGTGGTGCCGAAGGCGTCGATGTTATTGAAGTGTGTGTCTCGGAAGGTGCGGATGTCGCTGAAGGTGATTCACTTATAGTCCTCGAAAGTGATAAGGCTTCCATGGAGGTGCCCGCTCCGTCTGCGGGTAAAGTATTGCGCTTAAAGGTTAAAGAAGGCGACAAGGTCAGTCAGGGGACTCCGATTTTGTTGATGGGAACTCAAGGCTCTGGCGAAACGCCTGTGGTGGCAGCCTCTGCAGACACCAGCCCTGCCCATGCGCCGGCAGCGCCCGTAGTGCAAACCTCGCAACGGACGTCTGAGCAGTTCCCGCAGGAAATACACAGTCTTGGTAGTGAGGTTTATGCCGGGCCGGCAGCGCGTAAACTCGCGCGCGAAATGGCGGTTGATTTGAGTAAGGTTAAAGGTTCGGGGCCCAAGTCGCGTATATCCAAGGACGATATCAAAGCGTATGTGAAAAGTGTGATGCAACGTGGCTCTAAAGGAGCTGCGGGTGTCACGAGTGGTGCTGGCATTCCCAACATTCCTGCGGTCGATTTCGCGAAATTCGGAGAAGTTGAGCTGCAAAAAATGAGCAAGATCAAAAAGGTCACCGCAGCGAATATGAGCCGAAATTGGCTCAATGCGCCTCACGTGACCCAATTTGACGACGCGGATATTACGGAACTCGAAACTTTCCGTAAGAGCATGAAAGCTGAGGCAGAGAAGGCCGGTGTAAAACTGACGCCATTGCCGTTTTTATTAAAAGCCTGTGCAGCCGCCTTAAACGCCGAGCCGACGTTCAACGTCAGCCTGCACTCGGATGGCGAGCATCTTGTGCAGAAGAAATATGTGCATATTGGCATTGCTGTCGATACGCCAATCGGTTTAATGGTGCCAGTTATCCGGGATGTCGACAAAAAAGGCCTCTATGAACTAGCTGCAGAAGCAACGGTATTGGCGAAAAAGGCACGAGACGGTAAGTTGATGCCAAATGAGATGCAGGGCGGCTGTTTTACTATTTCAAGTTTGGGTCCTATTGGAGGTACAGGGTTTACGCCGATAGTGAACGTGCCTGAAGTGGCGATCTTGGGTGTTTCTAAGGCGGCAATCAAGCCTGTTTGGGATGGCAATGCGTTTCAGCCGCGGCAAATGTTGCCGTTATGTTTATCTTATGATCATCGTGCAATAAACGGTGGTGATGCGGGCAGATTTATGACGTATTTGACGGCTGTACTCGGTGACGTTAGGCGTTTGCTTTTATAGAGCTTGAATATGGCTTTTAAGCCATGTTTGCAGGGGAATGATCTTCGAAAGCGCTCGGGAGTAGGACCTATGTTTAAAAAACACATGAATACGTCCGTGTAGTTTCGGCGCTTCTTCCATGAAGCGACGATTTTTAAACATAGGTCCTACTCCCAAGCTCAAGCAGTTTGTCATCGACATTGATACGCGTTGATTTACGTTTGGATAATTGTTGCGTTGTTGATTTAGTCGATAGTCGCCAGTTCCGCGCTGCCTTTAGATGAAAATATTTGGATATTCACTTTTCTATCCTGGGCGTAGTCTTCAGCATTTGCTGGTTGCGTGTTGGCGAAATTTGAACCATGGCCTTTGGCGTTAATACGGTAGTCTTCTACACCGCTATTGGTAAGAATTTTAACCACCGTGTTTGCACGCTCTTCAGATAGCGTAAGATTATATTCGTCGGAGCCACGAATATCAGTATGGCCGTCGATAACGACGTGCATGCTGCTATTTTCGCGCAAAAACTCAGAAATAAGATTTACACGCTCCTGGTCTTCGGCAGATAGTTGTTTTTCGCCAGTGTTAAAATGCATTTTAAATTGCATTTTTTCTTCGATCATTTGTTCCAGTGAAGAAATTTCTTGCTCCTGCATATTAATTTCACTTTCCAGTTGCGCCAAAGTTATGTTGCTCTGTTCGAGAGCGAGTTCATTTTCGTCAGCCCGACGGCCCTCTTCGCTAACATAAACGCCGCCCAGTGCACCGAGAAGGGCGCCGAACGGTCCGCCTGCGATTGCACCGATAATCGTGCCGGCGGTAAAAGATATGCCGCCTTTGACGGCTTGCACGTTTTCACGCTTATCCGCGTAGGTTGCTTGAGAGGCTAGAGCGGCCGCAAAAGCGATAACGGATACTTTTTTAACAAATTTCATAGTTGTGACTCCGGTTGGATTAAGTAATGGTTTGTGTTTCGACGTTGATCATTAAACACGGGCTTTTGGACGCAAGCTGGGAAGGAAAGGGGCGCGCAGCTGATAGAAAATGACGAAATGTGGAGTGTTGAGTGCGGCTTGTAATTCGTTAGCATACATGGCTCAATTTACGGCCTGTTAATATTGCTCTCCCGTTTACTTTTTTATGGTGCTGTTGAAACACAAGCATAAAAAAGGGACTCGCCATTTAATCGGAGTGCGAGTCATGAATGGGACTGCAATGGTCTGTTGGCACTAATAGAGGTTTCCAGATTGAGCGCTTCGCAGCAAAAAAAAGCACCTTCACGCGGCTTGTTAAAGTCGAGTGCCATCGTCTCGTCGATGACCATGCTCTCGCGCGTACTCGGCCTGGTGCGCGATATTCTCTTTGCCAGGTTTGTTGGCGCTGGGGGGGATGCTGATGCGTTCTATATAGCCTTTAAAGTGCCCAATTTTCTGCGGCGCCTATTTGCTGAGGGCGCCTTTGCTCAAGCTTTTGTTCCGGTGCTGTCTGAATATAGGGAAAAAGGTACCGTTGATGCAGTAAGACATTTTATCGATCGCGTTGCGGGATGCCTGGGCGTATCTTTATTTGGGGTCGTTGTATTGTTTGTGGTTGCCGCACCGTTTGTTACCGCTATTTTTGGATCCGGCTTTTTATTTAAAGGCGAAACAGAAAAGTTTTGGACAACTACTGAGCTTATTCGCATTACATTTCCCTACCTGTTTCTGGTATCGATGACTGCGTTTGCCGGGGCCATTCTCAATAGCTATGATCGCTTTGCCATTCCCGCGCTTACCCCCGTTATTTTAAATGTTGTGCTTATTTTGGCTGCAGCTTTTGTCTCGCCTTTGCTCGAGCAACCTGTATATGCGCTCGCCTGGGGAGTATTTGTTGCCGGTGTTTTGCAGTTGTTATTCCAGTTACCTTTTTTAGCGCGGCTTGGTCTAATTCCAAGGCCAAAGGTAGACTGGCAAGATAAGTCGGTGAAACGCGTACTGAGCTTGATGGCGCCGGCAATGTTTGGGGTTTCTATAAGTCAGATAAATTTGACATTGGATACTATATTGGCGTCCTTTTTGGTCGACAGAAGTATTACCTGGTTATATTTTTCAGATCGACTTATCGAGTTACCACTGGGTGTTTTTGGGGTTGGTATAGCCACCGTAGTTTTGCCCAAGTTGTCGCGGCAGTTTGCAGGCGAAGATGCAAGTTTTAGTTCGACCCTGGATTGGGCAATTCGCATGATTTTGTTAATCGGCACGCCCGCAGCCTTAGCACTTTTACTTATTGCAAAGCCGATATTATTTACGCTTTTTCAATATCAACAAATGCAAGCGTTTGATATGGAAATGGCGAGTTACAGTATGCAAGCTTACGCGCTAGGTCTGTGTGCGTTCATGTTGATTAAGGTGCTCGCCAGCGCTTATTTTTCCCGCCAGGATATGCGTACGCCAGTCAAAATTGGCATTATTGCCATGGTCGCAAATATGGCGATGAATATTTTATTTGTCTTGCCCTTGCTCTATTTCTGGAATGTCGGCCATGTTGGCTTGGCGATGGCGACAACCGGCTCGGCGTATCTCAACGCGTTTTTGCTATTTTCCGGATTGAGAAAACGAGGTATTTTTTCACCGCGAAGCGGTTGGGTGAAGTTCTGCACTCAGTTGGTTTTCGCGAACCTTGTTATGGCGGCCGCGCTGTTGGTGACGCTAAATACGCAAGGTGATTATACATTGCTCAACTGGCTGGACCGCACATTTCAGCTGTCAATATTGGTGATTGTTGGTTTAGTGAGTTATTTGCTGGCGATGTTCACCTGCGGTATGAGAATACGTCACTTGAGGTATAGCGCCTAAATCCAGATGGAATCAGGCATATAGCCTGTTAACAGCTTACAACCTAACCGCTATACTTCCCCGCTTTACTGTTAATTTCAACGTCAAATGCATCGCATCGAATTTATTCGCGGCCTAAAAGCCCTCAAGCCGGAACACAGGGGTAGTGTTGCGACCATTGGTGCGTTTGACGGTGTTCACCTCGGGCATCAAAAACTGTTAAGCCAGCTCAAAGAGCGGTCGGTGCAACTTGGGTTACCCACCGTTGTCACCATTTTTGAGCCTCAACCAAATGAGTATTTTCATCGCGACGAAGCGCCAGCACGCTTGATGCGTTTGCGCGAAAAAGTTGCCGCGCTTGAGAGCTGCAAAATTGATCGCGTATTGTGCTTGAAATTTAACCAGGGTTTGCGTGGACTGTCCGCAGACCGCTTCGTCAAGCAAATTTTGGTTGACGGCCTGGGAGCTCGCTTTATTGTGGTTGGTGACGATTTCCGTTTCGGTTGTGATCGGCGAGGTGATTTTAGCTACCTTAAGGATGCAGGCGCTAAATACGACTTTGATGTTCAGGATATGGATACCCACCATGTTCAAGCCGAGCGTGTGAGTAGCACGCGGATTCGAAAATTATTGCATAATGCGCAGCTGAATGATGCGCAGTACTTACTGGGCAAAGCCTATACAAATTTGGGGCGAGTAAAATATGGCCGACAACTCGGTCGCAAAATTGGTTTTCCGACAGTCAATATTGACTTGGGTCGAAAGCAAGTGCCAATAGCGGGTGTTTTTGCGGTAGAAGTTACCCATAATATTAAATGCTATAGAGGTGTGGCCAATGTCGGCGTGCGCCCAACGGTAGACGGTGCTGACAGGCCGGTGCTAGAAGTCCACTTATTGGATACCGATGCCAATTTGTACGGCGAATTTTTACAAGTGCGTTATTTATATAAATTGCGCGAGGAAAAAAAGTTTGAATCTCTGGATGATCTGCAAACACAAATTACGCGAGATATCGTAGTCGCAAGAGAATATTTTTCAACGAATTAATTATACAAATCAGGCGCGCAGTAAACGATGACCGATTATAAATCGACGCTTAATCTTCCCACCACCACTTTTGCTATGAAGGCGAATTTAGCGCAGCGTGAACCGCAAATGCTAAAGCGTTGGCAAGAAAAAAAGCTTTACGAAATTATTCGCAAAGCGCGCACGGGTCGGGAAAAGTTTATCCTCCATGACGGACCCCCATACGCCAATGGTGATATTCATATTGGTCACGCGTTAAATAAAATTCTTAAAGATATTATTGTAAAGTCGAAGACACTCAGCGGCTTCGATGCGCCGTATGTGCCGGGCTGGGATTGTCACGGTTTGCCGATAGAACACAATGTTGAAAATAAAATTGGTAAAGCCGGACAGAAAGTGGATTACGCGACGTTTCGGAAGAGGTGTCGCGAGTACGCCCGCAAGCAAGTCGAGGGTCAGAAAAAAGATTTCATCCGTTTGGGGGTGCTCGGTGAATGGGACAAACCCTACCTGACGATGGATTTTAAAACCGAAGCGGATATTGTTCGCTCACTTGGAAAAATTGCCGCCAATGGTCATTTGCACAAAGGCTTTAAACCGGTTTATTGGAGTGTAGTGGGGCGCTCGGCGCTCGCGGAAGCGGAAGTCGAATACCAGGATAAAACATCATTTTCCATCGATGTGATGTTCGACGTCGTTGATCAGGGTGATTTGGAAAAGCGCATAGATAATATTCGTGGAGAAGGTCCCGTTTCGGTCGTTATCTGGACGACTACGCCGTGGACCTTACCGGCCAACCAGGCGGTCAGCTTAAATCCGGATATTGATTATGTTGTCATACAGGCTGATGAGCGTCGGCTTATTGTTGCAGAGGCACTGGTTGAGTCTGTGGCAAAAAGGGTGGGCGTTACCGACTTTGACATTGTCGGTCGTGTTCGCGGTAGCCAGTTGGAACAACTTGAACTAAACCATCCGTTTTATGACAAAAAAGTACCGGTTATTTTGGGTGAGCACGTGACCACGGATGCGGGCACCGGTTGTGTGCATACTGCTCCTGATCACGGTATGGACGACTTTATCGTCGGCAATAAATACGGAATAGGTACGCTCAATTACGTTGATGAGGGTGGCGTTTACCGCGATAACGTTGACATTTTTGCCGGCGATCATGTTTATAAAGTTGATGAAAAAGTCATCGCGTTGTTACAGGAAAACGGCAAGCTTCTGCACCAGGAAACATTCGAGCACAGCTTTCCCCATTGCTGGCGGACGAAAACACCGCTGATTTTCCGTGCAACGCCGCAGTGGTTTATCAGCATGGAGAAAAACCATTTATTAGACAATGTAAAAGCCGCGGTCGACGACGTTGAATGGGTTCCAAATTGGGGTGAGGCACGGATTCGCGCTATGTTAGATGCGAGCCCGGACTGGTGTGTCTCCAGGCAGAGAACCTGGGGTGTGCCCATTACGCTGTTTGTTCACAAAGAAAGCCAGGAACTGCACCCGGAAACCGGGCGTTTGATTGAAGAGGTTGCATCGTTAATCGAGCGGGATGGCATGGATGCATGGTTCGAATTGGATACCGCAACACTGCTTGGCGAAGAAGCATCGCAATATCAAAAGGTCACGGATACTTTGGATGTGTGGTTTGACTCGGGTGTGACACATTACTCGGTATTGAAGCAGCGCGATTATCTCAGCTATCCGGCCGACCTTTATCTCGAGGGTTCCGATCAGCATCGCGGCTGGTTTCAGTCCTCGCTAAAAACAGCAATTGCTATTAATGGCTCGTCGCCTTACAAGCAAGTCCTGACGCACGGATTTACCGTCGATGCCGAGGGGCGCAAGATGTCGAAATCCATAGGCAATATTATTCCGCCACAACAGGTGATGAATGAGTTGGGCGCGGATGTTCTGCGGCTCTGGGTTGCAGCGACAGACTTTAGTGGAGAAATGAGTGTTAGCCAGGAAATTCTCAAGCGTACGGCGGATTCATATCGAAGGATTCGCAACACCGCGCGGTTTATGCTCGCAAATTTAACTGGGTTTGATCCGAGTTTACACCTTGTCGACTTTGATAAACTCGTCGCACTCGATCGCTGGGCAATCACTCGTAGTGCCGAATTGCAGCGCGAAATTATCGCATGTTATGACAGTTATCAATTCCACCTTATTTATCAAAAGCTGCATAACTTTTGCGTTGTTGATATGGGTGGCTTTTATCTCGATATTATTAAAGACCGTCAATACACCGCCAAAGCGGAAAGCCACGCGCGCCGTTCGGCGCAGACGGCGCTCTATTATATTAGCCACGCGCTTGTGCGCTGGATCGCACCGATTCTTTCGTTTACGGCTGATGAAATATGGCAAGCCTTGCCAGACTATGGCGGCGATGAAGTGTTCACCCAGGAGTGGTTCGTTTTGCCTGAGAGCGCTTCTGGTGACTCGCTGGACGACGCGTATTGGCGTGAAATCGCTGCGGTGAAAACCGAAGTCAACAAGGCTCTTGAGGCGATGCGCAATGAAGGACAGCTTGGTAAGTCACTTGAAGCCGAGGTCATACTCTACTGTTCAAATCAACTAAAAGCTAAGCTGGATAGCTTAGGTGATGAGCTGCGCTTTGTGCTTATCACCTCCAGCGCAGAAACGCGCACTCTAGCTGAAGCAGATAACGCGCACGATACGGATGTGGAAGGCCTGAAGTTGAAAATAAATCGCACGGCGTATAAAAAATGTGTCCGCTGTTGGCATCACAGGCTCGATGTCGGTGTTGATACGCGGCATCCAGAACTTTGCGGTCGCTGTATTGAGAATATAGATGGAGAAGGAGAGCAGCGTGAATTTGCTTAAGCCTTCTTATTTGCCTTGGTTATGGTTTGTATTGGCGGCTCTGATCGTCGGCGCTGACCAGTGGACCAAGACGCTTGCTGACGCGCATCTCAGTTACAACCAGCCGGTTGAGCTGACATCATTTTTTAATCTGACTCTACGCTATAACCACGGTGTTGCTTTTAGCCTATTCGACGATGCCGACGGGCAGCAGCGCTGGTACCTCGCAGCACTGGCGTTTGTTGTCAGCATTGGCCTGGTTGTATGGGTTTATCGAATTGGGGCGAAGATATCTACCGAAGTTATTGGGCTTGCGCTCATTCTCGCGGGAGCTATCGGGAATCTCTACGATCGTGTAACGCTCGGCTATGTTATTGATTTTATTGAAGTTCATTACCAAAATTACTATTGGCCCGCGTTCAATATTGCGGATTCAGCGATAAGCGTTGGCGCGACGTTGCTGATATATGATGCTATTTTTGGTAAAGCGTCGAAAACATCCAAAACGAAGACGTCGGCCTCATCACAGTAGTTCAGACAAAGGTTTTTCATACATTTTCTTATAATGAAAATCTATAGTTTTCAGTGTTTTAGCCGAATTTTGCGCTAAGATTTAGCTATCTATGGCATTTAACGGGGCATAAGCGGTGCAGCTTACACCGTCTATCATACCTAAGTGCCAGTTATCCTTTGGGCGTTTCTGTTTTTCAATGCAATTGCTAGAGTTTACGTTATGAAGATGCAAAGAAAATACTTGGGTTTTACGCTTTTAGAGTTGCTGGCTACCATGTCAATGGTAGTGATTTTGCTCTCTGTTGCGGTGCCCTCAATGCGTAATTTCATTAATCGTAACGGTGTGTTGGCGGATCAGCGTGCGTTACTTACCGATATATCCTCTGGTCGGGCAAAAGCGATTGAAAGTAATAGTTTTGTCTCTATATGTGGTCGCGGAGCTAGCGATTATACATGTAATGGTTCTGATAACTGGTCTAACGGCTGGATTGTTTTTGTGGATGATGGGTCAGGAAGTGGTGCTACGGCGAGTAATGGCCTTATAGAAGGCGATGAACAAATAGTTAGAATTAAACAGTACGATGGAAATAACAGTTTTGAGGTTTTAGCTGGGATAAATGTCACCAGTTTCGGTTTTGATCAGCGAGGTTATATGAATTCCGCTCTTACCGATGAACAACTCACCATCCTTATTTGCGATCCGTCTGGGAATGTTAAATTTTCCCGAGCGGTGTTTGTTGAGCTTACAGGCCGGGGTAAGGCTTCTGTTGATCTGAATAGTGACGGTGTTCATGAAGATTTAGCTGGGGTGGACCTGTCATGTTAAAAGCGCATAGCCGAAATTTTTCTTCGAAAAATCAAGCAGGTGTCAGCTTGATTGAAGTTATGATTGCTGTGCTTGTTTTAGGCATTGGTTTATTGGGCATTATCAATTTACAGAACAGGTCTCTTGAATATAACCAGCAGGCCTATCTATATAGTCAGGCCACAATACTTGCGTGGGATATAGCCGAGCGTATGCAAGCTAATCCGGATGGTGGAGATGATTATTTAATTAACTTTGGTGCCAAGGTTTCCTCTGCTACGGATTGCGAAGTGACTAATTGTTCTTCCCCATCGCAGATTGCACAATGGGATCTCGCTCAATGGCTGGAAACGTTAGAGCGAACGTTACCTCAGGGAAAAGCTGAAATTACGCAGGAAGACCCAGATGTTAACGAGTACTCCGTCGTTATTGAGCTCGATGTTGAAAAAAGTGGTACTAATAATTTAGATCAGTTGAGGATTACTTTCCGCATATGAGTATAGCTAGGCGAAAACATAATATGGGTGTTTCTCTGGTCGAATTATTGGTCGCGATGGTTGTCGGCTTATTTATTTTGGCTGGCGTGATTAAAGTGATGGGTGACAGTAAAGGTGTGTTTCTGTTGGAGCAAGAGTTTTCCTACACTCAGGAAAATGCACGTTTTGTTGTCGACGAGCTTGGTCAAGAGATCCGTATGGCGGGGTATTTTGGTTGTAGTGGCCAAACCGAATTGACGAATACGCTTGATTTAAGCTCGCTCTCCGAAGGTTGGATGTTTAGAAGCGATGGTATTAGAGGTTTTGAAAAGGGGGGACAACCCGATACGTTCGACACCATGCTTGATGGGACGGATGTATTGGTTATTAATCGAGGTATCCAAGACGACGATGTGATTGTTTCCGCGCATAATCATACTCTCTCTAATCCCAGACTCCGTTTCTCTGGGCCTGTTTCCTTTAGAAAAGGTGAAGTCCTATATGTCTCTGATAAAAGGTGCAGGCATTCGGCTATTTTTAAAGTGAGAGGGCCGAACGATCCAGATAATCCGAGTAAACTGTTTGTAAGACATGGAGCCGTCGCCGGTAGCCCGGGAAACTGCTACAAAGCGCTTTCCAAAGATCCCGATGGTGAGCCGTATACCTGTGATGGTACTGATGATTTTGCTCCCCCTACTAGTGGCAATGGTATTCAGATGGACCCAGGGTCTTCGGTTGGCTGGTTTAAGTCGACGGGTTACTTCGTAGCAGATTCTGCAATTACTGGTCAGCCGACTTTATATAGGACAAGCCTTATTTTGGTAGGTGGAAACCCTGAACTAGAGACTCAGGAACTGTTGTCTGGCGTAGAAGATTTTGAAGTTATTTATGGTATTGATAACGATGCTACGGCCGATTGCACTGTTAATCGTTATTACTCCGCAAATGAGATTATGCTTGATACAGTGGACACTGGTACAGGCAATTATGTAGCTTGGGAGAGAGTGCTCACCGCTCGTGTAACGCTGATTTTACGTTCCTCAAGGGAAGCTTTTCAGACGGCTCAGGCGGTTGACTTGGGCGATGGTGATACTTTTAACGATCAATATTTAAGGCAGAAAGTAAGGACGACCGTGGCTCTTCGAAATCGTATAGGCGGGTGTGCATAATGACATTGCTTAACCCTGGATCAGTTCGATCGCAGCAAGGAGCGACCTTAATCGTTGCGTTGGTTATTTTGCTGGTGATGACGTTAATAGGTGTTTCAAATATGCGCTCTTCGAGTTTTCAAGTGAGCATGGCCACTTATAACCAAAATAGGCAGCAAGCATTTAAATTGGCTGAGTCTGCGCTTATCACTGCTGAAGGGGAATTTAATGCAAAGGGCCATATTAAAAGCGATGTGCAAGATTGTACCTCTGGGTCGGCAACGTGTTTTGATGATGGGTGTGCGGGCGGTTTTTGTTTTGATGGTCAGTATTCAAGTAGTGATTCGCTCTATGACGAGCCTGTTGAATGTGCTTTGAATACAAGTAACCCTCAGCCGCAGCCGTTTTGGGTAAGAGATGATTTAGATGTATTCAACACGGCGTCTAAACATCAGACAGCTGATATAGGCGGTTATCCTGGATTTGAAGAGCCTAAATATATTGTTGAATTTATGTGTTATACGCATAGAGATGCGTCTGAGGGTGCTGAATGTGCACCTAATCAAGAAGAAGACTGTGTAGCGCTGTATCGATTTACCGCGTTAGCGACGAGCAAAGACGGTAAGTCTCGCGTTATGCTGCAGTCGGTTAATCGTGTGGAAAGCCTATAGTGATTACTGGTGATGTTATGAAATCCAAGTTTTTATTTAATTTCGTATTTGTTGTCGCGGTTTGGGGACTTTCCTTCAATGCTTCCCATGCACAAGTACCGACATCGGGTGACTATGCGGCAACGCCACCGTTTCTTACCGATACGACAGACCCCTTCGTTATGATTAGTCTCTCAGTTGAGCTTACTCAACAGGCAGAGGCTTTTACCGGTGCGACTCAAACTTACGCAAACGGTACTTATTGTCCCGGGCGTCATAATGGTTGGAGTGTTTGTTATTCTCGAGACGAAGAATATATTGGTTATTTTGATGCAGATAAATGCTATGTCTATGTTACCAAGGCTGGGACTGTCTACACTGGAGCATCTTGGTATGACACTAACAATATAACCCAGGTAGCCGCTGGGCCAGAACTCTCTGCTAACCAAACCACGGATTATTTTCGACCTGTTGGATTTGCTTCCAATCACGAGTGCTCGGGTAACCAGTTTAGTGGAAACTTTATGAATTGGGCGACGATGACTGCGCTTGATGAGTTTAGATTTGCGATGACCGGAGGGGCGAGGTTAGTTGATACTGCCGGCTCGAATGCGCAAACATTACTTACGCGAACGCATCGCTATGGTGATTGGCCTTTTGTTTCAAAGCGAATTGGTTCGGGTGGTTTTGGTTTTGGGGGGCACACGTTTACGAATATACCCAGTAACGTCACGCCGTTTAATGTCAGCGAGTTAAGGATTATCAACAACAATGGCAATAACGGTAACAGAGTGCTTTTTAGGGATGGTGGCAACAATAACTTGGCTGAGTTAAGCGTTGTTGTTGAAGTTTGTGATGATTCGGTAGGCGTTGAAGGGAATTGTGTTGAATATAGTAATGGTTCGGATACCTGGTATAAGCCTGAGGGTGTTCTCCAAAAAAATGCTATGAATATGCGTTACGCGCTAACGAGTTATACGGGGGAAGATAACAACACGCGTAATGGTGGTGTGCTGCGAACGAATGCAAAGTATGTTGGCTATTTTCGGCCGATAGTTGGTGGTGGTATTGAGGTAAACCCTGAAGCTGAAATTAACCAGTATGGACAATATGTCTTCCATCCGGATTTATCTAAATTGACAGCAGATGGTGAAGACTTAGGCGGTGTTAATAATAGTGGTTTATTAAATTATATTAATCTTTTTGGTTTGAGTTCCGGCCGTTATAAAAGTTTTGACCCTGTAGGTGAGCTTTATTACGAAGGTTTACGCTACATAATGGGCTTGGATCCAACACCAGAGTATTCGGTTGGCGCAGGAGGTATCGGCGCTGTTTCGGATGCGAACAAAGATAACTTCCCTATCATTTATGAAAACTGGGAAGACCCCGTTACCGATTCTTGCCAGGCAAATTATATTGTTGGCATCGGTGATCAGTTTTCTCATCGCGATGGTAATTTACCCGGATCTTCATATACCGCTGGGGGAGGTGTGCCTACATTTCCAACTAATGGTGCCCAGGCGGGCTTTAATGTGACGTCAATTACGAATGCAATTGGTATTTTAGAAGGTATGGGTAACACGATTGGCAATGGCCAAGCCACGGGCAGAAATAACACTTACTATGTTGCGGGTATGGCGCATTGGGCCGCAACTGAAGATGTTCGCAATGGCCAGGGTGGTTCAACCGTATATGAAGGTGAACAAAATGTTAGGACATTTTTTGTTGATACACAGGAGTTTAATGGCAACCCGCCGATGAGAGAAGATAATCCACTGTGGTTGGCTGCGAAATATGGTGGGTTTATTGATGCAAATGGGGATGGCGACCCCAATAATGGTAATAAGCCTAATGGTGGCACCACCCCCGCGACATGCGGGAGCACTGGTGAATGGGATCAAGATGGTGATTGTGAACCCGAGGCTTATACCTTGGCCAGCCAGCCTGCAAACTTGGTTAAAGGCCTCAATAATGCATTTAACGAAATTTCTAAAGCGCTTCGGTCGAGTTCTGCTGCGGGTGTCGCGAGCAATACTGCGAGTGGTGAAGCACTTGTTATTCAAGCTTTATATAAATCTGAAGACAGTGATTCGAATGGTAATCGCGTTGAATGGGTGGGTTTTGTTCACTCATTGTTTTTAGATTCCTATGGTAATTTTCGTGAAGATACTAACCAGGACGGACAGCTTAGTGCGAATGACAATGTGATTGTTTTTAATTCTACCGATGATGGCTTTGAAGCAACCGTGGATTTGTTCCCCACTTCCGATAATGGCGCTACCATTGGGGGTACAGCGGTATCCACCGGGCTTAGTATCGAAGACTTAAACGGTTTGTGGAATGCGCGCGACCAGTTGGCTAGCGTAGAAAATTATGTAAACCAGCGGGACTATGACGCTCCAGCAAATAAGGGCCGTTATATTTTTACTGCCATCGGCGATAGTGCGTCAGTTACCAGTGCTAACGTTGTTGATTTTGACAGTACTGATATTTCAAATGCATCTGATGGTGTTTCGAATAATTACCGTCATCTCGGTCTGGCAGACGGCAATACGGCTGAAGACGTCGTAAATTTTATTCGAGGTCAAGAAGGTATTACAGGTTTTCGTTCCCGTACAATGGACTTTGATGGCAGTGGCGTTGAAAAACCCTGGCTGTTGGGTGATGTCGTTGCTTCATCCCCTGTGGTGGTTGGCACGCCTCGATCAGAAGAAAATTACGACGCTATTTATGGCGACGACAGCTACTTAGAGTTCTCTCAGAAATACCGAAACCGCAGACAAGTTGTATATTTTGGTGCAAATGACGGGATGTTGCACGCGGTAAATGCGGGCTTTTTTAATTTTGCGACGAATCAATACCAAACGAGCCTTAATGGCGAAGTCGCGCACCCACTTGGTTCGGAACTTTGGGCCTATGTGCCTTCGAACTTGTTGCCACACCTCCAATGGTTAACGGAGCTTAGTTATCCACATGTCTATTATGTTGATGGCATACCGCAAACCTTTGACGTTAATATTTTCCCTGAAAGCGAAACCCATCCAAAGGGTTGGGGCACGATTTTAGTTGTCGGTATGCGTTTTGGTGGCGGTGATTTTAGCCTCGATCATGATGGTGATAATAGTACTGAAGACCTTACTAAATCTTCGGCATATATTATTATGGATATTACTGATCCAGAGCAGCCTCCTACATTAATTGCTGAAATTACCCACCCACTTATGGGTTATACAACTCCACGGCCTGCGCTAGTTAAATCACGCCCTGCAGATGAAAATGGTGAATTTGGTAATGGTGATCGCTGGCACCTGGTCTTTGGCTCGGGTCCGTTTGGCGACGACGATATTTCGAGTGCTTCTGCGCTGGCGAATGGCTTAAGTAACCAAACGGCCAAGGTATTTGCTTACGATCTAGATAATTTATCTTTTGTTGTTTTTGGTGGAGACAAAGATTACTTAGAGCTTACGGGTGAAGTAAATGCTTTCGCCGGTGATTTTGTCGCTGCGGACTGGGATGAAGACTTTGTTGATGATGCTGTATATTTTGGTACTGTCAGCGGTACCGATGCGGCTAATCCCGGTGGTAGTCTAATGCGATTGGCTTTGGGTGAAGGCTCGTCATTAATTACATCTGCCACGCCAAGTAAAGTTCTTACCGATGTAAATAAACCATTTTCAGGGTTGCCCCATGTATTAAATATCAGTGGTGAAAATTGGTTGTTCACAGGTTCCGGGCGTTTCTATGTGCCAGAGGATAATCTTTCCAGTGGTCAGCAAAGCTATTATGGGATATTGGAGCCCGAGGCTCAGGGTTCGATAAATAGCGCCGATTTAGCTAATGTGAGTGATATAGAAGTTCAGTTTGTAGAAGGAGCGTTGAACGCGCCTATTTTAAATTCAGATGGCACAAGCCCAGTGAATATTTTAGTCGACGGTAATGCTTATACTGTGTCAACCTTTGTTGGATTGCGCAATGCAATCAAAAAAGGTCCGGGTTGGACGATAGATTTTGATGACCTTGCCGCTAAACATGTTGGCAGATCAGATAGCCGCAGTGTGACGGTGGGCTTTTCGGAATATATTTCCACTGGCGATAAATGCGATACCTTTGGTGAATCAGTATTAGATTTAGTTTACTTCGGTACGGGTACTGCCGCGCCATTTTCAGCGAGCACCGAGACAAGGATACTGGATAACGGTGAGGAGGTTTCGGAGAGGACTACCGATATTGGTCCCGGCCTGGTTAGGGATGTCGACCTTGATCCCCCTGTTTTTCAAAAAGGTGATGGGGGTCTAGAGAATAAAGAGCTATGGACATTTGATACGGCTGCAGGAAGAGTGTCCTGGCGTGAAATCATTATTAACTGGTAAGCATTGTGAATCGAAACGTAAAATTAAATACAGGCTTTAGCCTTATCGAGTTGCTGGTCGGAATTGCTATTGTTGCTATTTTGGCGTCAGTGGCGTTCTCGTCTTATTCAAATTCAATGCAAAAGTCACGGCGTACGGATGCTAAAAGCACCTTGCTGCAAATTGCCGCTTTACAAGAAAAGCAGTATTTTCAAAATAATGTTTACACCACGGACATTCAAAACCTGTTTGGAAGCACAGATTCGACGGACGGCTTTTATGATATTACTGTGACCGTTGATGAAAGTGACACTGGTTGTCAGGGTGATGGCTCATGCTTTGTGCTCACAGCGACTGCAGATGCGACCAGTCCTCAGTTTGACGATACCGCTTGCAGAAGCTTTACTCTGGCGAATACGGGCTTACAGCAAGCGTTTGACAGTACAGGTGCAGAAGATAAAGAAGGTGTGTGTTGGTAAGCAATTTGTTACGAGCAACTTAGTGCTTTTCCATTGGTATCTTCAATAACGCCATCTTTATTTTTGTCAGTGCCGCGATAAGGTCGTCCCACTCGGTTCCACGTAACTCGATTGTAGTGTTGTGCTTTTTGCGACTCAGGACAAAAAACCATACTGCCTGTCCATGATGTTTGCCCATTTGGTTCAAAAAAGAAGTAATTTTTCCCAAAAGCCATTCTTGACCATATATAAGAATTTCCTAATGAAAGCTGTTTGATATGCACAATTTCAGACGCGCTTGGTGCTTTATCGCCATTCTTATCATGGAATAGGATTAAGTTTTTTGACCAATACTTTGAGCATGTTTGTTGATCATTACTCCCACACATATATATTCTTTCTCTCTTTCGAACAGACAAGTCTCGCCCCGCTTGATAAAAGCGGTATATATCGGCGATGGTTGCATCAGATCGTTGATGTTCTATGAAGGGGGATAAACTCGGTGTTGCGCTAGAAATCAAGATTGCGACGATTGCGATCACAATGAGTAGTTCAATAAGTGACATTCCTTGATGTTTCATCAGAGCCTCCATGCTCAAAGATAATAAAACGACTTTCTGGTGTCGCAGCACCTTCCATGATGCTGAGTCAAGACTACCGGCAAAAAATATAGGGAAAAAGTGGCAATCTGACAAATATGTTGTAGGAAATTGACCAGTGTCGTTGGTTCACCATTGACTTTCAGTCGCTATCTTCATCAGCGAGTCCAAGCTTGCTGAGGCGATACCTAAATGATCTAAAGGTGATACCCAGAGTTTTCGCTGCGTTTGTTTTATTCCAACGGTCGTTTTCGAGCGCATCCTGTAAAATTTCTTTTTCTATTTCCGCCAGATAATCGTCTATAGAAGCGTAACTTAGCGCCCGTTTAAAATGGCTGCCAGTGGGTGCCGCTGGAATGTTTGCGTGAGATTTGGCTTCGGAGAGTTGCAGGTCGCCGGCGTCTATCGTTTGATTTTCACAAAGGGTAAGTGCACGCTCAAGAATGTTCTCAAGTTCGCGGACATTTCCAGGGAAAGTGTAATGTTCGAGTTTTTCAATTGCCGCCTTGGTTATTTCAGTATTTCCTGACCCCAGGCTTTGATCTAAGTTTTGCAGTATGTGTTGGGTGAGTTGGGCAATGTCATCAGCGCGATCGCGCAGCGGTGGCACATCCAATTGGATGACGTTTAGCCTGTAAAATAAGTCTTGTCGAAATTCACCGCGGTCAACAAGTGCTTGTAAGTTTTTATGTGTTGCACACAAGATGCGCACATCAATGGCATTTTCGTGTTGTGAACCGACCGGACGAATAGCTTTCTCTTGAATAGCCCGCAACATTTTTACTTGCATAGACAGCGGTAGATCTGCAACTTCATCTAAGAAAAGTGTGCCACCATTTGCCGCTTGAAAAAGGCCTTCGCTATCACGATTTGCTCCGGTAAATGCCCCTTTTTTATAGCCAAAAAATTCGCTTTCCACCAACTCTGAAGGAATAGCACCGCAATTTACCGGTACGAAGGGCCCTTGCACGCGGGGCCCTAACTTATGGATGGAACGCGCAACTAACTCCTTGCCGCTTCCAGACTCGCCGGAAATATAGACGGGTGCCTGAGAACGCGCGAGTTTTTTTATGGCCTCATTTAATCGAGCGACAGTGGGTGAGTTGCCCACAATATCGATTGTTTGATCCTCGTCCGCAATTTGGCTCGACGAAGCTGCAGACATGACAAGCTGCCGCAGTGCGTTGAGGTCCACTGGTTTGTTAATAAAATCAAAAGCGCCGGCTTTCATGGCTTCAATCGCGATATCCATATTGCCGTGAGCCGTGATAACGGCGACGGGTAGCTTTGGATAATCCCGCTGTATAAGTTCGACGATATCGAGGCCATTGCCATCGGGCAGGCGCATGTCAGTGAGGCAAATATTGTATGTTTCGCGTGTCAAAAAATTCTTTGCGGTGGCAACATCTTTTGCTGGATCGCAGTCTATACCCATACGCAACAGCGTCAGGGATAACAGCTCGCGAATATCGGGTTCATCGTCGACAACAAGTGCTCTTAGGTTTTTCATAATGTTACTGCATGCGTTGGTGATGAGAGAAGTCTAGCCGAAAACAGGTTTTATTGTCTGAAGTTCGACGGTAGTGCAGTGATGCGTGATTAATTTCCGCGAGCTCTTTACAGATGTACAAACCTAAACCAGAACCCTTATCATCGGTCGTAAAAAAAGGCTCATAAATTTCGTTAATGTGTTTTTGGGGAATGCCCGGACCGGAATCCACTATTTCGACATAAGTTTTATGGTCATTACTTTGTTCCCCTGCAATCACTTCCACCGCTGATTCTCCGTTATTCGTACTGCTAAATCGTAAACCATTTTCTACGAGGTTGGTCAGAATTTGGCGCAAATGGGTCGGATCGAACTTAATATACAGCGCATTTTTTTTAATGTTTAGTTGGATATTTTTTTCGCGCGAACTTTTGAGTTCATTGATAAACCCTGGCAGCCAAAGGCTTATATCGAGTTGTTCGGGATGCGGTTCTCTTCTGCGTGACAATGCCAAGGTGTTCTCGACAATTTCATTTACTCTGCGACTATTATTCAAAATAATTTCAGCCATTCGCTGATCTGATTTCGGTAGCGAGTCAGACTCATCCAAAAGTTGCGCGGCATGTGAAATTGCGCCTAATGGATTGCGAATTTCATGCGCAATACTTGCCGCAAGCCGTCCCAGTGATGCCAATTTTAATTGCTGGGCCTGCTGACGAATAGCTGCATAATCCTCGAGGTAGAATATATTTTTTTGGATGTCACCAGAATCCAAGTGAGCAACATTTACCCGAATATCCATTCCAGGACGAATCTTGAGTACGGTAGATTTCTTTCGGTTTACTGTACTTTCCCAGTCTTTTAATAGCGGCAGTAGTTCACGTAAGTCTGCCAAATATGTCCCATAGAGTTTTTTGTCTCTGGGTAAATCGAGCATCAATTTTGCCGAAGCATTCATTAATTCAATTCTTAAATCATTATCAGTGACAATAACACCAGTTTGCATACGGGTAACGATGTTCTGCGCGATTTCGAGTAAGTTTTTTACCTGGCGGGCTTGCGCTTCCGATTGTGCACTCGCTTTACGCAGTTTGTCGCTAAGGTAGCCTAAGGCGATCGTCGTCGCAAAAATGAGAATGCCTAAAGTCCCACTCGTAAATATGTGTTTACTCAAATCTGATCTAAAACGAGAGAGATAAACGGTGTCAACGATGATGACAATGGTGATAGTTGCGGCGTATGCCAGCGCCAATTGTCGCTGCACAAAAATAGTAACTGTCGCCGCACTGATAATAAGTAAATAACCGAGACCACTTTCGATACCACCACTGGCGTGGATCAAAATAAGCAGTGCGATGATGTCTATCCAAAGCAAAGTGCCTATGCGTCTGCGCGACGAGCGAAGTGCTGAGGCTGGAAAAGCAAATAAAGTGGCAAGTGTGGAGCCGAAATAAATAATACTGGCCCAAAAATAGAGCTGCCCAAACCCAACGCCCAAAACATTCGCTGCCAGGCCGGAGGAGAACATCGTAAATAGCAAACCACTCAGTACTACCCGGTAATACAGGTATACCTGCAAGGTTTGAATATTATGATCATAATTGTTTGCTGAATTCATAAAGGACTTTGCTTCAGTCTTCGCTTTGGCGGACAATAGTTAATTTATCTTAAGTAGAGTAAGTATATGCCAATGCTGGCGATTGCCCTTGCCCAATTGAACCCGCTCGTAGGTGATATTGATCAAAATGCTGAAAAAATCATCGAATTTGCACAGCGTTTCGATGATAAATCAGACATCGATATCATTGTTTTCCCGGAACTGACACTCACAGGCTATCCGCCTGAAGACCTTCTGCTGCGCCCAAGTTTAAGCATGCGAATTGAGCGCGCGATTGACCGTTTATGTAAAGCTGATTTACGTATGGCGCTCGTCGTAGGCTATCCGAAAACAATTGGCGGTCAATTATTTAATGTTGCGGGCGTTGTGAGTGGAGGTAGGGTTATCTTTGAATACGCTAAGTGTTGTTTGCCAAATTATCAGGTGTTTGACGAGAAACGTTATTTTGCTGAAGGCCATCAATCCGGTGTTTTTGAATTTAAAGGTTTCAGGTTAGGACTTTCGATTTGCGAAGATATTTGGGATGGTGCGCCAATAGATGAACTGAAAAGTGCCTGTGTAGATGCTGTACTGAATCTAAATGCGTCGCCATTTCATCAGGATAAACAAGCAGAGCGCGAGCACTTGTGTCGAGCGCGGGCGCGGCATATCAATGCCCCAATCTTTTACGTCAACCAGGTAGGTGGTCAAGATGAGCTCGTGTTTGACGGGGGCTCGATGGTGGTTGACTGTCAAGGAGCTGTCGTCGCGCGTGCGCCGTTATTCGATGAATATTCACTCAGCGTGACAATCGATAAGCGTAGCCGCAAAGTGACGAGCGGAGACAGTTTACAGCCGCTTGAGCACGATGCACCTGACCTTCAGGTTTTATATCAGGCGCTGGCTCTCGGTGTGCGTGACTACGTGAGTAAGAACGGTTTTCGCGGCGTTGTCCTCGGTCTTTCTGGTGGTATTGATTCAGCGCTCACCTTAGCTGTAGCGGTCGACGCTCTGGGGGCGGAACGTGTGCAGGCAGTCATGATGCCGTTTCGCTACACCTCGGAAATGAGCCAGACGGACGCGGCGGATCAAGCGAAGCGCCTAAACGTCAGGTACCATTCGATCAACATCGAGCCGATGTATAACGCGTTTGTGGACAGCCTTGCGACGCTGTTTGCAGATACGCCGAGGGATAAAACAGAAGAGAATATCCAAGCACGAAGCCGGGGTGTTTTGTTAATGGCGATATCCAATAAGCTCGGCTACCTCGTTTTGACGACGGGTAATAAGAGTGAGATGGCCGTGGGTTACGCGACGCTTTATGGCGATATGGCTGGTGGTTTGGATGTTCTCAAAGATGTGCCAAAAGTCACGGTATTTGAGCTCGCCCGGTTTCGCAATAGCGTGAGTCCGGTTATTCCTGAGAATGTGATTACACGGCCACCATCTGCGGAACTTGCACCAGACCAAAAAGACGAGGATTCGTTGCCGCCTTACGAAGTCCTCGATCAGATACTCGAGTTGTATGTAGAGCAGGACTGCAGCGCCGAAGCGATTGTCGAACGCGGTTTTGATCGGGAGGAGGTGCACAAAGTTTTGCGGATGGTAGATCTCAATGAATACAAGCGGCGGCAGGCGCCTATAGGTATTCGCCTGAGTAAACGCGCCTTTGGTCGAGACCGCCGCTACCCCATTACCAACGGTTGGAAAATTGGCGATTAACTCTCCAGCGGAGGTGGTTCGCTGATTTCAGTATCATCGGTATAAAAGGGGTTGTATTGCCTGCGAGTATCGAACTTTATTGTTGGTCGACTACCGAACAAGCCAAAGGTTAGGCGTCTGATGAGCGAGGGTTTTTCGTCGCGTCCGTAGCGGTAGTCAAATTCAGCTCCGTTAAGTGCAGGGTGGTCTGGGAAGTTGTACACCAGCACTTTGGTTGCATCGTCCGACAGCTCCTGCATGCCTAATAAATGATAGGCCTGCGCCATAACTGCAAGTGCGTCGGGTACAGCGGGCGTTTCCTGCATGTTTTCTATCACCCATCTGCCTCTGTTTGCTGCTGCGAGGTAGGCGCCGCGTTTAAAATAGTAATTAGCGATATTAATTTCTGAGCGCGCCAGGCTGTTTCTCAAAAATGTCATGCGTTTTTTGGCATCGAGCGCGTAGGCGCTCTCGGGATATTCGTTGAGTAACTGCGCAAAATAGTTAAATGCATCTTTCGCGGTGCCGGGGTCTCTCTGTGTCACGTCAACCGGAAACACAGAGGCAAAGGCTGAGTCGTTGTGAAAGCTGGCAATGCCGCGCATATAGTAAGCATAATCAACGTTTCTATGCTGGGGGTGTAAACGAATGAAACGGTCTGATGCAGCGATAGATGCCTCGTATTCGCCAGCGCGAAAATACGCGTAAATCAATTCAAGCTGCGAGTGGTCGCCATAGGAACCGAAAGGAAAGTTTTCTTCTAAGGCCTGTAGCGTTTGAATAGCCAGTTCCCAGCTTGAGCTTTTAAGGTAGCGTTGAGCACGCTCGTAGACTTCTTGCTCAGAACCTTTTGCAGCTTTTTCTTCGTTTGAAGAACAGCCGGCAATGACAAAGGCGAGGGAAAACGCAACGATGGTAACGACCTGCTTTACTGCGCGTGCGAAGACTGGGATTAAATTGTTTTGCATTATCTAATATCAAAAGTTGAATCGAAGGCCCTGATTGCTTCACTATGCTGCCAATCGGGCCGGACAGTTTAATGAGCAAGTATCAGAAACACAATGTCACCTAGAATAAACCAACGCGTCATCGTGCCGCGAACCTTAACCGGCACTCGCTTTGATCAAATCGCCGCCGAATTGTTCCCGGACTACTCTCGTTCGCGTTTAAAGTCGTGGATTAACTCCGGCGAGCTGGTTGTCAATAGCCGCAAAGCGAAACCCAACAGCAAGCTGAGTGGCGGAGAGCTGCTTACTCTCGATGCTGAGCCCGAACAAAGCGAGCAGTGGTGTGCGGAAGATATCGATTTAGATATTGTTTTCGAAGATCAGTGTCTCATGGTTGTTAACAAGCCCGTTGGCTTGGTTGTTCACCCAGCCGCAGGTAATTGGTCTGGCACGCTTATGAATGGTTTATTGTTTCATCGGCCAGAACTTGCGCATATACCCCGTGCCGGCATCGTTCATCGTCTCGATAAAGATACCTCGGGTTTAATGGTTGTATCACTTACCCTTGAAGCGCAACTTAGCCTGGTTGAACAGCTACAGGAGCGCAGCGTGGCGCGCACCTATCACGCTCTTGTCCATGGTGTGCCAAATAGACAGGGCAATGTCGACGAACCCATCGGCCGCCATCCGGCCCAGCGCACCAAAATGGCTGTCAGGGGGGCGGGAGCGAAGGAGGCACGGACCCATTACCAACTGCTGGACAGTTATCAAGACTTTAGTTTGATGCAACTCAAGCTTGAAACAGGTCGGACACATCAGATTCGCGTGCATATGGCGCATATGGGTTTTCCGCTCGTTGGTGATCAGGTCTACGGGCGCAAATCGACAAAACGCGAACTTGAACGCCTACCTCTTGCCGGCAGCTTTGCGCGCCAAGCCCTGCATGCGAAAGCGCTTGGGCTCCGACATCCGGAGAGCAATCAAACAATGAGTTGGGAGATTGACTTACCGAAAGATATGGATGACTTGCTAACTTATTTGCGGAGTAGCGGTTGATCTTTCTCGTACCTGAACGGCCCGTGCTGCCATGCGGGGTCAATATTGCGATTAGCACCCGTCTGGGTGGTACTAGCACGACGCCTTATGCCAGTTTAAATATGGGCACCCATGTCGGTGACGCGCCTGAGCGCGTAGCGGCGAACCATCAGATCTTCGCCAACGCGTTGGCGCAGCGTTTTGGCAATGCTCCCCATCTAAACTGGCTCTCTCAGGTCCATGGCACGAATATCGTCACCGTTAAGCAACAGTTTAAGCAACTTACCGAAGCAGACGGCGCTTACACTCAGGAAGCCGGTCAAGTTTGTGCGGTGCTCACGGCAGATTGTCTACCAGTGCTGCTGTGCAGTGACGATGGCAGTGAAGTTGCTGCAGTGCATGCCGGATGGCGGGGTTTGGCGCAGGGGATTCTTGCGTGGGCACTCGCTAAGTTCCGATCCCCGCCAAATAAACTTATGTGTTATCTGGGGCCAGCTATTTCGCAGCGGGCGTTCCAAGTGGGTAGTGACGTGGTTGCCGCATTTAAACGTGCGGAATCGGAACGAAGCTTCGCCGAGTCAGCGTCGCTGGCATTTGTAGATGATGTGAATGAGCCGGGTAAGCACTTTGCAGATATATACAGGTTGGCGAGGTCTGAATTGTATGGCTTGGGGGTGAACGATATTGCGGGAGGGCAATTCTGCACCTATCTTGATGAGCAACGCTTTTTTTCTTACCGGCGCGATGGCGTTAGCGGGCGCATGGCGAGCATGATTTGGATCAATGCCTAGGGTCGGTGCTAGTCTTGTTATTCATGGTTCAGCCCCAACCTACGCTTGTAACTAACGATATTTCGAGGTTGTTTATCCATGCGTATTGATCGATTGACAAGCCCGTTGCAGATGGCGCTCTCCGACGCTCAGTCTCTGGCTGTAGGACGCGACCACAATAGCCTCGATCCACTGCACTTGTTGCAAGCCATGCTCGATCAACACGGAGCCAGTGTGAGGTCTTTGTTGGTGAGCGCCGGTTTTGACTTGCCGGGCTTGCGCAACGAACTAAGTAAGCAACTCGATGGTTTAGCGCGTCTGGAGACCCCTACAGGCGAAGTCAATATGTCACCTGACATGGGGCGTCTGCTGAATCTGGCCGACAAATACGCCCAGCAGAATAGTGACAAGTTTATTTCCAGTGAAAGCGTATTGGTCGCAGCAATGCGCGAGACCAAGCTCAATATCGGTGAACTGTTAGCCAAGTTCGGCACTTTGGAGAGGCTGGAAGCTGCGGTGGAAAAAGTGCGCGGGGGCGAGACAGTTGATGACCCCGAAGCGGAAGGCAAGCGTCAAGCTATAGAGAAATATACCATCGACCTTACGGCACGTGCAGAGTCCGGCAAGCTCGACCCGGTGATTGGCCGCGATGACGAGATTCGCAGGACGGTGCAAGTCCTCCAGCGTCGAACCAAGAATAATCCGGTGCTTATCGGCGAGCCTGGTGTGGGGAAAACTGCGATTGTCGAGGGCTTGGCACAGCGTATCGTCAATGGTGAGGTGCCTGAAGGACTCAAGCGCAAACGGCTTTTGTCTTTGGATCTTGGTGCACTGCTTGCAGGAGCCAAGTTTCGTGGTGAATTTGAAGAGCGCCTAAAAGCGGTACTTAATGAACTCGGCAAGCAGGAAGGTCGAGTGATTTTGTTTATCGATGAGCTTCATACCATGGTCGGAGCAGGTAAGGCCGAAGGGGCAATGGACGCAGGCAATATGTTGAAGCCTGCGCTTGCAAGGGGTGAGCTGCACTGCGTTGGCGCCACGACTCTGGACGAGTATCGGCAGTTTATCGAAAAGGATGCCGCACTTGAACGGCGTTTCCAGAAAGTGTTAGTTAACGAGCCCAGTGAGGAAGACACGATTGCGATCCTGCGGGGTTTGAAGGAGCGTTACGAAGTGCATCACGGGGTCAATATTACCGACTCCGCGATAATTGCCGCGTCAAAACTTTCCCAGCGCTATATTTCGGATAGGCAACTCCCCGATAAGGCGATCGATTTGATTGACGAAGCCGCCAGTCGGATTCGCATGGAGATCGATTCCAAGCCCGAGCAGATGGACAAACTCGAGCGGCGCTTGATCCAGCTAAAAATTGAACGCGAGGCGGTTAAAAAAGACGAGGATCTGGCGTCCAAAGAGCGCTTGCAAAAAATTGATGCACAAATCGAAAAAGCCGAGCGGGCTTATGCAGATCTCGACGAAATCTGGCGCGCAGAAAAGGTAGCGCTGCAGGGCACGCAGGAAATTAAAAGTAACCTTGAGCAGGCGCGTTTAGACCTTGAAGCTGCGCATCGCGCGAGTGATCTCGCGCGTATGTCGGAGCTGCAATACGGCATCATTCCAGAATTGGAAAAGCAGTTGGATATGGCCGGACAAGCAGAGATGCACGAGATGAAGCTGCTGCGGAATAAAGTTACCGACGAAGAAATTGCTGAAGTGGTGTCCAAGTGGACGGGCATTCCAGTTGCGAAGATGCTCGAAGGAGAACGTGAGAAGCTTGTGCGCATGGAAGATGTGCTTCATAAGCGTGTTATTGGTCAGCGTGAAGCGGTGGTTGCTGTATCCAACGCCGTGCGCCGTGCGCGTGCCGGTCTGTCTGACCCAAACCGTCCAAATGGTTCCTTTTTATTCCTGGGGCCAACCGGGGTAGGGAAGACTGAGCTGTGTAAGACCCTCGCGTCATTTCTATTTGATAGCGAAGAGGCGATGGTGCGTATCGATATGTCGGAGTTTATGGAAAAACACAGTGTTGCGCGTTTAATCGGTGCCCCTCCTGGTTATGTTGGCTATGAGGAAGGTGGCTATTTGACCGAAGCGGTGCGGCGCAAACCTTATTCTGTGCTCTTGTTAGACGAGATAGAAAAAGCGCATCCCGATGTTTTTAATATCCTGCTCCAAGTGCTTGAAGATGGGCGACTTACCGATGGTCAGGGAAGAACAGTTGATTTTCGTAACACTGTTGTCGTTATGACGTCTAACCTGGGTTCTGATGCAATTCAAGAGATCACGCAAAACAAGTCCTTCGATAGTATTAGCTTTGACAATACCGCGACCAGTGATGATGTGCTTAATGAAAACCGCTATCAGGCGATGAAGGATGCGGTTATGGGGGTTGTATCGGGCCATTTTCGGCCAGAATTCATCAATCGTATTGACGAAGTTGTTGTCTTTCACCCGTTGGGCCAGGAGCAAATTCGCGGCATAGCAACAATTCAATTAAAGCGCCTCAAAGCCCGTTTAAAGGAACACGATTTAGGTTTGAAATTGGCGCCGGAAGTTATGGATCTTATTGCGGCTGCAGGTTTTGATCCGGTCTATGGGGCGCGGCCACTCAAGCGTGCGATTCAACAATTACTGGAAAACCCGCTTGCGCAGGAAGTGCTCAAAGGGGCTTTTGTGGGGGGCAATACAATTTATGCAAAAGTCGCCGATGGTTCGGTCATTTTTTCCAAGGCTTAATTATCGCAGGCCTCTTTAATAAATTGTTCTGATTGTTCAATTTCTTTTTGGATTTCATCGGCCGTTAAGTAGCGGCTGGAACCGTCTTCCTGTCGCATGCGAATGCGGGTGCCGCTTGTTTTTAGGGTCGATAGCCTTGATTTCTCTGAAGCGCATTCTTGTTCGCGCTGATTGCGCATCGCTTGTTGCTGTCGTTGAATATCGTTTTCGCTAGACTTAGGTTCCTTTGTCGGAGCGTCATCATAAGTCGACACCAGCTCGGCATCGACCCCTTGAGGTGGTGTCGATCCGTAGTGTGTAACGCCTTGTTCATCCATCCAGCGGTAATATTCGCCTGCAGTTATCGCGCTAGCGTAGAAGACAGCAATGGCCATAACTGCGAGTTTAAGTGTTCTCAGTGTGGGCATGGTCCGGTCCCTAGTCGTGGTCAAGCGGTGATTATAATAGTGAAGCTTCACCGGCTAGTGTACTTGTAAAACAGTATAGGCCATAGAGTGATTAAAGTGTCACGCAGTTTTTCAAAAAAAACTTTGCTATACGCTATAAGTTGTTGAATTTTATAAAAACTGTTGACTTTGATCATTAGATTGAGAGAATGGCGCCTTGCGGCATTATGTCAATATCGTACTAAAGCGTGATATTGCATAAACGAAGGCAGATCAAGCGTCTGCCAGACCATTCCTTATAGGGTATAAACCCATACCCTGCCGGTGGACCTCACGAGCAGTTACTAGCTTTGCTCTTCAAGCCGCGATTTTTAGCACGTTCCACCGGGCTTCTGACGATATTTTCGAGATACCTATGCGCTGTTGTTTTAGCGTTGGAACTAGATATTTCGCAGAGTTGCACACGTGAAACGCTATTATTAACACAAGTTCCAGTGAATTTAGAGGAATCGAAAGTGGAAAAGCTTTCAGGCGGAGATATGTTAATTCGCGCGCTCGCAGACGAGGGGGTCGATATTGTATTCGGTTACCCCGGTGGTGCGGCGCTACATATTTACGACGCGATTTTTAGACAAGACAAAGTTAGGCATATTCTCGTCCGGCACGAGCAAGCCGCAACTCACGCAGCTGATGGCTATGCGCGCTCGACCGGAAAAACCGGTGTCGTGCTTGTTACCTCTGGTCCAGGCGCGACCAATGCCATTACCGGCATCGCCACTGCGTATATGGATTCCATTCCGATGGTGGTTATTTCTGGCCAGGTTGTTTCGGAAAAAATTGGTGAGGATGCTTTCCAGGAAACGGATATGGTGGGCATCTCTCGTCCCATCGTTAAACACAGTTTTTTGGTGAAAGACGCAAACAAAATTCCAGAAACTGTGAAAAAGGCCTTTTTTATCGCGTCAACTGGGCGTCCTGGGCCGGTAGTTATCGATGTGCCCAAGGATGTGACAAACCCCGTTGATCTCTATCCGTATGACTACCCGGATAAAATTAAAATGCGTTCATATACGCCGGCTGTCAAGGGACATTCAGGGCAGATTAAAAAAGCGGTCTCTTTATTGCTCGGTGCCAGCCGGCCAGTGATTTATGCGGGTGGCGGTGTGATTCAGGGCGAGGCTTCAGAGCTGTTAACCGAGCTGGCACGCACGCTCAACTTTCCCGTGACCAATACCTTGATGGGCTTAGGTGCTTATCCTGCCACTGACAAACAATTTCTGGGCATGCTCGGCATGCACGGCACGGTTGAAGCGAACACGGCGATGCATCACGCGGATGTTATTTTGGCTGCGGGGGCGCGCTTTGATGATCGTGTGACGAATACACCTGCCAAGTTCTGTCCAACGGCGAAAATTATTCATATAGATGTGGACCCTGCATCTATTTCCAAAACAATAGCCGCCGATGTTCCGATTGTGGGGCCGGTAAAGAATGTTTTGGAAGAAATGCTTGATTTAGTGCGTCAAACCAATGAGCGTCCCAACCCCAAATCTATCGATACCTGGTGGGAAGAAATTGAACAGTGGCGAGATCGTTACAGTATTTTACGAAAACCCAATTACGATGACAGCGGTGATTTAATCAAGCCACAGGAAGTAATTAAAACGCTTTACGAGGTGACGGAAGGCGAAGCCTTTGTCTGCTCGGATGTTGGCCAACACCAAATGTTTTCCGCGCAGTACTATCAATTTGATAAACCGCGTCGTTGGATTAACTCAGGTGGGCTAGGCACCATGGGTTTTGGTTTGCCTGCGGCGATGGGAGTGCAGTTTGCCCATCGCGACGCCAATGTTGTTTGCGTCACCGGCGAAGGTTCAATTCAAATGTGTATCCAGGAATTGTCCACCTGTACGCAATACCATCTCCCGGTAAAAATTATCTGTTTAAACAACCAGGCACTCGGCATGGTTAAGCAATGGCAGGATATGCAATACAGCGGTCGCTATTCCGAGAGCTTATACGAAGATTCGCTACCCGATTTCCCTAAGTTAATGGAAAGCTACGGACATGTTGGCATTGTTGTTAAGCAACGGTCTGAATTAAAAGAAAAGCTCGAAGAATGTTTTGCGATGAAAGATCGTTGTGTCTTTATGGATATTTATGTTGATCCTTTGGAGCATGTATATCCCATGCAGGTGGCACCAAACGGCTCAATGCGGGATATGCTGGTAAGTAAAACGGAGCGCACCTAATGTCCAGAAAACGAATTATTTCCATTTTGATGGAAAATGAGCCAGGTGCGCTTTCTCGTGTTGTCGGTCTGTTTTCGCAGCGTGGTTACAATATTGAATCGCTGACGGTGGCACCGACGGAAGACAGTACCTTATCGCGATTGACGCTTACCACTATCGGTGACGATCACAAAATAGAACAAATCACCAAGCATTTAAATCGATTAATCGATGTCGTTAAATTGGTTGACTTAAGCGAGGGTGCGCATATCGAACGAGAACTTATGCTGATAAAGGTTCGAGCCACCGGCGCCCAGCGTGCTGAAGTGAAGCGCAGTGTCGATATTTTTCGTGGGTCCGTTGTAGATGTCACACCGTCCGTATACTGCATTCAAATTACTGGTGATAGCGACAAGCTGGACGCATTTATCGCCGCGGTGGGCGAAGCATCCATTATTGAAGTAGTGCGTTCTGGTGTTTCAGGCATTGCGCGCGGCGAGAAGGTGCTAAGTCTTTAGATTTCTTAGTGAACGTTTGGGCTTGTTGACCGTGGTAATCCAATTGGCGTGAACAGGTCCCTAAATCAATTGCCATAGCGCGTTAACGAGCGGACTTTTAAGTCGGCGGCTTTGAACACAAGCGCCGACTTCGTAGCTCGCAATATTTGGTTGTACGCTAAACTTTTTGACACTGTTTTTAAGTGGGCTGTTTTCCACTACGATTTGCGGGACGAGCCCAATACCGCAATTTAGGCTGACCATACTCACGATGGCTTCATTTCCCGAAACTTGTGAGTAAATATTCGCTGCAATTTTTTTTGACGCTACCCAGGCATTAAACCTTTCCCGCGCAAGCCCCCTTTCCGATACGATCATTGGAATGTTCTGCCACGCGGCATCACCAAGATTTTTTATCAGGCTTTCATAATGTGTGTCTTTACTTGAGCAAATGAATATTAAAGGTGAGGCATCGAATTGTTTGAAGCTCATTGTGTTTGAGAGCTTTTCGGGTTTTGCTGCAATAGCGATATCCTCTTGACCATTTGATACACGATTGATGGCGTCGGCGGGATCTCCCGTATGTAATTTAATTTGGATCAGTGGGTATTGCTCACGAAATTTCGCCAAAATTTCATAGAGAAAGCTGTAGCTGGCTGTGACAGAGCAATAAATACTGACGGTTCCCGATAACGCGCCTCGAGTATTCTTCAACGAGTCCTGGAATGTTTCCCAATGCTTGACGTGTTCGCGTGCAAAATGCAGGAAATCTTCACCTTGAGTTGTGAGCGCGACATGGCGATTATCACGCTCGAATAACGTGATCCCCAGTTCGGTTTCAACGCTTTGGATTGTGCGGCTCAGTTTTGATGGACTGACGTGGCACGCCTGTGCAGTGCGGTTAAAATGTCCGATTTCCGCCAGTGCGATAAAGAGTTTGAGTTTAGTTGTTTGCATGATAATGTTGCAGAAAATGATTCATTGGCTTGCAAATATATCATTTTACGTAATATAAAAAAGGGCCTAGAATGCGCGCCACATTCTCTTTCTTAACAAGCGAGACGCCAAATGAAAGTGTATTACGATGCAGACTGCGATCTGTCGATTATTCAGGGAAAAAAAGTTTCTATTATCGGTTACGGTTCCCAGGGCCACGCCCACGCATGTAACCTCAAAGATTCCGGTGTAGATGTAACAGTTGGTTTGCGAGCGGGATCTTCTTCAATTGCCAAGGCCGAAGCGCACGGTATACGTGTGACCAATGTACCTCAAGCTGTCGCCAGCGCCGACGTTATTATGATTCTCACACCCGACGAATTTCAAAGCGTTCTCTACAAAGAAGAGATAGAGCCCAATATTAAGCAGGGGGCAACGCTTGCGTTCGCGCACGGTTTTGCGATTCATTACAACCAGATTGTGCCCCGCAAGGACCTTGATGTCATTATGATCGCACCTAAAGCGCCTGGGCATACGGTCAGAAATGAATTTGCCAATGGTGGTGGTATTCCCGATTTGGTTGCCATTTTCCAGGATGCTTCCGGTTCGGCGAAGGATGTAGCGCTATCTTATGCGTGTGGTGTTGGCGGTGGGCGCTCAGGTATCATCGAAACAACATTTAAAGATGAAACCGAAACAGACCTATTTGGTGAGCAAGCCGTATTGTGTGGCGGTGCTGTTGAGCTTGTTAAAATGGGTTTTGAAACGCTTACGGAAGCGGGCTATGCGCCTGAAATGGCGTATTTTGAGTGTTTGCATGAGCTCAAACTGATTGTTGATCTGATGTATGAAGGCGGCATCGCCAATATGAATTATTCGATATCGAATAACGCTGAATATGGTGAATATGTCACTGGCCCGAGAGTCATTAATGAAGAGTCGCGTAAAGCGATGCGCGAAGCGTTAAAAGATATCCAGGACGGTGCTTACGCTAAGAAGTTTATTCTTGAAGGTCAGGCGAATTATCCAGAGATGACAGCTTGGCGTCGCAACAACGCCGCACATCCGATAGAGCAAGTCGGTGCTAAGTTGCGTGCAATGATGCCTTGGATAGAATCAAATAAAATTATCGATAAAAGCAAAAACTAGGGCGTGCGTCCGGTGCGGCAACAGCTGCACCGGCGATCTGGATATTTTTTTATGGATTCAAATAGCGAAAATAATGACGATCAGTCTGAGTTTGTCGATTTAGGCGTTACCGATGCTGTCCCTGTCGATGAACATGTTGAGGAGCACTCTGAAAACGGTAATCGTGTTCAGCGCAAGGGTGTTTATCTCCTACCGAACCTCTTTACGACAGGTGCATTATTCGGTGGTTTTTTTGCGATCCTCGCTGCTTTTAACGGTAATTTCGCCCATGCTGCTTTTGCTATCTTCGTGGCGCAAATCCTCGATGGCTTTGACGGTCGCGTCGCGCGCATGACAAATACCGAAAGCGTTTTTGGTACTGAATATGACAGCCTGTCGGATATGGTGTCCTTTGGACTTGCACCGGCGGTTGTCTTATACAGCTGGGCACTCGAACCGCTAGGTAAATATGGCATTGCTGCAGCCTTCGTATTTGTAGCATGTGCCGCGATTCGCTTGGCTCGGTTCAATACGCAATCGAAGACAGTGGATAATCGTTATTTTACTGGTCTTGCCAGCCCGCCGGCTGCGACACTTATGGCGTCGGGTGTTTGGTGGGGGAGTGAGTTGGCGCTTAGTCTCGAACTTTCCTTATTCGCCGCGCTTGTCACTGTCTTGGTTGGCCTGCTCATGGTTTCAAATATTCGCTATCAAAGCTTTAAGGGTTTGGATGCGAATCGGCGTGTGCCATTTGTTGCGGTGATCATTACCGTTTTGGTTTTTGCTGTGGTTATGGTGAACCCTTCGAGAGTGCTTTTTATCATGGCGTTTGTGTACGCGCTTTCAGGTCCCCTCGTGGCTACTTGGGCTTTGTTAAAGCGTTACAGGAATCGTCCCCAAAAGGAGGGCGGGAGCGCGTAAATTTATTTGTGTAGATAAAGTCTCGAATGCGCTTGTATCTCGCTTATAGTGGTGCTTTCCGCTTGTTAAATCCCCGGTTTTTTCTTCGCCTTTTCAAGAGTTTAAAAAAAGCTTCATTAGTGTTGCAAACATCTAAAAGCTACGTATAATGCGCGTCCTCGGCTGATCGGAGGATTGGTTGGTTCTTTAACAGTATTGTAGAAGCAAGACGTGTGGGCACTTGTGGTTGGTGTAGTGATAC